>DATDGS010000050.1:0-156053 GCA_036521955.1 Terriglobales bacterium
GATCAAGTACACCACCGGGAGCGTCAACAACGATGTCTGCCAGTCGGTAAAGCCGTGCAGCCAGCTCATCATGCCGGCCACGCCCGCACCCACCAGGTAGTAGGGGAAGCTCCAGAAGTAGCACTCCGACCAGATCTTGCGCACCGACTTTCGTTCCGTCAACGAAATGACGGCCGCCACCGGAAGTGTATTGGCCACGAAGTAAACTGACGCCGCCAGAAACAGCAATACAGCGGGTTTACCGACCGCGCGATGCGACAATGCGTAGCGATACGTCGCGAAGGTCACCGCGATCGCCAAAGCGGTCGAGCAGACGTTGAAGGCGACTTGAATCGGATTCGGACGGTGGCGATCGAAGCACTGCACCGCGACCGCCGCGCAGCCCATCACCATAGCTTCCGACAAGCTCAGTTCCAGCACACCCAGCAGCAGAAATAGAAAGTTGACCGACATCGTTCCGGTGATGCCGGGCAATTTCACCTTGAGCCGCGAGGCCGCCAGCGCAATTACCAGATAACAGAAGAATTTATAGGGATTCTCGCTCCGGCCGTGCAGCACCGAATAGGTCAGGACCGTCATCCCACAGAGCACGACCACGGCGATAAAAAGGCGCGGCGCCGCGCTCATGCCCCGCCAGGATTGAGGGCGAGTTTTCATCTCGGACCGCTCCTCCCCGGGGACGGGTTACAATTCCGAAGCGCAAGAGCAAGGGAATATCCACTGAAATTCATTGATAACAGGCAGGAAAGGATTCGGGCACCGAGACGTAACCTTTCGCAACCTGGCCAGTGACTTTCAAAGTTTCCTCGTTCCCCGCTCTTCCCCGTTCTCCCCGTGAGCTCAGGAAGGAATCTCCCACCCTTCGTCCTTCATTTTCCGATTCGTCCAATGTTGTAGTTGCTCGAACAGCGCGGGCTCGACCACCACAAATCGCAAGCCAGCTCTGCCTCCGGCATCGGACCACACCAACCGGCCTTTCGCCTGAATCACGATCTCGCTCTCTGGCAACAGGAAACTGACGTCGACCAATCCCGTAAACCCGGTCGCATCGCTCACCACATCGAGCCCCATGCCTCCCGTGCTCAGGTTGAGCGCCTGCACCTGCAATTCCTTGCCTTGCGCATTCCTCAGGGTTACGGACAGGTTGACTTTCGCGCGGAAGAATTTCTGCTGATCCCCAAGGATGACACCGAGCTTTGCCGAGCCATCGCCCGAAGGCACGTCAATGTCATACTCGCGCAATTTGCGGCTGAGGGTACGACGGGAAATCCCGAGCTGATCGGCGGCCTGGGCACGATGCCCGCCGCTTTGCTCCAGAGCGCGAATGATCATCTGCTCTTCCATGTTTTCCAGGTTACCGAGCGGCACCGCGCCGCTGGCTTGGATTGAGGCCGCACTTTCCCCACACAACCCGGCTGCAACTTCGGTACCTGTAATCTGCCGGTCCTCCGCACCCATCGCGAGTTTCGCGACCAGATTCCTCAGTTCGCGGATGTTGCCCGGCCAAGGATGGGCCTGCAGAGCAGCCAGCGCGTCTCCGGTAAAAACTTTACTCGGCGCTTTCAGCGACAGGAAATGGCGGGCCAGCGCGGCAATATCCTCGGAACGCTCGCGCAATGGCGGAACGCGCAAATGGAACTGGCTCAGGCGGTGGAAAAGATCCTTGCGGAAACGGCCTTCTTTTACCGCCAGCTCAAGATCCTGGTTGGTGGCGACAACCACCCGCACGTCGACGGTGATTTTTCGATTTCCACCCAAACGGTAATACGGCGCGCCGTCCAGAACGCGCAGCAGTTTCACCTGGACTTGCGGCTGCAGTTCGCCAATTTCGTCAAGAAAAATCGTGCTCTTGTCAGCCAGTTCGAACAAACCGGACTTCGAGGAATCCGCGCCACTGAAAGCTCCCTTCTCGTAGCCGAACAATTCACTCTCCACCAGATGTTCGGGCAGGGCGGCGCAGTTGATATCCACCAATGCATGTTTGTGCCGATGCGAGGAATCGTGGATAGTACGCGCAACTAACTCCTTGCCGGTGCCAGTCTCGCCCGTCACGAGCACGGTCTCGGTGTGTCCGGCCACTCGATCCACCATGCCCATGAACTTATGCATGATCGGGCTGGCAATCAGAAATTGTGTTCCGCCGATTTCACGCCGCGCCAAAGGGACCGCAGCCGCTGCAGCTTGCCTGGGCGAAGACGCACTCTGCAGAAGCCTCTTCTCGCGGATCGCAATCGAGAAACCCAAAATGCCTGCAGGAGCTGCGTTCGAATCGCGCAGCAGCGTCAAACAAAGGTGAACATCGACGTTCTGGCCAGACTTGGTGCGGCAGCACAGTTCGCCCTCGAACCGCCCTTTCTCGAGAACCGTGGCAATTGCGCCGCTGTCGAGAAACGCTTGCTGCCCAATGCCATAGAAATCGGCGATCTTCCGGCCAACCAGTTCCTTCGGCGCAAAACCGTATCGACCCACACCCTGGTTACAGCTGGTGATAATTCCACACAAATCACTGGTGAAGACCGCGTCCTGCAACTGGTCCAGAATGCTGGGCCAAAGAGCGTGTTGAAGACTGGCCTCGCCCGCCCGGGCTGAGCCATCGCATGCTAGGCTCTCAGTCACGGATTTCTGCGCTCTCTCCGCTGGCGCGGTCTTCGATGAAATTGGCATTTCTTTGTCGTTGGCTCAAGGGGAGTGTAACTTTTTACGCTGCAACCACCGTATCCACTAACTTCAGGTGTTGACTACAGGCAATTACATACGCGCACTCTCCATGATGCTGCCACAACCTCACTCAAATCGACGATGGTTCAGTACTGCCCCATACACCGAAGTAACCACCTTCAGAGTGGCGCCGGGGTGAGCTTTTCATCTCGAGCCGCATACTGCTACCTTCCGCATCCGCGGTTACCTAGGTAAGTGGTTGATTTTCCAGATACTGAACTACTATCCGGGAAATGCTGCCGTGGAAAATGCTGCTCTGGAAAATCGCCCGGCACCTTGGAGCCATCGCCGCGCTCGTCTTACTGGGCGGACTGCTTTCCGCCACGCTGGTGCGCCTGGCTCCCGGCTTCGATGCCGACGAACGCGAACTCGATCCGAGCCTGAATGCAGAAAGTGTGCGCGCCTTGCGGCAGTCGCGCGCTGGGGAACACAACATTCTCAGCTTTTACGCGGGCTATCTCCGTGGCGCGGTGCACGGCAATCTCGGCACCTCTCACACTCTCGGCCAACCCGTGCAAACTCTTCTGCGCGAGCGCTGGCCCGTAACCGTGCGCGTGGCTGGCATTGGTCTCTTGCTGGCGTGGCTGCTGGCCTCGATTCTCGCCTTCACCGCCTGCCTCTGGCGTGCCCCGGCTTTTGAAATTCTTGGGACCTCGGTCAGCGGTGCGTTCCTCTGCATTCCCGCGGCGGTGCTGGCTTTGCTTTCGGTGATCCTCAATGCTCCCGGATATCTCGCCATCGCCCTGATCGTGTTCCCCAAGATTTACCGCTATTCGCGCAACCTTCTGGTCAAGGCCTATGCTTTGCCGCACATCACCGCCGCCCGAGCCCGCGGACTCGGCGAAGCGCGCATTCTCGCCTGCCATGTGCTTCCCGTCGCCGGTCCGCAGATGATCGCTCTCGCCGGCATCACCGTCAGCATCGCCCTGGGTGCAAGCATTCCCGTCGAATCGTTATGCGGACTGCCTGGAATTGGTCAACTCGCCTGGCAGGCGGCGCTTTCGAGAGATCTTCCCCTGCTGGTCAACCTTACCGTGCTGGTTACTCTAGTAACCTTGCTGGCAAACTCGGGGGCCGATGTAATGATCTACATGTTGCGTAGCGACGGACGCATTCGTCCGTCCGCCGAGCGAAGCTCGGTAATCGTTAACGTCCTATGAACCGAGCCCGCAAACTGGCGTGTATCGTGGTAATCGCCGTGTGCGCGGTGTCGCTCGCCGCCAATTGGCTGGCCCCCGCCGGATACGCCAAACAGTTTCGCGAAGCCCCCAGCGCTCCTCCGTCGCGCCAGCACCTGCTCGGCACCGACGAAATCGGCCGCGACCGCTTCGCCCGCGTGCTCTATGGAACGCGCCTCTCACTCCTGCTCGCACCCGCGGCGGCTCTGGTCTCTACCGTATTGGCCGCGCTGGTCGGCGGACTCGCAGGATACTTGGGCGGAATCTGGCTGCGTCTCGCCAGAGGTTTTACCGACCTTTTTCTTTCTCTGCCCTGGCTCTTCCTGCTGATCACAGTGCGTGCACTTTTGCCGCTGAACGTTTCTCCGCTGGTCTCGGTTCTGATTACGTTTCTCATCCTCGGCCTGCTCGGCTGGGCCGCCTCGGCCCGCGTGCTTTCGACCAGCGCCGATGCTTTGCGTAACTCCGATTTTGTCTTGCAGGCGCGCGCCTCGGGTTTGCACGGCCCGCGACTCTTCCTGGTTTATGTGCTGCCCAACCTGAAGCCGGTCCTCTATGCGCAATTCTGGATATCGATTCCGGTTTTTATTCTGAGCGAGGCAAACCTCGGCATCCTCGGCTTGGGCGTTGCTGAACCGCTGCCTTCTTGGGGAAGTCTTCTGCGCGAACTGGAAGGCCTGATTTCGTTCCGCGAAGAACCGTGGCGGCTGGTGCCTCTACTGCTTCTGATCGTTGTCTTGACGTCGTTTCAGATGCTCTTCTCTCACGAGGAGTTACCTGCATGAGCATGAACACGAATACGAATACGATTACGACTACTGCTACGACCGGCCGCCGTGCATTTCTACGGTTTCTTTTTTTTCTCTATAGCGCTCTTCTTTGCCTGATCGTGTTCTCCGGCTCAGTCGTCGCGCAAAACGGCGGCGAGCTCCGCTTTTGTCTGCGCTCCGAGCCGAAGACGTTCGATCCGCTCCTGGTCGACGACGACTCCTCTCTTTCCATCCGCTATCTGACGGGTGGTGTGCTGGTGCGCGTCAATCGCCACACGCAAGACCTCGAACCCGAACTGGCCCTGTCGTGGAAGATATCGCAAGACGGCAAACGGATCACTTTCAAGCTCCGCCGCGGCATTACGTTCTCCGACGGCACCCCGTTTTCCTCCGAGGACGTTGCCTTTACCATGCAACGGCTGATGGATCCCGCGCTCCACTCCTCGACCGGGGACGCATTCCGCTCCGGCAGCGGCGCGGTCAGCACAAAAATCATCGCGCTGGACCAGATCTCCATCACGTTTCCCGCACCCATTGCCGGACTCGATCGCCTTTTCGATCAGGTGGCCATCATGTCCGCGCATTCTCCAAATCCAAAGAAAGAAGCGGCCGTGCTTGGTCCATTCATGGTCGCGGAATACAAAGCGGGATCGAGCGTGCTCCTGCGCCGCAATCCCAACTACTGGAAAAAAGATTCCCAAGGGCGCCGCTTGCCCTATCTCGATTCCATCCGTCTCGACATTCAATCGAATCGCGACGTGGAAATGCTGCGCTTCAAGCGCGGTGAACTTGACCTGATCAACGTCATCGACAGCGACTACTTCGACCGCCTAGCCGCCAGTTCGCCGGGTCTTGCGCACGATGCCGGAGCTTCGCTCGATTCCGATTTCATGTGGTTCAACCAGGTAGCGAGCGCTCCGATCCCGGAGTACAAGCGCGCCTGGTTCCGCTCCGCCAATTTTCGGCTCGCGATTTCTCAGGCCATCAACCGCGACGACCTGAGCCGCGTGGTCTTCAATGGTCATGCTCAACCCGCCGTCGGCCCGGTTTCGCCCGCCAACAAATTTTGGTTCAACCGCAAGCTCAAAGCCGAACCGTACCGTCCTGACGCCGCCCTTCAACGCCTGCAAGCTGATGGCTTCCACCTGCAAAACGGGGCTTTATTCGATAAGAGTGGCAACCCGGTGGAGTTTTCCATCGTCACCAACGCGGGCAGCAAGCCCAGAGAGCGTATGGCCGTGATGGTGCAAGAGGATCTCACCAAGCTCGGCATCAAGGTCAACGTGGTGACGCTCGACTTCCCCTCGCTCATCGAACGCATTTCGCAGAAATTCAATTACGAAGCCGCGATGCTCGGCTTCCGCAACGTCGACCTCGATCCCAATGGACAGATGAACATCTGGCTGAGCTCGGCCGAAGATCACGCCTGGAACCCGCAGCAGAAATCCCCGGAAACCGCATGGGAAGCGGAGATTGACCGCTTGATGCGCGCGCAAGCCTCCACCGCCGATCCGAAGAAGCGCAAAGAAAGCTTCGATCGGGTGCAGGAAATCGTCGCGGAACAGGCGCCGTTTGTTTATCTGGTCAATCAGAACGCGCTGTCCGCCGTCTCCGCCGCGGTCGAAGGCGCAGACCCCGGAATCCTTTCCCCGCAGACGTTCTGGAACGCCGAGCGCCTCATCTTGAACGCGAGCACGCGAGCGAGCCGATAACCGAGTTGATATTTATGAATCCGAAAAAGCCGGACACTTCCCAAAACCTGCTCTCCGCGCAAGTGACCGTGCGCTATCCCGGCAGAGCTCCCGTACTCCGAGGAATCTCGCTCGAAATCGCGCGTGGCGAAGTAGTCGGCCTAGTCGGCCAAAGCGGCTCGGGCAAGAGCACGCTCGCGCTGGCCATCCTCGGATTACTCGGCCGCCAGCGCGCCCGCGTAGAGGGCAACATTTTCTTCGAGGGCGCCGATCTGCTGGCCATGCGCGAAGGGGAATTGCGCCGCTTGCGCGGACGCTCCCTAAGTCTCGTGCTGCAGAGTCCTCTGGCTTCGCTCAATCCCGCGCTCCGAATCCGTACGCAACTAAGGGAAGCTTGGCGCGCGCACAGCGACCGCAACGCCACCAGCGAAGATTGCGACCACGCCATCCAGTCCGCATTGCAAAGCGTCAGGCTGCTGAGCGACAAGGATAGCGATAAGGATAAGCACGACGAGAATGAAGATTTTCTGCGCAAATATGCTTCCCAACTGAGCGTCGGCCAGGCGCAGCGCGTGCTCATCGCCATGGCCATCACGCACCGTCCCGCGCTCCTGATCGCCGATGAAGCGACCAGCGCGCTTGACGTGATCACGCAATCCGAAATTCTGGAATTGTTCGCGAGGCTGAATCGCGAGATCGGCATGTCTATCCTCTACATCTCGCACGATCTGCCTTCGGTGGCCGGCATTTGCCAGCGCATCGCCATCCTGCACGAAGGCCAGATCGTCGAGTGCGGCCCGACCGAACAGATCTTCACCGCGCCCGCTCACCCTTACACGCGCCGTCTGATGTCGGCGCTGCCGCAGCTTCCAGCCCGTCGTCAGGTTTCTCTCGCAAGAGCCCAAGCAGCCGCTGGCGAATAATAATGATAGCGTGTGAACTTAGAACGTCAGTCGCAGAGCAAACTGTCCGATGCGGGGAGTCGCCCCACGAAAGCTGCCGGTTGCGGTGATCTGGCCAAACGTTGGACCGTCAATATTTGTCGTGCCGTCGGCGTAGGTTGGTTGAGCGAACTGGGGATGATTCAAAGCATTGAAGAACTCGGCGCGAAACTCCAGCGTGAACCGCTCCGTCAACATAGTAGTTTTGGCGAGCCCTAAGTCGAGATTGACCAGGGTCGGACCTCGCAGCAAATTGCGGGCGACGCCGTAGGTTCGGTCGGCCGGATTATTCACCGGATCAAGTTGCGGGAAACAAGGATTGGGAGTGCCTCCGTCATAGTAATCGTTGTTTTCTAGTGGCACGTCGGAAAAACTATTAGGGTCAAAGATAAAGTTGCCGGTGACCGGAGTGGTCGTGATCTGGCAGCCGCCAGTGATGGGGTTGGTGCCGTAGGTAATTTCATTAATCGTGCGCACCTTCCCGGGATTAAACGTCCTTATCGGGCCAACCACCGCGGCGCGCGTAATATAAGGATCGCCCGCGCCCGAGGAACCGGGGTTGAGAGGGTCAGAGGAATCTGGCAACCCGTATTGCCCGGATAGAATGTCGATTGGAAATCCGGTTCGATAGGTAAAAATGGGGTAGATGCTCCAGCCCTTGGTGAGGCGCTTTGGCCCCGAGGCCCACACCCGATCAAACGGCACATCCCATCCACCACTGAGGCTGATGCGGTGGCGAACGTCACTGTCACCGGAAGCGTAGAAAAGACGCGGGTTGTAGGTGGGCACACTGGAATTGCGTTGCTCGAAGCCAGACGCATTGTCGAGGTTATGGCCGTAGGTATAAGCGAGGGTGTAGTAAACCGTCCCCAATCGCGAACCTTTGGGTTGCCGTGTCAGGCTCACTTCGAAGGCGTTATAGTTCGCATTGGATACGTTCTGGAATTCAGGAAGAGGGCCGTAGCAGACGACACCCACATAGCTTGCGCAGTTGTCGCTGCTGCCATTTAGCAATCGATTTGTAGTGCCCAGCACCATGGGGTTGATATCTTTGAGCGACGTCAACCCACGCCCTGTGCTGCCCACATAGTTGGCTTCCAGAACCGTGTCGGCGATTAGATTGCGCTGCAGGCTCAGGTTGTATTGGTAGACGTAGGGAGTGCGCAGGCGCGGGTCGTCAAGGTAGATCGAGCCGGTGGTGTTGACCGGCAGAAACGGCGTAAAATCGACGTTCGAGGCAGGCGGCTTCGACGGAAAAGTATTGGCCACACCTAAACTTGTGCAGTTCCCGTTTGCGTCAAAGTTGCATGCATTCTGGAAGGGATTACTCATATACGTCAGTGGCCCTGTCACTTGACAACCGCGGCTGCTGTTGACACAAGTAGGCGGCAGGTAGTTAGGAGAAGTGTAGTAGAGTCCCGCCGAGCCCACGAACGGCGGCTGCCCGTTGAACTGAAGATTATCCTCGCCCTTCAGGATGTCGTAGAAAATGCCGACGCCGCCGCGCAAGCTGGTCTTGCCCGTTCCCGTCGGGTCCCAGGCAAATCCGAAGCGCGGCGCGAAGTTTTTCTTGTCGGGGAAGTTCGTCCCGGTGGGGGCGCCGGGATCGCCCGGAAACACCAGTCCTGGCGGTGCATTGACAAATCGTCGCGACTGCAGCCCCGGAATTACCGAAAAAGTACGCCCCTCGGTGTCGTACTTGGGGGTGTTGTATTCGTAGCGCAGCCCTAACGTTAGCGTAAGGTTCTTGAGCGCGTGCCACTCGTCCTGGCCAAATAAATAAGTGCTCTTGCTGCGAATGTTGGAAGGAGCCAGTGCGTTCTGAAAGTACGCGTCCGGGGTCCCGAGCAGAAAATCCGCATAGTCATTTCCCGAACCCACGATATTGTCAGAGTAAAAATCCAACTCCCCATTCAAGTAGTATCCGTAGTCCAGATTCTCCTGGTAAGGCGAGAATCCAGCGCCAAACTTCCAGTTGTTTTTTCCTCGCGTCCAGGAAACCGCGTCCGTCCATGAGAAGGTGTTTTCGATATAGCGTGTCGGACCGTTTTCGCTGGGGCCAATCTGAAAGCCGTTATCGAAGTAAATGTTGGTAGGACCGGTGGCTAGGTCGGGAGTGATGTCGATGCCAAGTTGCGGGCCGGTGGGCAGATTGTTCCCCGGCGTGTCCGATAAGAAATTAGTGCGGTGGGCAACGAAGTGAAATTCATTGAGCACGGTCGGCGAAAAGATCCGAGTGTATCCCAGGTTTACGAAGTAAAAAGTCTTCTTATCAATGGCGGGGAAGCCAGGGACGGTGGCGAACGGAGCGGGGTTTAGAGTTCCGTAGTACGGATCGCCAGCACGGTTCCAACCAATGGTGGCTGAAAGCTTGTCTTTGGCGTTGAGGTTGAAATCAAACTTGGTGGTCAATTCGTTGCGATTGTCGTCGGCGGTTTCATTCGTGGAAAGCAGACCATTGGGAGCGGTTGGAATTAAGCCGGCTTTGATGTATGCCTGTGCGATGGGGTCGATCTTCGTGGGATCGATGATGGCGTTGGCCACACTCCCGTTCGGAGTCGTAAACCAGGGATTGGCGGTCAGGAAGGTCACGACGTTCGGATCGGGAGCGCCGTTATCAGCGGTAGAAAAATTTCCCTGCAACTCCGCCGGGGTGAAAACTGGCGAATCGATGATCGGACTCGCCTTAATCTGTTGCTGTCCCTGGTACGCGAGGAAGAAGAACGCCCTATCCTTGATGATCGGCCCACCCAGCGTCGCTCCGAACTGGTTACGCTTGAGGTCGAGCCGCGGAAGTGGGGGGACCTGCGCCTTGTTGAAATAGTCGTTGGCGTCGAAATCCCCATTCCTGATGAATTCGAAAAGGCTTCCGTGGATCTGGTTGGTGCCGGATTTGGTCACGATACTGATGATCCCGCCGCCGTTGCGTCCGTATTCAGCCGTGTAATCACTGGTCAGAATCCGGAACTCGGCAATGGCATCGGGATTGGGATCGAGCACGTTACTGTTATCCAGCAAGTCGTTGTTGTTTCCGCCATCGAGCAGAAACGTGACCGAGTCGGTGCGTCCGCCGGCGATGCTGTAATTGCCCGCGCCCGCATTGTCGTCGTTGCTTTCCGTTACCCCGGGCTGAAGCAAAGCCAGATCGAGCATGTCGCGACCGTTCAAGGGCATGTCGGTTAGGGTTCGTCCCGTGATCGACTGGCCGAGAGTTGGGTTGACGGTTTCCACCGGCGCCGCTTCGGCTCCAACGTCGACCGTCTGATTTTCCGCGCCCACCTCCATCTTGAAATCGATGCGGAGCGCTTGGTTGATCAACAGCTTTTGATCTTGGCTCACCACCGTCCGAAAGCCAGTGTGCTCGGCTGTGACCTTATAAGTGCCGATGGGCAGCGACAGCAGCTGGAAGGTTCCCTCTTTGTTGGTGGTTACGACGTGCTCGGCATGGATGGCCATGTTGGTCACAGTAATCTGCACAGCGGGGATCACCGCTCCTTGCTGGTCGTAGACTGTTCCGAAGATTCTTCCGGTTGCATCCTGAGCCGAAGACAGGGCAGGCGCTGCCATCACAACCAACGAGAGCAACACTACCCGAGGAAGTTTCATGGCGACCTCCGTATTCAACAATCTCCCACTTAGAATTCTGCCCTTCAAACCGCCCTCCCAAAATGAGGGTAAACGGCGTGGCCTTCTGGCCATGTCCCCTTCGCCCAGTTGCCGTCTACTGGTTCGGTTTCGCTCTGGTCTTCGCCGCGGCCTTTCGCGCTGCCGGTAAGGCGGTTAGAGAACCCTGCTGCTCGACTGATCCAAGGAATACACTCAGGCCACTTTCATCGACGTCCAGCCAGAACAACTGCCCGCCACTAGCCTGATAGATGACTACGGCGTAATCGGGGTCACCAGTAATGGTTACGCCGAGCCGAATTTTATAGCGCCCGGCGGTGAGTGGATCAGGCGATACGGTTCCCGAGAACTGCGCGGTATCGGTACCGTCTGGCGGCGTGGCGTTGAAGATGAAGGAAGGATCGCTGAGGAGTCCGGCGGCTCCGCTCAAAACACCACTCGGCTCGGTAACCAGTCCCTGCCCTACGAAGTCGAACTCCCAACCCAGGGTCGGCCCGCGGGCGTCGCTGTAAGCCTGCGCTCCAAAGGCGTAGTTGCCGGCAAAGTCGGCAGTTAAAGTGTCTGTTTGCGGAGTCAGGACCCCGGTGCCATTGAGAGTAAAGCCATCCAGGTCGGTAACCAGAGCCCCTCCCAATCCGCTGGTAGTGTTATTCGGATCATTCAGGTTGAGAAGTGGGTCCGTCATATAGATCCCGAGGACGCTGACGTCGCCCAAGTCTCCGGCCGTGATCGTCAGGTTGCCGTACCCGTTGCTCGCAACGGCGTAGCTGCCCGAGATAGGGGCCCTCGGAACAATAACGCCATTGTCGAATTCATTGTCATCCGCGACCCCGTTAAATGTGAGGCTGGCCGGGTCCGTTGTAAACATGCCTGCCGCAGCATAGAGACTTCCTAACGAGTTGCTTTCGACCCCGAACACGGAGCTTCCCAGCAACCCGGGGTTGAAAGTGCCCGTACCCTGGCCGAACACCGAGCCGACGCCCGAATCGCTGGTATCCACATCGATGATCCGCAGTGCCTCTGGACCCACCACGTAATAGTTGAGTGAGGCTACGGGAAGGGAGCTGGTGATCGTGCCCCGCCCGAAAGCATCGGGTCCGCTGATCGTTCCGCTGAAAGACGTTCCCAGCGTCGGAGTCGAAACGGGGGCTCCGAAATCATCCACGTCGAAAGTGCCAGCCAGGGTGGTGCCGTTGTTCGAGATTGAAAATACGCCTCCGAACACAATCGACTCAAACTCCGGGTCCACTCCAGAAAAAGTGAAGGCATAGTTCCCGTCGTTGAGCGCGCTCAACAGCGTCTGCGTGTCCATGCTTCCGCTGGAGGTTGCCGACCCATCAAACTGAACGATGAGCGCGTGGTTCGTGTTCACAAACTGGACGCCGAGAGTTTCGACGCCGCCCACGCCCAAACTCGCGTTGTTAGTCGTCAGCGTGAGTGTGCCCTGGCCGGTGGTAGGATCCACTGTCAGCGCGGCGGTTCCCGGCAAGATGGTGTCGCCGGAAGGCTGCGGTGACGTCAGTCCCGATCCGTCGTTATAGTCCTGTTCGCCGCCCAGGACGTTGCCATTGCCATCGACGGTGACCGACCCCGCGAGCGCGTAGAAATTCGGACCAAAGTTGATAGCCTCCAGCCCGCTCAAATAGAACGCGTAACTGATCGGCGTGTTGGTCAAAACGAAGTTAGCCGGCTCCGCCCCCGATGCAACCGTAGCCGTCACCGTGTAGGTTCCGACCGATCCATTGGCAGTGAACGCCGCCGAAGTGGCTACGCCGCTCGCATTGGTTGTCGCCGTGTTCACTCCGCCTGCGAATGTCACACTCGCTCCCGCCGCCGGAACCTCGAACGTCACCGTCGCCCCGACCACCGGGTTCTGATTTCCGTCCACCACTGTCGCCACCAGCGGCGCGCCAAACGCCGCGTCAACGGCCGCGCTTTGCGGCGTTCCGCTCGTCGCCGTAATCGCTATCACCGCTCCGGTTACATTTGTCAGACTGAAGTTGGCTGGCGTCGCTACTCCCCCAACCGTAGCCGCCACGGCATAGCCTCCGGGCGTCCCGTTGGCGGTGAATATCGCCGAGGTGGCCACGCCACTCGAGTTTGTCATCTCCGTGTCCGTGCCCGTTCCATTTGCGAACGCGCCGCTCGCCCCCGTCGCCGGAGCCGCGAAGGTAACCGTTGCGCCTGTCACGGGATACTGGTTGCTATCCACAACCGTTGCCACCAGCGGCGCCCCAAACGCCGTGCTTACACTCGCGCTTTGCAGGGATCCACTCGTCGCCGTGATCGATGCCGCGGGCCCCGACGCGTTCGTCAGATTGAAGTTGGTCGTGGCCGTCACTCCCGCCACCGAAGCCGTCACCGTATCGGCTCCGAGCGTTCCATTGGCTGTGAACGTTGTCGAAGTGACCATACCGCTCGCGGTGGTCGTATCCGTTTCCGAGTTCGTTCCATTCGCGAAAGTGCCGCTCGGTCCCGTTGCTGGAGCCGTGAAGGTCACGAACGCGCCGCTCACCGGCGATCCGCCCATCATCACCGTCGCCACCAGCGGCGCTCCAAATTGCGTGTTCACCATCGCGGTCTGCGGCGTTCCGCTCGTCGACGTGATCGTTTCAGCCGGAGTGTTGTAGTTCGAGCTATTGCAGCTCGCGAGGAAACCCAAGGCCAGGATCATTAAGCCGAGGATGCCCGCATAAGCTTGGCGGCTCATAGCGACTCCCTTTTCTGGCCCGTCGTTTGGCTGGCGCGCGCACGCGCCTGCGGCGACAAGGGGACCCCGTGCTCGTTCCGAATGGTATAGACCTCGCTGCCCACTTTCACGGTGCGGACCAGCAAGACCGGCTTATCCTTAATTGCCTTCATGACGCCGGTTACCTCAACTTGCTGCCCGTCGGCGACCGAGACCGCGTCGTCGCCCCGCAAACCGAACCTTCCCAAACTTGCATCCACCGCACCGGAGGGGGTTGCAAGCAGCAGGTGCGAACCCACAATCATTCCCGGACTGGCTTTGGTGAGCACGCTCGACACCGTGCCCGTGAGTGTGACTTCCTCGGAGACGTCATAGCGGGAAGGCCCCGCAGCCGCGGTCGCGCGTGCGGCTGTTTCCGCCCCGGCTGGCAGCAGCGATGAGATAAAGAAGAAGATGATGATGACCAATGTACTTAGCCCGGTCGATAACCGTTTCATCGTTTGCCTCCGAGTTGAGCCTCGATGCCGAACATTACACCGTCGCTAGACCGTGCATCATAAGCATCCGCGGTCTCTCACTTTTGAGATTTAGTTGAAGAACGGCGATCCGCGATTATATGGGGCGCCGTTTGTCGCCGCCAGTCTACTCTAGGTTTGCGGGAATCGAAATTGAAAATGTAGAGCGCAACTCTCAGTCACATTTTCCATTCAATATCGACTGTCTGTCGCGTCGCGGGCGCGTGCTGGGCGCATATATGAGCCAGGCGCCTCTGGCTCTCTCATCTCACCGCTCCGGACAAATACATCTCTGCGACGCGATCCGCCAGGGCCTCTGGTTTGGCCTCGTCAAGATTGGTAAGAACCACCACCGTGAGTTGATCGTCCAGGTAGCGCGAGATCTGCGTTTCGAAGCCCTGCCATTGGCCCTCGTGTTCAATGACGCGATGGCCGTTCTTGCTCCCGATAAACCACCCGAAACCGTACTGCCCGGAGTTCGGCTGCCCATTGCTAAGCTTCGCCACGGTCCACATCTGCTCCAGGCTCGATCGTTTCAGAAGCTTTTCTGTGTAAAGTGCGGCGTCCCATTTGGCAAGATCGATGATAGAGAAGTACAGACTGCCGTCCGCCGTCGTGTTCACTGTGGACGAAACCCATTCCTGGTTCTTCAGTTCCCCTTTGACCAACCGGTATCCCGCCGAGCGGTTGGGCACGATATCAGCTTCGCTGATGATGCGAGTTGTGCCCATATCCAGTGGCCGGAAGATACGCTCGTCGAGAAAGTCTCCGTAGAATTCGCCCGTGACCTTGTGAATCAAAATCCCGAGCGTCAGAAAGCCCAGATTGCTGTAGCTCCAACTCGTACCCGGTGGGTAGGCCAGCGGGATGCTCTCAACAACTTTGAGCATCTCGGACTCCGTGTAATCCTTCCGCATGTCAAAATCCGTCGGGTAGTCGGTGAATCCAGCCGTGTGGCTCAGCAGCTCGCGAATGGTGACCTGCTTCCACAGGGCAGGTGCATCGGGAAAATACTTCGTGAGCGGATCCTCCAGGCCGATTTTGGCTTCTTCAACCAGCATCATTACCGCGGTTGCGGTGAACTGCTTGCCCACCGAGCCGGACTGAAAGATTGTTTCCGGCTTCACCGGAACCCGCAGCTCCACGTTCGCCAGGCCGTATCCTTGCTCTCGGATGACTTGGCCTCCTCGCGAAATCAGCAGAGCCAGTCCGGGAATGCGCTGCTTCGCCATTTCCGCTCGGATGTAATTGTCGACAGCATCGGTTTGATTCGTAGTCTGATTCGTAGTTTGGTCAATGGCCAACGCCTGACCCAGCGGCCAGACAACCATCAGAGCGACGACGGCCCAACACCTGAGGTCTTTTCTCATCGTTTCAGAATAGCTTTTCCACCGAGGAAATTGAAATCCCAAGGTAAGAAGTCAGCGGGCAGGTGTAGCAGCGCTCATCAGCGCGACGAACATCCGGTAAAAGCTTTCCTTGTCCAAGTCAACCTGTATCTCCACCGGCTGCGGCGTCAGAGCTGGCTTATCTGACTCCGACCAAGTCAGCGTATTTCCGTAACCGGCTCCCCGGTCGAGATCCACGCTCATGTAGCGCGTCTCTCGTTTCGTAATGATCGACGGATCGATCCAGGCGATGGCGGCGAGCTCGTCCCACATAATATCGGCGCCCGGAAACGACTGGTAAAAGCGGGCAACATAGCGGGCCAGCGGAGTGCCAGCTTTGCCGATTTGCTCGATCATCGCGGGCGTCAGTCGCGTCTTGATCGAGATATCGGCGGACGTGCAGACGATCTTCTTCCACGGCGCACGCAACACAACCTTCGCAGCTTCAGGATCAAACCAGAAATTGAATTCGTGACGCGGGTTGTTGACGAACTCCGCGTTGTCAGTTTGCGGTCCAATGCTTCCACCCATGAAGACCAATTCCTCGGCCAGTTCAGGGAATTGCGGATCGAGTGCAATGGCCAGCGCGAGGTTCGTCATGGGGCCGCCCTCATAGATCGTGACTTCGTGCGGATACTTGCGCACCATTCGAATCAGAAAATGAGCGGCATCCTCTTCGGCCGGCTTGGTTGTGGGCTGGCCCTCTGGCAGCGCCGGCACGACAAAAGATTCGTGCCACCAACGATCATCCCAGGCGCCTGCATAGGCCACTTTTCCGTAGCCCTCCTGCCACAGCTGCGCGTCCTCGCGGCGCCGCACTAGCGGGAACGCTGCGCCGGGCACGACGGGTATATCGGTGCGCCCAATGATTTCGAGCAAGCGGAGCGTATGCGCCACCTCTTCGTCGCGCCACTGGTCTCCACTGACCACCGTGATCCCAAGCACTTCCACCTGCGGGGACTGGATCATTACGAGCAGGGTTTGCATGTTGCTGCCGCCGGGACCCGAGCAATCCTCGTTGATGATGACCTTGCGGCGCACCTGCGCGGAAGCAAAGCAACTCGCCAGCAGGAGCAGCAGCAGAACGATTGCGGCGACGCAAGTGCGTTTAGGATCGTTATTGCAGCCTCGCATATTCCGCCTTCGCTTGTTTCAGGATGAGGATGTCGGGGTCGGCATCTTTCCAGAGTGTCAGGAAGTCTTTGTAGGCGGCGAGCGCCCGGACGCGGGCGGCATCTGCGTCCGCTCCTTTCGAAGTGCTCGACTCCAGGGCTCTGCTTCGAGCTACCCCCAAATGCGCCAACGCCCCCGTCCAGCAGTTCCAGACGATACCGCTGTGGTCGAGAATCTTCTGAAACTCGGCGGCAGCCGGACTGCCCTGTCCGGCCGCCAGATAGGCCTCTCCGCGTATGTACACGTGATACAGGCAGGAAATATTCATGACGAACGGAACATATCCGAATTCGATGGGTGAAGCAGCTTGCAGGGTATTTAAGGCGAGAGCCGGATTCTTTTTATCCAGTGCCAACTGCGCCTGAATCGCAGGCAGCCAAAGCGACTGCATCTGCGTGTCCAGTGGAAAGCGTTTCTCGAGGTCTTGTGCCAGGGACTCGGCTCGTTTCACGTCGCCCGCCATGGCAAATGCAAGTGCCGCTTCGCTCTCCACGCCCCGGCTCGAAGGAGCAAGATTAAGGGCCCCCGCGGCGGATTGTCGCGCTCCCGCAGCATTGCCATACGCCGCTTGTTGCAGAGCGGCATTCGCCTGCCATACTGCCCCATTTTCGTTGCTATCGGCGCGGATTGCAGAGTCTGCCGCGCGCTTGGTCAGTTCCCGCGCCTTCGCAGAATGGCCGCTGTAAGCCTCGGTGTCAGATGCCAGCGCAAGTCCGACGTTCTCGAATTCGCGCCTGCCCGCAAACCAATGTTGCTGTTCCTCCATCGCGGCGGAGTCAGACGTGAGAAAGCCAAGAACATAGAGAACATTACGGAGCAAGTAATCATCCAGTTTTCGCATCTGCGCTTCGTGGATGATCTGCCGCGTTTCGTCGAAGCGCTGCAAGGCAAGGGCATAGTTGGCAAGATTCTCGTAGTCGCTTACGGCATCCGGCGCAAGGCGTACGGCTTGCCTGGTGATCGCCGCGGCTTTTTCAAGCTGTCCCTGCAAGGCATACACCAAGCCTAAATTGACGTATGCCGCATCTTCTGTCGGGTAGCTCCCGATCTCCTCCTGAAAGGTCTGGGCCGCTTTATCCAGTTCTCCGGTGACATACGAATAGTACTCAGCGGTGATCGTCAGCTTTTCCCGCTCACTGGCATGTTCCCGCAACTGGAATGCCTTGGTAAAGTATTCGCTGGCGCGTCCGAGTTCGCTGAGATTGGTGTAGTCGATGCCCATTGCGCGGTAGGCCATGGCAAAATTCGGATCAAGCTCAATAGCACGTTGATCGTAAGGCAGGCCTGCAGCGGCGCCTTTCTCGTCAGACGCCTTTTTGCCAAGGCTGAGCGCCTTCAGAGCTTCCAGAGAAGACGTGGTGGCCTGTTCGAGTGGGACATCAAACTTCTGTACCGTGGCCAGCGATTCGCCCAGTTCGCGACGCATCTTGGATGCCGCCTCGCCCAGCGCCTCGAGAACCTTCTCTTTGGACGCCGCCGTTACCTGCTCCACGGCCAGCCTGTCCCCGTTGTGGCAATTCACTGCCTTTAATCCCAACACGTATTCGCTGGCCAGACTGCCAATCGCGCCCGCAAGGTAGGCTTTGCTGCCCGCCCTCTGGCACAGCTCGCGCGCTACCTCCGGAGTGAGTTTCGTGCCAGTGGGAAGGGTCATTTGCTGCAAGGTCTTCGCCACTTCGCTGTCGGAGAGCACATTCAAAAACGGCGACTGCTGCACGGAAACGTCGAGTGCCGTCTTCAATGTATCATCGAACACCGGATCACCCGTCGTGTTGGCAAAATCGCCGAGAACGATCGTGTCCTTGGAAGTGATTTCGAAACCGGGTCGGCGAAAATGCCGATATCCTAACGTGGCTGCACCAGCCACGATCAAAGCCGCGGCGAGCCAAGAATAAAGATAAAAATGATTACGCAGTCGACGCACACCCGACTCGATTGGGGCCACGGCTGCCGGTTCGGGCATCCAAACCACCGGAGCAACAAAGCGATAGCCTCGTCGGGGAACGGTTTCCAGGAACCGAGGATTATCCGCCGAATCGTTCAAGGCCGCGCGCAACTTCCGCACGGCTGTGTTCAAGGCGTCGTCAAACTCCACAAACGTGTCGCGCGACCAGAGTCTCTCACGGATTTCCTCCCGGGTGACGAGCTGACCAGGGCTCTGCAGCAAGAGCACAAGAATCTGTAACGGCTGTCCTTGCAGACGAATCCGAATCCCCGCCTTGGTGAGCCTGCCCTCTTGAAGATCAACCTCGAAGGATCCAAATCGAACAATCCGGCCTGCTGGTCCGTGCTGCTGCATGCCGAGGCCTCACAACCCATTGCAGAATTTGCTGGGAATTCTAGCATGGCAGGTCAGAACTTTTGCTAACTGCTTTTCCTCCAGCGCGTTAGCTGGTTAGCTCGAATTCGGGAACAGTTTTGTTGCGTTCTGCTCAGAACTGTAGCAAATTGCCGCCAGTTGCACATCCACCGCTGCGGCCTATCCATGAAGAGCGCTAATCGGGCAGGTATGGAAGTCCTGGTTCTATAGCGGTGAAACCCGAGTCGGGAGAACCGTCGGGGAAGCGGTTCTCTCGTCTCGCGGAAACGTTTTTACCTGGAAGCGCACTATCAACTGTCAGACTTGCGGTGTTGTCCAGACTGATCCATCCGAGGCAAACAGACCAGCCCAACACCCAGGAGGTTGCCAATGGTTGCTCGTAAGGTTGCTGCGCGTTTGAAACCGAACTCGCTGAAGGAATTTATGGATCTCATGGAGCGGGAGGTCCTCCCCTGGCTGCGAATACAGGAAGGCTTCCTCGATTTGATCACCCTGGCTGTCCCCAATAGCAGAGAAGTCGCAACCATCAGCTTCTGGGAGGACAACGCGAAAGCGCAGGCTTACAACTCCAGCGGTTATCCAGCAGCGTTGAAGGCTCTCACCAAACTCTTGGACGGGACTCCTTACGTTAAGACCTTTGATGTTGTCAGCTCGACATTTCAGCGAAGCTCTCTCTCGCGACCGCCGGAAACCGAAGAAGGCACACGACGATCCGCGTCCGGATCCGATGAAACGTTCTCTCACGGATTCGCACTATAGAAGATAGGAACGAACCTCGCACCGCGCTGCATCCGGGCCCGTTTCCCCCCGCAGGCCAGGCCAGTAGAACTGTGCCTGGCACGCCGTGTGAAACAAGGAGGCCTGCTTATGGCGGCGAATGCCGTTTCCACCCCTGAATCGAAAATCAAGACGAAAGACAAGGCGTATGAAAGCCTCGTGCCCGTCACGCTGAAACAGCGCTTTGAAAAGCTGCTGCGCAAGGCATTCGAAGGACACGAAGAATACCTTGGGGTAACGCCGGATTAGCTGCCCGGTTGTCGCAAGATCCAAAATCAAGCGTCGCAGCACCCCGCTGCGTATTCCGCCATGTACTCCAGTGCGGCCGGTGTTCCGGAGCCGCTGGCGTCACCTTCTGCCTGCGAAGCAAAACTGCACCTCTTGCGACGACCTTAATCCACCAATCCCAAACGTGCGATGATGATTCCGCTCTTCAATCAAAAAGGAGACCCTCCTCATGACGACCGCATCCCCCCAGAATTTTTCCAATTACACGCGCTATGATCCGCTCTTCCATTTTTTCATCCTGCCCGTATTCGCCATCAGCCTGCTTCTGACCATCGTTCATCTGGTCCGAAGGCCAGGCCTGCATTCCGCGTGGTTAGTCGTCGTTATGATCGCGGCGATGGTTGCCATCTTCAATATCCGCCTTTACGCCCTCAAGGTGCAGGACCGCGTAATCCGCCTGGAAGAAAGGTTGCGCCTTGCTTCCTTGCTCGACCCAGCCCTTCGTCCCCGCATCCCGGAATTTACGGAATCGCAATTGATCGCACTGCGCTTCGCCTCCGATGCCGAACTTTCCGCGCTCGCCACGCTCGCTCTGAGCGAGAAGCTCGCCGGTCCCGACATCAAGAAATCGATCCAGCAATGGCGCCCCGACGAGTGGAGAGTCTGAACCAAGGTTTGAACCGCGCCTGAACTCACGTAGTGACGAACGCATTCGTCCGTCCCGCGGAGCGAAGCTCCGCAGCGCATCCACCGGAGCTTAAAATTACTCACATGCCCAACACCTCCCAGGTCCTGATCGTCACCGGCGCCAGCCGTGGCATCGGAGCCGCCACCGCTCAGCTAGCCGCCGCCCGCGGATTCCGCGTCTGCGTCAACTATCTCCGTCAACAGCAGGCCGCCGATGCCGTAGTAGCCGCCATCCAACAAAAGGGTGGCACCGCCGCAGCCATTCAAGCCGACGTCAGTTCCGAATCCGACGTCGTCCGCCTCTTCGATTCCGCCGTCCGCCAACTAGGACCGCTAACCGCTCTAGTCAACAACGCCGGTACCGTAGAACGCCAGTCGCGTCTCGATTCCATCGACGCCGCCCGCCTCCACCGCGTCTTCGCCACCAATGTCTTCGGAAGTTTCCTCTGTGCCCGCGAAGCCGTCCGCCGCATGTCCACCAGGCACGGAGGCCAGGGCGGCAGCATCGTCAATATTTCTTCCGCCGCCGCCCGCTTAGGCTCTCCCAACGAATACATCGAGTACGCCGCATCGAAAGGCGCCATCGACACTCTCACCCTGGGCCTGGCCAAAGAAGTAGGCCAAGAAAAAATCCGTGTCAACGCCGTCCGCCCCGGCGTCATCCACACCGACATCCACGCCCAGGGAGGCGAACCGAACCGTATCGATCGCGTGAAATCCCAGGTCCCCATGCACCGCGGCGGATACCCCGAAGAAGTAGCCAATGCCATCCTCTGGCTATTATCCGAAGAAGCCAGCTACGTAACCGGAGGCATCCTGGACGTAACCGGCGGCCGCTAGAAAGTTTGCTTTAGGGTTTACTGACAACGGATAACTGCCCTTAAGCCTTCAAATACCAGGGAACATTAATAATATTGATCCGCTCATCTCCGCCCAGCAGCAGCAGCGCCGTCAATACCTGTCCCCGCTGATTGTGGAGAAAATAGTGATACCAGTGCCGTTCCACCATCGACGCGATCACCACTGCAATCGTCCGCTCCGGATTCTCCTTCTCCACCTTCAACACGTAATCCACAATCGGATGAAGCACCAGCCGAAACGGCGACGTCAACGTCACCAGCGTCGGCATCCGCGTCTCCGCCGGCACCTCCTTCAACCACGACGGCTGGTTCTCATCCGCCTCGCACGTCACATGCACCGCCCGCACATCCGGAGACAGAGTCATCGCAAACCGCACCGCCTTCTCCGTCGCCGCATTCCATCGATCCACTGGAACGAGCACAATCGGCGGTGCCAGCTCGCGCGCATCCGCAACGACCCTGCCGGTCAGCGCTGTTTCCTTCGCCACCTCTTCATAATGACGTCTCACCCGCCCCATAAACACCAGTGCCGCCGGCAGCAACAGCACCACCACCCACGCTCCATCGGCAAACTTCGCCACCACCACCACCAGCACCGTGATCCCCGTAGCCAAAGCCCCAAGGCCGTTGACCAGAATGCTTCGCCAGGCCTCCGCCCACGACGACGTCCTCAGCCAATGACCCACCATCCCCGCCTGCGACAAAGTGAACGCCAGAAACGCCCCCACCGCGAACAGAGGAATCAACCGGTCCGTCACCCCGCCAAACAGAATCAGCAACAGCCCCGCCAAAATCGCCAGCGCCCAGATCCCCTGCGAGTACACCAGCCGCCGTCCCCGCAACGTCAAAGAATGCGGAAGATAATCGTCCCGAGCCACCACCCGGCACAGCCGCGGGAAATCCGCAAACGAAGTATTCGCTGAAAGACAGAGCACCAGCAAAACCGAGAACATTGTCAGATCGTAAAAAATTCCCTTGCCCGCAACCGCCGCCGTCACCAACGACAACACACTCTGATACCCCGCCTGCCCCGGATCCGTGGCCATAATTCCGTAGTACTTGACCAGCACCGCAATTCCCCCCAGCAGCAAAATCAGAATCGCAATGATGGCCGTCAATGTGGTCCGAGCCGAGCGAACCACCGGCTCCCGAAACGCCTGCACTCCGTTGCTTACCGCCTCCACCCCCGTCAGAGCCGTGCACCCCGAAGCAAACGCCTTAAGCAGGATCCAAAAACCGACTACCCGTAGAGACGGGGCTAGCCCCGTCTCCGCCGGAGCCAACGAAACTACCACCACCGGATGTCCCCCCGACACCACCACCTTATACAGCCCGATAACGATCACCAATGCCAAAGTCCCCACAAACAAATAAGTGGGAGCCACAAACGCCGTCCCCGCCTCCTTGACTCCCCGAAGATTGACGACCGTCAATATGACCAGCACCGCAAGACACAAAGCCAAAGTGTGTGGCTCCAACCGGGGCACGGCCGACACCAAAGCTCCAATCCCCGCCGATATTCCCACCGCCACATTCAGCAAGTAATCAATCATTAAAGCCGCGCCCGCCAGCACCCCCGCACCGCTCCCCAAATTCTCCCGAGCGACCGTGTACGATCCCCCGCCCATCGGATAAGCGGCAATTGTCTGCCGATAACTAAAAAACACAATCACCAGCAGCCCGATGACCGCCGCCGTTAACGGCACAATGTACCGGACCCCCAGCATCCCCAAAGGCAGCAAAATCGTCAAAGCCGCCTCCGGCCCGTAAGCCGCTGAACTCAAAGCGTCCAGCCCGAAAGTAGGAATCCCCTGCTGCGGCGTAATCCGTTGCCCCGCGTCCTCAGAAGAAGCCAGCGGCCGCCCAAACAAAACATCAATCAGTCCCATGCCCCCTCACACTCAGCGAAAATAACATCTGCCACACTACCCAAATCCCAGTCCCCTGTCATCACGAGGAAGTGTCGATAGTGGGTCAGCCTGATTTCCCTTCGTTTGACTTGCCCGATGCCCGACCGTAAGATTTCAGCCGAGCGCAGGAGACCAGATGGTTGGCGAGACTATCTCGCATTACCGCATCGTCGAAAAATTGGGCGGCGGTGGCATGGGCGTCGTCTATAAAGCCGAAGACACCCGCCTCAATCGCTTCGTCGCTCTCAAATTCCTCCCCGAAAATGTAGCCGGGGACCGCCAATCCCTCGAGCGTTTCCGCCGCGAGGCCAGGGCTGCATCCGCGCTCAATCATCCCAATATCTGCACCATTTACGACATCGGCGAGCAGGACGGCAAGGCCTTCATCGTCATGGAGTACCTTGACGGCGCAACCCTGAAACACATCATCGGCAATCGTCCCATGGAGCTCGATACCTTCCTTTCCCTCGGCATCGAAATTGCCGATGCGCTCGACGCCGCGCACACGCAGGGTATCGTCCATCGCGACATTAAGCCCGCAAACATTTTTGTGACCAAGCGCGGCCACGCCAAGATCCTCGATTTTGGCCTGGCAAAAGTCAGCGAGCCCGCCACGCGGCCGTCGGGGCCGTCCGGTGTCACGGTTGAATCCTCCCTCGTCGAGGAGCACCTCACCAGTCCCGGTTCCGCGATTGGCACCGTCGCCTACATGTCTCCCGAGCAGGCCAAGGGAAAAGAACTCGATCCTCGCACCGACCTGTTTTCCTTCGGAGCCGTCCTCTATGAAATGGCCACCGGCATGGTTCCGTTTCGCGGAGACACCTCGGCGCTGATTTTTCAGGCGATCCTCGATCGCGCTCCGGTTTCCCCGATTCGCCTCAACCCCGATCTGCCCCCAAAGCTCGAAGACATCATCAACAAGGCTCTTGAAAAAGATCGCAATCTCCGTTACCAGCACGCCGCCGACGTCCGCGCCGACCTGCAACGCCTGAAGCGCGACACCGATACCGGACGCGCCGTAGCGGCGAGCTCCGGCTCCGTTGCGGCAGCGCACGATTCCGGTTCAAGGCCCGTTCGGCAGCCAATTTCGTCCGCTTCCACTCCGGTCCACGTAGGGACGGACGCATTCGTCCGTCCCGCCGAGAGCAGCTCGGCGTCCGCTGTTCCCGCGGCGCAGGAGAAATCCTGGAAGATTCCCGCCATCGCCGCCGCCGCGGTACTGATCGCCGCCCTCATTGCCGGAGGCCTGTTCCTCCGCGCCCGCCGCGCCAGCGCCCTCACCGAAAAAGACACCGTCGTTCTCGCCGACTTCGTCAACACCACCGGCGATTCCGTGTTCGATGGAACCCTGAAGCAGGCGCTCGCCGTCCAACTCGAGCAATCCCCCTACCTGAATTTGCTGCCCGAATCCCGCATTCGCGAGGCCCTGCGCTTCATGGGCCGTCCGCCCGACGAACGCATCACCAACGACGTCGCTCGTGAGATCAGCATGCGAGAAGGCGCCAAGGCCATGCTCACCGGTTCCATCGCCAGCCTGGGCACGCACTACGTCATCACCCTGTCTGCACTGAATGCTCAAACCGGTGATGTGTTAGCCCGCGAAGAGATCGAGGCCGACAGCAAGGAGCAAGTGCTCAAGTCGCTCGACCATGCTGCATCCAGTTTGCGCGGCAAGCTCGGCGAGTCCATTGGCTCGGTGCAGAAGTTTGCCACACCGCTCGAACAGGCCACCACTTCGTCGCTAGAGGCCTTACAGGCCTTCAGCCTAGGACAAGCCGAGCACCTGAGACTCGACGACGCCAAAGCCATCCCCCATCTCAAGCGCGCCGTCGAACTCGATCCTAACTTTGCCCTGGCGAACGCGACCCTCGGCGTGGCTTACAGCAATCTCACCCAGGACGAGCTGGCTGCGAGTTTTATCACCAAGGCATTTGACCTGAAGGAAAGAGCCAGCGAACGCGAAAGGCTCTATATCTCGTCGCATTACTACGACACTGTCACCGAGGACTGCGATAAGGCCATAGAGGTCTATGAGCAGTGGGTGCAAACCTACCCGCGCGACACCACGCCTCGCGACAACCTGGCCTTGCGCTACCTGTCTATCGGGCAGCAGGAGAAGGCCCTGGCCAGTTCCAGTGAGGCCATGCGCATCGACCCAAAAGACGTTTATGCGTGCCAGAACTCTGCCGATGCCTACCAAGATCTCAACCGCTTCGACGAAGCCCGGGCGGTCGCCGAGAAGGTGGCCGCGCAAAACATGGCCCAATCGATCCATTTCACGCTCTTCGAGCTCGCCTTCATTCGCGGCGATCAAGCCGTGGAGCGCCACGAATTGGAATCGTTTGCCGGAAAATCGGACGAACCCATTATGCTCCTGATCCATGCACGCGGCGAGTGCGCCCAGGGCAAGCTGCAGGCCTGCCGCGCCGCATTCGCTCAAGCTGAAAGTAGCGCCCAGCGACTGGGATATAAGGAATTCAGCGGCGTCATTCTCGCGCTGCAGGCATGGGACGAAGCGCACCTGGGCAATCTTGCGGAAGCGCGACAGAAAATGTCCGAGGCTCTCGCCATCTCGCAAGACCGCGACACTCGTCGGATTGTTATGGTGGGGTTGGCCGCAACCGGAGACACAGCGCGCAGCCAGAAAATGGCGGAAGAGTTGGTTCGCCAGTCTCCCACCACCACGCTACTCAACAAGGTCGCGGTTCCACTAGCCGAGGCCTTGTCCGACCTGCAGCATAACCAACCGGCCCAGGCCGTGGCGAGGCTGGAGGTAGCCGCTCCCTACGAATTCGGAAGCGGACCCGGCAGCGCCGGGTACTGGATCAACTTTGCTCGAGGCGAGGCCTACCTGCGCTCGCAGGATGGTGCCCAGGCCGCAGGCGAGTACCAGAAGATTCTCGACCACCGCGGCGTCAGCCCTACTGACGTTGCCTACAATCTCTCCCATCTGGGACTGGGGCGCGCCCAAGCCCTCCAGGGCAACACCCCCGCAGCCAAGTCCGCCTATCAGGATTTCTTTGCCGCCTGGAAAGACGCCGATCCAGATCTCCAAATTCTGAAACAATCCAAAGCGGAATACGAGAAATTACAGTAGAGAAAAGCAGATCACAGGAGGAATCCAGACGTAAAACTGCGCGACCCGTCCCACTTGTTACTGCCCAGATTCCCCCGGCAAGTTCGCAATTGCATGCTCCAATAGTCAAGGGAGAATCAGCAAAGTAACAAGTGGAAGAGGCGGGCACTCCGAAGCGGTTTTCGGGAACAAACTAAGACCACACGCACCAATTCGCAACTCAGACGGAAGGCCAATTCCAACTGTTACTTGCGAGATTCTCCCCGTCGCCAGGGCGCGCCCCAGCCGCGAAGCGGCGGAACAGGAGAGCCCGGCACGTAAGTGCCGGGAAGGCAAAAGAAGAAAAAATCAAGTCCCGCTAGGGACGGCACCCGGGCTATCGGCATCGTTTGAATGCGAGCAATTCACTTCCCCTTCAGCATCCGCACCACCCGATCAAAATCCTCCAGCGTCCCATACTCAATAACAATCCTGCCTCGTCCCTTCCGATCCCGAATCCGCACCCTCACCCCCAACATCGTCTCCAGCGACCGCTGTGCCGCCTTCACATTCGGATCCACCCACCTCGCTCCGCCTCCCTTCTTCGGCTCGTCCAGCCCGGCCGGCGTACTCACCCCGAGCACCAGATCCTCCAGCTTCGCCACCGACATCTTTTCCGCCATCGCCTTTTGCGCATACTTCCAGATCTGGACGTTATCCCGCAGCGTCAACAGCACCCGCGCGTGGCTATACGTCAACCGTCCCTTTTGCAGCGCCCCGATCACGCCTTCCGGCAGCGTCAGCAGCCGCATGAGATTTGATACCTTCTCCCGCGACACGCCCGCCCGTGCACCAATCTCCTCCTGCGTCAGGTTGAACCGCGTGCTCAAGTTCGAGAACGCCTCCGCCTGTTCCATGCAATTCAGGTCCTGACGCTGCAGGTTCTCGACCAGCGTCATCTCCGCCGCCTGTTGCTCCGAAACCCGCTTCACAACCACCGGGATCGTCGGCTTCCCCGCGATCCTCGAAGCGCGCGAGCGCCGCTCCCCCAGAATCAACACGAACCGGCCCTCTTTCCCGGGACGCACCACAATCGGCTGCAACACGCCCTGCACCGCGATCGAGTTCGCCAGTTCCCGAAGAGCGTCCTGATCGAATTCCCTCCGAGTCTGGTACGGATTCTGATCAATCTGATCTATCGCCACCAAAAACACCGGATCCCCATCCGCAGTTTGCCCCGAAGCCGCCGCCTGCAACGTGTCCAACGTCCCTGGAACCACGCGAACCTCATCTCGCGTAGCGACGGCCGCCCCCGGCCGTTCACCACCGAATTCAGCAGAAGAGGCAAAAGGGGAAGAAGCCGAGGAAGAAGAAGAAAGAGATGAAGACAAGGAGGAATCGGAAGCCCCAGCCGTCCCCGCACTGTGCGGAACCGCGGGGGACGCCTGCACCGTCACCACCCGTGGCCCCGGCAAAAGAGACTCTAGCCCTCGACCCAAAGCCCGCCGCTTCTCCGCCAACTTCTCGTGCACCTTCAACGTCGTCTTGTCCGCCGTCACCGCATTCGATGTAGTCATCAAGCAATCTCCTATAGTCTGCCGCACTCTTGGCCTGCCGGACCTTTAAGATTTGTTATCCGGAGCGAGCGAAGGACCTGCTTCTTGTCCGGAGCCCCCTGTCTCCCAAGCTCCGTCAGTCCGCCCCTGTGTTCCCCAGTGCCCCCCGGTGGTTAAGACGTTAGGTCTTGGGAACGCATATATATAGATTGACATAAATATTCACATCCATCGATTTAAGCCGCCTCCCCCGAACCGCTCGCGATCCCCGCCTGCCGGTCCAGGATCTCCTTCGCCAAACGTATGTAGCTCTCCGCCCCCCGCGAACGCACGTCGTACAGCAGAGCGGGCTGTCCATGGCTCGGAGCCTCCGCCAGCCGTATGTTCCGCGGGATCGTCGTCGTGCACAGCTTGTCTCCAAAGTATTTCTTCAACTCCTCCGCTACCTGCTGCGCCAGGTTCGTGCGCTCATCAAACATGGTGAGCACCACGCCCTCAACCACCAGCCCGGGATTCAGCCCGACCCGTATCCTCTCGATGGTGTCGAGCAACTCCGACACACCCTCGAGCGCAAAGTATTCGGCCTGCATCGGAATCAAAACTCCATCCGCGGCAACCAGCGCGTTCAGCGTGAGCAGGTCAAGCGCTGGCGGACAGTCCAGCACGATGAACCGAAAGCGCTCGCGTAAACTATCGAGCGCGTCGCGCAGACGATACTCGCGCCGCTCCGCTGCCACCAGCTCAAGGTTCGCGCCGATCAGATTCTTGTGGGATGGAATCAGCCACAGCTGCTCGAGCTCGGTAAGCTGCAGCGCCTCCTCAGTGGAGGCCGCGCCCATCATCACGTCGTAGATGCTGATGCGTTCCGGATTCTTCACCAGGCCCAGACCACTAGTCGAGTTCGACTGCGGATCGCAGTCGACCAGCAGCGTGTTGACTTCGGCGGCGGCGAGCGAGGCGGCAAGGTTGATGGCGGTCGTAGTTTTGCCGACGCCACCCTTCTGGTTGGCAACTGCGATGACACGTCCCATGATTTTATTTTCTTGGTGTTGCGGGTCAGAATATGCGAACCCCTCTGCGAAATCAATGCCATATTGCTGTGCAAATCGTGGCCGAGTGTTTCACGTGAAACATTCGAGAGCTTCGGTCGCTCAGGGATTCCCGCCCCGTGCGATGCGTTTCACGTGAAACACATCCGAGCTTGTGAAAGCCCGGGGCCTACAAAATGAGAAGTGTTTCACGTGGAACGCTCATTTACATATTGTCTCATTATGATACATAATTATGTCAACACCACTTTGTCCAGTGCAAATGCTTAGAATGTGGTTCTCCCGGGCAACTTCATGCTTGTAATGATAGATTGTTACCACTTTCCCTGCGTACGCCGATCGATAATACCCTTGTATGTGACTGAGGGAGGCGTATTGGTTGGCGCCAATTCACGGTGGTCATGGTGGTCAGGTGGGGGAGCTGGTTGGTGCCCATTAGCAAGGCTAGACTTGCGCTGCGGGCCAGGAACGTCACAGCTATGGAGAGGACGGCGTCGAAGTGCTCCACGGCTCGGAGGGTTACTACATCAGCTTGGGGGACGTCGGGGCTTGCGGCCAGGACTTCAGCTCGGTCGCTGATTACATTGATGTTGGTCAATGTAAGTGCTCGGGCCACTTCTCGGAGGAAGGCCGCTTTCTTGTGATTCGATTCGATTAGCGTGAGCTGCAGATATGGTGCCCAGATCTTCAGAGGAAGCGCGGGAAATCCGGCGCCGGAGCCAATGTCGAGGACGCGCGGTGGATTCGAGGGTGTGGGGAGATTTCCCTTCGGCCGCGCGGGCGGGGAGGGAATGTAGGGGTCCCTACGGCGTTGCTCAGGGCGTGCCTTCGACTCCGCCGAGGCAATCGCTTCGCTCTCGGCTCGGCTGCGCTCCGGATGACAAGAGCTGGATAGTTGTGAGTCTTCCGCCGGTTGGGCGCTGTCGGCGTTCGCGGACGAGAGCGTCCGCGCCCCACGTTCTTTGGGGAAGAGGTGGCTTGCCAGGAAGAAGGACTCGCCAAAGTGGCGGGTTACGATTTCTGCTTCGTGGCGGATGGCGGTCAGGTTGATGCGGGAGTTCCAGCGGAGTAATAGATCGATGTACATCGATATTTGATCGAGTTGAGATGGGGAGAGCGGATGCTCGAGGAAGGGTTCGAGGAGGGCGGCGATACGGGCGGTGTCCATGGAGAACCCAGTAGATTCTAGCGGGAGTGATCGTGAAAATGTGGTATCTCAGTCAGGGTTCCGGATTGCGAGCTGCGCATCTCCCGTTGCCTATGCAGCGGCGACGCTGCGCATCAGACCTTCCTGCTCTGCTCTGCTTTCGGCGCCGATGGTGAACGCGTCGAGCACGCCGAGTGACAGCGCGTAGCGGATCGCGTCGTCCACACGCCCGCGGAGGTCGCCTTGTCCCAGAATTTTCATTCCGATGATGCCTTTGCCCGCGGCCTTCATTTCGCGCAAAACGCTGACGACTTCCTGGGGCGAAGCGTCCATGTGCGAGCCGATCGGGTTGATCCGCGCCAAATCCACTTCGACCCAGGGCGATTTGGCGGCGCGCAGCGCTTCGATGGAGTGACAGGAGCAGCCGTGCGCGCGGATGATTCCCTTTTCCTTTGCTTCGGAGAGCACGTCCATCACGCCCTGGAAGCGTTCCGTCCAATCGCCTTCGGTTAGACAGTGCATCAGGCAGATGTCGATGTACTCGACGCCGAGCTCGCGGCGGAAGCGGTCGAGGTCGGCTCGTGCCGACTTCGGATCGCGCGCAAACGTTTTGGTGAGGACGGTGACCTGGTCGCGCGGCACATGCTTCAGCGCTTCGGCTACGTGGGGATGACTCCCATAAGCGTCGGCCGAGTCGAAAAAGCGGAGGCCGTGATCGTAGCCGTTGAGCAGGAGTTCCGACAGCCCCTTCATGCCCAGGGCGGTTTGATTGGAATGATGACCGGAGCCGACGGTGCCGGTGCCCATGGCTAGACGACTGGTGCGGATCCCGGTCTTGCCCAAGGTTACGGTATCGAAGGCGGCAACCTTCTTCGTCAATGATGGCGGAGCTGCGAACTCGGGGCCGAAGAGACGATTGCTGAGCGCGCTTGGGCCGAGAATCTTGTGGGCGATCCAGGTACCTGTTACTCCCGCAGAGCCTGCCAGCAGAAACCTTCTGCGATCCATGGGCCTCCGTTTCTTACTTTATAGACCTGTTAGACGCGGATGGGGAAGAGTTGGTCATCGTGGGGCTTTCGTGGCCAATCCAGAGTTGGTGCCCGGGCCGAGCTGCCCTCGGCTTGGAGAGCCGGGGGCTGCTGTCCCTACGCGATCCCTCACATGCGCGGTTTGACAGTCGGCACGCGGACAGGAATGTCCGCGCCACGCGGGCCCGTGCGATACTTCATTTATGGCGCTGCCGGATTTTACTCCTCGGGTGGGGAACGATCCCAAGTCGGTGGTGATTCATTTGACGACGGGGACGGGGATGGAGATTGAGTGGAAGGATGGGCACCGGTCGGTCTTCACGTTTGCGTTCTTGCGGGATGCTTGTCCTTGTGCGCTTTGCGAGGATGAGCGAACGAAGGCGGGACGCAAGGCGGGCGAGGCTGCGAAGCTGGCGCCGGGGGCTTTGCCGATGTTCAAGCCGTTGGTGAAAGCGCTGTCGGCGGAGGCAGTGGGCAAGTATGCGCTGAAGTTTTCGTGGAGCGATCGACACGATCTGGGGATCTATTCGTGGTTTTATTTGCGGGAAGTTTGTCCTTGCGCGGAGTGCGCGGCGGCGCGGAAATGAATGTAGGCGACTGAAATCGGTCCGCGCCTGCCCTGAGCGGCTAAAGCCGAGTTCCAAGCGATGCAGATCCGCGGCACTGAAGCGCTGCGCCACCCAAAATCAAACGCGAAGCATTCATTATGACTATACACATTCGGTTGGCAGAGGCTTCCGACATTCGCTCGCTCCGGGAATTGATTGAAGCTTCGGTGCGCGGCTTGCAGGCGGGGGATTATTCCGCGGAGCAATTGGAGAGCGCACTACGGACGGTGTATGGAGTGGACACGCAACTGATTTCGGATGGAACCTACTTTGTGGCAGAGGAGATTGCGGCTTCGGGCACGGCGCTGCTGGTGGGCTGCGGCGGATGGAGCAAGCGGAAAACTCTTTATGGCGGCGATCAGTTTGCGGGGCGCGAGGACTCGTCGCTCGATCCGGCCAGGGATGCGGCCAAGATTCGGGCATTTTTTGTTCATCCGGAGTGGGCGCGGCGTGGGATTGGCGGGATGATTCTGGAGGCGTGCGAAGCGGCGGCTGGGGCGGCGGGGTTTCGTCGGATGGAGATGGGGGCGACCTTGACGGGGGTTCCCTTTTATCGCGCGAAGGGCTATGTGGAGTTGGAGGCCGTGGATGCGCCGCTAGAGGATGGGCTGACGCTGCCGATCGTGCGCATGGGAAAGGGGTATTGAGGTAAGAGGTTAGAAGTCAAATTGCGGAGGTGAGACCTTCGCGTGTCGATAGGGAATCTGAAGAGTAAAAAGTGGGACGAACTCGTCGTATGAACCGGCATTGGCTAGTACTCCTTTAGTTTGTTGGCTGTTCTTATGCTTCCGCAATCTGTCCTCTGAACCTCCGATTTTGCTGTTTCTGCTCCTTCTTTCCCGACGTTAGGTGGTGACGGCTTGCTGGTAGCTTTGGAGGAGGTGTTCTGCCTGACCTTGGAAATTCACAAATATGATGCCGTTGCCGAAATCGGGATGGTGGGTAACGACGCGTCCAGGGATGACGATGGGGTAGCCATCGAGCCAGAGAATGACTTGAACCCGGGTGCCCCGTGACGTGGGCGTGATTAGCTGGATGTAGCAGCCCCCGCGACTGAGGTCGGTGGTTTCGAGGCGCGGGGACGTCGCTGCCTTCCCGGCGGATTCAGATTTGGACCTTGACGGTATAGCGAGGATGGTGACGTGGCGGGAGCCGAGACGCGCTCGGCTGGACAGCCGGGGGCGGCTGTCCCTACGCAGACTCCTGCACAGAACGCGGTGTTTCAATTACAGGGGTCCTTCGCTTCGCTCAGGATGACAACCAAAGTCAGGTCGTATGCTTCCAGGACGACACACCGAGACCTGGTTCCGTTTGTAAGCAACCTCATCGTAACGTGCGCTACAGTATAATCTTCGGCTTGAACGAAACTGCATGACTGAGACCATACACACTACGACTCAGGAACCGGAGCCGGTGAAGACGGGGATGGATATCGGCGACATTCTTAAGATTCTGCCGCATCGCTATCCATTTCTCCTGATCGACAGGGTGATTGAACTGGTGCGGATGAAGAGCATTGTCGCGTTGAAAAACGTGACCATCACCGAGCCCTTTTTTCAGGGACACTTTCCCGACAAGCCGATCATGCCTGGCGTGCTGATTGTGGAAGCGATCGCGCAGGCGGGCGGGCTGCTGCTGCTGACCGAGGTTCCGAATCGGGACGAGATGCTGATGGTGTTTACCGGGATCGAGAAGGCGCGCTTCCGGCGTCCGGTGGTGCCGGGAGATCAGCTGCGGATTGAAGTGGTGGTGAAGGCCTGGCGGATCACTGCGGCGCGCCTGGAAGGCAAGGCGTATGTGGACGGCAAGGTGGCGGCCGAGGCTACGGTGACTTGCCGGCTGGTGCCTCGAAGTGTGGGCGAGGAGGGGGTTGGGGGTGAGGAAGCGTGAATTTGCAGCTCGCGACAGTCGTGGGCCATCGTGCGAACTCCCTGCAGCGGTGCTGGAGATTGAGAACGAGGAGGGGTCCTTCGACTCCGCCGAGCCAATCGCTTCGCGCTTGGCCCGGCTGCGCTCAGGATGACAAGGGTAGAGCGCTTTGACGATGTCTATTCATCCTATGGGGATCCATCTTACCGCGATCCATCCTACGGCGATGGTTGATCCGAAAAGCAAGATACATCCGTCGTGCCAGATTGGGCCTTATTGCGTGATCGGGGCGGAGGTGGAGCTTGGCGAGGGCTGCCATCTGGTTTCGCACGTCGCGATCGAAGGGCCTACGAGAATTGGTGACGACAACCGCTTCTTTCCTTTTACTTCAGTTGGCTTGGCGCCGCAGGATATCAGCTATGCGGGAGAACCGACACGGCTGGAGATCGGCGACCATAATTTGATTCGCGAGTTTGTCACGATCAACCGCGGTACGGTGAAGGGCGGAGGATGCACGCGTGTCGGCGACCACAACCTGATCATGGCCTATACGCACATTGCGCACGATTGCCAGATTGGAAGTCACATCATCATGGCGAATGCGGCTACGCTGGGCGGGCACGTAAGCGTGGGAGACTGGGCGACGGTTGGGGCGCTGTGTCCGGTGCATCATTTTGTGCGGATTGGGACGCATGCTTTTATTGGCGGGGGAACGACCATCACGCGGGATGTGCTGCCATTTTCGAAGACCTCGGCTGAGCGCGGGACGCGCGCTTATGGATTGAATGCGGTGGGACTGGAGCGGAGGGGCTTCACGAAAGAGCGGATTCGGAAACTTCATCATGCCTATAAGGTGCTGCTGGCTTCGAAGCTGAACACTTCGCAGGCGATTGAAAAGCTGAAGTCGGAGTCCGATTCTGGCGAAGATGTTGCGATGCTTATCGGATTTATTGAAGCGTCGGAACGTGGAGTGATTAAGTAGTCGAGAGCGCTAACGTAGGGACGGATGCATTCCTTCAACTGCGCTCAGGACCCGTCCGCGCGAACAGAGAGTTATGTTACAGCGCGACCGGCGAATTCTGCGGAGCTTCGCTCCGCGGGGCCGACGAATGCGTCCGCCCCTACGTGGTTTTTGCTTATGACACGGCTTGGGCTTATCGCGGGCAATGGCAAGTTCCCTTTCCTAGTGCTGGACGCGGCGCGGGCACAGGGATACGACGTGGTCATCGCCGCGATCAAAGAAGAGGCTTTCCCGGAGCTGGAGTCGAAGGGCGCCGCTTCCGTACACTGGCTTTCTTTGGGCGAGTTGTCGAAGCTCATCGATACTTTTAAAGCTGCGGGCGTGACTCGCGCGGTTATGGCGGGACAGGTCAAGCACAAGCAGATTTTTTCCGCCATCAAGCCGGATTGGCGGCTGGCAAAGCTGCTGCTCTCGCTGGGCACACGGAATACGGATTCGCTGCTGGGGGCGGTGGCTCAGGTTCTAGCGGATGAGGGCATCGTACTGGAGAACTCGACGGCGCTGCTGGAGCCGCTGCTGGCGAAAACGGGCGTGCTCACCGAGCGGGCTGCGAGCGCGCAGGAGCGCAAGAACATCGAATACGGCCGTGGGGTCGGGCAACGGCTGGCGGAGTACGATATCGGGCAGACGGTGGTAATTGCGGAAGCGGCGTGCGTGGCGGTCGAAGCGATGGAAGGAACGGATGCGACGATTGAGCGGGCGGGGCTGCTGATGCGGTCTTTAGAATTAGACTCGGAATCAGAATTGGACTCGGCGGGCGAGGCCTCGACGCTGAGCCGCGCTTTGACGGTGGTCAAGGTTGCGAAGCCGGGGCAGGATATGCGCTTTGATGTTCCGGTGATTGGGGTGAAGACGATTGAGACGATGGCGCGCGCAGGGGCGAGTTGTCTGGCGCTAGACGCGGGGCGATGTCTGTTGCTGGATGGGGAGGCGATTGTCCGCGCGGCGGATGCGGCGGGGATTGCGATGTGCGCGGACTGATTGGGGAGCGCGTCGGGCTGGTACGGCAATAATCGAGTGAGGCACGAAGAATCACGAAGGGACCTACGCATGTCTGAGGCAGCTCGTATTGCTGACCAACTCCGCCGCGCGTTCGATGGGGACGCATGGCATGGCGATTCTCTGTTTGAAATTCTGAAGGGGGTCACGGCGGCGCGGGCGGCGGCTCGTCCGATTGCGGGGGCGCATTCGATCTGGGAATTGGTGCTGCATATTGCGGCTTGGGACGGTGCGGTGCTGCGACGGTTGGGAGGGGTTGCGGTGGAGCTATCGGATGCGGAGAATTTTCCGCGCGTCACGGATGCTCGCGAAGCGGCATGGATCAAGGCGCTGGCGCAGGTGCGGCGCGTGCATGAGGAACTGGTCGCGGCGGTTGCTGGTCTTTCGGACTCGCGATTCTACGAGATGGTTCCCGGCAAGCAGGGAGCGCTTTACACCTTCTATTACATGCTGCACGGCGTGGTGCAGCACGAGCTGTATCATGCGGGACAGATCGCTCTGCTGAAGAAGATGTGAATGAGCTGAACGGCGGAGAGCTAGGATGATGTGCTATCCCTTTTCAGTCCGGGCGGTGTAGAGAGAACTCCCTGCGTCGGTGCGTGAGTCGCGATGGACGCAGGGGTCCTTCGACTCCACCGAGCCAATCGCTTCGCTGCTTGACCCGGCTCCGCTCAGGATGACAACGTCGGTAGGAGCGATAACGGAGAGATGGTTCTCTGGTTTTGCGCTTTCCTATCGAGGGCTTTAACTGCGACAATAGCGCGTTGCTGCTTCGTCCTGGAGCACTCATCTGAGCACGGAATTTCCGATTAATGTTGCGGTGATTGGCGTGGGCGCCTTTGGGCGCAATCATGCGCGCGTCTATCGGCAGCTGCAGGAGGCGGGCAGCGTGCGGCTGGTGGGAGTCGTCGATCCAGATACGGCGCGGGCCGACGCGATTGCGGCCGAGGTTGGGTGCAAAGCGTTTGGCTCGGTCGAGCAGATGCTGACGACGCACAGCGAGGTACAGGCGGCGTCGGTCGCGGTGCCGACCGTTTTGCATCTGGAGGTGGCGGGAGCACTGATGGAAGCCGGAGTTGACGTCCTGATCGAAAAGCCGGTGGCGGCGACTCTTTCTGAAGCCGACGAACTGCTTCGTTTGGCGTTGGACCACAAGCGGGTGGCGCAGGTTGGGCATCTGGAGCGCTTCAATCCGGCAGTGCAAGCTACGCTGCCGTTGATCAACCAGCCGATGTTTTTTGAAGTGCATCGGCTGAGCGTGTTCTCTCCGCGGGCGCTGGATGTGGACGTGGTGCTGGACCTGATGATCCACGACCTCGACGTGGTGCTGACGTTTGTGAAGTCGAGGGTGAAGGAAATCCGGGCGGTGGGGCTGCCGATTCTTTCCGACAAGGTGGATATCGCGAATGTGCGCATCGAATTCGAATCGGGCTGCGTGGCCAACTTTACGGCGAGCCGGGTTTCGACGGAGCGCGTGCGCAAGCTGCGCTTCTTCCAGCCGGGTCAATATATTTCGATCGATTATGGACGGCAGGATGTACTGGTGTTCTCGGTCGGCGGTGCGCTCCCAGACGCCCGCGCGGTTCCAGACACCCACTCGTTCGCTAAAGACGCGAATGAGCGGGGCAACCAGCCTAGCGTGAATCCGCAGATCATGATGACGAAGCCGACGATCACGACGGAGGAGCCGCTGCTGGCGGAGATCAAGGCATTTTTGCAGTCGGTGCGGGAACGATCGCGTCCGGTGGTGTCGCTGAAGGATGGGCTGCGAGCGCTGGAGTTGGGAGTAGCGATTCTTGAGGAGATTGCGCATCACGCGGGACGGATCGGGGTGAAGAGAGGTTAGAGCGGCAACTCCATGCCCGTGGAGGGCCGGGCGTCTCCGCCCGGAGAGGACGGGGCAGAGCCCCGTCCCCACACGAGCTGAGCCAAATAGCTATTGCTGTGGTGGCGGAGTCTGTTGGTCGCCGCCTTGGGGCGGGCCCTTGTGACCGTTGTGACCCCACTGCTCACGCTTGGCCTGCATTTCGTCCCACTTTTTCTGTTGAGTGGAATCGAGCAGCGCTCGGATCTGCGTGTCGCCGGTCTTGTGGATGTCCATCATTTTGGTGCGGCGATCCTGCTGGGAAAGAGAATTGTCCTGGTGCAGGGTCTCCATCTGGGAGTGTTCGGACTGAAGGATGTCCTGCACTTTGGTTTGCTGATCGGACGTGAGGTTGAGTTGCTTGGTCAGTTCCTTCGTGCGCTCGGCGGGATCGGGTGGGCCGTGGTGCCAGCCGCTGTTGCCCTGCGCGGCTTGATTGCTGGGCGAGCTATCTTGGGCGGCCACGAAAGGCACGACGATTGCGATGAGGCTGGCGGCGAGAAGAACGAGAAGACATTGTTTGAGCATTCGGGGATCTCCTTTTTCGAAACGAGCTGTCTACATCTAGGAATGGAATTATGAGCCGAAAGTTGCGCGGAGAACAGGATTCAGACAAATCTTTGCATAACTTTACGAAGCGTGGGTCCGACTCGGGATCTATTGCGGCGGCGCGCTTTGCGCGGACAGGCGTTGTTTAATTTGGGCGGCAAATTCTTGCGTCTGCTCATCGGAGAACTGAAGCTGACCGTCGAGGACGAGGTTCAACTGGTCCGCGCCCGCATCCTGGAATTGTGCTTTCTGGACGGTGGCAGACTGCTGCGCGACGGGTGGGAGAATGGCCTTGAAGCCGGTGCCCTTTTGCAGAGCGGAGAGAAGCGATGCGGCGATTTGCTCGCGCAGCTCGACGCCGAGGTCGCCGGAGCGAAGCGAGTCGCGGAGGAAACCACTGGCGTCGACACGGGTAATTTCGGAGACGAGGCCGAGCGCAGCGTTTGCTCCGTTGGCTGGTGCGACAGCCGGAGTAAGCTTGACTTCGATGGTGGCCTCGCTGGCGGTGACTTCCATCGGGCTTTGACCCGGCGAGCAGACCCAGCGTTCGAAGTGCAAGTGAGCCACCACCAGGCTGGCGGGCTTCAGCGGGGTGAGCGTGGCTTGCAGAATCTCAATGCGCTCGCCGCAGCGGGGATAGCGGGTGAGCTCGGAGCGGAGAATGCTGGTGATGTTTAGTTGCAGGTCAGACAGATCCGAGACGACGTTCAGACTAAAGAGCGAGTGGCCGTTTTCGGCGGAAGCTGCGGTGGATATGCGGGAGACGGCTCCAGAGGCGGGTATGGAGATGGGCTGGCCGTCTACGCTTATCGAGTTCGTCACCGCTGGGAGGCTGAAGGTAACGCCTTGGCCAGCCGGGTCAAAGAGGATGCTCATTTCTCGGCCGAGGGCGAGTTGCTCGTTTTGAAAGGCGGCCAGAGCCTTGTCGAGACTAGAGGCAGAACTGGAAATCTGTTCGGTGCCTGGCTTGGAAGTCTGGACGATCTGATCCAACGCCTTCATTTGCTTGTCGAGCTCGGCATCGGCTTTTCCCAGCTTCTTGGCAGAGTCCTCCAGACCGGATTTTTGAGTGGAAGAAAACGAGGTAAGAAAATTCTGGTTGCCGGCACGGGCCTTTTCAATGGCCTGATCCACAGCGGTTGCGCGATCGGACAGCGGTGAAGAAGCGGGGAGCTTCTGCAGAGAATCGCGGAAGGCTTGCAGCTGATCGCTGGCTACTTGGGTGCATTGCGCGACCTTGGCGAAGGCGGCGCGCTGCTCGGGGTTTGCCTGCACGGCCATGGCGCGGCGAAAGTTCTTGAGATAGTCGGTTGTATCGAGCCCCTCGCTCAGGCTGCCGCAGTCGTGGACGCAGATCATGGGTGTCGTGTTGCGTCCGCCTCCGGAGCCCAAGCCGGTGCCCCCACCGCCCCCCATGCCGCTGCCACCACCCCCACCTCCACCGCGCTGGGCGAGCGTTATGCAGGGACTGGCGAGCAAAGCGATTCCGACCATAACGGCCATGCGGGGCAGGCGTCGTCGACGAAATGAAGAGGGAGACGAAGATGGAAACCCGGACACGCGACGCGCAGCAATACCATGAGCGGATTCACGACGGCGGCGAGTTCCCTGGTGCAGCGTGAGCCAAATCTCCAATCGCATTTTACGGTTGGAACGAGATCGCAGGAGTACGAAAAGCAACAAAAAGTTCTGATGCAGACGGATTGAAGTTGGTGATCTGATCTGTCTGTCACCGGCTGCCAACGGGCTGCCCGCTGCTCCGAGTGCCGGTTCCTCAGCCATTACTCAGGTACTCACTCGGTTGGCGTAAAAAAATGCGACAATAGTATTGGCGGTCGCAGCTCCCTAGTTTACGTAACTTTACGTAGGGAATTTTTGCGCGTAAGAGTACGCAACCTTAGGAGTGTGCCCGTGGCTCTAAGCATTATAGTCTCTGCCTGATGCCGGTTACCCAAATTCCGTCTCGCGATCCATTGCCTGGAGAATCATTGACTCCGGCCTCCGACCAACCGGAGCAGCGCGATTTGTTTGAAGCGCAGCACTGGGAGACGGCGTACCGCGGCTTCAATCCGGACGATGTTCCGCATCTTCTCGTCCAGTTGCAGGACGATCTTTCGCGGGCGCGCAAGCGTGAAGCGCTGTGGCTGTCGGTGATCCTGCACTTGTTCGTGGTTATTCTGTTGTGGAACAGCGAGAAGTTGATGGATCTGTTGCCGCACCGAACCGTGGATCTGGCGATTTCGAATCCGGACCGCTCGAAAGACGCGACGTTTTTGGAGTTGCCGCCGGACGAACAGAAGCTGACGCGGCGTCCCAATGCGAAAGTAATTTCGGATAAGGACCGCATCGCCACCAGCAAGGCGCCGCAGATCAATCGCGAAGAATTAAAGAAGATACTGCAGAGCGCGCGCGCGGGACCGCCGAGGGCGCAGCAGCCACCGGCGCAGGGCCAGTCGCCTCCGAGCCAGCCGCAGGAGAATCCGCAGCAGAATTCGGGATTTGCGCAGCCGCAGCCGAGCGACCAGACGGCGCGTTTGCAGACGCCTCCGCAGAATCGGCCGGTGCCGAATTTTAATACGCAAATGACGCCAGGCTCGATGATCGACCAAGCGGTACATGGTCTAGCCGCCAATCATGGGAACTACGGCGGCGGCGGTACACAAGGGGGCTCCTACGGGAGCCCGGGCCGGAGTGGGGCGAAGGCGCTGGATTTGTATGACATCACGACCGACACGATGGGCGTGGATTTCGGGCCTTATATGACGCGGATCGTGCAAATTGTGAAACAGAATTGGTATAACATCATGCCGCCGTCGGTGTATCCGCCGATCTTTAAACAGGGGAAGCTGGCGATTGAATTCGTCATCCTTAAGGATGGCACAGTGAGCGGATTGGTGAGGGACACCTCGTCCGGCGATGTGGCGCTTGACCGGGCGGCGTGGGGGAGTATTACCGCGTCCGACCCATTTCCACCGCTGCCGAAGGAATTTCCCGGCAAACTACTTGGCCTGCGCTTCTATTATTTTTACAACCTCGAACCCGGCGCGGACATCACGAAGTAAGCTCGGGAAATTTGAATTCCTGTAGAGACGCGGCTTGCTGGGTCTGGCAGTGCCAACAAACTCAGCCTTGCGAAACTAGAGTTGTTCAACCCGCGGAGAGGGGGCAAGCCCGTCTCTACTCGGATTCCTGAGGTGCGAGAATGGGCCGAATTCGCTAACATGGGATGTTCTCGATTCGATGTGCACCCAAATAAAACTATGAAGATTCAACGACTGCCGCTCTTGGTTCTGGCGTGTATCGCTCTTTTGTGTCTGCCGGTTCTTGCGCAGGATGTGCCGGACGCTCTCCGTCCGCCGAAGGGTGCGCAGGTTGCACTCGTCGTTTTCGAAGACCTGCAATGTCCACGATGCGGCATGGTCGCGCCGCTGCTGGCGCAGGCCTCGCGGACCTATAAAATTCCGCTGCTGCAGCACGACTTCCCGTTGCCGATGCACAACTGGTCGTTCGACGCAGCCGTGCTGGCGCGCTACTTCGACACGCATTCCAAGGACTTAGGAAACGGCTTTCGCGAAACGGTGTTCGCGCACCAGATGGAAATCAACCCGCAGAATTTGCATGGATTTGCGGAGAAGTTTGCCGCCGAGCACCAGATTGGGTTGCCGTTCGTCGTGGATCCGGATGGCAAGCTGGCAGGGCTGATACGGGCGGACAAAGAGTTGGGCATGAGTCTTCATGTCGAGCACACGCCGACAATCTGGATAGTCAGTAACAAACGTACCGGCAAGCCTTTCGTCGAAGTGACCGACACGAATCAGCTTTATGTGATGATCGACGCCATGAAGAAGGAGTGAGGTAGCCCCTAAAAGGGGCGGTTGATTTCAGGGAGATTGCGGTAACGCTAAAGCGATACCCTGATACGAAGAGCTGGCGAGCTTGCCCTCGGCTGGACGGACGAATGCGTCCGTCCCTACGTGTTTTCCTATTCCGTCCAGCGGCGGAAGAGTAACGCGCCGTTGGTGCCGCCGAAGCCGAAGGAATTCGACATGGCGTATTCGAAGTTTGCTTTTCGGGCTTGGTTGGGAACGAAATCCATATTATCGGTCTCGGGGTCCTGATTCTCGAGGTTGATGGTGGGTGGCAGAATCTGATCGCGCAGCGCGAGCACCGTCACTCCCGCCTCTAATCCGCCGGCTCCACCCAGCAGATGGCCGGTCATGGACTTGGTGGAACTTACCGGAACTTTTTTCCCAAATAAATTTCGAATGGCGTGCGCTTCGAGCGTGTCGCCGATGGGCGTCGAGGTGCCATGGGCGTTGAGGTAGCCGACCACGCTCGGATCGAGTTTCGCGTCGCGCAGGGCGTTGCGCATTACGCGGAAACCGCCTTCGTGTTCCGGGGCTGGTTGCGTCATATGAAATGCGTCGGCGGACATACCGTAGCCAACGATTTCCGCGAGAATGGGAGCACCGCGGCGGCGGGCATGTTCGAGTTCCTCCAGGACCATGATGCCGGCACCTTCGCCCATCACGAAACCGTCACGGTCCTTATCCCAGGGGCGACTGGCGCGAGCGGGATCGTCATTGCGGGTGGAAAGCGCTCGCATGGCGGCGAATCCGCCGACGCCCATGGGAGTAATGGCTGCCTCGGCGCCTCCGGCAATCATTACGTCGGCATCGCCGTAATGGAGGATGCGGAAGGAATCGCCGATGGAGTGAGCGCTGGTGGTGCAGGCCGTGGCGGTGGCTTCATTCGGGCCCTTGGCGCCGACCCTCATGGAAACGTGACCGGCGGCGAGATTGATGATGGAGGCAGGGATAAAGAAAGGCGAGATCCGGCGCGGTCCGCCCTCGATGAGGGCGGTATGCTCGCGCTCGATCACATCGAATCCGCCGATGCCCGAGCCGATATGCACGCCGATGTTCTCGGCGTTTTCGGGCGTGACCTTGAGTTGCGACATCTGCATCGCTTCCTCGGACGCGGCGATCGCGAAGTGGATGAAGCGGCCCATCTTCTTCACTTCTTTTTTCTCAATGAAATTGTAGGGGTCGAAGTTGCGGACCTCGGCCGCGATCTGGCAGGCAAATGCCGAGGCGTCGAACGCGGTAATGCGGTCGACGCCGCTCTTGCCCGCGAGCAGCGCCTGCCAAACCGCGCCGGTGGTATTGCCCACGGAGCAGATCAGGCCGATGCCGGTAATGACGACCCGTCTTTGCAAACTACTCTCCGAATTGCTTGCCAAATTACTTGCCTGCCTTCGCGTGTTTACCGATGTAGTCAACAGCATCGGACACGGTGCGAATCTTTTCCGCGTCCTCGTCGGGGATTTCGATATCGAAGGCCTCCTCGAAGGCCATCACGAGCTCGACGGTATCGAGCGAATCGGCGCCCAGGTCATCGACAAACGAAGCGCTGGGCGTGACCTCGCCCTCGTCCACACCCAACTGCTCGACAATGATCTGTTTCACTTTTTCATCAACGGCTGCCATTGTTTCTCCTCGTTTCTAAATCTGGGAATCGCGGGCCCGGATTCCGGGCCGGCGTTTGCTGATTTACGACAGCAACTTGCTTGACGGATCGTATGAAGTCGGAACCAGTAGTCTAAAAGGGATCGGAAAAGTATGCAAAGGTGAGTGCCCAGCCTCTAGAGGGGTGTCCAGGTTCGAAGAGCTTGCAGTATCGCTAAAGCGATACCCTGATACGAAGATGAGATTTTTCAGTAGCCTGCAAAGGGAAGCTGGATGGGTGAGGATCACTACGGAATCGTAACTGGTGGCGTGGAGAGCGGTCAAACCTTTGCCGCTGATGGGTTGGGACCCCGTGAATAAGTTTGCCTGCAGGGAAACTCGGATTGTAGGTGCACCGGGCGAATAGGGTCAACGCGAAATCGCTACTTCGATCGACCGTGTGGAAGCGAGATTTGCCGCGCTGATACGGGGCGGAGCCTGGTCACCACACTTGCTCATTTCGTCGCGCTCATGTCACGATCTGGACGTGAAAATCCCGAGCTTGCTTTTTACGCTGCTGGCGCTCGCCTTGTCCGCGTTCGGCGCCGAGTGTCCAAAGAATCAGCCTAGGACCGAGGCCGCGCTCATCGAACTGGAACAGAACTGGGCCGCGGCCCTCAGCCGCAAAGACGCTGAGGCCGTTGCCTGCATGGTGGCCGACGAATTCGAAGACGCTGACGTCGATGGCTCGCTGCATACCCGCCGTCAGATGCTGGAGCACATCCCGAATCGAAAGCCGGGTGTGAATCATCTTTCGGAAATGCGAGCATACGTCGAGGGTAACTTTGGATTCACGCGCGGACTCGCGACTCTGGTGGACGCTTCCGGCGAGGTCGTGGCGCGCGTCCGCTTCACAGATGTCTTCACCTACCGCGAGGGCCGCTGGCAGGCGCTCGCCGGGCACGAATCGCTCCTTAGCGAGGCTAGCCGTTAAATGCGCGCCGTGGTGCAGCGCGTGAGCCGAGCTAAGGTTACGGTCAAAGGCGAGATTACGGGTGAGATCGGGCTCGGGCTGCTGGTGCTGCTTGGGGTGGGCGCGGGCGATGCGCGCGCTGACGCGGATTACCTTGCCCAGAAGACGATTGGCTTGCGCATTTTTGAAGATGGCGGCGGCAAAATGAATTTGTCGGTTGGCGAGGTCTCGGGCGCGGTGCTGGTGGTCTCGCAGTTCACCCTCTATGGAGACGCGCGGCGCGGCAAGCGTCCATCGTTCGATGCGGCCGCTCCGCCTGAGCAGGCTCGCGAACTCTACGAATATTTTGTGGAGAGAATTCGCGCCGCCGGCGTGCACTCGGAAACCGGACGCTTTCAGGAAACGATGCAGGTGAAACTGGTCAACGAAGGGCCGGTCACGATTCTGCTGGATTCTGCCAAGACATTCTGAAAGAGTGTTGTGAAAGAAACAGAAACACAGAAACCACGAACGATAGCGACGCTTTGCGCGAGGAGCACAATTCTGTTATGGCTATCGCTAGCACGGCTCAGTCGGACTCCGGTCGCGAGGGAGTGCAGATTCCGGTTCTTTCGCCGCTCGCGATTGGAATTCTGACTGGCCTATGCACGGCCAAACTCCTGTTGCATATCTTCACCAGCGTCCGGCACTACGGCTACTTCCGCGACGAGCTTTATTACCTCGACATGGCCCGGCATCTCGATTGGGGCTACGTGGATGCCGCTCCGCTGATCGCCGTGTACGCGAAAATCGCGCTCTGGATGGGCGGCTCGCTGGCGGCGCTGCGTACTTTGCCAGCGCTGGCGGGCACGGCACTGGTGGCGATCTCCATCTTAATCGCGCGCGAGTTGGGAGGCGGACGTTACGCCCAGTTTCTTGCGGGTCTCTGTGTGCTGCTCTGCCCCGCCGTTCTGGTCATGGACAGCCTGATGACCATGAATGCCTTCGAGCCGCTGTTCTGGATGGGGTGCATTTGGGTCATCGCACGCATCCTGCGCACCGGCGACTCACGGCTGTGGCTATGGTTCGGCGTGCTCGCCGGACTTGGACTTGAGAACAAGCACTCTACTCTGTCTTTCGGATTCGCGGTCACCGTCGCCGTGCTTCTAACGCATCATCGCCCCGAGTTCGCGCGGCCGTGGATCTGGATCGCCGGCGGCATCGCTCTCGCATTGTTTTTGCCCAACATTATCTGGCAAATGCGCCATAACTTCCCAACCATTGAAGACCTGGCCAACGTTCGTCGCGAAGGCAAGAACGTCGTGCTGGGCCCGTTCGCGTTCGTTCAGGAGCAGATTTTCGACATCCGCCCGATTCTGGCTCCAATCGGGCTTCTGGGCGGGTTCTGGTTTCTCCGTGACCGCTGCTGGCGTGTACTCGGCCTGACCTTTGCCGTCTTCTTCGTCTTGATGGAAGTCGCGCACGCCAAGAACTATTACGTGTTCCCGATCTATCCGATGGTCTTCGCTGGCGGCGCGGTCGCGATTGAGCGCCGGCTAGCAAACGGCGCTACTTGGAAAAGCGCGGCCGTGGTCGCCATGGTCGCGCTCGGGACGCTCCCCGCTCTCCCGTCGGTCACGTGGCTTCTGCCGCCGGAGCGCCTCCTCGCCTATGAAAATGCTATAGGCCTCAAACCCGCCAAGGCCGAGGTGAAACACGACTCGCTGTTGGCACAACCGGTGGCCGACCAGTTCGGATGGCCCGAGATGGTGAGTGAGGTCGCCGGCATCTACAACTCGCTGCCACCTGGTGACCGCGCCCAGACCGGCATTTGGGCCGGGAACTATGGTGAGGCCGGCGCGATTAATTTGTTTGGTCCCAAGCTCGGGCTGCCTCGCGCTTACTCTCGCCACCAGAACCATTGGTACTGGGGTCCGCCGCCACAGGTTTACAAGAACCTGATCGTGATCCAGTGGAGCCTTGACGACGTGCGTGACAACTGCACTTCATTTCAAGCCTTCGAGCACTATCAGCGTTTTGGCATGGGCGAGGAAAACACACCGATATACCTCTGCCGCGGCGTGCTCTTCGACATCCAGAAAATCTGGTCGCACTCTCACCACTGGAATTAGGCCTATCTGATAGGACTCAACGCGAAACCAGTAACTCGCTCGCGCAGCCCCTAAAGGGGCGGATTTCGAAGCCCTCGGTATGGCTAAAACGATACCCTGATACGAGGCCCGAGGATACGAAGCCCGAGTTTCCCAGCCCTTCCCAAACCGACTTACGAGATAGCTTCTAGTCATTGGATATCTTCTCGGCTCGTAACGTGGAATTGTGCCCGGCGGCGAGGTTGGATAAAATCGTGGACGGTCCCCTGCTGAAACTCAGTTGATTGGAGGAGGCCCGATGCGAACCACCACCCGGTTCTTTGGATCTAGATTTGGCATTGGATTGTTCGTTTCCTCCCTGTTGTGCGCTTTCGGAATCTCCGCTCAGACCAATCCTCCACCGGCTGACCCGCACGAGATGGTCACGCACCAGCCGCGTATTCTTACCAAGCCGGCTGATCGCTCCGCAGCACTCGATCTTCTGGATCACGCTCGGCGAAATCTCAGTCTCCACGACGTTTCCACTCCCTACGCGCTTAAAGTTTCATTCGAAACCAACGGCTTGGCGCAGATGGAGGGGGGATGGACGATGGAGGAATTGTCCGATGGAGGATCGCACTGGCGCTGGACGGCGCAGTGGGGTGATTTCCAGATGATTCGTATCGGCGCCGACGGGCGCGTCTATGGCACGGATCCCTCTCCACCGGTTCCGTTGCGGGTTCAACTGGTCCGCTCTGCACTGCTTCGGCCGATCTCGCAGGGCACGGCCGAGTATATGATTCGCGCCGCGAATGTCGAGCTGGGTGGCAAGGCGGTGTCGTGTCTGCTGCTCAGCCATTCGCTGCCGCCGAATCCCGCGCCGCGCTCGTGGGTGGAGAGAGAAGACTGCATCGATCCGGCTACAGGCCTCTTGCAGATGTGGTCCGTAGCGCCGGGAATTTACGCCGTCTACGACTACAACGGTGCCGCGGAGTTTCACGGTCACACGCTGCCGAAGCAAATTTCCATATTCGAAGACGGCCGCCTCGCGGTGCAGGCGCGGGTGGAACGCCTCAAAGACGTATCCGACATCGATCCGAATCTGTTTCAGCCGACACCTGAAATGGTGGACGATGGCGAAACCTTCTCGCCCTCGGCGCCCACCCGCTTGCCGATGCGCGTCGATCCTTCCGACGGGCCGACTTCGTCGTACTTTCAGCCTGTGATCGTGCACGCGATTCTGGATGCGCAGGACGGCAGCGTGCTGGACGCCGAGGTGTTGCAGACCACCGATCCTGACTTGAGCCGCGCGGCGATGGATCTGGTGAGGAGCACGGCATTTGAGCCATCGGGATTTCAGCAGGAAGCTTTCATTAACGTGCAGTTTCACTTTCCCGCGGCGAGATTTGGTGGCCCGCCGATATTCCACTCTTCCGTGCGTTGGGTGAATTTGGATCACCACGCTAAGTTTCCTCCGGTGAGAAGGCCGCCGCCGCGCCTGGGGAAATAGCGCCGTGACCACAGAATGAATCGTACGATGGAGGGACGGGCCTTGTCCGTCCAGCCCGATGGCGGCCGGGCGGGCCGCCCGGGGCTCCACTAGCAGGGCGCCGGCGGTGTGATACAGGTCACGGCGATCGAGCCGGCAACTGCTAGAATTGCCTGTCATGGCATTCCCCGCTAATCGCCTGCGTCGTTTGCGGCGCACTGAAAACCTGCGTAGCCTAGTCCGCGAGACCCGACTTACGCCAGAATCCTTCGTGTATCCACTGTTTATTTGCCCCGGGAGTCGGATCCGGAAAGAAGTGCGTTCCATGCCGGGCGTCTTCAATCTCTCAGTGGACGAGGCGGTGAAAGAAGTGCGCGAGGCGCGTGGGCTGGGGGTGTTGTCGGTCATTCTGTTCGGACTGCCGGAGAAAAAGGATCAAGTAGCCACGGGCGCCTGGGCGGAGGATGGCATTGTGCAGAGGGCGGCACGCGCCATCAAGAGTGAAGTGCGCGACGTGTTGGTGATGGGCGACGTTTGCCTGTGCGAATACATGTCGCATGGACATTGCGGCATCGTGGCTCAATCGGGCCGGCCGCAATCGCTGGGCGCGGCGGCAATGGACGCAAGCAAGGCGATAGCGATGGCGGTCAGGAGTCCTGAGGAAAAAGAAGAGGCTATCGAACGGATGGCCGCGGCGGCAGCAGCGCCACCGGCTACTGCGGAGTACGAGATCCTGAACGACGCCAGCCTGGAGTTGTTGGCGCGGACCTCAGTTTCGCTGGCGCGGGCGGGGGTGGACATCATCGCGCCGTCGGACATGATGGATGGGCGGGTCGGGGCGATTCGCGGGGCACTCGACAGGGCGAGCTTCGAAAATACGCCGATTCTTTCCTATGCTGCGAAGTTCTCTTCAGGTTTCTATGGGCCGTTCCGGGAGGCGGCGGATTCGACTCCGCAGTTTGGGGATCGGCGTTCCTACCAGATGGACCCCGCCAACATTCGCGAGGCTATGCGGGAGATCGAGTTGGACATTGAAGAGGGCGCGGACATGATCATGGTGAAGCCGGCGATGCCGTACCTGGACGTGATTGCCGCTGCCCGAGACCGTTTTGATCTGCCGCTGGCGGCGTATCAGGTATCGGGTGAGTACGCCATGATCGAGGCCGCGGCCCGGAACCAATGGATCGAGCGGGAGCGCGTGATGATGGAATCGCTCGTCTGTATCCGTCGCGCGGGGGCGAGTGTCATTCTGACTTACTACGCCAAGGAAGCGGCAAAACTGCTGGCCTAGGCTGCTCCCAGCGGGCGAACCCACCGGACTTTCATACCGCGATCTTTTAACGATGCTGGTAGCAAGACTGTTGTAAAATCCCGCAACTTGAAACCCCTTAGACGGCGAAGAGGCAGGAATCTCAGCCTTCAAGTTGATAAGCCATGCGCACCAAAGTTCTCTCGGAGAAGGGGACGTACAGCAAAGCTGCGGTCGCGGCAAACGCCAGACCTACGCCGATTTGCGGCAGCAGCAGGAACGGCGCGATGGCCCAGAGCTGATCAAGTGCCAGAACAAATGGAAATAATCGGCTGAATGTCCCGCCCAGCTTGCGGAAATCGAAGGCAACGGCGGAAAGCAGGTAGAACCGCAGCGGGATCCCGACCGCTCCTGTTACCAATATTGCGCCCACGACGAACAGAGCTCTCCAGCCCGGAAGGAAACTGCTAGCGACGCGATCCGCATTGTGCAGGTGGGAAAGACCGCTCAGGTAGAACACAAGATACATCACCTGGATCAGCGCGAAGAGCGCCCGTACTACTCCGCGCCGGGGAACCGGCACGTGCAATTCGGGATGCAGCGCGATCTCGTCTGCAGACGCCGAAGTTGCCGGATCATGTTCCCGGACGTGGGTGGGCGGGGATGCCGTGGTGACGCTGTCTACGGGGGCGATGAAGCGGTATCCGCGGCGGGCCATGGTTTCAACGAAGCGCGGGTTCGATGCGGAATCGCCCAGCGACTCTCGAATCTTGTTCACCGCGGTATTCAGGCTGTGATCGAAGTCGACGAAGGTGTCGGCAGGCCAGATGGTTTCGCGAAGATGGTCGCGAGTGACGACCTGACCGGCATTCTGCAGCAGGGCAGCGAGGACTTGAAAGGGCTGTTCCTGAAGCCGGATGCGAGCGCCGCTCTTGCGCAGCTCTCCGGCGTCCAGGTCGACTTCAAAGACACCAAAGCGCAGAAGCCTGGCTTCACGGTTGGAGGGAGACTTCGGCATGACGGGCGCGCCCGTAGTGTACCGCGGAAAGTCGTTGGTCGTTAGCGCTAGTCGTTAGCAAGCATAGTCAGCAAACATCGTTGCGAACGACTAACGACTAACGACCGAAAAGGCTACAATAGCGCCGTGACCGCCCCCGTTCCACTGAAGCCGGTAGCTGACAATGAGGATCAGGACAGCAAGCATCTGCATCAGCACCGCCATTCCATCTACGCGGCCGAAGCCAGCGGATTGCTTCTCATGGCGGTGCTTCTGCTCATCCTCACCATCATCCGCTACTGGCGGTACATTCCTTGGAGCGCGCGCTGAAGTTGACGAAGGTGAGCCGCGAGCCGCTGGTCGTAGTTGTGCTTGGTCCCACGGCGAGCGGGAAGACAGCTTTGGCGCTGGCGATCGCTCGGCGCTTCGGCGGTGAGATCGTCAACTGCGATTCGGTCGCGATGTACCGCGAATTTGAAATCGGCACCGCCAAGCCCAGTGCGGCGGAGCGTGCGGAGGTTGCGCATCATCTGGTGGATTGCGTAGATCCGGTCGCCGACGTCAGCGCGGGAGAATATGCTCGACAGGCGCGGCAGATTCTGTGCGAGATCGTGCTCCGCGAAAACGTCCCGCGCGAGACAGCTCTGAGTGAAAAAAAGCTGCGGAGACACTTGCCCATCGTCAGCGGAGGAACCGGGCTCTATCTTCGCGCTCTGCTGGAAGGACTTTTTCCTGGTCCGCAGCGGTCGGAACAATTGCGCAACAAATTGCGCGCGCGGGCGGAGGAGCGCGGCACCGATCACTTGCATCGCATCCTGCGGCGGCTTGATACTCCGGCAGCGAACCGCATTCACGCCAATGACGTTCCCAAGGTGATCCGGGCGATTGAAGTGTGTTTGACTTCGCGGCACCCTTCTCGCCGGACGTCTCCCCGGACCTCTCGCCTAAATATGACCGAACTCTGGCAGCAGGGACGCGAACCGCTGCAGGGCTTTCGCATTCTGCGCCTCGGACTCAATCCGGAACGCAAAGATCTTTACGCCCGCATCAACCAGCGCGCCGCAAAGATGTTTGATAGTGGATTGATCGTCGAGACGGAAAGGCTGCTCGCAAAATATGGCGATCAAGCCCGCCCGATCTCGTCGTTGGGATACAAGCAGGCGCTGCAATTCTTGCGCGGCGAATTGGATCGGGAATCGGTGCTCGCCGCGGCGCAGCAGGCACATCGTAACTACGCCAAGCGCCAGATCACTTGGTTCCGGTGCGAGCCGGATGTGCGCTGGCTGGCCGGGTTTGGCGATGACCCCGCGATTCAGACGGAGGGCATGGCGATGATCGAGCCCGAAATTTGAGAGCAGCCGCCGGGCTGCGCCTGGCTTGGACGGGGCGGAGGCCCGTCACCACACGGGCAGGACGTTCCCGTCTGTTTTTGTTATTGTCAATTGCATGCTTCGAAATCTTTTTCTTACTGGGTTACTGCTCGCGGCTGCGCTTTGCTTTGCGAAAGACAAGGCCAAAGACCGCTTTCTACAGCCCGGGCCCCTCCATGTCGACAAAGCCGGCCAGAAATGGGCCGACAAGACGTTGCGCAAGATGACCCCTGAAGAAAAAATTGGCCAGCTCTTTGCGATCTGGGTGAGAGTGCAATTCCTGAATGACGCCGATCCCATCTTTGTTCAGCTGCGCGACAACATCCGCAAATATCACATCGGCTCGCTGGTCATGAGCGTTCCAGTGGATGGTCCCGTCCTGCTCAAGAGCCAGCCGTCGGTTGCCGCGGAACTGCTTAACCGGCTGCAAAAATCGTCGAAGCTGCCTCTAATAGTCTCGGCCGACTTTGAGCGCGGCGTGTCCATGCGTCTGAATGGCACGACCGTCTTTCCCCATGCCATGGCGTTTGGAGCTACCGGCAAAACTGAAAATGCCGAAGCCTTTGGACGCATCACCGCGCTCGAGGCGCGCGCCATCGGGGTGCATTGGAATTTCTTTCCCGATGCTGACGTGAATTCGAATCCGGCAAATCCCATAATCAACACGCGCTCTTTCGGAGGAGATCCGCAGGCGGTGGGCGATCTTGTGGCGGCGTACATCCGCGGCGCTCACGAAGGCGGGATGCTGGTCACGGCCAAACACTTTCCCGGGCACGGCGACACCGCTACCGATTCTCATCTTGGCGTCGCTCAAGTCACCGGCGACCGGGCGCGGCTCGATGCAGTCGAACTGCCCCCTTTCAAGCGCGCGATCGAGACGGGAGTGGATTCCGTAATGGTGGCGCACGTAACCGTTCCCGCGCTCGACCCCACGCCAAACCGCGTGGCCACGACCTCCAGCGCAATTGTGGACGGACTGCTCAAGGAAGAAATGGGATTCAAAGGGCTGGTGGTGACCGATGCGCTCGACATGGCGGGGTTGACGCGTCTGTACGCGAAGGATATCGGCCGATCAGCGGTAGAATCCTTCAAAGCCGGCAATGACATGCTGGTCATTCCGGCCAATCTTGATGCCAGCTATCGCGCGATGCTGCAGGCCGTGCGGAGCGGCGAAATCACTCGTCCGCGCCTGGATCAGTCGGTGCGTAAGATTCTGGAACTGAAGGCTTCTCTTGGCTTGAACAAAGCGCGGATCGTGGACCTGAATCAACTCTCCAGCGAGGTGGCGAAACCGGAGAATCTGGAGGTCGGCCAACGTATTGCCGATGAAGCCATCACGCTGGTGCGCGACAACGGGAAAGTGATCCCCCTACAGTCTCTTGGAAACTTTCTTGGAACTCCCGAGGCCGCGCTTCCGTATCAACCAATGGCAGAGGAGAGCAACCGCTTGGTCGTGGTGATTTTTTCCGACGACCTGCGCACCGACTCCGGACGTATGCTCGAACGCCAGATTCTAGCCCGTGTGCCTGACGCCCGCATCATCTACCTTGATGCCCGCTCGGCTGTCGGCTTGAAGCCGACCGTGGTGGAAGCGGTGGAAGCAGCCGGGAACGTGATCGCCGCGGTGTATGTGGTTCCGAACGCGGGCAGGGCGCTGCGCGCCGCCGGAGGAGGTTTGATGAATACCGTTGCCATGGACAGCGCCACAGGGTCTGTGCTCAAGGCGATCCTCGAGCGCGCCGCGCCCCATACTGTAGTGCTCGCCATGGGCAATCCTTATGTGGTGCAGGATTTCCCCGCCATCGAGAATTACGTGTGCGCGTTCTCCAATGAAACCGTGTCGGAAACGGCTGCCGTCAAGGCGATCTTCGGCGAGATCCCGATCAGCGGTCACTTGCCGGTTACGATTCCGGGCATCGCGTCCCGAGGCGAAGGTCTGCAACGCCGCGCCCAACCCAGCTCAGTCCCGCCGAGCTCAAGAGGTTCCTCCCATGTTCAGCCGTAGCTTAACCGCAAGACTTTCTCTGGGCGCGCTGCTTGCTGCTTTGTGTGTTCTTCCAGCCTGCAGCATCCATGCGAACGACGATGCCAAAAACGGCGAGAAGCAGGTTGACATCAAGTCTCCCGTGGGTGATTTGCACGTCAGCGAACAAGCTGATATTCGCGACGCCGGCCTGACGCTCTATCCTGGCGCCAAGCCCGCTCCGAAAGACGACGGCGACGACAAGAAGAGCGCCAACGTAAACCTTTCGGTGCCGGGGTTCAAGTTGAAAGTGGTGGCTGCGGAGTTCACCTCCGACGACACTCCCGACAAAGTCGTCGCCTATTACGACCGAGAGCTGCACAAATATGGCAAGCCCATCCAGTGCCACGGCGGCTGGCACGGGGGCCATAAGAACTACGACAGCAAGGATGACTTATCCAAGCCGGTGTCGTGCGGGAGTAACGCCAGCGGAGACTCGGTGGAGTTAAAAGTTGGAACCGAGGGGGACCAGCATATCGTTTCCATTAAGCCCAACAGCCAGGGATCCCGTTTTGCGCTGGTTTATGTCCGCATACACGCGGGTTCGGACGACACGATCTGATCGGAGACATCGGGCGGGGAACGACCCGCCCAGTCAAGCTGAGGAGGTTCCTCCCATGTTCAACCGTATGACGACTGAGCGCAAGATGTTCAGCCGCAACCTTATTGCAAGACTTTGGCTGGGCGCGGTGTTTGGCGCTCTGTGCGTTCTTCCCGCTTGCAGCATCCATACGAATGATAACGGCAAGCATGGCGAGAAGAACGTTGACATCAAGTCTCGGATTGGGGATTTGCACATTAGCGAGCAGGCCGATATCCGCGACGTCGGTTTGACGGTCTATCCTGGCGCGAAGCCTGCTCCGAAAGAGGACAACGACAAGGAGAACGCCAATGTAAACCTTTCCGTGCCGGGATTTACGTTGAAAGTGATGGCGGCGGAGTTTATCTCCGACGACGTTCCCGAGAAAATCGTTGCCTACTACGACAAGGAACTGCAGAAATATGGCAAACCCATCCAATGCCGCGGCGCCTGGAAAAAAGACGACTTCAACTTCACAGCCTCAGCCAGCAATGCCTCCAAGCCGGTCTGGTGTGATGTCAGTGGAAGCGGGGACTCGGTAGAGTTGAAGGTTGGAACTGAAGGGAACCAACACGTCGTCGCTTTCAAGCCCAGGGACCATGGTTCCCGCTTTGCGCTGGTTTATGTCCGCGTGCGTTCGGGCAAGGACGATACGATCTGATCGAAGGCATTGCGCCATTGAATCATTGGGTAAGCTGACGATCCAAATGACTCAATGGCTCAATCACTCCATGATCCGATGGTTCCGATGGTGTCCTGCCTTGCTCTCCGGTGCGTTGTGCGCTAGCTTCAAAGGCGTGGAGCATCCTTGCCAACAATGTGGAGCCGCGGTCGAAGACGGCCGGCCGTTTTGTCCGCAATGCCGCGCTCCTCAAATCCACGTGCTGGTGGCGCTTCCGGAGGTTGAAGTTGCCGCGGGCTTGAATTCCGCGCCGGATGAGCTTGCTCCGAAGATTTCTCAAAGCGGGCATTTTGATCCCGACAGGACGGCCGGAAGGATGACGGCCGGCAGCACGATGGACAGGAGCGTTGCAGTTCGTGCCGCGCTCAAGGCCGGCGTGCTCGGTATTTTCATCGGGATAATCCCATTCCTCGGCATTGCGTTGACTGGGGCGCTGGCCGTTTTTTTCTACCGCCGTGAACTTAGATTCGGCCTGCCTGCCGCTCTGGGGGCTCGACTCGGTGGAGCAGCAGGAGTAGTCACATTCGCCATCAACGCGCTGTTGATTACCATCCGGATTTTCATTTTTCATGCCCAGCAGGAATACGCCGATGCCATTTTGAAAATCGCGCAGAAGTTCGGAGCCAACGCAGCGGACCCTGACCTTCAAGCCAGTATCCACAATCTGTTCACTCCGCTGGGCCTGGCGATCACCTTTTTTTTTGGAATGATTTTTACCGCGGTGCTGGCCTCGGTTGGCGGCGCTCTGGCTTCGCTGTTTCTGCGGCCTCGCAACACCCGCGTGTAATTCACCCGCGATCGATGCGGGTTTCAGGCTCGCCTTGCTCTCATCTTTCCGCACGCGTATCATGCAGCGTTTATGAGCTCACACGCCCCGGGACGTCCTATGGAAATCCATCAGAAAGCGCAGCTGATGTCGGCATCCGAAGTGGAGCGCACCTTGATCCGGCTGGCGCATGAAATTCTCGAGAAGAACAATGGGGTCGAAGATCTGGCTTTGGTCGGCATCCGGCGCCGCGGGGTTCCGCTGGCGGAGCGGCTGGCGAGAATTATTCAGCGCATCGAAAAGAAACCGGTGCTGCTCGGCACGCTGGACATTACCCTTTATCGCGACGATCTTTCTACCCTCGATTCCAAGCCCGTAGTGCAGAAAACCGAGTTGGAAATTCCCATCACGGGCAAGTCGGTGGTGCTCGTTGACGACGTGCTCTACACCGGACGCACCACCCGGGCCGCCATGGACGCACTGTTTCGTTCGGGCCGTCCGCGGCGCTTGCAGTTGTGCGTATTGATCGATCGCGGTCATCGCGAGTTGCCGATTGAGGCGGCTTTCATTGGACGAACCGTGCAGACCACGGAAAATCAGATTATTGAAGTCAAACTTCGCGAGGTGGATGACGCGGAGAAAGTCCTGCTCATGGAAAAGCAGGCAACCGTGGCATAGGAGCCCGGGTGAAGTCCAGCATCCGGCCCCAGCGCCTGAAGGCGCTCCCAGAATGCAGCCGCTTACGGCACGCCTGAAGGCGTGCCCTGATACGAATCGCACTTTGCACTACGGACTGTCCGATGACTATGAATCCAGCGCGCGGATCCCTGCTCGGTATCGAGCACCTGGAAGCAGCCGAGATCCTGAGACTTCTGAAGTTTGCCCGACGCATGAATCCTGACAAGCCGCGGCCCTTGCTTAAGGGTAAGCGAGTGCTTCTTCTTTTCTACGAGGCTTCGACGCGCACCCGGAGCTCGTTTGAAATCGCGGCCAAATCACTGGGCGCTCACACCGTTCTGATCCAATCCGCCGGGTCGAGTATTGAAAAAGGAGAATCGCTGCTGGATACGGGATACACGGTGCGAGCCGTCGGCGCCGACATCATCGTCATCCGCCATCCCAACGCTGGAGCGCCCTACATGATGGCGCAGCACGTCGACGTGCCCATCATTAACGCTGGGGACGGACTCCACGAGCATCCCTCGCAGGCGCTACTCGATGCTTACACAATTCTGCGCAACAAGAAAACCTTCAAAGGCTTGCAGGTCGCGATTGTCGGCGACATCTTTCACAGCCGTGTGGCACGGTCGGCGTGCCACCTGCTGAGCAAATTCGGCGTGCAGATCATTCTTTGCGGCCCGCCGGAACTGGTACCCGACATCGCGACCACGCTGGCGGCCGGCGTGCGCGTGACCCGCCACATTGAAGACGCCTTGCGCGGCACCGATGTGGTGATGCTGCTGCGCGTGCAGAAAGAGCGTCTCTCCGGACTGAAGATCGATCTGCTCGAATACATCGCGCGCTACCAGATGACTGCGGTGCGGTTGAAGATGGCGAAAAAAGATGCCATCGTGATGCATCCCGGTCCAATCATTCGCGGCCTGGAACTGACCAGCGAAGTTGCCGACGGCGCTCAGGCGCGCATCCTGGAGGAAGTGCGCAACGGTGTGCCCACGCGCATGGCGATTCTGGCGCGGGCGATGGGAAAAATGCGATGACAAGCCCGGAAAAGAATCGAACCAGTCTGTCAACCCCCAGTCTTCTGATCAAGGGCGGCCACCTCATCGACCCGGCGGCTCGGATCGACGCGCCCCTGGACGTGCTGCTGAAAGATGGTCATGTTGCTGAAGTTGCCGATCCCAACAAGATCCAGGGTGCTGACAAAACATTCGATGCCCGCGGATTGATGGTTGCACCGGGCTTCATCGATCTGCATGTGCATCTGCGCGAGCCTGGCCAGAGGCACAAAGAGACACTCGCAACGGGCACGGCTGCCGCTGCTGCTGGCGGCTTTACTTCCGTCTGCACCATGCCCAACACGGTTCCAGTTGTTGATTCGGTCGCGTGGATCGAATGGTTGCGCCAGCCCGAACGCGGAGCGGTCGTCAATGTGTTTGCCATTGCGGCCGCGACCCGCGCGAGCAAGGGCGCCACGCTTACCGACTTTCGCGCGCTGCACTCCGCTGGGGCCATCGCGGTGACGGATGATGGCAAGCCCATCCTCGAAGACGGCATCATGCGCGAGGCTCTGGTCCTGGGCGGGGAGCTGAATTTTCCGGTTGTACAACATGCCGAAGACACGCGGATGACCGAGAATTGCTCCATGCATGCGGGCGCGCGTTCGTTTCGGCTGGGGCTGCGCGGCATGACGGCAGCCGCCGAAGCGTCGATCGTCGAGCGTGACGTGCAGCTCGCGATGCAAATTCCCAATGCCCGCCTGCACGTTGCCCATGTTTCCACGGCGGAAGCGCTGAAGAGCGTGCGCCGTGGCAAGCGCGCGAAAGCGCGTGTCACTTTTGAGGTTACTCCGCATCACTTCACGCTGACCGACGAGGACATGCGTGACTACGACAGCAATTACAAGATGAATCCCCCGCTGCGCTCGGTCCCGGATCGCGAAGCCATCCTGGCCGCGCTCGCAGACGGTACGGTGGACGCCGTCGCCACCGATCACGCTCCCCACGCCACCCACGAAAAGGAAATGGAATTCGAGCGTGCCGCGTTCGGCATCACCGGGCTTGAAACCGCGCTGGCGTTGGCGATCACCCGGCTGCATCGCGAGAGGCGCGTCCCTCTTGTCCGGATCGTGGAACTTTTCACTGCCGGTCCGGCGCGCTGCTTCGATTTCCGCGGCCGCGGTTCGCTGGTTCGCGGCTCGGTCGCCGACGTTACCGTGTTCGATCCGAAGAAGAAGTGGACTTTCGCCGCCGTCAAGTCACTCTCGAAGTCGAAGAATACGCCCTTCGATGGATGGCAGCTGACGGGAAAAGTAATGGCGACCATTGTTGGCGGGAAGATTGTTTACTCAGGATGAGACGCCTGCGGTGTCAGACAAATGTGTTAGAATGTCTGACATTATGTCCTCGCAGCGCATCACAATCCGCGTATCTGAGTCTTTGGTTAAGCGTCTAAAGAAACATGCCGGTATGAAGGGCCGTTCCGAATCTGTTTTGGTGCGCGAGGCCCTGGAGAACTATCTCGGAGAAGCCCCGGCCGACGGTTCAGCTTACGATCTGGCGAGAGAAGCAAGCTTGATCGGATGTGTGCGTGGAGGGCCGTCTGACCTGAGTACCGATCGCAAGCATTTCAAAGGTTTTGGCGAAAGCCGATGAGGCGAGCGCTGGTGGACACCGGGCCGTTGGTGGCGATCATGTCTCGCGCCGATCAGCAGCACGAGACTTGTGTGGAGGCGTTGCACGATTTGCCCGGTCCCTTGTTTTCTTGTTGGCCGGTCATCACAGAGGCGGCTTGGTTGTTGCGCGGTCACGCAGGAGCTATCCAGCGATTGCTGGGCGGCATTTCAGCGGGCTTTCTCGAACTTGTTTCGATCCCAAGCGCCGAAGCGGCGGAAATTGGGAAGGTGATTGAAAAATACCCAGGTATTCGCCCGCAACTGGCTGACGCCGCGTTGGTATATTTGGCTGAGCGAGATGGTTTTGACACGATCTTTACTCTCGATCGGCGGGACTTCTCGGTGTACCAAGCAGGGCGCAAGCGTGCTTTCCGCATCATTCCGTAATTGCCCTGGATCACCAACCTGTCCCACGGCGGTGCTACAATCTCGGGCGATGAAGCGCACATTGTTCCTCTTCCTGCTGATTCCATTACTGGCGGCGCAGACGACAACCGAAGTCGAGATCGCCGTTGAACCTTCGCACCACTTGGCCCTTGAGAACGAATACATTCGCGTCTTCAAGGTTGAGGTCGCGCCCCATAGCGCGACGCTGATGCATCGCCATCACCACGATTATGTCTACGTCACACTCGGCGATGCTCACCTGTCCAACGAAGTCGAGGGCAAGCCGCCCGTGGACGTCAAACTCGCGGATGGCGACACGCGGTTTACGCCGGGGAACTTTGCTCACATCGCCAGGAATCTTTCAGAGCAACCCTTCCGCAACGTGACTATTGAATTGGTGCAGGATGAAAAATTGCGACAGACGCTGTCGCAATGGCCGGAGGATAGTGGAGAAAAGACGTTCGCGGGCGGCCGCAGCAAAATTCTTTTTGTGAAGGATGGCGTGCGCGTGTCAGAAATCAATCTCGAACCGGGCGCGACCTTGCCCAGCCACCATCACGACGGTCCCCATCTGCTGATCGCGGTCACCGATCTCGATATACGCAGCGACGTCGACGGGATGGGCCCGATGCCTGGCAAATTCGAGGCCGGCGATATCAACTGGTTGCCGCGAGGCTACACCCACACCTTGACGAATGTGGGGAAGAGCCCGGCTAGATTCGTGACCGTGGAGTTCTAGATTTCGACTGGGCTACGCGCTCTTGATCAGAGGATTTCCCGGAGAAGCCAATCCGACGCGATGCAGTTTGGCAGTGAGGCGGTCTTTGTCGATAGAAGCAGAAGCAACGGCGAGGCGCTTGCGAAGCTTAGCGACTTTTTCTGCGCGGGTGCGGCGCCGACGAATTTCCGGACGACGGCTGGGTGCGGACATTGAGTTCTCCTTAGGTGTTTTGTCAACTGGTCGTATGAAAGCACGAGTCAGAGATACGGTCGGTGTCGTCGACTCGCTCCAACTTCGATTATAAGAGTGAGCTGCGCCGCTGGCAAAGCGACTATCCTGGCCGATGGCCGCTGCAAACCAATACTGGCAGGCGCGGATACTTCGCAAACTGCGAGTCCTCAAACGAAAGCTCGCACACAACGAAGATCGATCCGCGATCGGACTCGATCCTTCGCGCGTGCCGGCAGTTACCGCAGAGACCTGGTTCTGGGCGAACGGGTTCAGGTCGACTGCGGCGGTCGTTGGTTTCAGAGGACATGCTGGACCACCCAGTGCCTCACTTCTCCAGCGGATAGTGTACTAACTCCGACAAGTGCGACTGCGAGCGTGGGGTATAGTGATCGGGGAAATGAACGCATTTCGACGATCTTTTTCCGTGCTTATTTTATTATTGGCGGCGAGTTTCGCTCACGCCGGGTCCTACCAATACTTTCGCATCGGGAACAAAAGCGACATACAAACTCAGGCCGCTGCCGGTACCGCCATGATGGGCGGCGGCAGCGATCTTGACGAAGCGTTTCGCTGGCTTTGTCAGAAGGGTAACGGCGGCGACTTCCTAATCCTGCGTGCGAGTGGCGACGACGACTACAACTCCTACGTCAACCGCCTGTGCAAGCTCAACTCGGTGGCAACGCTCGTTATTCCCGATCGCCAGGCTGCACAGGATCCAGCCGTGTCTGAGATCATTCGCCAGGCGGAAGTGGTCTTTATTTCTGGCGGCGATCAGGCCCACTACATCCGCGCCTGGAAAGGCACTCCGGTCGAGGACGCGATCAATGCGAATGTCGCCGCCGGCAAGCCGATCGGCGGTACCAGCGCCGGCCTCGCGGTGCAGGGAGAATTTGTCTATGGCGCTCTCGGAGACAAGCCTGACGACCAAGACCTCGCTTCCGCCGATGTTCTGCGCAATCCTTACCTTGAGCGCGTGACGCTGATTCGAGGATTCCTGAAGATTCCGCACCTGGAGAACCTCCTGACCGATTCGCACTTTGCAAAGCGTGACCGCATGGGCCGATCTTTGGGCTTTCTGGCTCGCATTACGCAAGATGGGTGGTCGAACACTCCGCGCGAAATCGCGATTGACGAAAAATCGGCGGTGCTGGTCGAACCGGATGGCAAGGGAACGGTGGTGGGAAACGGGAAAGGCGCATACTTTCTTCGGCCCACGGAGAAGCCCAAGACTTGCGGGAGGGGCGAGCCCTTAACTTTTCAGCAAATCAGCGTCTACAGAGTTCCGGCCGGTGGACACTTTGACCTCACATCGTGGACAGGAGATGGAGGAGGGGCTTATGCTCTTTCCGTTGAGAGCGGAAAGGTAGACAGCACGCAGGCCGACCATGCCATCTATTGATTAACCCTCGCCCGATAGTGCGTTTCCCCGTTGCCGACCATCCCAACAAACGAACCGTCAGATGCCGGCATACAAGGGCATATCCTCCTTCTGGGGCCGCCGAGCCCAGACCTTTGCCAAGACCTTTCAGACTGTCGGTGACCGTCAGGTGGGTGATGAACTTCACGTTCTTGTAGTCGACCTGGCGGGGGAGCCGCAGGCGAAGCGGCCCGCCATGGCCCACGGGAAGCTCGTCGCCATTCATCCCATAGGTCAGAAAAGTCTGCGGGTGCGATGCGTCGGCCATATCGATTCTTTCCCACGGGTCGGGTTCAATCGAGAAATAGACGACGTATCCGGCCTGCGGGAGGACTCCCACAACATGCAGAACGTGGGACAAAGGGCATGCCGATCCACTCGGCGATATACGACCAGCCCTCCTCACACTGCCGCATGGTGATCTGGTTGTGAGACGGGTAGCTCTTAAGCTGATCGATCGAAAACGAGGCGGCCCGGACCTCGCTCGGGGTTAAACCACGGGCGCACACAGCGTCGCGCAATTCCCTAAGACTCTTTCATGCGCGGCGCTGGCGGAGACGTCGATATGGTATATAAGAGCCCTTGTGAGTTGTCGTTCGCCGCCCCTCCCCGTTTACGGGGTATTCCCAAGCTGTATTGCGCAGCGTCCAGAATTTATGTCACAGCGCGAAATCATTGATGCTCTCGAAGAGGAGCTCAGATTAGGCGGCAAGCCGCTAAAGCTCACCGTTTCCGAGGTGAAGCCGGATGGCCCGGCGCTGTTTAAGTTATTCATAGATTCGGCGGATTCTTCTCACGGACTGGACGAGAGCCTTGAGGGTGCTGCGGCGTCGTGGCCGGGGCCGCCGAAGGGGACTGCTGACGTCCTCTCCGTCTCCGCCGAACACGACCAAATCAACCTCCGGTATCTGAGTGGCCCACCACCCCGAAAAGGCGGCCAGATCGTGCTTCACCCCCCGAGATATCTGGAGGCGCTGCGGGACATTTGGAAGTCACCGCTCTTTGCAGAGGCAAGTCTGGAGTGGCTCGAGAGAGTCACCGCGCTGAATTACTCCCCTCTTCTCGATGTGCGTTCTGTGACAGGTTTTCCCAAGTTGAGGCATAGACAAAGACAGGCATTTGGGCTGCTGGGTCGAGAGTTTGGATTCCTGTGGGGACCGCCTGGCACCGGAAAGACCTATACGGTGGGCGCAATGTTGGCCTCGTATCTTCGCCAAAGGCCGCGAGCGAGAATCTTGCTGCTTTCGACGACGAACTGGGCGGTCGACATTGCATTGCTGTCGGTCGACCGCCGCCTTGAAGAACTCGAGCGGGCTGATCCCGCGGCTCACGAATTGCGCCAGCGGTGCAAACGAATTGGAACGCACTTCATCGCCAGCAACTACAAAGGCCGTGAACACTTATTGCCAGTTGTTGATAGCGATCTTGTTAGACGGATTGCTGAGCTTGAAACGCAGATGCCGGACCGAAGCAATGCGGCGGCGTATGCCACTTGGAAAGACAAGATTAGCGCTCTTCGAGCACAGATACCGAAGCCAATCGATCAGGCGCAAGTAGCGGCGATGACCACAACCGGAGCAGCCTTTTCGTACAGAGCTCTACGGAATCGCAAACCGTTCGACCTCATCTTGTTCGATGAGTCCAGCCAGGTCAGCCTGCCCTATGCTTTGGCGTTGGCGCCGCTCGGCGAGAGAGTCCTCTTCGCGGGCGACCCCAAGCAGCTTGCACCGATCGTGCGGTCAGCGCATCCCGATGCCAAGAAGTGGCTTGGCGTATCAATGTTTCAGTACATGAACCCACAGAACCGCTGCTTCTTGAACGAACAGTCCCGTATGGCCGAAGAGATTTGTGACATCGTTAGCTACGTGTTCTATGACGGGGAGTTGATCGTCGCCGAGAAGTGCGCAACCGACGTGGAATGGTGTGCGGAGCGACGTACGCAGTTCGTCCCCGGGATCGGCACCGACCGCGTACACCTCGAAAAGTGCCCTGCGGAAGGCGACTTCAAACAGACGAAATATGGCATTGGCACACGCTACAAGTCCGCCGAGTATATCGGTCAGATAGTTCCTTCTCTCACCGGCCAGGTCGGTGAGGAGAACGTGCTCGTCTTGACTCCTTATCGAGCACAGCGGGGGCTGATCAAAACTTTTCTCCGAAATGCTGGACAGACCAAGGTCTCGGTCAGCACCGTGCATAGGGCGCAAGGCAGCGAGTATCACACTGTTATTTTCGACCCAGTGATCGCGACGGGCGAGAGATTGCTGGGGCATCCTGTCGAAGGCCCTCGATTGATCAACGTCGCGCTGAGTCGGGCGAAAGCGCGCCTGGTTCTGATTCTGTCGGTCGGCGACTATGCCAACGATTACCTGCAGCGAATTGCTCACGTGATCTCCGGTGAGGGATAATGGATGGAGCCAGTCGACGTCCGGGAACTTGCATTACAGCCAGAAACCAGCGAGCAGAGCCTCGCTCGACCTTATCATGTTACGCTGATTGATGGCTTCCTGAGCCGATTCCCGTTGACCCCACCTGGTCTCCAAACGCAATTGCGATCCACTATCATTCGTTCTTGTCCCGTTTTCGTCCATCCACCTTGCGCAGCATCTTCGGCCAGCTTTGTCCGCGATGCCGATCGGCAAGAATTTTCCGTTCTTCCATTTATTGGGGCTTCCCCAAAATGTATGATTGCTGTCCGGCCTGCGGTCTCCGCTTCAATCGCGAGCCGGGATATTTTCTCGGAGCGATGTACATCAGTTACGGCTTGGCCCTCGCCTTTATCGTTGTAGTTGGCGCCGCCCTCTGGGCCCTGACCGGTTGGCGTTTGGACAAAATTGCAATCTGTGCGAGCTTGTTGTTCTTGCCCTTCGCCCCGATGCTGACGTTTGTTTCACGTGTGCTTTGGATTTACCTCGATCAAACAATCGATCCAGAGCCCTTGTAGGACGTGGTCCAGCCAATGGACGCACAGCGTCATCCGGGAACCGGGTGCGTTTCGGTGCACGTCGAGGGGCGTGTCGTAGGGGAAACTATGAGGCATGATTCGCGAAGCGATCACTTCTGATGTTCCAAGCTTTCGAGCCTTGATGCGGGCAGTTCCAGGATTTTGGCAACCCTGGTGGTCCGATGAGACCATTGCCGATGCAATACGATCCGCGAGCGGGTTGGCATTGGTGTGGGAAGACAACCGTCAGATTCGAACTTACGCCCGACCGGCGCGTCACATCGGCGCCACAATCGAATCTGGAAGCGTGCAAGCGGCTGAAAACAAAATTTTGTGGCAGCCGGACCTGTAAGCCGAATTCGCCGGGCTGCATTGCAAACAGACAACTTATTTGAAATCAGTCGCCGCGAAGTGTCGATGATGTCAACTTTGGCAGTGATGGCAGGTTTGGCGTCACACCGGCGTCACAATTTGGCAGTCCGAGACGATTGGGGTAGAGGCGTCGCAACTGCGCCCGGGTTTATTAAGCTTGCTCCTCCAGGGCGCTCAAGAACCGGACCACCGCTCGCGTGATTCGCTCTGTCGGAAAGGATTGTGGCAGCGGAACCGCCAGCATTGGCTGATTCGTCTGCGGGTGCCGCGAGAACAGGCTGGAAACGGCTGCGTGCGATTGCTGGCCGGGCGCGGTCGCGCAGTTCTTAAATTCCCAGGCAACGGACTGGAGGAATGCCAACCCAGCCTTGGCCAAGCCAACTGCGGCTCGTTCAACGGCGCCAACTCCATCCTCGCTGCTGGCTGGGACGCTGGAACTGGAGGGCTCCACGGTACTCTGTACCGCTGGTGCCGAAGTTGTTGTCTCGCCAACCCGGATTGCTTGCGGCGGGGGCGTATCGATGATGGGGTTCGGTCTTCCGGGTTGGTTGGCAAAGATTTCTTTCACCTGCTGTAGGACGCTCTTGCGCCCGAGCTTTGCGAAGCTGACTTCGGAAACGGGCGAGTCAAACACACCGGCAAACAGCGATTTTTTCAGGTGCAGTGTTTCCCACACTCGTTCTTCGATCGTCTTTTCGGTAAGAAAATGGATGACCTGAACGGGATTGGTCTGTCCCAGGCGATGAACGCGCCCAACGCGCTGCTCCAGACGCGCCGGATTCCAAGGCGGCTCGAAGTTGATGACAGCGGAGGCCGCCTGCAGGTTGAGTCCTACTCCGCCTGCATCGGTAGAGAGGAATACCCGGCAGTTAGGCTGGCTCTGAAATGTTTTGATGAGTGCACCGCGCTTCCGAGAGGGAATGCCCCCATGTAGCGAAACGAATCCGATTCCCATTTTCCGCAGTTCTTCTCCAGCCAAGAATGTCATGCGTTCGTATTCGCTGAAGACCACAACCTTGCGGTTTTCCTCGACGGTCAGTTCGCGAATGATTTCGCGGAACTCTTCCAGCTTGGGCGAGTGGTGGGTGCGCTTGTCGAACAGGAACGTAGAGTTGCAGAGCATGCGCATGTTCTGGAGGCAGCACAGGACGCGGCGTAGGTCAATTTCCGAAAGCCACTTTTGGCGTTGCCACTTGTGCATGAGCTGACCCAGAATCTCGCTCTGTTCCCAGTACGGTTCTGCCTGCTCTGGGGTCAGCGGTACATGAAACACCTGATCGGTTCGAGGGGGAAGGTCTTTTAATACTTCCCCGCGAGTGCGGCGAAGAAGGATGGGTTCCAATTGGCGGTGAATTTGGTCAAGGCCTCGATAGCCCAGCAATTTCCCTTCCGCGTCTTCCATCCGGTGTTCCTGAAGGAAGCGGAAGGCGGGTCCCAGCCGTCGCCCATCGACGAATTCGACCACAGAAAAAAGCTCTTCCAATTTGTTCTCCAACGGGGTACCGGTCAGCACGAAGGTATAGCGACTTTTCAACTGCTTGATGGTCCGTGCCGTGGCCGTTGTCCAGTTCCGGATGCGCTGCGCTTCGTCCAGGATGATAAGGTCCGATTGGAGGTCGTGCAGGTACTTAATATCCTTCAGAACCAGCTCGTAGCTGGTGAGATTGAAAAACTTTTGGGGAAGCGTACTGCTTGTGCCGTCGAGGCAACAGTCCCTCGATGACCTGCGCGTCCAGGCCGGTGAACTTTTCGATTTCCTTCTTCCACTGATACTTAACCGACGACGGCGCCACAATCAACACTCGTTGTATCCCGCGGCTGCGACGCAGGAATTCGGTGGCTGCGAGCGCTTGCACGGTCTTACCCAACCCCATGTCGTCGGCTAGGATTACACGGCCGCGGCATGCCGCAAAGATGGCCCCTCGCACCTGATAGGAGAGCAGAGAAGTCTTGAGCAGCCAGCAAGCGGATCCCGGCCGCGCCCGTGTTTCGCCAGCAGCTTCTTCTCTGTCTCCCGCCCTTCAGCAATTTCGTTTTCTCTGTCGACGTAGTGCAGAACGTCACTGTAAATAACGGCTTGATCGTCAGCTTTACGGAGCTCATCCATGAGCTTTCCGAAATCCCGCAAGCGGGAGGATTTCAGTAAACCCCGATCGTTAAAGTATGCTTGAGCCAACGCCTGCAGCGCCGCCGAGGGAGAGAGGGGGAGCCGAAGCCGCACATTCAGAGTGTCACCGTAATGAAGCGAAAGCGAAGCCCTGGCGCGATTGAATACCTCGCGGTCAAGTGCCTTGCCGCGGCGCCTACGCAACCGAGCGAGCAGAGCCTCGATGTGCTTGCATGTTCCCAAGGTGTTGACCGCAAAATCGGGACAGGAACAGTAATTATCGAACAGGCCCGGCCCTCGCATCGCTACCCGGTAAGTTTTGTTGCTGGCCGAGCGTACGGAATAATCTCCGTACAAGTTCCCATCCGGCCGGGTCAGAATGCGCACGATGCTTCCGTGAGCCCTTTCGCGACGCGCAGAAATCTGTTGTTCGATTACCATGAAGAACCTCTCTCATGAAGGGTGAACGCACATCAGCGCAATCGGAATGCTAGATCAATGATGATCGTGTTTTTCGGGCCCACTCGATTGGATTCTCCCCATTTTGATTCTTGCAAACCCCGTCGGACTTGGCAGAAACTAGAGAGCAGATTGCCTCGCTCGACCGTTTCATGAGCTGATTTTACCCGAGGAATACGATAGCGTATGGCGAAGAAAATCAGAACAAATCAGCAAATGCAAGAATGGATCGATGCGCAACGACGCCGCCATTTGTCTCACAGCCAGGTACAGATGGCCCGGGAGCTTGGGTTGAACCCGGCGAAACTGGGCAAGATCGACAACCACAAGCAGGAGCCGTGGAAACTGCCACTGCCCCAGTTCATCGAGCAACTCTATTTCGAGCGTTTCGGCAGAACTACTCCCGACAACGTCGCGTCTAACGTCGCGTCTATCGAGGAGCGATGTCGAGTCGAAGGGCGCAAAGAGAAGCGAGGCGTGCCGCCAGTCAGCAGCGTGCGAGGGACAGCACCTGAAGCACGGTGAGCGACGTCCGCGATACTGCGGCGCTGCGGTCCGAGGTGCTGACAGTGCAACCACAAGGGGCGGTGACGTGAGGCGAAGTTGTCGTATTGGCGTCCGGTGCGTGGAACAGGAACTGCCGCCCCCAAACCAGTGGCGCCTAAGTCAGAGTAGGCTCTGGGAGGGGCTAAGCCTCTATCCAATCGAAAGGTGCGTTACCACCCTTCAGGCAGGTTTCAATTTCTCCTCGACATAGAGTGAGAGCTCAATCATGCGCTCCATCAATTGTTCGGCTGGCAGTCCCCTAAAGTTTTTGAGCACCAACTCCTTGACGTAGAGCCGCACAAGATACCGCAACTGGAGGGCGCGGCTGCGCGTGGCGAAGACAAAATCGCGATGCCCGTTATTCACGACGATCAGGTTCCGCTCGGCATCGAATCGCGAGCGCCACAGTTCCCCAGCGGCTCGTTCAAACGTGTAGCCCGGTAAGCCGCGCGCATTGAAGAGAGAAGGGCCCACAGCCGCATCAAGGCTATCGGTGACTGTGATCAGTGCCTCCGCACTGCAGCAAACATCGCGCTGGGAGACGGTGACGGACAAACGCACGAGACCGGGCGACGACGGCGCTTGAAAGCTAACTTCTTGATCGGAAGCGGAAGAGAGCGTGCCACTTCCTTCGCCGATCTCCCAGCTAAATAGCAAATCCTGCTCGACTCGCCGGTGCGAGCGATCCCGGGGCAGTGCGCGAAAGCGCCGACTTTGGTTCACGGTCAATGTGCTCGCCGCTGGCGAAATCACGACAGTGCGCAAAGGCCCAGCATAGTCGAAGAATTGACGCTGGGCGGATTCGCTTCCGCTCGGTTCCGGAACACCCGGCACAGGCCCCTCCTTCTCCGCAGATGCCTCCACGCGTCGCTCCAGCAGCTCGCCGCCACCGACCGCTTGCGGCGAGCGTGACTGGATGTCAAACCAATCGTATTCCTCGGGCGGCAAGACCAGCATGGCTTCGCGAAACGCACGCTGGATGGCACGCAAGGACTCCCGGTTCGCCTGTTCTTCCTCGGCGCGCCGCTGCGCGTCGATGAGGCCATTGAGGTGTGCCTCAAGTGGTACGAGAGCTTCCGCAAATGCCCCATAGCGTTCATCGTGGATGACCCCGGAACGGGTGCTGGGTGTCAGATTCAGGTAGGGCACGTCGATCAGACCCTGCAAGTAACGAGAAGTCCAGGGCCCGCGCTCCAAACCGGGCAGCGTACCGATATCCTCGATCACCCGCGTGCCGCCTCGGGTAAGCGAGACCCGTCCGTTCTCGGCCGGTTCTGTGAAATACAGTTCGGCGTACGCCTCGCCGAATGGGGAGCGAACTGCCGGCAGTTGGTGGAGCAAGCGCCCTTCGAACTGCCGCGGTTCGACCTGGTACTGCTTGCGCGCAAGCTTGTCGACCACCGTTATACGAACCTGGGTAGCACGGATCCGGTCGCGCAGCTCCGAGGCCAGATACCACTGGATCTTCTCGCCGCTCAAGCTACGGATGCCGTTGAGCAGGGGGCTGATCTTGAGCTCGGTGCCGGGGTCGGCAAAGAGCACGCGTCGTGGGTTCACGGTGTAGCGCGGATCCCCTTTGTTCATAGCCATCTGATAGAGGCGTTGATCGGCCCCGCCAGAAGTCATCGTGAGCCTCTCGCCCACGGTCCAAAAGCTCAACAGTCCGATGCCAAATTCCCCTTGCAAGGCGCCTCCAGAGCCGTCTGCCTTCATGCGTCGCTTGATCGAGTCGCAGATATGAGTCGCGACGTACTTGAAGTCGGGCAGCCCGTGGGGATCGCGGGGGACGCCGTCGCCATCGTCTTTCACCATCAGATAGTGCTCTCCGTGCTCGCGGCCACGTGTGATGGCAATGGTCTTGGCGTGCGCATCGATGCAGTTCTCGACGAACTCCGCGATGGCCTTGAGCGGATTGCTTTGCGAAAGGGCGATGATACGAATAGCATTCCAATCATCGCCGATCCGCAATTTGCCGCTTTCTGATTCCTTCGACTTAGTTGTGCTTAGCTTCGCCATGGTGACAAGGAATTCGACGCGTTGAGTTCGACAGAGGGACGACCGGTCTCAGCCTCCACCAGGCACTCACTATACCGACGGCCTTAATGCCGGGCAAGGCGCAGCCCTCACCCTCCTCACCCTCCGGTACTCGCAGGATGCTTGCGAAGAGCACAAGAGGTGAGCTCGGCAAAAACTCGTTTGCCGACCCCAGCGTTCATCGGAGTAGTGGAGACAGTGAGTCTTTGCCTCCTCTCCTACCGCACCGCCGCGCATTTGTCCCGCAGCAGTCCTAGCGTGATTCCTGAGAACACCTGAAAACAAGAAATAAAATTGCGGCGCGTGTTGTCCCTACGAGAGCTCCAGCTTGCTCGGATTGGCTTTCAGCTCTCCCCATTCGTAGTGGTTCGTGAAGCTCGTTGTAGTGATTGCGGCCCGCGTCAAGATGGAACGTAGCGAACCCATCTCTTTTTTCGTCAGCGGACGGTCGATTGCGCGGAAATTGTAATACTGGTATTCGCTCACCAGGACCCTCGGCGACAGTGGCGATAAGCGACAATCCATTCCACGCCCGCCGGTGCCGGCGTTGGCAAAGGCAGGTCCAGGATTGGGATCTTCTGGCGCGTTTTACCGCGACGGCAAATGGCAACAATTTGGCCATCTAGCGTCATGTCGACTTTCTCTACCTCAGCATCGACGCCGGGGACCTTCACAGGGAACGGGGTACGCGAAGGCAGCATCGATCTTGCTACTGAGACTGGATCAAGTGTTTCGGTGCAGCGTTCTGGAATTTTCGCCTGTAGTGGAGTGTGGTTGGCCCTTTTTCCGGTCTCAGACGCAAGGCGATTCTCAAGCACGCGAAGGCCGAGACTCGGTCGGATACCGTTCTTACTGCGTCACACCGGCGTCACAACGGGATCCGGTGTTCTGTAAGTGATTGAAAATAAATACTTGTGGCAGCCGGACCTGTAAGCCGAATTCTGTCTGCCTTGCGGCAGGACGGTCATTCCTCTGGGCCACGCATTACTGCGAGGCTCAAGCGACCTACCCGGAGGTTGTGGCGCACCGAGCCGGCACGCGTCTGGCCGAAGCCGGAAGGCTTGACCATGAACTTCCTCCCTATTTGGTCTTGCTCCGTGTGGGGTTTGCCCTGCCCGCCGCATTACTGCGGCTGCGGTGCGCTCTTACCGCACCTTTTCACCCTTGCCTGAGCCTTGCGGCCCGGGCGGTATGTTTTCTGTGGCACTTTCCGTCCAACCGGCTTGAACCGGCCGTCCCGGACGTTATCCGGCACACTGCTCTGCGGAGTTCGGACTTTCCTCTGTCTTGTGTCTTGCGACAGCGACCGTCCGGTCCGGCTGCCCACGATTCATTATAGTGCATACCGTCACAGGGCACGACCGGAATCAGGCTGCGGAGGAAGGCGGATTTGGCGTCCGGCCCCTAAAGGGAGCGCCTCATTTCGAAGACTTACGTCATCGGCTGAACACTTGCTGAAAACTTGTTCGGCGCTACAGTCGCCCTCGGCGGATAACTAAAGCCGAGACCAAGCACAACCCACTTATCGCCGCGGCAAACCGCCGCGCCACCCAAAAGCTAGAACAGGACCGGGTTCTTCAGCAAACTGTGAAGCGATACCCCGTTGCCCTGATACGAAACACGCCTCAATCTGCTCGCTGTGATCGTTCGTTCTCTCACTCCGCCTCTTTGGGTGCGAGGAGGAACGTGTACGTCAGCATGGCCAAGCCGATCAACAACGGAATCAGTCCGGCGAGATAAACCGGCTCTTCGCGCACCAGTCCACGCAGAAGCGCCATGACGCCGATGCCGACGACGGCGGTGATCAATCCGCCCAGCTTCATGCCTTCGCGGCGGCGTTTTACAGCGTTCTTTTCCTGCTCGCGCAGCAGTTCGATCGCGGCCTTGGCTCCCTCGCCTGAACTCTCCGCGATTTTCTTCAGCGTTTCGCTCTTGTAGTATGTTTCTCTTTCTCTGCGGCGTGCATCGGACCATGACGCCACGGCCAAGAATGAGAACAGGGCAATACTTCCTACGACGGGTATCGCGACTGCGACGACCCCGACGGTGTTGCCGTCCATGTCGAATGCCATTGTCAGCTCCTTGAAGTTCTTGCGCTTTCGTCCGTAAGACCGGCCTTCCGCGGTTCCGGTTGCATTTTCTTCGTCCAAGGCCCACTTTGGAAATAATGCAACCGTCGGCACATTCTTAGTGTCATACCGTTGAGGCAAGTCCAGCTTGAGTGCCACCGACGACCAGGCCGATGTGGAAAGAGTTCTGGCGGGCGATATTCCTGCTTTCGAGGGAATTGTCCGCCGTTGGCAGGGACCGCTGATCAACCTGGCCTACCGCTTCTGCCGCGATCGCGGCCGCGCCGAAGACATGGCGCAAGAGGCGTTCTTGCGCGCCTACCGCGGGCTCGGCGAGTGGCGCCGGGATGCGGTTTTTTCCACCTGGCTCTTCGCGCTGGCGACGAACCTTTATCGTTCGGAACTGCGTCGCATCCCGGCACGAACTGTGTCTGTGTCGCTTGATGACATTGCCGAACCTGCGGACGCGCGTGCCCCTGACGGAGGCCTCGAAGAACAGGACCGCGATTTGGTCGTGCGGCGCGCGGTTTGGGCTCTGCCGGCGAAGTATCGCGAGGCATTAATCCTTTTTTACTTTCACGACATGGACGTGACCACTGCGGCGCGGAGCCTCGGCCTGCCCGAGGGCACGGTCAAGGCGAGATTGTTTCGCGGGCGAGAAATCTTGCGCGCGAAGCTTACACAACGGGTGGCTGCGCCGCATTTGAAGGAGGCATTATGAGACGGTTGAGTGAGCACGACGAAGACCGGATTAATCGCATTCTTTCCCGCGAGGATGAAATCCTCCCGTCGTCGGGCTTCGCCGTCTCGGTCATGGATGCGGTTCGGCGCGAAGCTGCGGCACCGCCGCCAATCCCGTTCCCGTGGAAGCGCGCTGTGCCTGGCATGGTGGTTGCAAGCTTGGCAGCGGTTCTGGTTCTGGCTGAAGGAGTTGTGGCCATCGGGCAGTTGGGGAGAACGTCAACAAGCGCACAGTTTCCCACGTTCTTGTCCTTGCCGTCCTTGATGCCAATCATCTTCCATGGGGGTATGGAGTCGGCGGCAAGCTGGACTGTGCTGGCGCTGCTGGTGACGTTTGTGTCGGTGAAACTCTCGATGCGTCTGGCTTCGGGTAGGGTATGAGGCTGCTTCTTCAGTCACCGAATTCCCCCACATAACACGCTCGCCCTGTAAATGCTTCCCCACTCGGGTCCATGCCCTCGTCCTGCTAGACTCATTTGGAGAAAGCCCGCTCCCGCAGTCCGATGACCTGCGGTGAGAAGCTCGAGCCATCGACGCATGAACATCACCGAGGCGATCAAGATCGCGTTCCTGTCGTTGTGGGCGAACAAGCTGCGCTCGGCGCTCACCTTGCTCGGCGTGGTGATTGGAGTAGCGGCGGTGATTGCCGTGGTCACGTTCGTAAACGGCATCAATGGATACGTGGCGACGAAGATTTTCAATCTGGGCGCGGACGTGTTCATCGTATTCAAGAATTCACCCGCCGTCACCAACATCGATAAATTCCTCGAGGGCGAAAAGCGCAAGAACCTGACCATGGAGGACTACCAAGCCGTCCTCGGAACCTGCAAGCATTGCGAATGGGTGGGAGCCTCGCTCTACAACGTCAGCGGACACGTTAAGTACGGCGAGCAATCCATCAGCGATACGATTGTCCGCGGCCTGACGCCTTCCATGGTAACGATTCTCGACATCGATCTCTCCGCCGGACGCATGATCAACGATGTGGATGTGAGGAACAACTCCGCCGTCGTCGTCGTCGGACCGGATATCACGGACAACCTTATGCCCGGCATGGACCCGATTAACAAGGAGGTCCGTATCGACGGCTGGGTCTATCGAGTGGTGGGCGTCGGCAAACGCAAGGGCAAGACGCTCGGCCAGACCATGGACAACTATGCGCTGATGCCGATCACCGCGTTTCAGAAGCAGAATGGCTCCCACGAGGATATCCACATCTCTGGCAAGGCCGCGGCCAGCGGCGCGGGATTCGATGAAGCGATGGACGAAACGCGCGCCGTCCTGCGCGCCCGCCGCCACGTCCGCCCCGGCGACGAAGACAATTTCGACATCGAAACCAACGACAGCCTGCTGAGCATCTGGTCGAACTTCAGCGGCACGTTCTTCTACGCCATGATCGGAATCGCCGCCATCTCGCTGGTGGTCGGCGGCATCGTGATCATGAACATCATGCTGGTTTCAGTGACCGAACGAACCCGCGAGATCGGCATCCGCAAGGCCATGGGCGCGCGCCGCAGCGACATCCTGCTGCAATTTTTGATTGAGTCCGTCACCCTGGCGCTGCTCGGTGGCGCGATTGGCGTGCTGTTCGGGATCATTATCGCCAAGGGCGTCACGCTGGCAATCGGCATGCCCTCAGAGATCAAGCTCTGGGCAGTATTGGCGGGAGTGTTCGTGGCGGCGAGCGTGGGCATTTTTTTCGGCGTGTATCCCGCGAAACGCGCCGCCGTGCTGGATCCAATCACGGCGCTGCGCTTTGAGACGTGAACAAACTGCACCACGGGGGACACTGAGATACACCAGGTGTCACTGGGGAAAGCCAAACGAGAATGGATTTTCACTGCGCACTCTCCGTCTCGGCGGTGAAAGGTTCTGACGCAATGCTGGTCAAAGGCGAACTCGGCGAAGGGCTGAACATGGCGGTCGACACGATACGCAGCAACAAAATGCGTTCATCGCTGACCGTGCTGGGCATCGTCATTGGAGTGGCCGTCGTAATCGGGATTTCATCGATCGTGCGTGGGCTGAACGACAACGTAAGTCAGGTCATCACCAGCCTGGGCTCCAATATTATTTTCGCTTTCCACCTGGAACCCTTCAACTTCGGACGTCCGACGGAAGAAATGCGCACTCGCAAGGAACTGACCTTCGACGACGCTATGGCGATGAAGGATCTGCCTCACGTAAAGGCGGTCTCGGTCGCCGTGCAATATCTCCGGCAGGAACTTGGCACTGGAACCTATGCGGTCAAGTACAAAGACCGCAAGGCCAAACGGACTATTTTGGAGGGTGACACAAGTTCCTACAAAGATGTCATTGACCTCGACATGGACTCCGGGCGCTGGTTCAGTGACATCGATGAAGAGCGTCGCGCTCCGGTCATTGTCATCGGCCACGATACTGCCGAGGAACTCTTTCCGAGTGAACAGCCGCTGGGGAGAGAACTGGACATCGAGGGGCAGCTGTTTACCGTGATCGGCGTCGCGAAAATCCGCAAGAGTGTGTTCGGCGGAGGAAAAAATCCGGATGACAACAAAGTCTCATTCCCACTGACCACGTTTCGCAAGTTGCACCCCGAACTAAAACAGTACTGGATCATGGCCAAGGCCACATCGCACGATGACATGCCGAAGGCCATGGACGAAATGCGTGAGTTACTCCGCCGCCGGCGCCGGGTTCCGACGGAGAAGCCCGACAACTTCGCCGTCTTCACGCAAGATTCGATTTCCGACGTTTGGAATCAGATCACGGGCATGATCTTTGTCTTCATGTTCGCGGTTTCGAGCGTCGGCTTGATCGTGGGTGGCGTGGGGGTGATGAACATCATGTTGGTTTCGGTGACCGAGCGCACCCGTGAAATCGGAGTGCGCAAAGCCATCGGAGCCCGCAAACGCGACATCCTCGTACAATTCACGCTCGAAGCGGTCATGCTTACGGCCGTTGGCGGAGTGATCGGGCTCTTGCTGGGCGCCGTTATCACTGCGATCGTTCCGGTTGCGTTTCCTTCGCTTCCGGCCACTATGTCGGTGGACTGGTCGATCTTCGCGTTCGTCGCCTCGGCTGCGGTCGGACTGATCTTCGGCATCTATCCCGCGTGGAAAGCGGCTAACCTCGATCCGATCGAGTCGCTGCGCTACGAGTAACATACTGTTGATGCCACCCCTGACAGCAAGAGCAGTACTCGAAGCTGTGGCTGTGATTGGAACCACAGGTAGTCTGGTTTTCTATTTCCTCTCCGCGCTTGGGCTGGCCAGTTTTCTCGGCGACAGGCGCAAGAAACTTCGGCAAGCGTCGCTGCCAGAGAATCGGCTGCCTCCGATTTCCATCCTTAAGCCCTTGAAAGGTGTAGATCCCGAAATCTGGGATTGCTTTTGCAGTCACTGCGAGCAGCAGTATCCCCAATTTCAAATCATCTTTGGGGTCAGCGATCCCGGCGATCCCGCGATCGAGGTGGTCCGTAAGCTCCAGGCAAGATATCCGAGCATTCCGATTGAGCTCATCGTGTGCGATCGCGTTCTGGGAGCGAATATCAAGGTCAGCAATCTGGTGCAGATGTTGCCCGCGGCACGCCACGAACACCTCTTGGTAAATGACAGCGACATTCGCGTCCCGGCAGATTATTTGCGGAAGGTAATTGCGCCGCTCGCGGACGCTTCCGTGGGATTGGTGACCTGCCTCTACCGCGGTATCGCCAGCCCGATCGTCGCTAGTCCAACGCTGGGCTCTCGACTGGAGGCAATGGGCATCAGCACCGACTTTGTGCCAGGCGTGCTGAGCGCGAAATTTCTAGAGAAAGGTTTGCATTTCGGATTAGGCTCAACCCTGGCGTTTCGCCGTCGCGACCTGGAGGCCATCGGGGGATTCGAAGCATTGCTCGACTATCTCGCCGACGACTATGAACTCGGTATGCGCATTGCCGCCAGCGGAAAGCGAGTCGAACTGAGCGCCGCGACCGTCACCACATTTCTGCCTGCTTATACGCTGCGACAGTTTGTCCGCCATCAACTGCGCTGGTCGCGGGCCATTCGCGATGCTCGTCGCTGGGGATATACGGGACTACTTTTCACCTTCGGCCTGCCCTGGGCATTGCTGATGCTGCTGGCGGCCAGAGGTGCCGCATGGGCGTGGGGCGTGCTCGCGCTGACGTTTGCAGCGCGTGTGGCCACCGGGCTTGCTGCTGCCGAAGTCGTGCTCCAGGACCGCCAGGCGCTAACCAACATTCTTTTGCTTCCGCTGCGAGACCTGATCGCGCCGTTCGTCTGGACCGCAAGTTTTCTGGGCAACCGTATCCATTGGCGAGGCGATGTCTTTGATCTGAGAGACGGGCGACTGACTAGCTCGAAGCCGAAGTCGAAGTCGTTACTGGTTGACTAAAGAAGGACGATTAGAAAAAATAATCTTGCCTCCGCCTCGCGCGACGACATAGCGTGTCAATCCGCGCAGGGCTGGCGGATCCTCCTCCTCCGCCCACAAGAAAACCCGCTGCGGCGCCTTCCACATTTCGACAAACAAAGCCTGCGTCTCGAAGACCCGCGGTGCCTCTGGGAACTGCGTGCCATACCACATGTTTCCAGCAGGCTCGCGCAAACTGTGTAACGGAATCCCGCTGTAGAAATTCAGAGAGGACGCATTTTCATACAGCCCTATCACCACGATCTGATCGCCTGGCCGATACTGCTCGCGAATCACCAGCGCCAGATCCTTCGACGAAAGAATCGGAGAGAAGATGCCGAACGCAATCCGGACGCAGGCCAACAGAACCACCATCATTGCCACCAGCGTCACATTCCCCGGCCCGGCTTGCCCGCGACGGCGCAAAATCCAGTTGGCGAGAGTTCCCAGCACAAATGCAAGTGAAAAGCCGAACAGTGGCAGACGAAACGCTCCCATCGCCTGCGGGGTTAGATCCAGAAAGTGTCCGAACGAGAGCGCGTAGTCCTGCGGGTGTTTCCGCAGCAGGTCCGCCAGGTCCGTGCCCGGAACTGGCTCCTTCGAAAAGAAGAGCAAGGCAAAGCCAACCGCTGCGATGATGACGCCGACCGCCAATAACACCGTCGACGAAATCCGCCCGCTCTGACGTTCCCAGCTATCCGCGGCGGATGTTCTTTCCCTTTGCAGCCTTCCGCCTACCAGCAATGCCATCCCCGGAATTGCCGGGATCGTGTAGTATTCCTGCCGCGTCGAAAGGCTGAAGAAACCCACGATCACCAGGGTCCACAAGAAAAATAGAAGATACGCGCGCTGGCGGCGCGTCATCTGCGCGCGGAGCTCGCGCCACCGCCGTGGCACCTCCTGCAGCGATTGAGGCAGGAACACGGTCCACGGAAGCAGCCACAAAACCAGCAACGCCCAGAACAGCAGCAGCGGCACCGTGCCGTAATCGCGCGGGACGCGCGTGTTCAAGAAGCGCCTTACGTGCTCATTGACGAAATAGAACCAAAGGAATCCGCGCACCTGCCCCTGCGAGGGATTTCGAAGCGCTGCCAGAATGTGCCACGGCGCAGCGATGGCAAAAAACACCAGTGCGCTCGAAAACAGGCGCAACTTGAGCCAGTGCCCTAAGTTCCCGGTCAGCAGCAGATAAAGCCCGATCGCTGCAGCCGGAAACACCAATCCGATCAGTCCCTTGGTGAGTACGTTGAGCGCGCACACGGCCGCGAGTCCCCAACAGGTCCATCGCGCCGGCTTCGTTTGCTCGAGCGATACCAGAAAAAGCCAGAACGTCAGAGTCAGCCACAGGCCCACCGCCACGTCGGGAATCAGAAAGCGGGTAAAAAGATAGGGTCCGAGCGCGGTTGCCAGCACCAGCCCGGAATCGAATCCGCCCTCTTCGCCCAAAGCCCAGCGTCCCAAACCGTAAGTGGAGAGAATCATCGCAAGCACGCCCAACACGAGGGGGAGGCGGGTGCTCCACTCGCTGATGCCGAAAAGCGTGTAGCTTGTCGCCACGCCCCAATACATCAGCGGAGCTTTTTCCAGATAGCGGATGCCGTTGGCGTAGAGCGTGACCCAATCGTGCCCTAGTAGCATTTCCTTCGCCGCCTCGGCATGCACGGTGTCAGCATCATCGAGCAAGGCGGGACGCGAGAGTCCGGCCATGTAGATGACCGCCCACAACCCGGTCAGAACCAGCACGCAAATCCGCCAGTCCGAAGCCAACCGGTTCAGACGGGATATGGCCGGGGGAGTCATTGTCGGACGGACCACGGTCTCAATTGTTGCCTGTTCGAGAACGGGCGTAGCGCCAGAATTCATCGCAGATTTTTTTTATTATACGGGAGTTGGACAATCGTCAGTCCGCGGCAACCCGGCGAGCAACACGGCTGTCGGCCACTTCGCGGTAAATCTCAAGGATTCTCGACACCGAATTGGTCCAGGAAAATCGCTGCGCCTGCTCATAGCCACGTCGTTTCATCTGCTCGCGCAACGCGGAATCGAGCAGCGCGCGCTGCAAGCCGCGCCGAATTTCAAACACATTTTCCGGATTCACCAGCAACGCCGCGTTGCCCACCACTTCCGGCAGGCTTGAAGTGTTCGAAGTGACCACCGGAGTTCCGTGGGCCATCGCTTCGAGCGGCGGCAATCCGAATCCCTCGTAGAGCGATGGGAACACGAAAAGTTTGGCGACATCATAAAAAATGCGCAGCACTTCGATAGGCACGAATCCCAGAAAGCGCACGTCGTTCTGCACGCCGCTGCGCACCACGGTGCGGCGCAGCCGTGGATGGCTTGAAAGATCGTCCCCGATGATGATGAGCTTCAGGTCTGGGAGTTGCTGTTCCTTCTGCAGTTCGCTCTTCAACGCCGAAAACGCTTCGATGATACGCACCACATTTTTGTGGGGCCGAATCGCACCTGCATACAGAATGAACGGATAGTTCACCAGATAACGCTGGGCAATCAGCTCGCGATCCGCATCGGTGGCATGGCCGTGCAGGAAGCGCTCGTCAATCGCATTGTAGACGACCTCGATGCGGGCGTCTGGAATCGCGAGCAGCTTTTCGATTTCGTTCCTGGTGAATTGGGAAACAGCGATCACGCGCGCCGCTCTGCGCAAGACACGGCGCGTGAGATAGAAATGCAGGCTGCGCCGCAAACTGGAAGCGTTACGCGACCCATACATGTGCTCCAACAGGTCGTGCACGGTCAGAACATAGGGACAACCAAGCCCGCGCGGAATCCAGAACAGGTGCGGGATGTGCACTACGTCGCAGGCCAAGCGCCGCACGATCGCGCGGAAAGCGAGGTTCCCTTTCAACGTGTCATCGCCGCCGTCGAGCGTCACCGCGTGAAAGTTCGGCGGCAGCGGACCGCACTCCGCCACCCTGTCGGCCGATCCGATGAGGAAATACTTGCTCACACGGTCCAGGCGCGCCAGCGTGCGAACCACATTCCGGATGTAGGTACCCACCCCGAATTCCGTCATGCGACGGATGTCGATGGCTACTTTCACAGCTTGGATTTAACCACAGGGGGTGCGGGGGACACAGAGAATTCGCTAGCCGCCACTAGACTTTATCATCCTGAGCGAAAGCGAAGGACCTACTTCTTGCGGCAAACAGCAGGTCCTTCCCCTTCGACAAGCCTCGGGGTCAGGATGACAATTGATATAAGACATCGCTCAGCACGATCCACCACGGGTGCTTATGCCCTGACTTCCGCCTGCGTCCGCGACCGGCGCTCGGCATAGAGCGGGAACTCCTCTGCGAGTCCCAGCACTTGCTTGCGGATTTTCGCGAGCACGGCGGCGTCCGTTCGATGATCGAGCGCCTCGGCGATCCAGTGCGAGATCTGCCGCATCTCCGCTTCTTTCATGCCGCGCGTAGTCACCGCAGGAGTGCCAATGCGCACGCCGCTCGGCTTCATCGGCGGATTCGTATCGAACGGAATCGCATTCTTGTTGACGGTAATGCCAGCTTCGCCCAGAGCTTTTTCCGCTTCGCTCCCCAGCATGCCCTTGGCGAACACGTCCACCAGCATGAGGTGCGTGTCCGTTCCGCCCGAGACGATGCGATAGCCATCGGCGGCCAGCGTCTCGGCCATCACCCTCGCATTGGTCACAACCTGCCGCGCGTAGTCGCGGAAGCTCGATTGCGATGCTTCGAGGAAGCACACCGCCTTGGCGGCAATGATGTGCACCAGCGGCCCTCCCTGCATTCCGGGGAAGACCGTCTTATCGATCGCCACCGCAAATTCCTGCTTGCTCAGGATCATGCCCGAGCGCGGTCCGCGCAGCGTCTTGTGCGTGGTCGAAGTCACAATTTGCGCGTGCGGCACCGGCGATGGATGAGCTCCACCCGCCACCAGTCCCGAGAAGTGGGCCATATCGACCAGATAGAGAGCGCCGACTTTGTCCGCGATCTGACGCATGCGGGCGAAATCAATGATCCGAGGATAAGCGCTGCCGCCGCCGATAATCAGCTTCGGATGCTCGGCCGTAGCGGTCTTTTCCAGTTCGTCGTAATCGATGGTCTCGGTTTCTTTGGTCACGCCGTAGGGAACTATCTTGTAGGTCTTGCCAGAAAAATTCAGATGATGTCCATGCGTGAGGTGCCCGCCATGGGCAAGATTCAAACCCAGAATCGTGTCGCCGGGCTGCAGCACCGCGGCAAAGGCGGCTTGATTGGCTTGTGATCCCGAGTGCGGCTGGACGTTAGCATGCTCCGCGCCAAAAAGTTTCTTGACCCGCTCGCGCGCCAGATTTTCGACTACATCGGTGAACTCGCATCCACCGTAATAGCGCTTGCCGGGATAGCCCTCCGCGTACTTGTTGGTGAACACGGACCCGGCGGCCTCAAGCACAGCTTCGCTGACGAAGTTTTCCGAGGCGATCAGCTCCAGCCCTTCATGTTGGCGGCGGACTTCGTTGTCGATGGCATTTGAAATTTCGGGATCAACTTCGGAGAGCGGGCGGGACATCGACGAATTTTTCATGGTTGGATACCGACAGCAATTCTACTGCGGCGTGGACAGTTTGTCGGGTCGAGGTTGAAGATCGATCTGCACCTGAAGGTGGCTGGGTCGGTTCAGGGGTACCACCCTCCCCCACCTATTCTCGCAAAATATTCATTTTAAATTACTTACTTTCAAAGTCTTCGCAATAAGTCTCACTTGTTGCGCTCCTTATAGGAATCAAAAATAGGAATCAAAAACCTTACGACTTACGATCCTCGCAAAGTACAGATTTCAAATAACTTAGTCAAAAAGTTGCGCTATCGCCTCGTCGCGCCGCCGTTTGATTCCGTTATATCGCCTCGTGTCAACTGGGGAGTTATTGCATGTTGCGCATCAGGGAGTGGATTTAGGAACTGGTCGGAGAGAGAAGTTGACCACTACCGTGGATTGAACGTCGATCGCCGTCCCGTTTAACTGGTAGGGCCGATAACGCCATTGACTCACGGCGGAGACCGCGGCATCAGTAAGCTGCTTATTTGCAGAGGTGATGACGCGAATGTCTTTGGTGAACCCGCTCTTGCCGATTACTACCGCTAACACCACCTGGCCCTCGACGCGACTTTGTCTTGCCAGTTCTGGGTAGAGCGGCGCAGGGTGGTAGATGCGAAGACCCTGGACGATGCTTGGACTCACGCGTATTGGCGAGGAAGACGCGGGCGCGCTGGTTGATTCCGATGGATCCGGCTGTCCGGGATCGACGGCGGCCTCACCTGCTTCGGGCGCGAAGCCAGGCGGAATTTTAAACAGTGCGGGATCGGGATCGGCGCGGGAGAGATCGCCGACACGGATGACCTGCGTGCCTTCGCGCGGATCCTTGCGAGTAATGGCTAAATTTACTTGCAGTTCGGGAGAGTACCAGAACTCCCGCATGCTGATGAGCGGCTGGCCGTTACCAACCACGCCTGGATTGAGGGAAATTGTCTCGCGCGAGCCGACGACGTCGAGGCCGTCGATCACGTCATCTCCAATGTTCTCACGGCTGAGGGAGCCGGTACCGTCGCGGAACGGACCGACCGGAGGCGGCGTAAATGTAGTGGGAGCGTAGTAGCCACGGGTATTGCAAAGACGAGTCTGAAGACTGCATTCGGTCTGCGTGCGAGAGATAGGGTCGTAGATGAGAATGTGGGTCAGTGCAGATTGCTGGGCGGAATCGGACGGGACGAAGTGACGGCGCTCGCGGTAGATGCGGCCTTGGCTGTCGCGGGCGACCATGGCAAAGAGATGAGTTTTGACGACGGTTCCATCTTCGAGCGTGCGTGTCCACTCGGTGGTGCTTCGACCAGAGAAAGGCTTGCCTGGAAGTGGCAGGACTCTGATGCCCTCGACGCGGGTTCGGGTTCCACCATCAGGGCCGCGAGACGGCTGGTCGGATTCTTGAGCTATCAGGGTGCAGGAAAGAAGGAGCGGTGCGACCAGCAAGGTCAAGAGTCGCATAGAGGCAACCTCACCGTAAACAGGCCGGAGTATAGCATTTCCAGGGGGCGAAGGTGAAGCCGCGGAATGGAATCAAACACTGTGCTTTACTCGATATCTTTCGGCCAGCTACTCGAACGCCGTGCGCAGAAAACTCACCAGCTGCCACCCGTCCACGTATTTGTACGGAGTTTCCCCCAGGGTGTAATGGCCGCAGGGCAGGGCGACGACTTTGTGATCCAGATTGTGTTTCTCGAATTCCTTGACCACTTGCCGAGAAAATTCAGGCAGGAACGTCATGTCATACTTCGCATAAATAATGAGCGAGCGGCGTGGCCAGCGCGAAAACTTGTCGAAGTACGCCATCGGGCTTACGGCGCGCCATACCTGCCGCAGATTCTCCAACTCGATGGCCGTCTCCAATCCCTCGCGGATGTGGCGCGTGGATTGGCCGTGCCACACCACGTCGGCAAAATAAGTCGAAGCGTGATTGAAGGCGGCTACCTGAATCCGTGGATCGTGCGCGGTGGCGATGAACGCGTAGCACGATCCGAGGCTGGTGCCGACGATGCCGAGCCGGTTGTAACCCTGCGTTTCCAGCCAGTCGAGACAGCAGCGCACATCGATCACGCCCTGGCGCACCGAATCGAGCGTGCGGCCGATGTTGGCGGAAACGGCATAGTCGGCGCGGTCGATTTCCGCCGGGCGGCGAATGTCGTGATACGGCATGCTCAGCCGCAGCACCGCGATGCCCATCCAGTTCAGCACTCGGCAGAGGCTGGTGTAGGAGACCGCATCGGAATTCCAGTGCGGCAAGAGAACCACCGCGCGACGTCCGCGTGCGGAAAACCAGCGCGCATTGACCAGGTTATTTTCGGGGAAAGGCGTTGCCACGGGTGAGGTGAAACGCAGAAACTCCGCTTGGGTGCCGCGAACTTTTTCTTCGAGGCGTGGTTCGGGCACTTCGCGAGTGCTGAAGACCTGAACTTCGCGGCGCTCGAGGCGAAAATCTGACGGCTTCTGGTAAGAGTAAAAATCGTCGCTGGCAGAGATGATGCGATCGTTGAAGCGCGAGAAGTATTCAAGCAGGTCGTGCGAGGCTGGGCCGTCGGGCCCGCCGTTGCGACCGGGCCAGAGCCGAGTCCAATCGAGTCCCCAATCCAGCGGACGCACCACTCGGTTATTGTCCACCGACGTTAGGCGGGTCTCCCAGTCGTACATCCATTGAGCGTAGGTCGAGGGCATGTCTGTTACAGAAATACATCAATCGGGACGAGATTCGCGACTAAGGTCATTTTAACGGCAGAATTCAGCACTCAGCAGTCGGCACCCAGCAGTCAGTAGTTTTCCGGATGCCAGCCCCTAAAGAGGCACCTTACTTCGAAGGACTTACGGTATCGTGAAGCGATACCCTGATAGGATACGTGTTGGCCGGATGCTGTGTGCTGGAAGTTGTGCGCTGAATGCTGAGTGCTGAATGCTGACGGGCTCAGAGGTAAACTCGCGGCACCCTCTGTGACAGGCCGCAGACAATTTCGTAGGGTACGCTTTCGCACAGGCGCGCGAGTTCTACTGCGTCCACAGTCTTGCCGCTATTTTCGTCGTTCCCGATCAGGATGACTTCATCCCCCACGGCGAGGTGGGGAATGTGGCTGACGTCCACGATGGTCAGGTCCATCGAGACGCGTCCCACCACCGGCGCGTATTCGCCGCCCACGATCACCCGCGCGCGATTCGAAAGCAGTCGCGGATAACCGTCCGCGTAGCCGACGGGGAGCACCGCGATGCGACTCCGCGCCTTGGTCACAAACGTGCCCATGTAACCGACCGCTTCTCCCGCTGCCACTTCCTTCACCGTAAGCACTCGAGTCTTCCACGAAAGCACCGGACGCAGCGGCAATTCCTTGACCGCCGCTGGCGCGCCGCCTCGCGAGAAGGCCAGCGAATATCCGTAGAGCGCGATTCCCGGACGCACCATCGTTTTCCATGTGTCGGGCCGCGCGCTCATGGCAGCGGAATTTCCCATGTGAACCAGCGCGGGCCGGAAACCGTAATCGCGCAGGACAGCAAGTCCCTCTTCAAAACGCTTCATCTGGCGCACCGCGTCTTCGGCGTCGAGCACCTCCGCCGACGCGAAGTGCGTGCTCACTCCTTCGAGAGCGAGGTGCTTACACGCGGATAGCATCTCGCACAGACGCGGCAACGCTCCCTGCGACGCGCCGAGGCGGTTCATGCCCGTGTCGAGCTTCAAATGTACGGGCAAACGATTGGACGGTAAATCGCTCGGCCGTTTTCGCGCCGCGCGTTCGAGAGACTCGATGTGCCATGGTTCCCAGATCGTGGGAGTCAGATTCCGGGCCACGATCCCATCCTCCTCACCCTTCCAGATTCCGGTCATCAGGAGAATGCGCGCCTTGACTCCGGCGTCACGCAGCGCCAGACCTTCCGCGGCATCGGTCACTCCCAGCCACTCGGCGCCCTCGGATTCGAGCGCGAGCGCGCATTCCACTGCACCGTGGCCGTAGCCGTCGGCTTTGACCACCGCGCAAATACTGACGTCTTCGCCGACATGTTTCTGGACCGCATGAAAATTTTCTCCGAGTGCTGCCAGAGAGACTTCCGCCCAGGTCCGGCCGTCGAGGATCAGCGAGCGGTGGTCGGGTATTTTCGACAAATCGGGACGCGGAGCGTTCACCTAGCCGATTATAGTGACCGCATGCGGCACACGGTTAAGTGCCGATAGTAACTTCCGAGGTGAAAGCCGACCTCCGTGGCCCAGCCCCTAAAGGGGTGCCTGATTTCGAACCGGTTGCGACATCGCTGAAGCGATGTCCCTGATACGAATCCCACTTACCCTGCGGGTTGTTAACCGCCCGACAGCACAAAGTTCACGGTAATTTCCGTTTCTACTTCGAATGGCTCGTTGTTCAGCAGGTAAGGGCGGTAACGCCATTGCCGGACCGCCTCAAGCGCAGATTTGACCAGCATCGGGTGTCCGCGGACCACGACCAGATTTTCAATCGTTCCTACCTTGCTGATGATCGCCCGCAGTTCAACCGTGCCCTGAACGCGTGCCTGCCGCGCAAATGGCGGATAAATCGGCTGCACGCGGTAGATAAGGTTGCCTTCTGCCCAGTGCGAGATCATGAGTGGATGCATGGGTGCAGGAAAGGGTGCTGGCGGCGCAACATCAACCTCCATGCCGACCGAGCCCGGGACTCCGCGTCCTCCCGTGTTGGTTCCACCGGGCACACCGACGGCGTCCAGATCCGGCGCCGCCGCAACCTGCACTTCGTTCCGCTTTGCGAGGATGCTTGGAATGGTTGCGGGCTGCTGTAGTCCCTCTCGGAGGATCGACGAGCGAATTGTCCGTTGTCTACCGCTTGGCGGCGCAGGTCCTGGCGGTGGCTTGAGAACCGGCGACTCGAACCAGCCCAACTTGGATGGTCCCTGAATGGTGATTAAGGGAATCAGCAACAGCAAGCTCAGTCCACAGGCTTGCAGGGTGAAGGATGCGAACGTAGTCCACCCACCACGGGCGGACCGGTCCCAGGTGCTTTCGAGTGTGCTGAACATAAACTGTGTCCTCCGGAATGGGCCCGTGTCCTTACAGACACCTGCGGCTTGCGATTTGATCCTGCGCGACGGAAGGACGGGTGTCTCGCGAGCCTGCCCTGAGCGCAGTCGAAGGTCCGCCGGGCGAGAACGCCCGGCTCTCTACAAAAAAGCGACGAAAAAAAAAGAAAGAAAAAAAAAGACCGCGTCTGCACGCGGTCTTTAAAAAAAGTTGGAACTAAAACTATCCGAGCGGTGTCGCTACTGCTTCGGTGGAGTGCTTGCAGGCGGCTTGACCGCCGGTTTTGGTGCGGGCTTTTGAGCGGTGCTCCCCGCGGGCGGCGCCGGCACCCCGGATTGCACGTTGTAGGCCTCGACGACCGGTGCCGTGATGTCCATCACGGGCATTGACACAATCACAGGCGTCCGTGGCCACGCCTGAGAAGTGTCAAAGAGGATACCGTAGCCGTTGTCGACCACGTATTTCTGGATGATGGGCGCCATTTTCGTCAGGATTTTATTTCCGATCTCGCCTTGCTGCGCCTGGAAATCTTCCTGCGCGTCCTGGGTGGCGCGATCGAAACTCTTCTTCTTCGCCTCGATCTGTTTCACCAGCTTGTCGCGCGATTCGTCGTTCAACTTTTCCCCCTGGGCATTAAGCTGCTTATTGAGGCTGTCGATTTCGTCGGCCATGCCCTTCAGTTCGTTCTGTTTCGGCTCAAACTTCTTGGCGAGCGCTTCGAAATCGCGCCGGCCTTCGTTGGATTGGAAGAGCGCCTGTTCAATGTTGATGGTGCCGACTTTGGTGCCGGTAGACTTGGCCGCCGCCGCGGCAGCTGCGGAGGGGGCGTCAGGCGTATTGGCAGCTGCGGGAGCGCCGGCAACCGGGCTGGATTGGGCCAGAGCAAAGAGGGATAGGCCGAAAACGACGGCCACCGAGACGCGCGCAAACTTGCAGGTCGATAACTTGCGGGTCGTTAGCTTGCTTATCATTGGATCTTTTGAACTCCTTCGGATTTTTCGGAATGCTGAAAGTTCCAGCTCGCTGGGCTCAACGAGAAACTGATCGCAACCCGAGCCTATCCATGGTCAGATCTGAAATATGACCTGAAACACAAACCTGAAACCGGCGCAGCGAGCGCGCAAAACACGCACGAGCCCAGCTCTATTCACGCCTAGCCGCAAGCGTGGTGATCAGGGTATGGACGCTATGCATTATACGGAGCGTACCGGAACAGCGTCAAACGATCTCGCTGCTCCGTGCTGCTCCGTAGGGGTCAGTTTGAAAGACGCATTCCCTCAGGCGGCTAAAGCCGCTACCGATTGTGCGGCAGTTACGGCACGACTGAAGTCGTGCCCTTTCAAAACAAATTGAAAATGAGCCAATACCCGCTTCTTAATAGTGAAACCGGTAGCGAAACTGCGCATAAATTAGCCGTGGGTCGTTCCAGTGAAATCCGCCAAACGTCAGACTGTTATCGAGTTGCACGCGGCGGTTTGCCACATTCAGCGCGGTCACGGAAATGGTGTATTTCTCAGCGAAGCTTTTACCGAGGGAAAGATCAAAAGTGGTGTGGCCAGGCAGGTAGGGTCCGGGATACTGCAGGCCGGGCTGACCGTTGGTGAACCCCGAGCCGTAGTACACATTCGTAGAGGCATAACTCTGCCACGGCAGCCTGGTGTTGTAGCCCACGTTCAATGTGTTTCTCTGATCGTGGTCTACCGGTGCAAGTCCGGGCGGAATGTCGAGTGGGCAGGACGGCGTCGGCGGGTAAGTAGGACAGATCAACCCTCCGGTGATCGGCGAGGTTGCCTTCGCGATTTGGTTGGCGTAGGCAAGGTGAAACTGGCCGCGATGCCAGAGGTTCGGTGATCGCAGAGTGAGTTCCCAACCTTGAATCAGCGCGTAATCCCAGGTGATGGGCCAGAAGATATTCGATTCTCCGATGTTGTTGTGATCCAACCAATTGTGCGCGAAGGTTTGATACGTATCGGCGTCTAGGGTCCAACCGTGATAGGGAATCATGACACCGTATTGCCATTCCCTGTCGCGCTCCCCGTACAGAGGAGCAAACCCAAAACCCTGGTCTGATGCCCCCTGCTGCAATGGGCTGGTGGCGGTTGTGAGCGGCGGGGCCTGATAGTAGTAGTCGTAGGAGCCGCGAAATACCCAATTCAGGCGCGGAACTCTTATCGCAACTCCGAAGCGTGGATCGGCTGTGTTCTCCGAGACCGTCGTGTCGTTGAACTCGGTTACTCGAAGTCCGGCGATCAAAGTCAACCACGGTGTCACTCTAAACTTGTCGTTGATGAATTCGGCCGCGAGTCCTCCGTTTACGCCGATGGAAGAGGGGGCGAAATTTGGAGTGCCGTTCGTGTAGTCGTTGAAGAAGAAGTTGTGCTGATGCTGGAAAAATCCGTAGACACCGGCCTGCAGATCGTTTTTCCAGAAGTTTGCGCTCAGGGCTGCCTGGGCTCCTACGTAATTGGCGGTCTGATTGACGGTTGAGATGACGGGATAGTCGTTGGGGCCGCCGTGGTAGTCGGCGCCGTTGTAGTGATAAAAGGGAGAAACCGTAATCAGCGTATCGGGATTGAATGTGTGAACCCAGGAGAAGGTGACGTAGCCGTCCGGCTCACTCTCGGCGTCGTGCAGCCCGTAACTGGGGTAGACGGAGTTCCCGACCGAGTTGGGATCGGGGTCGATGGGAATCTGGTAATAATCCCGCCGCAACGAAGTGACCACCCGATATTGATTCTTGGGATCGGGATTGAAGATGAACGACGCGAATCCTCCATAGCCATTTGCTGCATCATTGACAACCTGCCCGATCGGGGTCTGAAGTCCGTAATTGCTTCGACTTCCGTTTAGGCTGGCGTAGTAAGCAAAGCGCTGAGTGTGTCCTCCGCAACTGATTTGATCGTCCGTTTGATAGAAATTTCCGGCACTGATAACGAGATCACATTCCCGATAGCGTTCAAAACCAGTTCGGGGCACGACATTGAAGATGCCGTAGGTGCGGTCTCCATAGTCAGCGTCGTAGCTGCCTCTCATAACTTCGAGATCATCGATGTCTTTCGGATCAATCTGCGGTCCCAGATTGTTCGCAATGTTCGTGTTGGGAATGGGGACGCCGTCAATCAGCCATGCGACCTGGTGCCCTCCTCGCATGTGCAGCATATCGTGCGTGACATAGGCTGCCGGCACGTAATCCGTGATCATCTCCATGCCGTTAGTACGGTCGGCTCCGGGCGTTTCCTGGATGTCGGTACGGTTCACCATCGTCGTCGGCGTCACGCTGTCCATCGGTGCGTCCACTGGAGTTTCCGACACGACGACAGTTTCCTTTGCGCCTGCGACCGTCAGCTCGAAATGCAGCACCGGGCTAGTGTCGGACTGAACAATCGCAGCCCGACGCATTTCCTGGAAGCCTTTCGACGAGACTGTAACCGTGTAATTTCCGATCGGTACCGAACTGAATTCAAATCCTCCGTTTTCGCTGGAATCCTGGGACTGTGTCCAGTCTGAGTCTTGAGCCTTCAGCGTAACGTGTGCGCCTTGAATGGGACGGTGCTGCGGATCATGAACGACGCCGCGAACCGAGCCGAAAATTGTGGCAAATGCCGGAGCAACGAGCAGGAAAGCCGTGAATGCTGAAAGTTTGAGGCGAGTCATGATTTATGAGTCCTTTAGAATTGCTTAGCGGAGCGCCGGACTGAGCCGCGATCTTCGAGCCGCGAGCAAACGACGAGTGTTCGTTCGCAGCCCGTCTTAGCTCATAGCAGGGGTGCTGTTTTCAGGACGACTTGAGGTGGTTAGCTGCGAGGAGGGGCACGGACAGAATCGTGTCCGAAGATATCGCTCGAGTGAAGGATCGCGCTTTGTGCCAGATGCGATGACTCGATCAGAAGACGGAAAAAAGACAGCAGCCTGGACGCGGGCTGCGCCCACTCGGAGGTGGTAGCGCCGCAGCAGCAATGGTTCTGGCAGCACTTATCGTCGGTTTGAAACGAAGTTTCAGAAGATTCGGGCCGGGGGCTCTTCGGTTGTGCCATCGCATGATGGCATGGCATCGCCGGCAGCGCCGCATGCGCGGACGAGGATAAGGGCTGGCGCATGCTGTGTATGGTTACCGGCTGGGCAAAACAAGCCATCGCCAGCGGCCCAAAGGCCGGAGCGAGCATGGCCAGCAGCAGAAACCTGGCAGTCCAGCGAGAAACTCCCCACATTTGCGGAACAGCATAGCAGAAAACCAGCTCTCAGTTGTCAGCAAATCGTTCCTCGGCAAATCGCTTCACAGCAAATCGTTTCTCAGTAAATCGTGGCACTAAGAACTGAGAGATAGGAACTGATTTTCTGCTGTACCATTTCTTCGTGCACTCGCTGGCTGAGCGGCTTTTGAAGACAATCCGGAAGCAGGAATCGATTCGGGCCGGGGACCGGGTGGCGGCGGCGGTTTCGGGTGGGGCGGATTCCGTGGCTTTGTTGTGCCTGCTGCTGGAGCTGCGAACCGAGCTAGGAATCGTGCTGTCGGTTGCGCATGTCAATCACAAGCTCCGTGGAGAAGAGTCGCAAGGCGATGAGCGGTTTGTCGCTGAATTGGCACGGCAATACGGGCTCGAACTGCACGCTTGTGAGGCGCCGGCTGGCGGGAGGCATGATTCCGAAAGCGGTGCGGGCATCGAGGCAGCTGCGCGTGAACTGCGCTACGGGTTTCTTCGTGAGCTGGCGCGGGAGGATCACGTGGACAAGATTGCGACCGCGCACACGATCGACGACCAAGCGGAGACGGTGCTGTTGCGTATCTTTCGCGGTACTGGCATTCGCGGGCTTTCGGGCATTCATCCACGGATCGTGTTCGAGGAGCACGGGCGCGCAATTGGGGAGTTGGTGCGACCGCTGCTGGGCTTTCGGCGGTCTGCATTGCAAGAATTTTTGCGCGAGCAAGGCCAGAGGTGGCGGGAGGATTCGTCGAATCGGGATATTGCGTTCCTTCGCAATCGCGTGCGGCATCGGCTGCTGCCCATCATCGGGGAGGAATTCGGCGAGGCCGCAATCGAACACATGGCTGAGTTGGCGGAAATCGCGCGGGCCGAGGAAGAGCATTGGGAGCGCGTGCATCCGGAGCTGGCGGCGCAATTAGCCCCAGCGGCGAAAGCCGTCATTTCTTCTGCAGCGCCTTTGGCGCGGCTGAAGCCGCACCCCTTCAAAGCAGAGTCAAGCAAAGCTAAGGCAAGTAGATCAGAGTCGGGCACAGCCCAGTCTGGCAAAGCAGAGTCAAGAACGGATTCTGTTCAGCGGGCTGAGACGCGGCGAGCCGCGTCTCTACCGGCGAGAGAATTGTTGGCGCTTTCTCTGGCGGCGCGACGACGGCTGGTGCACGTGTGGCTGAAAGCGAATGCAGGCGATTTGAGTATCTCGTTCCGGCTCATCGAGGAGGTGCTGGAGTTGGCACGCGGTGCAGCGGACAAGAGACTGGAGCTGACGACCGGGCGCGCTCTCCGGGTTACACGGCAACGCGGACGGAAGGAGTTATTGCTGGCAGTGGGAGGCGCCGACGGGGGTAAAACAGCGGATTATCAATACGCCTTAATGGTGCCGGGCGCGGTGGAGGTTCCCGAACTGGGCGCTCACATCGAAGCCCGGGTGGTGGATGTGGGAGGTGTTCCAGAGGGTGAGCGAGGCCAGTTGCTGGATCTGGAGCGCATGCCGAACGAAGTTCTGATCCGCAACTGGCGGGCCGGAGATCGCTATTGGCCTGCGCACACGGCGTCCGCAAAGAAAGTGAAAGAGCTGCTGAGCGACCGTCACGCGGTCGGTGCGGAGAAAAAGCTCTGGCCGGTTGCGGTTGCGGAAGGCTGGGGGCTGGTTTGGGTGCGGGGATTTAAGGTTCCGGCCGCTCTTCGTGCCTCGGCGGGGGCTGCGAAAGCGATTTGGATTCGGGAGATTGCGGGCATGATGTAACATGCCATTGATCAGACGCCCAGCCCCTGAAGGGGCGTCTGATTTTGGAGAACGTACGGCATGGCTGAAGCCTTGCCCCTTCAAGCCTACAACGCCGGAGGCGCCACTTCCGCTATGAATGTTTCGCCGAACACCGGGTTGCGTCAGGTAATCTCGGCCGACCAGATTCAGAAGAGAGTCCGCGAACTGGGACGGCAGATCTCCGACGACTATCGCGGCCAGACCGTGATCGCGCTGGGTATTCTCGAAAACAGCTTTCTGTTCATGGCCGACCTGGTGCGGTCGATCGATGTACCCATCGTCTGTTCTTTTGTCAAGCCGACTTACAAGCAAAGCCAGCGGGGCGAATCCGCGGTGCTGGAGATTCTTTTCAGCCACGAACTGGCGATCGCCGGCAAGCATGTGCTGCTGGTCGAGGGGTTGGTGCACTCGGGGGTGACTAGCGAATTCCTGATGAACGACTTGCGAGGGCGGGGCGCGGCTTCGGTGAAACTAGTTACGCTGCTCGATCGGCAGTCGGCGCGCCGGGTGCCACTGCAGCCGGACTATTTCGGATTTCTGGTGGATGACGCGTTTCTTTGCGGCTATGGCTTGGGGAGTCCGGAGCAGATGGGACGAAACTTGCCGTACGTGGCGGCAGCAACGTAAGATAGTTTGCCATCCGTGACTTCTGTACCCTGCCTTTACCGCTCCGTTTTCTGCCGAAAGGGTCTAGAATGAGGAAGCGGGCTTTCCCAGTCGAATTTCCGCCTCCGGCATCTAAACTTATGATGCTGAAGAGGCGGCGTGTTGCTTTGGCAGGGATGGGGCTGCACTTTGAGGAGTTTTGAGTGAATTCAACGATCAAGACAGTACTTTTCTGGGCCGTTATCGTGGTTTCGGCTGTCCTGCTGTGGCAGGTGGTGAAAACCGGGAGCAACGCCCAGAAGGAAAAGAAAATAGATTTTTCTGAATTCCTGACGGAAGTGGACCACGACAATGTTCACGACGTGACCTTCACCGGCCAGGAAGCGAAAGGTACGCTAAAGAATCCGGCCGGGCCATTTCGCACCTTTGTGCAGCCGGGGAGCTATCCGGAACTGTACGACAAACTGACCGCGAAAAATGTTCATTACGGCTTCAACGACATCAGCAACGGCACCTGGCCGAGCTGGATTCTGAATCTGTTGCCGCTGGTGCTGCTGGGCGCGCTCTGGTTCTTCATGATCCGGCAGATGCAGACGGGTGGAAATAAAGCGCTGTCATTCGGCAAGAGCCGGGCGCGGCTGCTCTCCATGCAGCAGAAAAAGATCACGTTCAAAGACGTGGCGGGCGTGGATGAGGCGAAGGAAGAACTGCGCGAGATTATCGAGTTCCTGCGCGAAGCGCAGAAGTTCCAGAAGCTGGGTGGACGCATTCCGAAGGGCGTGCTGCTGGTTGGACCTCCGGGAACGGGTAAGACCTTGCTGGCGCGCGCGGTGGCGGGCGAAGCGAATGTTCCGTTTTTCTCCATCTCCGGTTCAGACTTCGTGGAAATGTTCGTGGGCGTGGGCGCAAGCCGCGTGCGCGACTTGTTTGAACAGGGCAAGAAGAACGCTCCCTGCATCATCTTCATCGATGAAATTGACGCCGTCGGACGTCATCGCGGCGCTGGGCTCGGCGGTGGACACGATGAGCGCGAGCAGACTTTGAACCAGCTGCTCGTCGAAATGGACGGCTTCGAATCGAACGAAGGCGTCATCCTGATGGCGGCGACCAACCGTCCGGATGTGCTCGATCCGGCGCTGCTGCGGCCCGGGCGTTTCGACCGGCGTGTGGTGGTGAATCGTCCCGATGTTCGCGGACGGGAAGAAATTCTTCGCGTGCATACCCGCAAGATTCCTCTCGCGGATGACGTGGAATTGAACGTGCTCGCGCGTGGCACGCCGGGATTCTCCGGCGCCGACCTCGCCAACATGGTGAACGAAGCGGCCTTGGCGGCTGCGCGGCAGAATCGCAAGGCTGTGCTGATGTATGACTTCGAAGTGGCGAAAGATAAAGTGCTGATGGGCGTGGAACGCAAGTCGCTTCTGCTCTCCGATGAAGAGAAGAAGAACACGGCGTACCACGAAGCCGGACACGCGCTGGTGGCGGCCATGCTGCCGCACTCGGATCCGGTGCACAAGGTCACGATCATTCCGCGGGGCATGGCGCTTGGCTTGACGATGCAGTTGCCGACCGACGACCGTCACAACTACTACAAAAACTATCTCGACACGCAGATCGCCATCCTGATGGGGGGGCGCATTGCGGAAGAGCTTTTCCTGAACCAGATGTCAACCGGGGCGGGCAACGACATTGAACGGGCCACAGAATTGGCGCGCAAAATGGTTTGCGAGTGGGGCATGAGCGACCTGGGGCCGCTGACCTTCGGCAAGAAGGAAGAGCAGATATTCCTGGGCCGCGAGATCGCGCAGCACCGCGACTACAGCGAAGCCACCGCCATCCAGATTGACGAAGAAGTCAAGAAGATGGTGAGCACGGGGTACTCGACGGCGAAGGGGATCCTCTCGGAGAATCGCGAAACGCTGATTCGGATCGCGAAGGCGCTGATTGAACGCGAAGTGCTGGATGCCTCCGAGATCAAGATGCTGGTCGACGGGCAGGACCTGCCGCCGATCAGGCCGCTACCGGCGAAGACCGACGACGGTGTACAGCAGGTGATCAAACCGGATCGGGTTCCGGCTAAAGGCGGCGAGCGGCCGGCAACGGCTTAGTGAGTTATTGAGTGGAGAGACGGGCGTCTCGCCCGTCTAGTTGGGTTGTGGCCGGGCCGGGACGCCCGGCGGCCCCACTAACTAGTTTTTGGAATAGGCGGCTGACCGGCCGTCTTTTGTCTTTTTTCTGCCGGAGTCGGCAGTAGCGCTACCACCGCCAGGATCACGAAGAACGGATCGATCGGCCGCCGATAATAAACCTCTGGACTCGTGATGTAGTAGATGAGTGGAAACGAGAAGAGCACTAGCGCGTAGGGCAGAGTGCTGGCGCAATCCGCTCGCAACGCTCGCCGCAGCCCTAGAAGGGCGAGAACAGTAAGTGTGGCGCAAAATAAAATGTTAGGCGGATCAAGCGGCTCCTGTTTGAGATAGTCCCGATCCAGGCTCCAGTACCCTGTCCACAAGAAGACGGCGCGGCGAAGCGATGTCCATACGTACCAGCCGGGGTGGGCGCGAATGAATTCGAACGCCTGCTGCTTTTTCTTGTCGCAGTAAGCGAGTTCGCCGAGCTGCTTGAATTCATCCCATTCCTGCTCGTTGTGCCACGGGCCAAGCTCGTAGGGTCCCCAGTACGGCGTGTTGCCTCTGGTGCCTAGCCGCAGAACAATCCCCAGGTTGTCGCGGAAAGGAACGACGCGATGGAATACTTCATAATTGCGGATGAACCAGGGTGAGAGGACCGCGATAAATGCGATGGCGGCAACGACGTTGGCGGTAAACGACGGTTGACCCCGGCGCTGGCGGCGATAGATGACCCATCCGGTGAGAAAGGGCAGCACGGAGAGCAGAACGGGGCTGGTGAGTGCAGCGAGTCCCCAAAGCAGGCCGAAGACAGCCCAGTTCCGGAACTTATTCTCATTCTCAAGATTCAGTGTGATCAGGAAAAGCACGCAGAGGAGCAAGGTCGCCAGCCAGGTTTCCCAGATGCGCTCGACTGGAAAATATATGGCATAGGGACAGAACGCCCACGCCCAGCCTGACCATTTGGCGACACGGTCTCCAAAACTGACGTGAGCAATTAGGAAAACGAGAATGCAGACCAGCGCTGACATCAGCGCATTCAGCGAAAGCAACCCGATCGCCGAGGCCTTGCTGTAGATCCCGAACAGTTTGAAGACAGCGGCGACCAGATAGGGATAGACCGGAGTCATCCAGGCGGTGGGGCCGGTATCTTCGAACAAGGGATTGCTGAAGCCATTGCCCAGCACGATGGAGCGGGCGATTCTGCCGGCTTCGTAACCGAAATGCCAGCGGTCGCGCTGCGGGTCGAGTTGCTCAGGCAGCAGGAAAACCATGACGACCAGACGAATCGCCAGCGCCACCAGGACCATGTAGACCAGGAACGATGGGAAGCGTGTCCGTGTCGACGTTTCGAGAGGCGCGCTCGGGTTGGAGGCTCGCGGCACGGGCTAAGGGTTTCGGCTTGGGTTGATGATAAAGCACGGATCGTGGAGCACGCTGCGACTCAGGAAATGAATTTGGGAGGGATAGAGGATAGAAGGACGAGGAACGAAATATACGATCTATGTCGCGGCGAATTACAGCGAGATAGCGATAGAATGGCGCGTTTTCGAGCGCTGCAAAGAAAACCCCGAGTAAGTCTCTTCCCGCGTTCCGCCGGCTAAGGACGGTCAGCGTAATGACCGAGGCTGAAGCGACCGCCAATGTGGAGACCAGCCATTCCGCTCATCGCTCCCCTTCGGGTCCGCGACCGTCGTGTCCGCGCCGCTGACCGTCAGTTCCGGCGCGCAGATGCCCGCGATTCACGGCGATCGCCGCGTCATCACCCAGCTGTTTCAATCTCGGCCCGGCGTCAAGGGACACCGACTGGGAGCGCTTCTGATAATTTAGGAAGTGACGCTATGAATCTTTCCCTGAATGCCAAAGTTGCTCTCATCACCGGCGGATCGCGCGGCATTGGCGCGGCGGCAGTGCGGTTATTTGTGGCTGCGGGCGCGAAAGTTGTCTTCAACTATCAAGCGGCGAAGGCGCAGGCCGAAGCTCTGGTGAATGAATGTAGCGCGGCCAACTGTCGCGCCGTGCAGAGCGATCTTTCAGCCACGGAGGCGGCGCAGCAGCTGGTGTCGTCCGCCATCTCGGCCTTCGGACGTCTCGACATTCTGGTCGCGAATCACGGCATCTGGCCGCCCGAGGATGTGCCCATTGACCGCATGTCCGATGATCAGTGGCATCGCACGATTGCGGTGAATCTGGACAGTGTGTTCTCTCTCGTCAAGCATTCGGTCGGACAGATGAAGAAGCAGGGCGGCGGGCACATCGTGCTGGTCAGTTCGACGGCCGGCCAGCGCGGTGAAGCTTTCCACTGCGACTATGCGGCTAGTAAAGGTGCGCTGATCAGCATGGTAAAAGGACTCTCGACCGAACTGGCGCGCGACCACATCCATGTCAACTGCGTGGCGCCGGGATGGGTGGATACTGACATGTCGACGGCGGCGCTGAATGATCCGCCGACGCGCGCAAAAGTGTTTGGAAGCATTCCGATGGGGCGCGTGGGGACGCCGGATGAGATCGCAGGGCCGATTCTGTTCCTGTGCACGCCCTACGCCGGATTTATCACGGGCGAGGTTTTCAATGTGAACGGCGGGGCGGTGCTGGTGGGGTAGGAGGAGCACATGAAGGTTGCCTGTTTGCACTTCGTTGTAATTGCTGTCCTGGTGCATGCATTCGCTTGGGCACAGCAGCTCAGCAATGACGCGGCGGAGACATTGACCTTCGAGAACGGGACCGTTGCAAACGGCATCTTCTCTAACGAATGTTTCGGCTTCTCGCTTCCCATACCTGCTGGGTGGGAAGTCAATGACGCCGTCACTGCCGGCGGCAAGGCCCAGCATCGTTCAGACAAGAGCTTTCTGCTGCTCTATCTCCACCAGCAAGGAAAGCTCAGTGGAATCATTCTTAACGCCTGGGATTCGGCCGGTCACAGCGGCGGCGCGCAGGATTTTGTCTCCGATGCGGTACGCGCGCAAATCAACTTCCTGACGGAAAAGCGCGAACTGGTTCGCGATACATTTGCCGTCGATTACGGTGGCAGGCATTTTTTTCGGTCAGACTACAAGGCGGTTCTGCGCGACACCCCGGTGTACCTAGCCTACGTGTTTACGGAATTTCGTGGCTATTTCATCGGGGAGACTTTGGCTTCGTCCTCGCCAGCGGGACTGGACGAAGCGGCCAGTTCGCTTCAGAGAATTTCGTTCCAGGAAGATCAGGTCAACCCTGCGTGCGTTATGGGCCCGTACGATCCCACGACGTCCCGTGTGCACATCGAGCAAAACGTCTCCAAGGGGTTACTGATCAAAAGAGTTCCGCCGGATTATCCGGAAATTGCCCGACAGGCCCACATTCAGGGCGAGGTTGTACTGCAAGCGCGCATCGACAAGAGCGGAAACATCGAGGACCTTACCCTGGTTTCGGGGCATCCCATGCTTGCTCCAGCCGCGATCAGAGCGGTCAAACAATGGAAGTACAAGCCCTATATTCTTAATGGTCAAGCCGTGGCGGTCGAAACACACATTGTCGTGAATTTCAGTTTGACTGGGTTTTAGCTATTGGGGATTGGGTGCTGGCGGACGGACGAATGCGTCCGTCGCTACGTGTTGTCTGGTACAGCTAAAATTGTCCTGGGTGCTTCTAAGCCAACAGAATCATGAATCGTCTTTTTATTGTTTTGCTGCTGGGCGCGCTAAGCCGAGGCCAAACCGCTCCAACGCCGGCTTCCCCGGCGCCAGCCGCCGCTCCGCCCGCCATCAAACTGAACGACTCCGACAACGCCCGTAAGGCGCAGGCGCTTCTCGATCAGGCCGTCGACGCTCTGGGAGGACAGCCCTACCTCACGTATGAAAACCGGACCGAGGAAGGCCGCTACTATCCGCTCTATCACGGACGTACCGAGAGCACCGGGATTCCCTACAGATATTATGTAGAGTATCCGGACCGGGACCGTTTCGAGGTCGTCCACACCAAAGACATTCATGTGCTGCCGGGATCGATCGACATCGGCGGTGTAAAGGTCAAGAGCAAGGCCGATCTGGTCCTGATTCACAACGGCAACAAAGGCTACGAGACTACATACAAGGGAACGGCGGCGCAGGACAAGCTCGATTTGGAAAACTATCTTCGCCGCCGGCAGCATTCGCTCGAATGGGTGTTTCGCAAGTGGATCCGCGATCCGAACGTGGCCCTGTTTTACGATGGCGCCGCGATAGTGAATGGGAAGGTGACTGAAGGAGTCACGCTGCTCAACAACCAAAACGATTCGGTCAGCGTTTACTTGGACCAGAATTCGCACTATCCGATCAAGATCAGTTACTCGTGGCGCGATCCGAAGGACAAGCAGAAAAACGTGGAAGATGAGGTTTATGACAGCTACAAACTGGTGCAGGGAATCTGGACGCCCCACTCCATTACCCGTTACTTCAACGGAGAAACTTCGCAACAGCGGTTCATCAGTACTGCCAGCTACAACCAGAAGCTGCCCGATTCAATGTTCGATGCAGCGGTGACCTACGATCCCACAGCGCCGATGAAAAGCCGGTAAGACGCGGCCAAGCACTTACGAAAGTACGGTAAACGCGGCCGAGTTCTGGCCTGCACACTCCCAAACATCTATAACTCCCTGAACAAGTTAGCCCCTATTCCGGCCGAACGGGCCACGGAGTGTGGCTATTTTGCCACATACGGAAGACCGCTCGTCACGGTAAGCTGATACACAACAAAAGACTTATATCGCCTTCCCCTTGACACACGAGCAAACAATTCGTGCTGAGGTGACCTGCAACGGAGTGGGTCTTCACAGCGGCGCTCCGGTCAGCCTGCGGATTCTGCCCGCGCCTGCCGGGACGGGAATCGTCTTCCGCCGCACCGATCTCGAAAGCTTCGCCATCGAAGCCAGCGGACGCAATGTGGCCCGCGTCAGTTACGCTACCAGCCTGATGAAGAAGGGCGTGCTCATCTCCACCACCGAACATCTGCTCTCGGCATTTACCGGCGTCGGCATCGACAATGCCATCGTCGAACTGGACAATCTTGAGTTGCCCATTCTGGATGGCAGCGCCCGCCCCTTTGTCGAAATGATTCAAAAAGCGGGCATTCGGAAACAACGCAAAGCGCGCACTTATCTCCGAGTCGTGCGCGAGATCGAGCTACGCGAAGGCGATAAATTCATTGCCGTGTATCCCTCCGACATCTATTCGGTTTCGTATTCCATCAACTTTCCTCATCCACTGATTGGCAAGCAGAGTTTCTGTGTGCGGCTGACGAATGGCAGTTATCTGAAAGAGATTGCGCCGGCGCGCACTTTCGGATTTCTTCATGAAGCCGATGCCATGCGGGAGCAGGGACTGATTCGGGGCGCGTCGACCGAGAATGCTATCGTGATGAATCGCGATGAAGTGCTAAACCCGCCACTGCGCTTTCCCGACGAGTTTGTCCGCCACAAAGTTCTGGACCTCATTGGCGACCTGGCGCTGATCGGGAAACAGATACTGGGTTCGGTAGTGGCCGACCGCGCCGGCCACGCCATGCATACCGCGCTGGTGTCGCGCATTTTGCGCGACCGGTCGTATTGGGAAGAAACCGCGTTGGAAGATGAAATTGCAGCGCCGGCGTTCGCGGCCGTTGCGAGCGTTACCGTCTAGCGTCGGGTTTTCTCCTTGTTCTCTGTGCCCCCTGTGGTGAAGAACTCCGGCGGCGGTGCATAGCGCAAGCGTCGGCCTTCAGTCGGCGAGTTGAGCCGCATTCCACTCGGAAGGCGATCCGCGTTCGGCCAGCAATCGCCGCAGTTCCGCTTCGGCTTCGGCGCGCACGCGGTCGGCGAAAGCATTCGCACTCTGCCGGTATTCGGCGCTGAGCGCGGATAAACGTACATGCAGGTAGGGTTGGTCCTCTTCCAGACGGCGCAGCAGCCGCTGGGTTTTTGCGATTCTTTCTTCCAGTGTGATCATGGTTCCAACGTGGTAATGGTTAAGTTGGTTGGGATCCGAGAGGCGGCAAGCCGCGTCTCTACAGTGCCACAGCGGTGGCGCCGCGCAAGTTACAAGCTGGATGCCGGGGTGGGTGGGAGTTAGCGAGGAACGTTTTGCGGGAAACGTCTTCGGAAGGCGAGGAACCAACGGCCACGAGCGATTCGATTTAGGGAAGTTCCGCGTAGCCGTGCAGTTTCTCGGGTATTACGCTTTCCAAGTGGTCGGTCAGCCATTTTTCCAGCTGATATTGTGAGCTTTGCGGAACCTCAATGAAGCGGATGCCGGCATGGCCCGTTCCGTCCGTCCAGGCAACCTGGCCCTTCAGTTCGAGCGAAATGTTGGCGCCAGGAAGGGTGAAGCGAAACTGCGCCAGCGTATCCTTGGGCAACTTGACCAGGATGCGGAGGGCCATACCTCCCTCGCTCAAGTTGCTCGCCGTAGCGGTCACTTCGTGGTTGTGCGGAAGACTGATGCGCACCGGCATTTCCACCGGATGGCGGTAGTACCGGCGCAGTTCCCGCACCATGAAATTGAGAGCTGCATTAAAACAGCGCGTGGCGTGCAACGGAGTGAGAGGTTTCTGCAGAACGAAGTTCGCTCCGGAGTGAAATGCCTCCTGAGTGGTCGTCTTCCCATTCAGCACGGCGAACGCTACCGACTTGGCGTTGCTTTGGCTCTGGCGGATGGCCGCCAGCAGATTGAAACCGTCCTGCAGGTCATCGCAGTCAATGATAACTGCATCGAACTTGCGCTTGGCCAGCATATCGTTGCCGGGCTGAAACCGGGCGCAAACCTCCAGATCCACCGATATCTTCTCGAGTGCCGGACGCAGCACGCCCGCCAAATCGGCGTCCTGGCTAATGAGGAGGGAGTCCAAGTGCATTTTTCGATCCTAGCGGCAGGCGGAAAATTAAGAAAGTGACCTTGGTACCGGGGCTGGAGGTGCCAACGGAACAGCGAAATCCGCGGTGCTGGTTGGAACCCAGGAGAGAAAATCAACACTGGTTCCGCTTCCGTCGTTTTTTCTGGATTCACGCGCCTTTTGCCGCGAAACTAGGTTTAGTGGGCGAAACCGCTTATCTGTCGCTCGGATCGAACCTGGAAGATCGCGCCGCCAACCTGCGCGCCGCACTCGCGCAATTGGGCGCTGCAGGCGATTTGGTCGCGGTCTCCGCATTCTATGAGACGCAGCCCGTCGATGTCCCCGACCAGCCGTGGTTTCTGAACTGTGTGGCGACGATTGCAACGGATATGACGCCCCGAGAATTGCTCAATCTTGCTTTGCGGGTCGAAACGGAGATGGGGCGGCTCCGCATGCGCCGGAAGGGTCCGCGCAAAATTGACATCGACGTGGTGCTGTTTGGTGACCGCGTGGTGGATGAGCCTGGCTTGAAGATTCCGCATCCGGCCATGCATCAGCGGCGGTTTGTTCTGGAGCCGCTGGTCGAGATCGCGCCCGAGGCGCGTCATCCCGAACTCGGGAAAACGGCGCGAGAACTGCTGGCGGCGCTGGGCGGCGGCCAGACGGTGCGTCGGCTTCCGTGAAATTGGACGGCCGGGGCGGCCGTCGCTAGGCGAGCGGTGAAGGGCACCCGCGGAATTAGCGATTACGGAATCACGATCCGGCTCCCAGCCTCGTCTGGCCCCGCAATGACCGAGTGCTTTTCGGGGAACTGCGCCAACAGGAAATCGATGAACGCCCGCGACTTTGGCCGTCCCGACGTGCGTCCCAAGCCCATGCGCAAGAGGAACACGAGCGTCTTCAGTACGTCGGAATCCCGCAGCCGTGTGTGTCCGATATGTTGCCGCTCCGCCTCGCGAAATTCCCTGACCAAGGTTTCGACTTCGCGGGCAACGCTTTGGTGCGCCCTATTGGCCGTCGGCGGTTCATAGATGAGGTTCGAGTCCACCAGCGTTTGGTAGCTCTTCGCCAGGGAACTCAAAGCCACGATCAGATCGCGGTCGAGGAGCGAGCGATCAGCGCGGGCGCTCTTCGTGAGCGCGAAGCTGATTCCGAGGATCAGTTGCTCACGTTCGTAGAGAAACCGCTCGGCAATCTCAATCTCGGGAAACAGAGCCTCGCGATCTTCTCCGGCCAGCTGCTCTTTTTGCGCCGTCGCGTGCTCGCGGGCCTGCTGTCGTGCCTGCAAAAGATAAGGACAATCACTCGGGCAGTCAAGCGTCACTTCGCGCTGCTCGCCGCAGCACTGCGGACAGATTCTGCCGTGCACGGCCGGGCAAAACCGTTTCTCTTTTCGTTCCTCACAGATCGCGCAGCTCAATCGCAGTTCCTCGGATTTGATTATTTCACGGAAAAACCCAATCAAAGGCGGTAAGGGTTTCTACCGCCGAGGCGGAAGCGGTACTCAGAGGGGGTGCCGGAAGCCAGTATGCACTGTTTCTGGTGCAAATTGGAAAACCTAATCGTTGCTATAAGCGATTTCTATTTGTCTCGTTGCGTCCGACGCGATAGCCTACCCAGTTCCCCTGTCGTTCAATCTGATTCCTGGGCAATGCGGAAACCTAATGCAGCAATCTAAGGAGAGCCATGTCAACTGAACTACGGAATTTTCTAGCGATCCCCTACGACGAACTGGAAGAGATGAATCTGAAGGCGAAGAAGCAGCGCCTGGACCGCGTGGCACCTCAGAAAATTCAGGAAGAGCGGCTGAAGTACCTGACTGATGAGGCGCGCATCAAGGCCGTGACGGTGATGTTCAGCGATCTGGAGGGCCGTCTGCACATGCTGGACTATGACAAGAAATTCCTGCTGAAGAGCTACGACAACCTGACCTTTGACGGTTCGTCGATTCGCGGCTTCACCGCGCAGCGCGAAAGCGATCTGCGATTAGGCGTTGACTGGGGCGCCTTCTACTGGGGACCGGCGGATGTGTTCGGACCGGGCAAAGTGCTCGTCTTTGGCGAGGTCATCGATAAAAGCGGCGAGCCCTACACCGCGGACATCCGCAGCATGCTTAAGCTGTTTGGTAACACCCTGCACAAGAAGCACGGCTACACCCTCAACGCCGCGAACGAGATCGAGGGCTTCCTGTTCCAGGGACCCGAGGCGGAGCGCATCTACCATGAGACGGGCAAGTTCGAGTACGTCAATACCGGCGGCTATTACCACTCATTGCCGGGCGATCCGCTGCGCACGTTTATCGATACCACCGCCGAAATACAGCGTGCCATGGGATTTCAGAATGAGAAAGATCACCCCGAGGTCGCGCCTTCGCAGTTCGAAATCAACTACAGCTACGCCGAAGCAGTGGCAGCGGCCGATCATATCCAGCTCTACAAGCTGATCTGCCGCCAGGTCGCGCGCAATATGGGATTGACAGCTTCATTCCTGCCGAAGCCAGTGGTGGGCGTCAACGGTAGCGGCATGCACACCAACGTATCCGTCAGCCAAAACGGCAAGAACCTGTTCTGGGATCCCAAGGGCGAGGAGAAGCTCAGCAAGCTCGGATATGAATTTCTGGACCGCCTGCTCACTCACGGTAACGACCTCTGCCTGGTGTTCAATTCCAGCGTGAACGCCTATCGCCGCCTTGATCCACACTTCGAGGCGCCCAATCAGCTCAAAGCGTCGGCGGTGGATCGGGGCGCCATGATCCGCATTCCGATCGGCAACGAACGCAGCATGCGCACAGAAGTACGAGCCGTCGCTCCCGACGCCAATCCCTACATGGTGATGTACTCCATTTTCAAGACGGGACTGGAAGGCGAGACGGCCAAGATCAAGAATCTGCGCTCGGCCGAACGCTACCTGCCCGACAACATTTACACCGCGATCGACGACTTCCGCAAAGCCGATTGGACAAGCAAACTCCTCGGCGAAGACGTGAAGGGCCGCTACGCCGACCTGAAGCAAGCATCAGCCGACCGCTGCCCGCGCCTGCTGGGCACGATTGTCAAACCCTCCGAAGTGCAGTTTCACCATGAGGTGTACAACCAGTACCTGTGGAATATGTTCTAGAAAGCTCGTGTGGGGACGGGGATTAGCCCCGTCCCTGCCGAGCGCACCAGGGCGGAGTGGCTGTCTCTGTGCACCCCCATGGATCGCCTTCGTCATACTCTTTCGGGGGCTATGGAGATGTTCAGTGAGTTGCTAGTGCATCGCCGCGGCATTCACCAAGTTGGCATTCAAGTAGCGGCTCATCGCCACATCAATAATTGACCCGATCATTTCCGTGTAGGAGAGCCCAGACGCCTTTGCCGCCATAGCAAATTCTTGCCGGCTCGCCAGCCACGGATTCGGATTCGCTTCGATCACGTAGACATCGCCGTTCGGGGCCAGTCGCATGTCGATGCGTCCATAGTCGCGCAGCTTCAGTGCACGGTACGCGGCCAGCGCCGTATCTTCCAACCGCTTCGTCGTCTCTTCGTCCAGATTCTCCGCGATGGCTGACTTGGTCAACTTGTAGACTTCGGTATTCTTCTCGAACTTCACGTCATAGGTGGCGATTTTCGGCGTGCCTTCCGGCAAGCGTGACAGATCGAGTTCCACCAGCGGCAAAACCTGCGTGCGTTCGTAGCTACCGAGAATTCCAGCGTAAATCTCGCGTCCCTCGATGTATTCCTCAATCAGGGCGGGCGAATCGAATTCATCCTGGATGTACTGGATGCGCTCCATCATCTCCTTAACACTTTTCACGACCGCTCCTTCATCGATGCCGATCGATCCATCTTCCCACGACGGTTTGACGATGAGCGGGAAGGAAATGTCGTGGGCATGTTCAATGCGGCCGCGATAGGCCGTCGCAAAAAACGGAGTCTTGATGCCGTGAAACGCGAAAATTTTCTTGGCGATCGCTTTATCCTGGGACATGAAAATGCCATGCGGGCCGGCGCCGGTGTAGCGCAATCCGAGCAGGTCGACATAGGCGACCACGTTCATTTCCTTGGTATCGTCTCCGTCGAAAGACTCGGTCAAGTTGAAGATGAGGTCGGCATCGCAACGCGAAAGCGAGTGCAAAGACTGCGGGCGACCGTCAAGTTCGAAGTAGGAGGGCTCGTGTCCCAGCTTCTGCAGCGCTTCGAAAATTTCCTCGCGGTCGGTCTTTTCTTTCTTGACCTTCTTCGATTTCTTGCGAGGCTTGGGCGTGGGCGAAGCCGCTTCTTCTTTCGCCGCTGCTGCGACCGGGTCCTCGTTCCACACGTCGTACAGCAGCGCGATTTTGAGTTTTGCTCCGATCATATGTCTCCTCGGTTTGTGGTGGAGCGCCGGGCGTCCCCGCCCGGCCACCTCGCTGCCAGAGGGGCGTTGCGTCCCTCTACTTCTACGGCTGAATAAACTTTCCTTTCGCTACATAGGTCATCACCAGCGCGGTGGCATAGGCAGTAACTTCCGCCAGATGTTCCGCGTTGCGCGTTTTATCGGTGCGCAAGTCGAGTTCACCGGCGCGCTTTTCAATCGTGTCGATCAAAGTCTTGATCAGCGGACGCTGCGCACCCGTCCACTGCGCAACCTTGTCGATCACCGCTTTGCGATGCTGATGCAAAAATTCGTGCGCCGGCACCGCCGTCTTGCGACGCTTGGATACGGGGAAAAGATCGCGCAGATCCGTATCCGGCGTAAGTTCGGTGACCGCAACTTCTTCCCGCCCATTCTGGTGATAAAACTCGGCGACAGTCGTCTCCATGTCATCGACCGTGATGTCGGCCTGTCCACGCCGTCGCGGGGGGTCGCTCTTCCTCAGCTTCCGCACCAGCCGGTTGAGGTAGCTCAATTTCTCCATCGCCCCCCAGCCGCGATAGCGCTTGCGCCAATTCGAGCGTGGCGTTAGCCACACCGCAAAGGTTTCGGCAAAATCTTCATCCGGATGCTTCTGCGCATACCATCCCGGCAAATGCCGTACATAATCACGCGAAAACGGCGCGGGATGGTAATTATCGTGATACGGACGGCGAAACGGCCCGAAGATCTTTTTCCACTCCGGCCGGTTGTGCAGCCTGTACGCATAGGTAAACGCGTGTCCCGCCTCATGCCGCAGATACATCATGATTTCTCTCGCGTCTTCGAGGTCATGCGTTTCTTTTTCCAGTTGCGCCAGCGCCGTATGCGCCAGGTAAAAGGGAATCCCGATAATCGGCTCGCCCGACGGACATCCCCACTCGTCGGTCAGGTAAACCGCCGGACGAAACTTGGTCAGCCCCTTGGCGTCCAGCTCGCGATAGAGCTGTTCGACAAAGCGTTCCACCGGCGACCCGGCAAGCGTAAGGCCCAGCTCGCGAATCGGCCGGCTAAGAAGTTCGTGGTACGCGGGCGGTTCCGTTTTTGCGATGTCGATGTTATGCACAAACGCTCGCATACAAATAGTTTGCAACCGCGCGGGCACACACGGCGAGGAGTGTCACTACGGTTAACACTAATCGAAAGTGGGGTTATTTTGAAGTGACTGCGGTAATGAGAGAGGTTCGGTGTTATCAAACGGAGGATGGGGCGAGGCCAAGAATCTAGTGTCAATTACTTCGATGACACCACGATTACCTCTGGCTTCTAATTTTCCTAGTAGGGAATGCGCTCCTGTGACCTCCACTGCCGCTGAATCGCTGTTACTGAATCAGCATCCCATTCCCATTCGGCTCGTCCGGCGGAATCACCACAGCCGCCGCGACCCGGTCTCCCGGCTCGACGTTCAGCAGCCGCACTCCCTGCGCCGAGCGGCCCGATTCGCGGATGAACTTTGACTCGATGCGGATGATCTTGCCGTACTGGCTGATCAACATCACTTCGGATTTCTCCGAAACCTGCGAAATGCCGACGACTTTGCCGTTGCGCGCCGTAGTCTTGACGTTGATCACGCCTTTGCCGCCGCGATTGGTAAGGCGATACTCGTCGGCGGGAGTGCGCTTGCCGTATCCGTTTTCGGTGACGGAGAGAATGAGCGAGCCTTTCTCCGGGACCAGGTCCGCGATTTCCGGAGTGACCTCGCCTTCTTTCAACACCGCCTTTGCTTCGGGCTTGATCGTCGTAGCCATGCCGACGATGTAATCTTTCTCGGCGAGATTCATGCCGCGCACACCGGTGGCGTTGCGTCCCATGGAGCGCACGTCGTTTTCGTCGAAGCGAATCGCTTGTCCATCGTGCGAGGCTAGGAAGACGATCTGATTGCCATCGGTCAGCGAGGCGGCGACCAGTTCGTCTCCCGGTTCGATATTGATGGCGATGATTCCGCGCGACATCACGTGCGAGAAGTCTTTTACCTCGGTCTTCTTCACCGTGCCGTTGTGCGTGGCAAAGAAGACGTACCTGCCTTCCTCTTCCAGATCGCGCACGGCGAGCATGGTGCGCACGGTTTCTCCGGGCTGCAGGCCAACCAGATTGCCGACGTGCTTGCCCTTGCCGGCAGCGGCGATGTCGGGAATCTCATACACCTTCAGCCAGTACACGCGTCCGGTGTTGGTGAAGATCAGAATATAGGCGTGAGTCGAGGCGATGAACAGATGCTCGACAAAGTCCTCGTCGCGCGTCTTCATGCCGGTGCGCCCAGTGCCTCCGCGCCGCTGCATGCGGTACGTCGAGATCGGAGTGCGCTTCATGTATCCGGAATGGCTGACCGTAACCGCAACCTGCTCGTCGGCGATCAGGTCTTCCAGCATGATTTCCGCGGCTTCGTCTTCGATCACCGTGCGCCGCTCGTCACCGTAGAGCTTCTTAACCTCTTCCAGTTCCTTGATGATGACCTTGCGTAGCTTCGCCTCGGAAGCGAGGATCGTTTCGTACTCGGCAATCGCTTCGCGCACCTGCTTCAGCTCGTTCGAAATTTCGTCGATCGAGAGCTTGGTAAGCCGATGCAGCTGCAGTTCGAGGATGGCGTCGGCCTGCTTCGCGGTAAAAGGTTTCTCGGGATCAAGCTTCGGAGCGCGTCCCGTGGTGTTGATGTCGATCTTCTTGCCGCCAAAATACGTGACCAAGTTTTCTCGCGCGTCGGCACGGTTGGCGCTGCCGCGAATAATCACGATCACGTTATCGAGGTGATCGAGCGCGGTCAGATAGCCTTCCAAGATGTGCTCGCGATCGCGCGCTTTATTCAGCAGATAAGAAGTCCGCCGCCGCACCACATCGACGCGATGGTCGATGAAGTGTCTGATCGCCTGGATCAGCCCCATTTCTTTCGGCTGCCCGTTGACCACGGCCAGCAGAATCATGCTGAAGCCTTCCTGCATCGAGGTGTGCTTGAAGAGCTGATTGAGCACGATCTGGGGTTCGGCTCCGCGCTTGAGTTCGATGACGATGCGCATGCCGTCGCGATCGCTTTCGTCGCGAATGTCGGAGATGTCGTCGACGGTCTTGTCGTTAACCAGGTCGGCGATGCGCTCGATCAGGCGCGCCTTGTTCACCTGATAAGGAATCTCGGTGACGATGATCGCCTGTTTGTCTTTGGTGACGTTCTCGATGGCGGCGCGAGCCCGCATCATGAACCGGCCGCGGCCCGTCCGGTAAGCCTCGAAGATTCCAGCGCGACCGTGAATGATGGCCGCCGTAGGGAAGTCGGGTCCCTGCACGAATTTCAGAATTTCCGGCAACTGCGCGCCGGGATTATTCACCAGCGTGATGGTGGCATCGACAATTTCAGTCAGATTGTGCGGTGGAATCTTGGTGGCCATGCCGACGGCGATGCCGTCAGATCCATTGACCAGCAAGTTGGGATAACGCGCAGGCAGAACCGCGGGCTGCGTCTCCGTGCCATCGTAGTTCGGATAAAAGTCGACCGCTTCTTTGTCGAGATCCTCGAGCAGGGCGGTAGAGACACGCGTCAAACGAGCTTCGGTGTAACGATCGGCCGCCGGCGGATCGCCATCGACCGAGCCGAAGTTACCCTGACCATCGACCAGCGGAGCGCGCATGGCAAACGGCTGCGCCAACCGCACCAACGCGTCGTAAACGGCGAGGTTTCCGTGCGGATGGTATTTGCCCATCACTTCGCCGACGATGCGGGCGCACTTGCGCGTGGCGCGTCCCGGAGCGAGGCCCATCTGCTGCATGGTGTAAAGAATGCGGCGATGCACCGGCTTCAGTCCGTCGCGGACGTCGGGCAAAGCGCGACCGATAATCACCGACAGGGAATAGTCGAGATACGACCGCTTCATCTCCTCTTCAATGTTGACGGGCTGCAGGTTGAGGGCGCCCGGACCGGTCGGAGATTGTCCGTCGTCTCCTGGAGGAGGAGTTAAGGGAAGCTCAGGATTTTGGGGATCGTCAGCCATGAATTGAGTTCTCAGTTCTCAGTAAAACCTTGCGTAGGCACAGCCACCCTCGACTCTCCAGTGGAGGGAAGCCGCGCCCGCTTTTTCTCACCACAAACGTCGCTAAGTTCTTGCATCTACAGGCATTATCTGACTGAATTTACTCAAGAATTATACCACATTCGGGGCCGCCAAAGGGGGCGTAGGCGTTGGCTTTTCAGGCTCTTGTTGCGGCGAATGCCGTGGGATGAACCCGCTCTCGCGTCTATGCTCTATACAGCGTCAGCAGAGTGATCTCCGGAGGCACACCAATCCGCACCGGGAAGCCGAACGTTCCGAGGCCCTGATTCACGTAGAGTGCTGCTTTCTGCAAGCCGTTGCCCCCGGACGCGGCGCCGTTCTGCATCGGCAAGTGATAAAGGCCAGCGACGAAAGGCGAAATTAGCCGAGCCGGGCTGACGCTATGGTCCACAATCTCAAACTTTACCTGCCCGCCGTGAGTGTGTCCGGCAAAGCTGAGTTCGATACCGAGTTCGGCGGCCCGACGAAACGAATTCGGATTGTGCGAGAGCAAGAAATTCGGCATGTCGCGACGAACCAAATGCTCAATTTCGGCAAGCATCGGCCCGGTACGCTCGCCACTCACCATGTGGTCGCGCTGGTAATCGACGCCAATCAGATTGAAGCGCCCTCCATTGTGCTCAACCACGGTGCTCGCGGCGCGCAGCAGCCGCATCCCCTTTTCGCGGAAGAGCCGTTCCGCGTCCGCTTCGACTCCGGCATAAATTTCGTGGTTGCCATTGCATCCCCAGACGCCAAGCGGAGCGCGCAGCCGGCTCAACTCGCTAATGCAAGCGTCCAGCGGATCGCCTTCGCTCGAGACGAAGTCTCCCGTAACAAAAGAAATCTCGGGGTGCAGCTCGTTGGCCATGTCCACAGCGCGAGCAATCTCGCGAGGCGGCATGTAGTCGCCAATATGGATGTCGCTCAGCTGAGCGATGCGCAGACCATCCAGCTCGGGAGGAAGATTCGCCACGGGCACATCGACGCGCTCGATCGTATAGCGCAAGCGCCCCGCGGCAAATCCATAAGTAGCGGCAAGAAATGGAAAGCCTCCGGCAAGCACGGCGGCGTAATGAAAAAAAGTCCGGCGCGAAGCACTGAACCCACCCGCGACCGCTCCAGGTCGAAGCCGCGCCGCGACATTCGTGACCCACTCGATTGCTCCCACCGATTCAACCGCCAGGAATCCAAAGAACGAAGCGACCAGCCACAAGCGGGAAAGTGTGGTCAGCATTTTGCCGAGGTTGAAGTCGCCCAGAGTGAGACGCGAGATCCCGTGGCCAAGTAGCGGATTGAGAAGTGTTGCGAGCAGCGCAGCGGCGAGCGCGATCAGTACGGCGTGCAGGCCGAAACGCCAGTTGGCATTCGAGAACGAGCTAATCCACGTCCACGCTCGCATGAACCAGAATCGCTGGACGGCGTAGACCGCTAAAAGAAACAACGCAAAGAAAAGAACTCGGCTAAGAATCAGGGTAAGGGCTCCAAAGAAAAATCAAATGTACCCCACTTTAGATGCGTTCTGGGAACGGAAGGCTCGGCCAAAACGTCTGCCGTCAAGCTCAGGTTTCGAAGTCGATAGACAGGGGGACTCTGACCTGCCGGGGATACGTCTCTAGCGGCTCGCGATTTGTTCCCGTTCCTGTCCCCGTTCCAAAGACCGCAAAGCGGCAATGCACTGCCGAGCATTCTGCAGAGCACGTTTAACGTGACGGGGCGCGGTGCCTCCGGGAACATCGTGCAGCGCTAGCACCTCATTTCGTCCGAGGCAAGAGTAGAAAGCGGCGTCAAAGCTGGAGTGGATCGCCTGCAGGTCGGTGAGGGGAAGCTTTTGTAAATCGTATCCACGCTCCACGGCCAAAGCAACGGCCTTGCCGACCGCCTCGTGGGCGAGGCGAGAAGGCACTCCGCGTTCAACGAGGTATGCGGCTGCCGCCCAGGCGTTCATAAGACCCGAACTTGCAGCCTGATTCATCTTGGCCTCGTTGAATTCGACCGAGTTTACGAATCCGGTCACCAGCGGCAACATGCCGATAACCGTGTCGGAAGCGTTGAATAACGGCTCCTGCGTCTCCTGAAGGTCTTTGTTGTAGGCGAGGGGCAAGCCCTTCACTAAAGTCTGCAGCGTGGTGGCGCATCCCATGATGCGCGGTGCTTTGCCGCGTACCAATTCCAGCAGGTCGGGATTTTTTTTCTGCGGCATGGCGCTGCTGCCCGTGGAGTAGGCCTCGGGCAACTCGATGAATCCGTACGCGGGAGTCGAGAACACGATCATCTCTTCAGCCCAACGGCTGAGGTGAAGCGTGAGTAACGAGAGCGCATCGACGAATTCGATAGCAAAGTCGCGGTCGCTGGTAGCGTCGATGCTGTTCGCGGTTGGAGCATCGAACCCCAACTCCGTGGCCATGGCTTGGCGATTGAGCGTGAGCGTGGCTCCGGCCACAGCGCCCGACCCCAGCGGGCAAAGGTTAGCGCGCTTGCGGCAGTCGGTAAGGCGCGAAGCGTCACGCAGAAACATCTCGACATAAGCCAGCAGCCAATGCGCGACCAGCACGGGCTCTGCCGGCTGCAGATGCGTGTACGCGGGCATGGCGTTGCTGCCTGCGGCTTCGGCGCGCGCGAGCAGCGCCTCGATCCAATCAGCGATCAGGTTTAGCAGGGTGTCGATGCTTTGGCGCACGAAGAGTCGGAGATCAGTGGCGATCTGCTCGTTGCGGCTGCGGCCGGTATGGAGTTTGTAGCCGGTTGCACCGATCAGCGCCACGAGTTGCTTTTCTGCGAAATGGTGGACGTCTTCGGCTTCGGGATCCTTCAGAAAGTCGGGCGACGATTCGGCGCGGCGGCCGATTTCTCCCAGCGCTTTGACGATCTCGGAAAGCTCCTCGGAGGAAACCACTCCCGCGTGTTCGAGGGCGTTGGCGTGGGCACGGCTGGCGGCCAATTCGAAGGGCAGCAGCCGTAGATCGTAGGGAAACGAGCGCTGCCATTTTTCAAATTCGGGGTCAAGCTCCTGCCGAAAGCGGCCGGACCACATTTTCATTGCGGGACCTCCAACAGCCTGGTGAAAAACTCAGGTTCGTATCCGGGCATCGCTTGCGCGACGCCGAAAATTGTTCAAGTCAGAACCCCTTTTAGGGGCTGCGTCATGCTCATGCCCTTGCGGCACGCCAGGCGTGCCCTGATACGAAACTTACTTTGACAATTCGTGCAATGTGTTCACGGCGCGACCTTTTTGCGTCTCAGCGCGACAGCGCGAGGGCAATCCCAGAATGCGGATGAAGCCTTCTGCGTCTTTTTGATCATAGCTCGCTCCCATGGTGAATGAGGATAGGTCGGTGCGGTAGAGAGAGTGATCGGACTTGCGGCTGACGATGCCGACGTTGCCTCTGTACAATGACAAGGCGACTGCGCCGGTCAGGTTCGTTTGCGTAGTTTCTACGAAGGCGTCGAGCGCTTCGCGCAGCGGCGTGAACCACAGACCGAAGTAGACGAGTTCGGCGTACTTGAGCGCGACGTGCTGTTTGAAGTGCAGCAGGTCGCGATCGAGGCACAGGGCTTCGAGTTCGCCGTGGGCGGCAAGCAGCAGCGTGCCTCCGGGAGTTTCGTAGCAGCCGCGCGACTTGATGCCGACGAACCGGTTCTCAACCAAGTCGATGCGGCCAACCGCGTTGCGTCCGCCGATCTCGTTCAGCAATTCGACGAGCGATACGGGATCGAGAGCTTGGCCGCCGACCGAAGCCGGCGCGCCTTTTTCGAATCCAATTTCCACTTGCTCTTCTTTGTCGGGAGCCTCTTGCGGCGACTTCGTCATCCGCCAGGTGCTCGCGAACGGCGCGTTGGCGGCATCTTCGAGCTCTCCGCCTTCGTGGCTCAAGTGCCATATATTGCGATCGCGGCTGTGGATCTTCTCGCGGCTCGCGGTCACGGGGATTCCGCGCTTCTCGGCATAGTCGAGACAGTCTTCCCGCGACTTCAATTCCCACTCGCGCCACGGTGCCACCACCTTCAGCTCCGGAGCCAGCGCCTGGTAAGCCATCTCGAAGCGGACCTGGTCGTTGCCTTTGCCGGTGCATCCGTGGCTAACGGCCGAGGCTCCTTCGCGCAGCGCGACTTCGACTTGATGTTTCGCGATCACGGGCCGTGCCAGCGACGTGCCGAGCAGATACTTGTTTTCGTATACGGCGCCCGCTTTCAGCGCGGGCCAAACGTAGCCGGTGAGGAACTCTTCGCGCAGATCCTCGACTACGACCTTGGTGGCTCCGGTCTTGTAGGCCTTATGAACGACGGCCTCGACATCATCTCCCTGGCCTACGTCGGCGACCATGGCGATCACTTCGTAGGCATAGTTTTCCTTGAGCCATGGAATGATGATGGAGGTATCGAGCCCACCGGAGTAGGCGAGAACAATCTTTTCAGGCATGCGCGCTCCGAGCTGGGAAGCGGCCTGCGCCGCCGCCCAACAGCCATACGAGAATGGCTTTCTGAATGTGCAGGCGGTTTTCCGCCTGATCGAAAACGACCGATTTCACCGAGTCGATGACCTGGTCGGTCACCTCGCAGCCGCGATGCGCGGGCAGGCAGTGCATGAACAGCGCGTGCGGCTTGGCGAGCTGCATGAGCGCCGAGTTCACCTGGTACGGGCTGAAGATGGTGGCGCGTTCTTCCGCCTCGTGCTCGTGTCCCATGCTGGCCCAGGCATCAGTATAAACGGCATCGGCTCCGGCAACAGCTTTGCGCGGGTCGGTCAAGATGCGGAGCGTGGCCCTGGTCTCGTCCGCAATAGCCTTCGCCATGGTGACGATGACGGGATTAAGGCCGTAACGCTCTGGCGTAGCAATCGAAACCTTCGCGCCCACCGAGGCGCCCGCCAGCAACAGCGAATGCGCCATGTTGTTGCCATCGCCAACGTAAGCGAAATGAAGTTTCTTGAGATCGCCGAAATGCTCCTGCAGGGTGAAGAAGTCGGCGAGCGCCTGGCACGGATGTTCCAGCTCGCTGAGAGCGTTGATCACCGGAATGTCAGCATAGGTAGCCATCTCTTCGACGACCGCATGGCTGAAAGTGCGCAGCACGATGATGTCGATCCAGCGGTCGAGGTTGTGGGCGATGTCGTAAAGAGATTCACGCGCGTTGAGGCGGCTGGCCGTCTGGTCGACAAAGAATGTGCTGCCTCCGAGACTATCCATACCGGCTTCGAACGTGAGCCGGGTACGCAGGGAGGGCTTCTCGAAGAACATGACCATCTGCTTGCCGGCGAGAACGCCGCGGAAGTCCGCAGGACGCTGCTTAAGCATGGAGGTGAGGCTAAAGAGCGAAAGGACCTCGGCGGGAGCGAGGTCGTGGATGGAGACAAGATCGCGCGGCGCCGCCGGTTCTGCCAGCAACTGCGGTGGGGTCGTGTTTAGCTTCACCGTTAACGGATTCATCAGGGCCATGGGATCGGTTCTCGTTTGCATTTCGTGACACTCCATTTCCGGAAAAAACTTGACCGCGGTTCGAGGAGTCGATCTCGGCAAACCGCTTACAACAGCTCACCGATGCGTCGGGCGAGGGCGTGCGCTTTCTTCTTGTCAGTGGCGATGACCAGCACCGTGTCGTCGCCGGCGATTGTGCCGAGGACCTCAGGCCAGTGCGAGGTGTCTAACGCGGCGGCGACGGGCTGCGCGCTGCCGACCGTGGTCTTCACCACGAGCAGGTTTTGGGCCTGGCGGGTTTCGACGACGAACTGGCGAGCGAGATGCATGACCGAAGGCAGAAAACCGTCCGCGGCCAAGGTCTCGTCCGCGCGCCGATAGCCCTCGGGGCCTTTGACAAGTTTGAGTTCGTGGATGTCGCGGGATAGGGTTGCCTGGCCTACGTCGAAGCCCTTGCGCTCGAGTCGGTGCTGGAGTGAGTCCTGGCTCTCAACGGGACCGTCGTCGAGCAGGTCGAGGATGGCTTTGTGGCGCGCTGTTTTCGACATGAATAAAAATCCACTTCAATGCATAAGTATCCATGCGACGGGAGAGCCATGTCAAGCGGGAAATCGAAGAGCGATTACCACAGAGGGCAGGGAGGAACACGGGAAAAAATCGGGTTTCTGCGGCCACCGTGGCCGGGAGCTTATTGCCGGGCTGTGCTCACTGGCATCTGGAAGTCCACGCCACGGTCGTCGTTGGCTTTGTGAGTCGCCGGGAGATCGAGGTCGGCGAGGAGGATCTTGCGGGTGCGGCCAGCGGCAAAGTCAAACAGAGTATCACCCACGATGGCGTAGTTGAGCACGTCGGACTGGTGACCGTCTTTGAAAATCAGCACGGTCGGGGGTTGGACGGTCACGGGCTCTGCCGGCTCATCGGGAGTTGGTTTCGCGGAAACGTCCGCTTCCGGGGCCGGATCCCGATATCGAGCGCGTGTGGTGGCGGCATCCTGGTTCGGTGGCCCAGGAGCGCGAACGTAGTCGACGTCGGTCGACTCATCGTCCGCCTGAGCGTCGGCGGCCGGGTATGGAATGTAGACCGGCTCAAGGATGCCTACAGCGAAATCGGCGTGATCGTGATTCTTATCATGATCATCCCTGCGGCGGTGGTGGCGTCCGGAGAGCGTTGGATTGGGATTCGGCGGCAAGAGGAAGTTGGAGCAGCAGTTTCCAAAAACAAACCAGTCGTTGCCGTAGCCGTAACCGTTTGGCCCAAGGGAGGTTACGCTGGGGCGAACACCGTTAATGAAGCGCCCGCCGAAACCAATCGAAGTGACCGAGGGAGGAACGCCGTTAATCTGGGCTTGAACGGGCAAACATGCGGCGACGGAAAACACCCACAAAAGGGCGAGCAAGAAACCGGATCGCATACCGGCCAGCATGGGAAAGCCTCCCCCGCCCAGGGTACACCAATTTGAAGCCTGAACTATTAGAATGCGCCGCCCTACGAAAGTTGCACACAAACGCCGAGCGAGAAATTCGCGCTCGGGTAGAAATCCGCCAGGGTAAAAATTCCCGCCTACGCCGCAACGAGCGGCGGTCGGGAAGTAAGCCGGCGCAGTTCGAGCATCCGGTGGCGGACGTAGCCATCCTCAGTCAAATGGGCGGAAGCAATAGCTTTGCGGCTCGTAGCCACCATCTGGTCAAGCGGGCGACGTTGAAGAAATTGTGGATCGAGTTCCCGGCAGTATTCACAAGGCCGGCTGGAGCGTGTGTCGAAGCGATTGATGATGGCTGGATCAATGTGTTCCACGAGAGGTGTCTCCTAGGAGGGCCAGTACGGATTGGCTCGATTTGTGAGTCAAAGTCACAATATGCTGACTCGGATAAATTATCGTTTGTTGACCGCCGCTTTTGTACTACAAGGCATGGGACCTGACAAGCACTTTGTGGCGGTAGCAATTTTCTAATGTTTCGGAATGGCTCAAGTGTACCGGAAGGGCGGAAATCCGCGCCGTGACGCTTACCACGTGGGGCGGTGATTTCTGGCATCATAAAGGCCATACCCTTTATTCCCAAGAGCTCATTCCGAGGAGCATTATTCTGGAGAACTCGTGAATCGCGCTGATGCCAACCCGAGCGTCACATCTTTTTTCGATGTGGACAATACTCTGCTTGACAACGATCGCGTGGCGGAGGATTTGAAACGCTACCTCGCGACTAAAGTAGGCGAGACCAGCGCTCAGCGCTATTGGGAGATCTTCGAGCAGCTGCGCAACGAACTTGGATATGCGGATTATTTGGGCGCGCTGCAGCGTTATCGCGTCGAGCGGCCGCGCGAGCTGAAGCTGCTGGCCGTCTCGCACTTCATGATCAATTATCCGTTTGCGAACCGCCTGTTTCCGGAGTCTGTGGATGCGGTGGAGCATGTGCGCCGGTTGGGTCGGGCAGCGATCTTGAGCGACGGCGATGTGGTTTTTCAGCCGCGCAAGATCGACCGGTCGGGTCTGTATGAGATCTTCGAAGGACACGTTCTCATCTACATCCACAAGGAGCAGGAACTGGACGACGTGGAGGCGAAGTATCCGGCGGCGCACTACGTGATGGTGGACGACAAGGTGCGCATCCTGGCGGCCATAAAGGAGCATTGGGGGGAGCGGGTGACGACGGTGTTTCCGCGCCAGGGACACTACGCGCTGGATGCGGCGCTGGTAGCGCAGTATCCCAAGGCGGATATCACGATTGGGCGGATTGGAGAGCTACAGAATTATTCGCTGGAACAGATTCTTACGGCGGCAGGAAGGTGAGCGGTTACTCGGCTTCTTCGTCTTCCTGAGACGCGCCGGCTCGGACCAGGTTTTCCAATTCCCGGTTCAGGCTGCCGTGGCTGGTCTCGGGCAATTCCAAGAAGCGAAATGGCTGGAGGCATCCTTGCGTCGCCCACATGGGGAACAACATTTGCGCGCGACAGCGGATGCTGGTGCACCCGAGGTGGAATAAGACGGTCACGCGGATACCTTCGTCGAGCGGACTTTGGAGCGAGAGCAGACCTCCGTTGACGGAGAGCTGATTCATGCGGCCGCGGATCTGGCGTCCGTTTTCGAGCAACAACAGAGCAAGGATGGAGCCTCCGAGCCTGACGCGCTGGCCCCGGTGTCCTTTTTGCGTACTGGCGGTGGACGACATTCCCCGTCAGTATGGCATCAGGAGGCGGCCGCGGGGCAGATTACCAAAGTCAGGCATTCGGTATTGGCCCCCGTCTCCGCTTGCCTCTGGTTTAGGATTGGCTAGGTCGCGCTGCGCATGCGAAAAATGCTCACCGTTTGGAGGAAACGAATGACGAAACGAATCGCTGTGCTGGTTTTGGCGGTTGGGATGCTGATCCCGGGTTTTCGGCAAGCAAGCTTTGCGCAACCGGGAACAAGAGCCACGTCCGCGGGCAAGACGGTCGATAACCGCTACCTGCAGAAGATTTGGGATGGCTGGGCGACGCTCGACGCAGCGGGGCAGAAGCAGTACTACGCGCAGGGTCCGCATGTGTTTTTCGACATTGCTCCGGTCAAGTATGGCAGCTGGGACGAGTACCAGTCGGGCGTGACCAAAGAGCTTGCCGACTACAAAGCGGCGCGGTTCGCGCTGAATGACGATGTACAGATTCACAAGAGTGGCGATGCTTACTGGGTTACGGCCACGGTGGCGGCGGACATGACGCAAAAATCAGGCAAGCATGACATGTCTACCATGCGCTGGACAGCCGTCTTCGAGAAGCAGGATGGGAAATGGCTGATCGTCCACGAGCACGTCTCGGCTCCGCTGCCGTAGGAGCTTTACGCCAGCGAACTGCAGATCCCTCACTTCGCTCGGGATGACAAACCAACTTTGACGAGAAACAAATTCAAGGAGCCGGGACGGGCGAGGGGCGCCCCTCTCTCCACTGGTAATCTCGCAACGGAAAAAGGGTCCGGTGGGGGCGGTCGTCCTCGCATGCTAGAATCGTTGATGTGACGCTGCGAACCGATGCTTCCTGATATCGACAAATTGCTGGAGCTGCAGATCGCGGACAAGGAAATCCGTCGACTGCAGGACGAAGTTTCCGCGCTGCCGAAACGCGTCGCGGTGATTGAGCAAAAACTGGCTGGGACCAAGGCGCATCTGGAGAAAGTGCGAGTCGCCGCCAAAGGCGACGAGGCCAACCGCAAGAAGTTCGAAGCCAACATCCAAGATCTGCAAGGCAAGATTTCCAAGTATCGAGACCAGTCTCTCGACGTAAAAACCAACGACCAATACAAAGCGCTGCTGCACGAGATACAGTTTGCCGAGCAGGAGATACGGCTCAACGAAGACCGCATCCTGGAGGTGATGGTCAACGTCGACGCGCGGGAAAAGGACGTCAAGGCGGCGGAGGCTGAACTAAAGGCGGAGACGGTCGAGATCGAAAAGGAAAAAGAAGACGCACGAAGGGTCACGGCGGAAGATCAGAAGAAGCTCTTCGAGTGGAATGCTAAGCGGGACGCGCTGCGGCACGGGATTTCCGAGGACATTCTTCGTCAGTATGAGCGCGTGGCTAAGTTTCGCGGCAGCGGGCTGGCGGAAGTCCGCGACCAGAAATGCATGGGCTGCCAGGTGATGCTGCGGCCGCAGACCTATAACGAAGTGCGAAATGGCGAGAAGGTGATGGTCTGCGAATCGTGCTCGCGAGTTTATTACTTCAATCCTGCGAATGAAGTGAAGCCGGAACAGGAAGTGGTGACGGTTACCGGTCGAAAACGCGCACGCCCGAAGGCGGATGCGCCACAGGCCTGGTTCTACCGTCCGGATTACGGCGAGGAAGGCGAAGTGCTGCTGGTGTTCGCGAATAACGGCGGCAGTTCGACGCGACGCATCTATGAAATGCATACTGGTCGCCAGGTCGGCGATGTGCGGTTGCGCGAAGGAACGTACCGGCTGGCGTTTCCCGAAGATCTAACCGAATCTGCCCTACGGCTCAACGGGCACTGGGACGAAAAAGAAATCGATGAGTGGGGTTCCGAGATTCCTTCGAATGCGCTCGATCTGCTTCATAAAGATATGCTGGCCATCCAGCGCGAGCACAAAGCGGGCCACAAGCATTCCGCCTCTCCGGCGGAGCAACCGGCCGCTCACTAGGGTTAGATGAACTCCATGCACTCGGCGGAGCCGATCCCCGGTCGTGGCCGGGGGGAGTCTCAGATTTTTCAATCCCTGCAGAAACGCAGATTGATTTTCTGCCTGTCGCTGGCACTGGCAACGATTGCGCTTTATAACCCGGTCACCCGCGCTCCGTTTCTCAATTTCGACGACGTCGTTTACGTTACCGAAAATCCGCAGGTTCACGCCGGACTCACCTGGAACACGGTGATTTGGGCTTTTCATACCTCGGAAGCGGCGAACTGGCACCCGATCACCTGGCTTTCGCATGCTCTCGATTGCCAGATTTTCGGGTTGAATCCGGAGGGGCCTCATAGTGTCAACGTGCTTCTCCATGCGGCCAACGCGGTGCTCCTGTTCTTGATTTTGGAGGCTGCTACGGGGTTGGTTTGGCGGAGCCTGATGGTCGCCGCGCTTTTCGCTCTGCATCCGATGAATGTGGAATCGGTGGCGTGGGTCGCGGAACGTAAGAACGTGCTCAGCATGCTGTTTTTTCTGCTCGCCCTGGCCGCGTACGGCTGGTACACGCGCCGGCCCGGTGTCGGACGTTATCTGGCAGTCACTTTTGCTTTTGTCTTGGCTCTGATGACCAAGCCGCAAGTGATTACGTTTCCCTTTGCTCTTTTGCTGCTGGACTACTGGCCCTTGTGTCGTACGGGGCAACGTCTGACGCGGCCGCGCGAAGTTGGAGGCGAACCGGCGGGCGCAACCGCTCGCGGCGCGTCTCTCCGGAGTTTGATCTGGGAGAAAGTGCCTTGGTTTGCGCTCTCCGGCGTGAGCGCGATCATTACGATGAAAGTGCAGACCGGAGCAACCCAGGTAAAGCTCCCGCTCTCGATCCATCTGAGCAACGCGGCGATTGCGTACGTCGAATATGTCGGAAAAGCCTTTTGGCCGGTCAATCTGGCGCCGGTATATCCGCATCCGGAGCAGTCGATTTACATCGGTGCGGCTCTCTTGTGCGGCTTCGCGATCACTGCGGTCACCATTCTTGCCGTGATCTTTGGACAACGGTATTCCCGGCCTCTCTTTGTGGGATGGTTGTGGTTCCTGGGAACGCTGATACCGATGATTGGGCTGGTGCAAGTTGGCGTGCAGGCCATGGCCGACCGCTACGCTTACATCCCAATGCTGGGAATTTTCGTCATCGTCTGCTGGGGCGCGGCGGATCTCGCAAGAACTTGGCATGTTCCGAGGCTGGCGCTGGCAATCTGCAGCGCGGCGATTTTGCTGACACTGGGAATTGCGCTGCATCGGCAAGTGAGCTTCTGGAGCGACAATCTCACGCTGTGGACCCATACGCTCGAAATCACCGAGGGAAACTACGTCGCCGAAGATGGTGCCGCTAATGCTTTGATTGCCCAGGGCAGGATAGAGGAAGCCCTGCCGCACCTTCAGCGGGCACGATTGTTGCGGCCGAACGACCCAGCGGCCACGCTCAATATTGCGAGCTACGAGCAGATGCATGGCAACTATCAGGCCGCTCTCGATGACTATGCGCTGGTCGCGCAATACACAAAAATTCCCTATTGGCTGGCGATGGCGCGGTCCAACAGCGGCTATGCGCATCTCGCGCTGAAACAATATGAGAATGCGAAACAAGACTTCGAAGCGGCTCTGAGCGAGCAGCCCGGAAATTCGCCGGCCTATCGTGGGCTGGGCTTGCTGGCACAGCGAGCGGGCGACATCGCCACGGCGATTCAGGATTACGAACGATCGGTCGAACTCCAGCCATCGCCGGTCGGTTATCTGCTTCTGGCGCAGGCGCTTGAGATCGGCGGACAGACGGAAGCGGCCCGTGCGGCCCAGTCCCGGGCCGCCGGCATGACCCGAGACCTTGATCACGATATCGCCACACTGAAGCAGTTATTGGCAAATTAGCCGTGGTCGTCCGACCTCAGCCGCTAAAGCCGACTCTGAGAGGTGGCCGTCGATCGCAGCGGTGAAACCACTGCGCCACCCAAAATCAGGTAGCGCATCATTTCCTAGGGCTCTCGAACCGTTGGTTGCCAATCGAGAGCCGAATTTAGAACCGCTTTTGCGGTAAGATTGCCCACGCGAGGTGAATGATGGCCCCCCGAGACAATGACTTCAGCTTTCCTTCTGCGTCCCGCCGTTCGTTTCTCAGCTTGTCGGCTGCCGCTTCGGCGGCTTTGGCGTTGGGTATTGTCACCGAGCCGATGCTGGCTCGCGCTCGCGTGCACAACTTTCCTAAGGACGCGATCCGGATTGACGCCAATGAGAATCCTCTTGGGCCCTGCCCGTCGGCGCGTGAAGCGGCAGCCGCCATCGTCTCACAAGGCGGCCGTTATTCCGACGGGCTCACCGACGATCTGGTGAAGACGCTGGCGGAAATGGAAGGGCTGAGGCTGGAACAGGTTCGTGTCTATGCCGGATCGAGCGAGCCTCTCCATCACACCGTGGCTGCGTACACCTCAGGGCAGCGCAGTTATGTGACCGCCGATCCGGGATACGAAGCCGGTGTGATCACCGCCAACGCGATCGGTGCGAAGGTGGTGAAAGTCCCGTTGACGAAAACCTACGCGCACGATGTGAAGGCGATGCTGGCGGCCGCTCCCGACGCGGGCGCGTTCTACGTCTGCAGCCCGAACAATCCGACCGGCACACTCACCAGTCATTCCGATATCGAATACCTGGTCGAGAACAAACCCAAGGGCTCGGTCGTACTGGTCGACGAAGCTTACATTCATTTTTGCGACGCGCCTTCGGCGATCGATCTGGTAAGAGCCGGCAAAGACGTGATCCTGCTGCGCACCTTTTCGAAAATTTACGGCATGGCGGGCCTGCGTTGCGGAGCCGTATTCGGCCGGCCCGACCTGTTGGAGAAAATCGAAAACTACGGCGGCTGGAATTTCATGCCCATCACCGCGATGGTCGCCGCCTCGGCAAGTTTGAAGGACGCGCAACTATTGCCCGAGCGCCGGCGCATCAATGCCACCATCCGCGGCGAGGTCTTTGCCTGGCTCGACCGCAACGGATACTCCTACATTCCCTCGGAAGCGAACTTTTTCATGCTCGACACGAAACGGCCCGCGAAGCCGGCGATCGATGCCATGGCCAAGCAGAACGTATTTATCGGACGCATCTGGCCCGCGATGCCGACCTACTCGCGCGTAACGATCGGCACCGCGCCCGAGATGGAACAGTTCCGGGCGGCGTTCCAGAAGGTGATGACGGGCGCGGTGACGGCCAGCGTTGGCGCGGTGCCGAGCGCGGGCGAACTGGGCAAACGCAAACGGAATCTGGATGGAATCGTCGTCCGAGCTTGAGTCGAGCGCGGTCTGGTAGTGGTCCCATCTTTGAAAGCCTATGAGCCCTCCGGCGAACAACTATCGGCCCTCGGGCTCTATCGCTCCGACATGGCACGCCTGCTGCATGCTGGCGCTGTTGGCGATCTTTTCAGGACTCGTGGTCTACCTACGCATGGCGTCGACCGCTCCGAGGATCGGCCATCGTCCAATGTATTTAATCGTGATAGCGTTTGAGTGGGCGCTCTTCGCTTTCAGCCTGTGGCATTCCGACATCGCGTTCACGGGATATATTGCGCAGGTGCTCCGTGATCCTCGTTCCCTGCTGTGGGACATTCCAGTTGCGCTGATCCTCTCTGCGGTTCTCGTTTTAATTTCTCCGGTCATCGTTCGCATCCTGGGGCAAACTGGCTGGGTTTCGACGCAAGGAATGCTTCCGCACGACCGTGTCGAAACCGCTCTCTGGATGGTGATGGCAATCAGCGCCGGTATCTGCGAGGAAACAGTATTCCGTGGCTATCTTCAGCGACAGATCTGCGGTTGGACCGGACATATAGTTATCGGCATAGTGGGCCAAGGGGCCATCTTTGGCCTGTGTCACGCATACCAGGGATGGAAAAACGTGGCGCTCATCGTTGTGTGGGGTTGCGTCTTCGGTGGTTGCGCATGGTGGCGCAAGGGACTGCGCGCAAATATGATTGCTCACGCCGCGTTAGATATTGTCTCCGTTTTTTAGGAGTGGAAATCGGGAGTGACCGACTGCCGGCGGGGCCGAGCTGCGCTCGGCTGAGACGGACGAATGCGCCCGTCGCCACGGGAACCCCTGTTCGCTATACCATCTTGTTCATGCCGAGAAAAACTACCGTCTCCGTCAAGCACTCGGAGCCTTCCGTAAAACTCTCCGCCCGAGGGGTCGCTAGGCTGCAAGGCCGCCACCCTTGGGTCTACCGCTCGGACGTCACCGAAGAAAAGGATGTGCCGCCCGGCGCCGTCGTCCGCGTCCTCGATCCAGGCGGCAAATTCCTCGGCACCGCACTCTACAGCTCTTCGTCGCAAATCGCCATCCGCATGATCTCTCACGGATCAGTGCGCGACCTGCCCGCATTGGTCTCCGAACGCATTCGCGCCGCCATCGCCTACCGCAAGGAAAATGATCTGGTCCGTAATACCGACGCCTACCGCATCGTTTTCAGCGAAGCCGATTTTCTGCCCGGCCTGATCGTCGATCGCTACCACGATGTGATCTCGCTGCAGGTCCTGACGCAGGCCATGGATGGTGCTGCCGTTCGCGAATCCATTGTGCAAACGCTGCGAGAGGAACTCGACCCGGCTGGAATCGTCGAGCGCGTGGATGCCCGCATTCGTGAACTTGAACAGCTGCCGTCGCGAACGTCGGGGCTGCTTTGGGGGGAGAAGAGTTCGTCCGTCATCGCTATGAATGGCGTCCGCTTTCACTACGACGGCCTCGAAGGACAGAAGACTGGCGCCTTTCTCGATCAGAGGGAAAACTACGCCGCTGCGGCCGAATACGCGCACGGGGAAGCGCTCGACGCCTTCTGCTATCAGGGAGGATTCGCGCTGCATTTGGCTTTGCACACTGCGGGGAGGTGTTCGAGCGTCACCGGAGTCGACAGCTCGCGTCCGGCGCTGGAAATGGCCGAAAAGAATGCGACTCTGAACGGGCGCGAACTGGAATGGATCGAGGCCAACGCCTTCGATCTCTTGCGGGGATATTCAGCTTCCAACCGGCGCTACGACACCATCGTTCTCGATCCGCCGGCGTTTGCCAAGAGCAAGCGCGACCTCGATAAGGCACTCGGCGGCTACAAAGAACTCAACCTGCGGGCGATGAAAATGCTGCGCCCGGGAGGGATTCTCGTCACCTGCTCTTGCTCCTTCCGTGTCGGCCCTGCTGATTTCCTCAACGTGGTGGCCGACGCCGCCCAGGACGCACACAAGTCGCTGCGTATCATCGAGAGTCGTGGGGCATCGAAAGATCATCCAATCCTGCTGAATGTGACGGAAACGAGCTACCTTCGGTGCCTGATATTGCGCGTAATAGATTGAAATATAACAACATATTATACTTGACAATAAAACACTAAGATTTTATGCTGTATTGACACTAACTACAACCCGGGAGCTTCTGAAAGCTCCCCGAAAGAACTTTCAGTAGGAGGATTTACCCGTATGACTCTGATTACGCGTTATGACCCTTTCCGCGAGTTTGTCTCTCTTCAGGAACGGATGAACCGCTTGTTCCGCGATCCTCGTGGGCCGGAAAATCAGGATGAATCCCTGACCACAACCGCATTCGCTCCACCCGTGGATGTCTACGAAGACGAGCACAACATCACCTTGAAGATCGAGGTGCCGGGAATCGACGAGAAGGACATCGACGTCCGCATCGAGAACAACACCCTGACCGTGCACGGCGAGCGCAAGTTCGAGAACGAAGAGAAGGAAGAGAACTATCGCCGCGTGGAACGTCAGTATGGCAGCTTCACCCGCACCTTCAGCCTCCCGAATACAGTCAACCATGACAACGTTCAGGCCGACTATGACAAGGGCGTGTTGAAGATCAAGCTGGAAAAGAAAGCCGAAGCCAAGCCGAAGCAGATCAAGGTAAACGTCGGCAGCCAGAAGACGCTGGAAGGCAAAGACCCCAAGAGCGCCAGCAAGGCAGCGTAAGTTTTTGTCGGGCTTTTACTCGGCGGGCGGACGAATGCGTCCGGCGCTACGTGAGCATTGTGTAAACTCAGCGGGAGGCGAGAACCAACGCCTCCCGTTTCATTTGTAAGTCGTAATTTGAAAATCGAAATGATCTGTCGTCCTGCATCCTTCGCGAAGCGAAGGACCTCTGCATTCTTCCGCTGCCAGCGGATTGCATAGGTTCTTCGCTTCGCTCAGAATGACCAGGTAATAGAGGACAAAGCCATGGCAATTCGTTGGGATAAATTCACAGTAAAATCGCAAGAGGCGGTCGAGCGCGCGAACGAGCGCGCCTCTGAGCACGGCAACCCCGAGCTTGCCCCGCTCCATCTACTGGCCGCGCTCGTCGAAGACAAAGAAGGCATCGTTACGCCTGTGCTCGAAAAGATCGGCATCGGGCCGCCGGCGGTGCTCAGCGACATCTACAGGGAAATTGAGAAGCTGCCGAAAGTCTCGGGCAGCGGCGGCGCGGCCCAGCCCGCGATGTCGTCGCAGATCAACCGGCTCCTGGAAAACGCCTTCAAAGAAGCCGACGGCTTCAAGGACGAATACGTCTCGACCGAGCACATGCTGCTGGGGTTGACCGATCTGAAACGCGATCCGGCACAGGAGTTGCTGGCGCGCCACGGCGCTACGCACGACGCTATCCTGAAGGCGCTCACCGCTGTCCGAGGATCGCAGCGCATCACCGACCAGAATCCGGAAGCGAAATACCAGGCGCTCGAGCGCTACGCGCGCGATTTGAACGAGCAGGCGCGACGCGGCAAACTCGACCCGGTCATCGGCCGCGATGAGGAAATTCGGCGCGTCGTCCAGGTGCTTTCTCGGCGCACGAAGAATAATCCCGTGCTGATCGGCGAGCCCGGCGTGGGCAAAACTGCCATCGTCGAAGGCCTCGCCCAGCGCATCATTTCCGGCGACGTGCCCGAAGTGCTGAAGAACAAGCGCGTGGTGTCTCTCGATCTGGGAGCCATGTTGGCCGGCGCGAAATATCGCGGCGAATTTGAAGACCGGCTCAAAGCGGTTCTGAAGGAAATCGAAGACTCGCAGGGGCAGATCATCCTTTTCATCGACGAGTTGCACACTCTCATCGGCGCGGGAGCCGCCGAAGGCAGCATCGACGCCTCCAACATGCTGAAGCCGGCGCTTGCTCGCGGAGAATTGCGGGCCATCGGCGCTACGACGCTCAACGAATATCGCAAGTACATCGAGAAAGACGCTGCGCTCGAACGCCGCTTTCAGATCGTGTTCGTAGGCGAGCCGAATGTCGAAGATACGATTGCGATCCTGCGCGGGTTGAAGGAAAAGTACGAAGTGCATCATGGAGTCCGCATCAAAGATTCGGCCATCGTCGCGGCGGCGACGTTATCGCATCGCTACATTTCCGATCGCTTCCTGCCCGACAAAGCCATCGACCTGATCGACGAGGCAGCCTCTTCTTTACGCATCCAGATCGATTCCATGCCTACCGAGATCGATCGGCTGGAACGGAGGGCCACGCAACTCGAAATCGAAAAGCAGGCGCTGAAGAAAGAGGACGACGCGAATTCGAAAGAACGGCTTGCCCACGTCGAGAAAGAACTGGCCGGCATTCGTGAACCGTCGAATGCCCTCAAGGCGAAATGGAAACAGGAAAAAGACGTCATCGCGCGCGCCCGCGCGCTGAAAGAAAAGCTGGAGCAGCTCAAAGTCGAAGAAGCGGCGGAGGAACGCAAAGGGAATCTCGAGCGGGTGGCGCAGATCCGCTATGGACTCATTCGCCAGACTGAACAAGATCTGAATAAAGTTACCTCGCAAATCGACGGCAAGGCCGGGCAGCGCATGTTGAAAGAAGAAGTTGACGAAGAAGATGTCGCTCGCATCGTTTCCAAATGGACGGGCATTCCGGTCTCCAAAATGCTTGAGGGCGAAGTCAAAAAGCTCATCAACATGGAAGACCGGCTCCGGCAGCGCGTCGTCGGACAGGACGCCGCACTCGAACGCGTGGCCAATGCCATCCGCCGTTCGCGGGCCGGGCTGAGCGATCCGATGCGGCCGATCGGCTCGTTTATTTTCTTGGGACCAACCGGCGTGGGCAAAACCGAGCTGGCGCGGGCGCTGGCCGAATTTCTTTTTGACGACGAGCGCGCCATGATCCGCATCGATATGTCCGAATACATGGAGAAGCACGCCGTGTCGCGTCTGATCGGCGCGCCTCCGGGATACGTCGGCTACGAAGAAGGCGGACAGCTCACCGAGCAGGTGCGACGGCATCCATATGCGGTCGTGCTCTTCGACGAAATCGAAAAGGCGCATCCGGATGTGTTCAACATCCTGCTGCAGATCATGGACGATGGCCGCCTTACCGACGGCAAGGGCCGCAAGGTGGACTTCAAGAACACGGTCATCATCATGACCTCGAACCTGGGCTCGTCGTACTTGCAGTCGGAAAACATTCGCTCCGCCGAGGGCTTCGAGCTTGCCTCGAAACAGGTGATGGATACGCTGCACGGGCATTTCAAACCCGAGTTCCTGAATCGCGTGGACGACATCATCGTCTTCCGTCCGCTGGGCAAGGAACAGCTGGTGAAGATCGTCGATCTGCGGCTCGAAGACCTGCGCCGCCTGCTGGCCGACCGCAAGATTTCTCTGGAGCTTACCGACGCCGCGAAAGAACTGCTCTTCACCGAAGGATACGATCCGAATTTTGGAGCGCGTCCGCTGAAGCGCGCTATTCAGAAGCTGGTGCAGGATCCGCTGGCGCTGAAAATTCTGGACGGCGCGGTGCTGCACGGCGACCACGTAGTGGTGGACGCGGATAAGAAGGCGGGCAAGATGACGTTCAAGGTCAGCGAGCGGGTGGGGGAGAAAGAACCGGTGAAGGCGAAGAAGTAGAAATCCTTTGCTCGGCGGAGCGGACGAATGCGTCCACCGCTACCTGATTCTTGTCTTGAACTGATCGGCGATTCCTGTTTGCGACAGATACCACGCCACCATCGCGCGCAAGATAATCCCGAGGCCGCCGGAGGCTAGCGCTCTTGGTTGAACCATCACGGTTGCGGCGGAGACGGACGGCACCAGCATTACGATTCCTGTGATCGCGATCAGCAGCGCTGCGTGGCGCACGATGTTATTGAGTTGTAGGAGACCCCACGCGACTCTTCCGCCTACGGCTGCCATTAGCAGGAACATGTACGGGCCGGATAATTCCAGGCCGAACAGGAGCGGCGCGCCTGCCGACATCGCTATCGTTCCCGGACGAAGCAGCATCAGGGAGCCTACGATCGCCAGATAAATTCCGCAGAGAGCGAACAACGCGGCGATGGCTCGCACTCCGTTGGGGACCGGGTTGGCGGCGGTATCTGTCATCGTCCTTATCCAAACCGACTCACCCGGAGCGAGGGACCAGTAGGTCGCCGCAAGAAGCAGATCCTTCGCTTCGCTCAGGATGACAATGACTCAAGGATGATACTAGATGCCGTAGTTTACTTCGCGAAGGGCGCCTTTGTAGGCTTCGCGCGCTTCTGTGACTTTCGCGTGGGCGTCGTGCTCCTTGAAGTGGGCGTCGTCCCAGTGCTCCATGGCGGTCATCGAATGGTCAGGAGTCGCCAGGGCTTCTTCGGAGCGAATGGCGTCAACCCATTCGTCGACCGCCTTTTTGTAGGCGAGGCGCAGTTGATCAAGATCCCCTTTGCTCATAGCCATCGCAGCGTAATGCCATCCCGCAGCCTGGTCAATTGGATACAAGGAATTTAACGGAAAATTAACTTAGTGCGGAATGTTTCTGATCCACCAAATTCGATAAAGGTTGCCGTTTCCCTCTCCGAGGTTGTAACGTACTCGGCCAAGACTCAATTCAAAACTTGGGGGATGGCATGAAGCTCAGCCGTTATCTTCTTGCGTTTATTCTTTCGCTTTCCTGTATCAACTTTTTCTGGGCGCAAGCTACGCCTGCTCCGAAGACGGTTGTTGTCCATGCTGGGCACCTGCTCGATGTTAAGACCGGCAAGACGCTCTCGAACCAAACGATCGTGATTCAGGGCGATAAGATCGTCAGCGTTGGCTCAGATGCGCAGGTTCCCGCTGGGGCGCAAGTTGTCGATCTCTCGGGTGCGACCGTGCTGCCGGGTTTGATTGACGCGCACACGCACATCACCTACACCACGAACTTTGGCTACTCGCGGCTCGCGATTTCTGTGCCGCGCCAGGCCCTCAACGGAGCGCGCAACGCACGGATTACGCTCGACGCCGGTTTTACGACCATCCGGAATGTGGGCGCGGACGATTTCACCGACGTTGCGTTGCGCGACGCCATCAACGCCGGCGACGTGCCTGGACCGCGCATGCTGGTCAGCGGCCCGGCCCTCGGCATTACGGGTGGGCACTGCGACGACAATTTGCTGCCGTTTGAGTGGCACGTGCAGAGCGAAGGTGTGGCCGATGGCGTTGAAGGCGTCCAACACAAGGTGCGCGAGGTCATCAAGTATGGCGCCGATCTGATCAAAATCTGCGCTACCGGCGGCGTGCTCTCGCATGGCGACAATCCACAGGCGTCGCAATACACGCTTGAAGAGATGAAGGCGATCGTAGCCGACGCGCACCGGCTCGGGCGCAAAGTGGCGGCGCATGCGCACGGCGCCGAGGGCATTCGCTGGGCGTCAGAGGCGGGCGTGGATTCGATTGAGCATGGGTCTTACATTGACGACGCGGCGATTGCCACTATGAAAAAGAACGGCACCTATCTGGTGCCGACTCTTTATTTGGCCGACTGGTTTCTGGAGAACGCGGAGAAGATTGGCACAGCTCCCGAGCTGATTGCCAAGGGACGCGAGGTGATGCCGGCGGCGCGTAAGAACGTGGCGCGCGCGTTTGCTGCGGGAGTGAAAGTTGGATTCGGCACCGATGCGGCGGTGTATCCGCATGGGCTCAACGCGCATGAATTTGCGGTCATGGTGAAGTTGGGGCTGACGCCGCTGCAGGCGATCCAGGCGGCGACGGTTAACGATGCGGATTTGCTGGGGTGGTCTGACAAGGTGGGGACGGTTGAGCCCGGGAAGTGGGCCGACATTGTTGCTGTGGATGGCGATCCGCTGGCCGATGTGACTACTCTCGAACGCGTTAAATTTGTTATGAAGGGCGGCGAGGTGGTCAAGAATTTGTACGCGAAGTGAGAAAGCACAACTGGATTTTCATCGGCGCGCTGACTGAGGTCTAAATCCATGTCCAGGCTTGGTGACCGCTGCTTTTCGATCTCCCTCGAGGGCTTCGGTGCCGGCCCCAATCACGATCTCGATCATCCACTTGGCGCCGGTGGCCTGGGGCTGCACGAATGGATGTTCGGCACACGCACCTTTCGACAAATGGTGGGAAAGGATGGCGGCGCTACGGGTATTGACGACGATTTTGTCGCACGTGGCTTCCACAACGTCGGAGCGCGGATCGTGGGTCGGAACATGTTTGGACCGGTCCGAGGGCCTTGGCCAGACAACGGTTTGGAAGGGATGGTGGGGCGACAATCCGCCGTTTCACACTCCTGTTTTCGTGCTCACCAACCACCCACGCGCATCGATCGACATGAGCGGAGGCACGACTTTCCACTTGGTTACCGATGGCATTCACGCCGCGCTGGAACGAGCGGTTGACGCTGCGAACGGTCAGGATGCCCGGCTTGGCGGCGGGGTCGCTGCGGTCCGGCAATATCTGCGCGCCGGACTTATCGATGAAATGCACTTAGTCATGTCGCCGGTCCTACTCGGTGCCGGAGAATGCATTCTGGAAGGAATTGACGCGACGCGGCTCGGCTATGAATGCACCGAACACGTTCCTACTCCCAATGCGACGCACTTCGTCATCACAAAACGCACGTAGCTAATGTGCATTGATGTAGGACAGAATCTCCGTTTCGGGAGAGAGCAAACCCTGGCCTTCAGATTCCGTTAAAATCCCTCGGTGCCTGTTCATCTGCAAATTGAAGCCACGCGCGGCTCGGCCCGCGCGGGCAGGCTCGTCACTCCTCATGGAGAGGTTGAGACGCCGGTGTTTATGCCGGTGGGGACGCTCGGTTCGGTCAAGGGCGTCTCGCAGGATGTACTCGAAGAACTTGGCGTCGAGATTCTGCTCAGCAATACCTATCATCTTTTTCTGCGGCCTGGGGTCGAGACGGCTCGGCGGATGGGCGGGCTGCATCGGTTCATGTCGTGGGACCGAGCGATTCTCACCGACTCGGGCGGCTTCCAGGTTTTCAGCCTGAACGATCTGCGCAAGGTCACGGAAGAGGGCGTCGCGTTTCGCTCGCATTTGGATGGGTCTGCTCATTATCTTAGTCCGGAAAAAGCCATGGAGATTCAGATTGGGCTGGGCGCCGACATCGTTATGGCCTTTGACGAATGCACCGAGTATCCGGCCGATGCTCAGCGGGTGCGCGACTCGATGGAGTTGACGCTGCGCTGGGCCGCGCGCTGCAAGAAATATTTTGAGGAACGCAAGGGCGAGGTGCCGTGGGCCGCAGAGTCTGCGGAGCGTCGCTCCGCGGGAGGGACGAATGCGTCCGCCCCTACGCGAGCGTGGGAGACGCGCCACCACACGGACGCCACCCAGGCTTTGTTTGGCATCGTTCAGGGTGGGATGGATGCGGCGCTGCGTCGCGAATCGGCTGCGCGCACCATCGACATCGGATTTCCTGGGTACGCTATTGGCGGGCTTAGCGTTGGCGAACCGCGTGAGCTTACTCGCGACATCGTTTTAACCACGCTGGAACATCTTCCCTCAGACCGGCCGCGCTATTTGATGGGGGTGGGCACTCCGGAGGAAATTGCGCAGTACGCTCGGGCGGGCGTGGACATGATGGATTGCGTGCTTCCGACTCGCGCCGCGCGGCATGGATTGCTGTTTACTTCCGAAGGCAAAGTGTCGATCAAGCAGGCCCGGTACGCTCAGGACGAGAGCGCGCTCGATCCTGCTTGTGAGTGCCGTGTTTGCCTGCGTTATTCGCGGGCTTATCTACGGCATCTTTATGCTTCCAACGAACTTCTGGCGCAGGTTCTGAACACTGTCCACAACCTGCACTATTACCTGGCCACCATGCGGTCGGTCCGCGCCGGGATTCGGGCCGGCAACGCGGCCGGCTAACTATAGCGAGTACAGAGTCGAGGCCGTGCCAAGCTCCTCCACCCGTCAAGCCTAAGACCGGGCTTGACGGGGATCCCGGTGTGCGCGGCTGGGACGGCGAGGGCGCCCATCCCCGACGCGAGCCCAGCCGTTTCCCGGATGTAAATTGTTGGGCGCGTCCTTGACACCCGGCTAGCGGTCCGGCATTCTATTTAACTTGGGGAAAAGGTCCGTTTCTTTCTGTGCCGTTCCGACCGAAACCGGAGCGCGGCATCGCCGGTTCTAGCCTGCAGGGTGTAGGATCCTCCGGCTCTTAGAAGAGAAGAATTCCCGCAGCTACGCCCGAGCAGTCGGGCAGAGGAAGTTAAGCGGCAAAAGCAGCAAACTTGTGCCGAGTTTTGCTCAGACCGGCCCGAAGAGAGTGCTTCGCTGCCGCGGATTTAATCAGGAATTTCGTTACCTATTTCGTTATACGGGATCGACTTGGCGGTGGAAATGATTTTGTCTGGCATGGGGTCTGGCATGACGGGCGGATTGGCGTTGTGGTTGCAGCTACCCGGGGGTACGAGTCTGCTCGGGCTGGCTCCGCTGCTGTTCATCTTCGCCATTTTTTATGTTCTGCTGATCATGCCGCAGCAGAAGAAGCAGAAAAAATGGCAGGCCATGCTGAGCGAATTGAAAAACGGGGACAGGGTTGTAACCAGCGGCGGCCTGCGCGGAACGATCATCAGCCTCAAGGACGATGCGCTGACCTTGCGCGTGCCGCCCGACAATCTAAAGCTTGAAATCAGCCGCGCCTCGGTGGTGTCGGTGACGACGGCGGAGGAAGGAAAGTAGTTTTTGGTCGCTAGTCGTTGGTCGTTCGGGGAGTGCGCTAGACTCGGACGGTTTGCTAAACGACTAACGACGATCGACGGTTTTTTCATGAATAAGAACCTTGGTTGGAAGTTGGCAATTAGCGTCGGGATCCTGCTGGTCTTTCTGGGCGGCATCTTCGGCATTCCGAAGGACTGGTCGGGCAAAGGTGTGCTGGCATCGGTCGTCGACCGCATTCATCTGGGCCTCGACCTCCGGGGCGGAACGCACTTGATCCTGCAGGTGCAGGTCAATGATGCGGTTAATGTCGACTCCGACAACGCTCTGGCGCGCCTTAAGGAAGATCTGCGGACGCGCAAGATCAATTACGCCGATATCACCAAGCCTGATCCGGTGAACCATCCGGAAATGATCGTGGTTAAGGGCGTTCCGCCGGAGCAGACCAGCGATTTCAAGAGCATCATTGCCGACCGGTTGCCAGATTACGACGCCACTTCGGGCGCGGAAAATTCGTGGACGGTTGCGATGAAAGGCCAAAGCCTCGCCGATTTGAAGAATCGCGCGGTTGCTCAGGCCATTGAGACCATCCGCAATCGAATCGATCAGCTCGGCGTAAGTGAGCCGGTGATCCAGGAGCACGGCCTCGGCCAGTACCAGATTCTTGTGCAGCTTCCGGGCGTGGACGATCCGGCGCGGGTGAAGGAAATCATGCAGTCGACGGCGATGCTTGAGATCAAGCAATCGCTGGGCGGGCCCTATTCGAGCCAGCAAGCGGCTTTACAAGAGCACGGCGGCGTGCTGCCTCCGGACGCTGTCCTGATGGAGGGTAAGAGCATCGGCTCGAGAAACAGCGACACCGGCGAACAGTGGTACATCATCTCGCGAGCATCGGCGGTGACGGGTCGCGATCTTCGTACTGCGGAGCCTTCCACCGACGAAAATGGGCAACCGGCAGTCCGCTTTATTCTGACTTCGGAAGGCGGGCGCAAATTCTACTCCTTCACTTCCGCTCATGTCGGCGACAACCTGGCGGTCGTTCTCGACAATAAAGTGCAGGAAGTGGCGGTGATCAAAGAAGCTATTCGTGACACCGGGGTCATCAACGGCCGGTTCACTCAGCAAGAGACACAAGACCTTTCGATGACGCTGCGTTCCGGCGCTTTGCCGGCGGGCATCAAGTATCTGGAAGAGCGCACGGTCGGGCCGTCACTCGGCGCTGATTCGATCCGATCCGGCGTTCGGGCGGCTATCTACGGCATGCTTGCTGTCCTTGTTTTCATGCTCATTTACTACCGCTGGGCGGGCGTGAATGCGGACATAGCGCTAATCCTGAACCTGATCATCCTGCTTGGGTTCATGGGCTACTTTGGAGCGGTGCTGACGCTGCCGGGTATTGCCGGCGTCATTCTGACGGTCGGTATGGGCGTGGATTCGAACGTGCTGATTTTTGAGCGCATCCGTGAGGAACTGAGGAACGGCAAGACGCCGCCCTCGGCGGTGGAGCAGGGCTTCAGCCATGCGTGGATCACCATCGTGGACACGCACGTTACCACGATCGTGTCGGCCGCGATTCTGTTTCTGTTTGGCACCGGACCGGTAAAGGGTTTTGCCACGACGCTGGTCTTCGGTCTGGCGGCAAACCTGTTTACGGCAGTGTTTGTATCGCGCATGATTTTTGATTGGGTGCTGAGCCGGAAGCAACGCGGCGAAGCGTTGAGCATCTAGGGCGCTCGTTGGTCGTTGATCGATGGTCGTTCGCGAACGCCAAACGAACGATGCTCGCCGAACGACTATCGACTGGCGACCAACGACTGATTTTGAAGGGATCGTAAGCAGCGTGGAATTTTTTAGAGACACAAACATCGATTTTCTCGGGAAGAAGTGGTACTTCCTGACCTTCTCGCTGGTCTTCAGCGTGGCCGGAGTGCTGTCCATGGCGTTCTGGCATGGCATCCCGCTGGGCGTCGACTTCCGCGGCGGCACTCTGGTCTATGTGAAGTACGCGCATACACCGGATGTGTCTGCCATTCACGCCGAACTCGATCGCGCCGGATTGAAGAACCCGCGCGTTCAACGATACGGGCAAGTCGCCAATGACGAAGTGCTGATCCAACTCGATATTCAAGAGACCAGCGAACAGGCTCTCGATAAGGGCAAAATCCAAATCGTTCAGGCGCTCGAAAGCCATGCTCCACCGGGCAAGCAGGATCTCAACAATTCCAGCTCCCTGACCATCTTGAATTACCTTTTGGAGAAGGATCCGCTTCACCTCTACGGCAGCGCGGATGCGAACCCACGCTACACCGCCATCGCGCAGGCCATTGTCGACTATCGCGACAAGACGAAAAGCGGCGTGCTCGGTTCGATTGATGAGCTGAAAAGTGTGGTGGATCCCGCAGCTGTTGCCTCGCTTCAGGACAGTTTCTTCGTTTCTGACTTTGGCATCCGGAACGTCGAGATTGTCGGCCCGCAAGTTGGACAGCAACTGCGCAAGCAAGCCATTCTGGCCACCCTTTATTCGCTGGCCGGAATGCTGGTTTATCTGGCGCTTCGTTTCGAGTGGATCTACGGGGTTGCCGCCGTGTTGACGGTCTTCCACGACACTCTGATTACGGTCGGCGCCTTCTCGCTGCTGAACTGGGAAATATCGCTGACCGTGATCGCGGCCATCTTGACCCTGATCGGATATTCCAATAACGACACCATCGTCGTTTTCGACCGCATCCGGGAGAACATTAAGTTGCTGCGGCGGGACAAGCTGGCCGACATCGTCAACAAGAGTATTAATCAGACCTTAAGCCGAACAATCTTGACAGCCGGCCTGACTTTCCTTACCGTGCTTGCTTTGTTCCTTTTTGGGGGCGAGGTGTTGCACGGGTTCAGCTTCGCCCTGGTCATTGGCATCCTGATCGGGACGTATTCCTCGATCGCGATTGCCGCGCCGATTCTGGTCGCCTATCAGGAGTGGCGTGGCGAGCAAGGCAAAAAGCCGATTGGCATGCCGCTGCGCTCCGGCAGTGGCCCGGCGCAGCCTAAGGAAAAGGAAAAAATAAAGGTCTGAGTTGAGGCCATCTGGCGTAGAATCATTCACCTGCCCGCAGAGGTAGGGATTTGAGAGTGGAGCAGTAAAAAGCGGGAGCAAAGAGGATGCGGTCGGTGTCTAAATTGTCTTAAGGTCTGGTGTAGGAGAAGCCTTATGTTTGAAGACAGCCTCATTGAATCAGGCCACCGTTTCAAGGCCAAGCGGCGGTTGAGCACCACCATCCTCTCTTTCTGTGGGCAGTTCGCGCTCATCGGGATCCTGATCCTGATCCCTCTGATCTATACGGACGCGCTGCCCAAGACGCAGCTGATGACCTTCCTGGTGGCGCCACCCCCGCCACCGCCGCCACCACCCCCGCCTGCGGCCGCTCCCGTTAAGGTGGTCAAGATGCAGAGCGAACTGGTCAACGGCCAGTTGCGCACCCCCACCAAGATTCCAGAGAAAGTTCAGATGATCAAAGAAGAGGAAGCGCCACCGGATCTGGGTGCGGGCGGCGTCCCGGGTGGAGTTCCGGGAGGCATTCCGGGAGGCTCGGCGGGTGGCGTGATCGGCGGTATCATCAGTTCGACGCCGATTCCGGTACCCAAAGTCGCGACCCCGCAGCGTGTCCGCGTTTCGCAGGGTGTCTCGCAGGGTCTTTTGATCAGGAGAGTTCAGCCTAATTATCCGCCGCTGGCAAAACAGGCCCGCATACAGGGGCAGGTCGTGCTGCAGGCGGAAATCAGCAAAGACGGCACGATTCAGAATTTGCAGTTGATCAGCGGGCACCCCATGCTGGCGCCGGCAGCGATCGAGGCCGTGAAGCAGTGGCGTTATAAGCCATACCTGCTCAACGGTGAACCAGTGGCGGTAGAGACCACGGTGCTAGTAAACTTCAGCTTGACGGGAAGCTAGACTCTCCCGGCTGGCTGGTTGTGATAGAAGTTTGTGGCGGTTTGAAGCCCTCCCCGTCCCACCTTTTCCCGAGACGGGCGACCTAGGGTGGTTTGAACACCCGAGGGCAATTCTGCCCTATTGATTTCTTGCATCAAACGGTTCGGAGCAAGCGGGCGCGGAGAAGTTTTTGATCTGCGCCGGTTTTCCGTTGAGAAGCAATTTGCCGCGTTTCCCCTTAGGGCGAGACGGTGCAAGCCCCGTCTCTACGGCGAGATTTTAGGACGTTCGAGATATTTCGAGGAGGAGAAGCAACTCATGGTAGTGAACCTGGCAGTAGTCGCACTCTGTAATTTCCATCTTTTCGCCGCCTGGCTCTTTGACGAGAGCTCGGTCGGTTGGGACCCGATTTCGCTTTGGAAGCAGATGGGTATTCTGGCGAAGGCCGTGGTCATCATTCTGTTCATCATGTCGGGGTGGTCGATCGGCGTGATGATTGACCGTTGGATGGCATTTAACGCCGCCCGCAATCAGTCCCGCTCATTCGCTCCCGCAGTTGCCGGAGCCCTGCGCGAAGGCAAGATTGATGAGGCGATCAAAGTCGCCGAACGCAACAAGAAAAGTCACCTGGCCAAGGTGGTCACGGCGGGCCTGATGGAATTCAAGGCTCACCAGGATAGCCCGGGCGAGATTCCTGGCGAGACGATTGAAGCCTCCAAGCGCGCGCTGGAGCGCACCGAGGCCATCGTGCACGCTGAACTGAAACGTGGTTTGGGCGGCTTGGCGACAATCGGTTCGACGGCCCCCTTCGTGGGACTGTTCGGAACGGTGGTCGGCATTCTGAACGCCTTCAACGGTATTGCCAAGGAAAAGGCAACCGGCCTGGCAGCGGTCGCGGGCGGCATTTCGGAAGCGCTCGTAACCACGGCGGTTGGCCTGTTCGTGGCGATTCCGGCGGTCATGATGTTCAACTATCTGACCGGTCGCGTGGAAGCGTTCGATGTGGAGATGGACAACTCCTCGAGCGAACTGATTGATTACTTCCTGAAGCGCCGGAGCATGCGCCGGTCCTAGGTCCGAAGGCCGCGGTTTTTGGGATGAACAAAGGCCGCAAGAACGAGGCTGGCAAACATGAGTTGCTAGAGAAGCGCGCCGGTTCCGACCGGCGCCCTACTCTTTCTCGTCGCTGCGGTCCCGGACCAGGGCAAGCACAGGCAGGAGACAGAATTCCATGGCATTAGCAAAGCGAAACGAAGCGGCCAACGTCAGCTCCGATATCAACGTCACACCGATGGTGGACGTGATGCTGGTCCTGCTGATCATCTTCATGGTGGTGACGCCCATGTTGCAACATGGCGTACCCGTGGACATGGCCAAAGTTAATAGTCCCAAGGATATGCAGGACGCAGACAAGGAAGACGCGTTGCTGGTGGCGGTCACCCGCGATGACAAGGTCTTCTTCGGGACCGATAAGATCAATGTGGACGACTTAACCCAGAAGATCAAAGATCGCCTGGCGAACCGCACCGACAAGACCGTCTTTCTCAAGGCCGACATGCGGGCGAAGTTCGGCTGGGTGGTTGAAGTCGTCGACAATGTTCGCGCGGCTGGCGTTGACCAACTGGGGCTTCTGACGGATCAAAAGAAGTCCGGAACCCTTGCCCCGCCCTCAAGCGCGACTCCACCTGCGCCGACGGGCGGGCAGTAGCGTGCGATAGCAAATCGAGGAGATCGATATGGGTATGGCACTCGGCCCCAAAGGGGGCCAGAGCGCGAACATGAACGTCACGCCGCTGATCGACGTGTTGCTGGTGCTGCTGATTATTTTTATGGTGATCACGCCGCTGACGCCCAAGGGATTGGAAGCGTTGGTACCCCAGCCTCCGCCGAAAGATCAGAAAACGCCACCGCCCAGCACGGATCGCACCATTGTCGTGCAGTTGATCGACCACGGCGCCGGCAACCCTCCAGGACTCAAGATCAATCAGGACGAGGCCACTTGGGAGACTCTGCAAGGCCGCTTGGAAGATATTTTCAAAACCCGCGCCGAGAAGGTCATGTTCGTGAAGGGCGATGACAACGTGCCTTTCGCTGACGTCGCCAACGTAATTGACATCGCGCATTCGGCCGGCGTCGATAAAGTGGGCTTGATCACAGCCAAGATCGAAGCGGGCGGCTAGAATCGGGTGATTGGGTCATCGCGTGATCGGGTGATCTGAGAACCCTTGCGCATCACGCTGGCCGTTCCGCCTCAGTTTTTTCGGACACTCCGCAGCAAGGGAGATTCATAAAGCAATGAAAACGACTCAAAGGTTCTTGGTGGTATTGGCCGCCGCGCTAGTGCTGCTCTCCAGTACCGGCTGCAGCAAGCTTAAAGCGCGTGACCACCTCAACAAGGGTGTGCAAGCGTACAAGAACTCCAAATTTGAACAGGCGATTGATCACTTCCAACAAGCTGTCGCCCTGGACCCATCTCTTATCAATGCCCGCTTGTATCTGGCCACAGCTTTTGCCCAGCAATACATTCCGGGCGCCGACACTCCCGACAACAATCGCTTTGGGGAACAAGCGATTGATACGTACAAACAAGTGCTGCAGGCCGATCCCAAGAACATCAACAGCATCAAGGGCATCGCCTACCTCTACTTGCAGATGAAGAAATTCCCTCTGGCCAAGGAGTACTACAAGAAAGCGTCTGAGGTCGATCCCAACGACCCCGAGCCTTATTACTCCGTCGCCGTGATCGACTGGACGCAGACCTACGTACCGCGTCAGGAAGAGCGGGCCAAACTGGGGATGAAGCCCGAAGACTCCCTGCCGGCTAAGGACAAGAAAGTCTGTGCCGAAATGAAAGAGAAGAACACCGCCAACGTTCAGGAAGGCATCGATAACCTGACCAAAGCGCTGCAGCTTCGTCCGGATTATGACGACGCCATGGCCTACATGAACCTGATGTACCGGGAACGAGCCGATATCGACTGCGATGATCCGGCAGCCCACTCCGCCGATCTGAAGACCGCCGACGAGTGGGTCGACAAAACCATGGCCACCAAGAAAGCCAAGGCAGAAAAGCAGCCTGCGGGCGCCATTGTCATGGATCAGAACAAGTAAGCATTTTCCTCCTCAGAACAGAGGCCCGGCGCTGGCGCTGGGCCTTTTGCTTTCCGGCAGAAATGTTGCGCTGGTCCTGGATTGTTTTGCGAATGCCTTCGTGCTTTAAATCACAATCGCAGGTGATTTGTGGCATGCACTCCCCCCGCTCCCACAGGTAGAATCAGGGGCGGCCCGGTGCTTCCAACCAAATTTGAGCATCCGAGCTCTGTGCAGCCAAGAATGTTCAAGAAGATCCTGATCGCCAACCGGGGAGAGATCGCGGTGCGGGTTATACGCGCGTGCCGCGAAATGGGCATTGGTACCGTCGCCGTCTATTCCGACGTTGACCGCGCCGCACTTCATGTTCGCAAATCTGACGAAGCTTATCCGATCGGACCGGCACCGGCATCCGAGTCTTATCTTCGAATTGACAAGATCCTCGACGTAGCCAAACGCTCGGGGGCCGAGGCCATCCACCCGGGCTACGGCTTTCTCTCGGAAAACGCGAAGTTCGCCCGGGCGTGCGCCGATGCGGGCGTGAAGTTTATCGGGCCCACGCCACACTCCATGAACCTAATGGGGTCGAAGACCAGCGCTCGGCAGCAGATGGAAAAAGCCGGCGTGCCCTTTGTTCCTGGAACCTCGCGCGGCCTCGCCTCGGCCGACGAAGGCGAACAAGTCGCGGAGCGCATCGGGTACCCCGTGATGCTGAAGGCCGCAGCCGGCGGCGGTGGCAAGGGCATGCGCCTAGTGCACACCCGGCAGGAACTTCGTTCCTCGCTCGAGTCCGCCCAGAGCGAGGCGCAGCGTTCTTTCGGAGACAGCGAAGTTTATATAGAAAAGGCGATCGTCAACCCCCGCCACATTGAGATGCAGGTGCTGGCCGACGAGCACGGCAATACTGTCTGGCTGGGCGAGCGCGAGTGTTCCATCCAACGCCGCCACCAGAAAGTTCTCGAGGAGGCGCCTTCGCCGATTGTCGATTCCGACATGCGCGGGCGGATGGGCGAAGTCGCCGTGAGAGTCGCACAGGCCGCCAACTACACTAACGCGGGCACGGTCGAATTCCTGCTCGATCAGCAAAGGAATTTCTACTTCCTCGAAATGAACACGCGGCTGCAGGTGGAACACCCGGTCACCGAGTTGGCCACCGGACTCGATCTTGTGCACCTGCAGATCCGGATTGCGAGCGGCGAGAAGCTGCCCTTCAAGCAGTCTGAGGTGGAGATTCGCGGACACGCCATCGAGTGCCGCATCTACGCCGAAGACCCCGATAATAATTATCTTCCTAGCCCTGGCAAGATCACGATCTTGCTCCAACCCTCGGGACCGGGAATCCGCCGCGATAGCGGCATGTACGAAGGCTGGAATGTCCCGATGGATTACGATCCGCTGCTGGCCAAGCTGATCGGTTACGGCACCGACCGGCGGCAGGCGATCATGCGGCTGGAGCGCGCTCTCTACGAGTATTTCGTGGCGGGCATCAAGACCAATATTTCTCTATTCCAGCGCATTCTTTGCGATTCCGATTTCCGGGCTGGACGATTCGATACCGGATACCTGGATCGGCTACTTGCGAAGGGCAATCAAGCCGTGGCGCCGGGCGCAGGAGAGAAAGAACGCGCGTCGCTGGAGATGATCGCCGCGATTGCCGCCGGAATGTTCGCCGTGCTTGACCCCGCTTCTGCGGCCAACATGGACAAGGACGGGAACACGGCTGAGGCGGCTAAGGTTCCGTCAAACTGGAAACAGAAGGGACGCTCGGAAGGGCTGCGCTGATCTTTCATACTATGGTTTATGAAGTCATAGTGGGCGGCAAGGCACACCGGATCGAGCTGGAGAGAACCGTCGGCGGATGGGAGTGCCGCCTGGACGGGCAGCCGGTCCATATCGATGGGGTCATCCCGCGCCGCGACGTTTTGTCCCTGGTGGTCGATGGGCACGCCTACGAAATTAAGCGTGAGCAGACGGCGACCGATGTCCACATGTGGGTAGGGAGCACGCGATTCGCGGTGGATTTGCGTGATCCACGCTCTCTGCGCTCGCGTCAACATGCTCCCGGAAGCGAAAAGGGGCCCAAGAAAATCCTGGCTCCCATGCCTGGGCGCGTGGTGCGTTTGCTGGTCGCGGAGGGTTCCGAGATCGAAGCCGGGCAAGGGATCGTCGTCGTCGAAGCTATGAAAATGCAGAACGAAATCAAGTCGCCAAAAAAAGGAGTCGTGAAAAAAATATCGGCGACCCCAGGCGCGGCCGTGAACCCCGGCGACGTCTTAGCCATCGTGGAATGACCCGGCATCTGAAACCAGTAATTTAAGGCCTGGGGTGTTCCGGCCGGCCTTCTGTCGGCGCGGAGCCAAAGCCTTCCAGACGATCCAGTTTGTCGAGAAACACCGGAATTTCCTCATCCCATATTCTCCAATCGTGTCCACGAGGAGATATTTCGCGGTATTCGTAGGGAATCCGGCGCTTGGCGAGCAGAGAGAGGAACTCGTGCGTCGGTTCGGCGTTCCCGTCCTCGCCGCCGCATACCAGGAAAAGCATGGGCACGTCTTCCACCGGAATCTTCGCGGCCAATTCGAACGGGTCGCGGTCTCGATGCTCCTGGGAGTCGAACTTTCCAACGAGCGCCTCATAATCGCGCACGGCCTTTCGCGCCTCTTCGGGTGCATCCGCGGCGAGCGCCGGAGGCTTTTCATGGGCGGCGGCGAGAGTGCCGCTGAAGCTGCCGATCGCGGCAAAGGTATCGTGGTGCTTCAGGCCAAGAAAGACGGCGCCCAATCCGCCCATGGAAACGCCCGCAATCGCCCGCGCAAAGGGTTCGGGGATGGTGCGGAAATGAGCGTCCATATAACCGATGACGTCCTTCACGATGAAGTCGTCGAATCGAGCTCTTTGATCGGATACGCTATTGACGTACCAGCCTCGCGAAGCGTCGGGTGTGACAATGATGAGCTGGTGCCGCGCCGCGTAGGCAGAAAGATTCGTTCCGCGCGCCCAGCCGGTAATGTCGGCATCGTAACCGTGTAAGAGATACAACGTGGGGTAACGCCGGACCGCAGTATCGTAATCCAGCGGCAATATCACCAGCAGGGTTCGCTCATCGCCGATAGAGGCGCTTGGAAAATGCACGACCTTCACATTCTGCGGTAGCACCGTCGGGAGATCAGAGGCGGCTGCAAAAGATGCCGTACCAAGCAACCATGACACTAACAAAGCGGAAATCATACAACGTGCTTGCACGATCACGTTAAACTCCAGGCTGATGAGATGTATTGAGTCAGAATATCAGCCAAAGCATTTTCCGGTCAGCGGATGGCTCTTACGCTCTTTCCGCGCCGCGAGAAGGCCAAAGCTCGCAAGGCCACGACCATAGTAATAGACCATAGTAATAAAGGAACAAAACGTCCCCACCGCCTCAGCACCTACGTCATCTCAAACTAGTCCCGCCGCTCGCGTACCATAGAAAAATAGGCAAAGGCGGAGGTCTCGACGTGAAGCTGCAACGGATCATCAGTTTCGCAACCCTGGCAATCTCGATTGTCACACTCGTCCTCGTGTTAAAACGCCCCGCGCCAGTCGCGACTCCAGTTGCGCCCGCTGCGGTTGCCGCCAATGCGCAGTCCTTCCAGGAGAAGGTGAACCAACTCGCGCAGCCCAAGGCGGCCGGGGCCGGTGAGAGCGAAGTGCGCATAAATTCCGGAGAATTGTCGGCTGCACTGGCGCAAGCGGCCGGCTTGGTACCCGCGGCAACGCTTGCGCCCGCGGATGCTTCTAGCGCATCTCCCTCCGGCTCGTCCTCCGTAGGCCCTGCAATGGAGTTCCCGGGCGCCGTTCCCAATGTTAAGGATTATCAGGTCTCCATGGATGGAGACATCGTCCGCGGTCAATTTCTGACGCAGATCGCCGGCAAAGACGTCTACCTCACACTCGCCGGACATCTCGGCTCGAAAGACGGTTACGCTACCTTCGATGCCACGGAGGTCAAGGTTGGCGATCTCTCCGTGCCGGCGGCGCTTGTCAATGAAGTGTTGCAAAAAAAACTCGCCGAGCAGCGCGATCAACTCAAACTGCCCAACCACATCAAAGATCTCAAAGTCGAAAACGGAGAACTGGTTCTCGTGGAGAAATAACACCCGCGGCGGTAAATGCCGCGACTCCAAGTAAAACCGTTTGTAAAGAAAAATTTGCCCCAGCGCGCTACACCAAGGGTTCGTTCCGACCGAGTCTTCTAATCTCCGTCTAATCTGCTTCTAACCCAATTCGTTTCAAATCGGCGGTACGGAGACTTGCCCCGTCCAGCCGAGCGCAACTCGGCAGTGCCGTGATTTTGACCGCTTCCTACAGTGTCCGCTTAAACAACGGCACCGCCAACGCCAGTGTTACCAGCGCAAAAATCGAGAGATAAATCATGTCCGGAACAATCGGCCCAAGTCCGGTTTCCTTCAGTAGCAACGATTTGAATCCATGCACCGCGTACGAAAACGGATCGACCTTCGCAATCGCCCGCAGCCATGCTGGAAACGCCTCTATCGGATAGATCGCTCCGCTGGGGAAAAACAGCAATGTATTCAGAATCCCAAACATAGCCCGCGGCACCAGCGGGTCCTCAACCCGCGCCATCAGCAAGAACATCATCGAATTGAATGCCACCGAGGTAAGCGCGATCATCAACAGCAATCCCAGCATCGTCCCCGGATTGAATATCGTCCCCACGCCCGCGATCAGCGATCCGACCAACGTGATCACCACTCCGGTCATCACCGCTTTGATCGCCCCGGCTCCGTTCAGTCCGAGCACTAGCTCCGCCTTCGTAATCGGAGTCACCAGATATCCCTCATGCACCCCGCGCGCCTTATCGTCGATATACAGCATCCCCCCGCCGATCATTACCGACACGAACATCGCCAGCGAGATCGATCCCGGCAACAGAAACTTCATGTACTCGATATACGGATATAACTCCACCACCTCCAGAGCCGTCTGTTGCAGCAGTCGCGGCGACACATCGGGTTGGTTCAGCGCATCCGTCAAGCTGGTCATCTCGTCTTCGAGCGTCGAACTCATGAAGTTGTCGCTATTGTCCACAATCAGCGCAATCCGTGGATGGTTCTTTTCGTAGACCATCTTCGAATACTGCGGCGGAATAATCACCGCTCCCTGAATCTCCCCGTTGCGCACGGCCTCTCTTGCCTGCACTTCGCTGTCATACGGGACCGCAATAAAGGTCCGCATGTTCGCCCGTACCGCGTCAAACGCTTCCTTGATCCGGATCGCCTGCGTCCCATGATCCCCATCCACGATCCCCATCTTTGCGTCTCGGATCTTCCCCCCAAACGCATTCCCCAGGACGATGAGCTGTACAAGCGGCATCACCATCGATACCATCATCAGCGTCGGTGACCGGAAAAACTTGCGCATCTCGCGCTCGATAATCGCCATCATCCGGTTCATGGGCGCAGCCCCGGACTCTGCGGCATCTGGTACCCGTAGGCTTTTACCAGTTCATCGCGCAACTGCCGCCCCGTGTAGTGGACAAACACATCGTCCAGCGTCGTGTTCTGAACGGTGAGCGTCTTCAACGGCACGCCAGCCACGACCGCCATTTCGACCAGATCGGTGGTCGTGCCCGATCCGTTCGACGTCAGCACTCGGAACATCCCTGCGCTTTCGTTCTGCACCGATGTCACCCCCGGCAATCCCCGCAACCGCTCTTCCCAATCGGCAGGCGGATGCTCGAAGTGGGCCTCAATCACAGTCGATCCCGGGACGCTCGCCTTCAACGCCTCCGGAGTATCCAGCGCCACCAGTTTCCCGTGATCCACAATCGCAATCCGGTTGCACAGGCGGTCCGCTTCGTCCATGTAATGCGTCGTGATCAAAATCGTAAGATTGCGCTTGGCCTTGATGTTTGACAACATCTCCCATACCGCGACGCGCGATACCGGATCCAGACCTGTCGTGGGCTCGTCCAGAAAAAAAATCTTCGGACTATGCACCAGTCCCCGCGCAATCTCCAACCGCCGGCGCATCCCGCCCGACAGCGTTTTCGTCTGCGCGTCTCGCCACTTCGTCAGGTCCACCGTCTCCAGCAGTTCCGCAATTGCCTCTGTGCGCCGCTTCGTCGGAACGCCATAAAGCTTCGCATAAATATTCAGATTCTCTTCTACCGTCAAGTCCAGATCGCTGGTCAGCGCCTGCGGAATTACTCCGATCGTCTGCCGCACCGCCTTCGGATCTCGCGCCACATCATGCCCGGCCACGAGCGCTGTGCCCGCCGTGATCGGAATCAGTGTGGTCATCATCCGGATCAGCGTCGATTTCCCCGCTCCATTCGGCCCCAGCAGCCCAAAAATCTCTCCTTCTTTTACGGTAAAGGAAATGTCGTCCACCGCGGTGAAGTCTCCGTACCTCTTCACGATGTGCGAAACTTCAATCGCATTTGGAGCGTCCTCGACTACTTCGCTCTTGCTGAACTCCGAAGTTAAAACCGGCGCGCCATTCGTCTTCTGATTCCCGTCCGCGCTCATGGCTTCCCCGCCGCTTCCGCGTTCTTCGGCGCCGTCCCCTTCAACTGGTCCCGACTCAGCAGCACCTCCGCCGTCATTCCCGGCACATAAGCGCCCTTTGGATTCTCCAGCCGCACCTTTAACGCAATCGTGCGGATATCTCTCTTTCGCCTTCCCACATCCCGCTGGGTAGCGAAATCTGCTTCCGCTGCCTTATAAAAAACTTTTCCCGGAACCACCGTGCCTCCCGGCAGCCGCACCCGCAGCGTATCTCCAAGTCCAATGTGATCGGCATCCGTCTCTGGGATCGCCGCCAATGCCCACGTGTCGCTGAAATCCACTACCGTCACAATTGCCTGCCCCGCGTTCACCACTTCGCCTTCGCGCGCCGCCCGCACCAACACCGTCCCCGTTACCGGCGAATAAATCTTGGTATATCCGAGATGCACTTCCGCTTCCTTCAAGAGTGCCACCGCGTTTTCCATCTGCGCCCGCGTCGATGCCACCGTGCTCTCGGCTGCCGTAGCCTGATTGGTGCGCGCCATCGCCGAATTCAGATCCGCTTGCGCCGCCGTTACTTGATCCCTCAGCGACTGCACGTTCGCCGCTTGCGCCTTCAGGTTCATCTCCGCCTGCACCCGGTCCTGATCGGAAGCCACCCCGGCTTGCGCCAGACCAATCGTCCGGCGGCTGTCGCTTTCCACCCGCGTCAACATCGCTTCCGCCTGCGCCAGTTGCGCCCGCGCCGATTGCAACTTCGCCTGCGAATTCTCCACGTCTCCCGACGTCGAGCCTTTCGTCGATTGCCGCGTATATTCGCTGGCGCTCACCTGCGACCGCAAACTGCCAATCGTCGCTGCCGCCGCACGCTCCTCCGCTTCCAGTTCCGATGGATCAAGCAGCGCGATCAAATCTCCCTGCTTTACCGGCGTTCCTTCTTCCACCAGCAGTTTCATAATTCGCCCCTGAATCTGCGGACTCACCACGATCTGGTTGGCATCCACCGTCCCCACTAACACCAGGTCGCTTCCGCCGGGAGTAGAAAGAACGTAGTACACCGAAGCCATCGCCAAAATAACCGCTAAAATAATCAGGAATTTATTCCGAACGCTCATCGAAAATCTCCATGTGCACGATTACAACGCTCTCTCTGCGTACCCCTGCGCCCCCAGGGGTGGAGCTTCTCGGCGAACGCCGCGTCTCGGCGGTGATCACACAAACAGCGCCGCCGAAATGAAATCCAGTACAAACGCCCGCCGTTCGCGGATCCGCTCCTCCGACAACGGATCCACCTTCATCAGCGTCTTCATCAACGGCGCCGCGGTGAAATAGAACACAATTATCCCCACCACCGACGGAACAAAATCCATCGGGTTCACGGTTCGAAATTCCCCTGCCTTAACGCCCTCGCGCAACAAGTCGACCAGCTTTGCGAAGATGGGACTAAAATATTCCCGGGCAACGCGCTGCATAGGAGCGCTCCCTTTCGTGCCCGATCGCATCCACTCCGCCTGCACCACCCGGGGAAACTGTGGATTAGCCGCGATGTAATCGAAATATGCCCCCAGATATTCCAGCATTTTCTGCCGCGGAGGCCGTTTGCTTTCTAGCACCGGCATCACCTGGGCCCGCAGTCCGCTGAACACCTGATCCAGCACCGCTTCGTAGAGAGAATCCTTGTCCTTGAAGTAGTAGTAGAGCAGCGCCTTGTTGACGTGCGCCGTCCGCGCGATCGCATCCGTCCGCGCGCCTGCAATTCCGAGCGCGGCAAATTCCCCAACCGCAGCCTTCAGGATGGCTGCGCGGCTCTCCTCCGGCCGACCGCGGGTTCCCAGTCGGGGAGCGATCCGTCCGCCGCCCGAGTGGCCGGTGGAACGATGCGACCTAAGAATAGCGCTCGACCGCTTCATATAATTAACCAGTTAGTTAGATTTTAACACACAGGCGGGGAAACCAGACTGCGCAGGGGCACGAAAGGGGGAAGACCAATGTCACCAGGGTCCCCTTCCCCTCAGGCCTTGGGCGCCGGAGCGGGTGGGTCGAATGAGCCGCAGCGACCGCGCATAGCGCCTCCCATCGATTGACGGAACTTCTCGCGCTCCTCGGGAGTCATCCGTTCCCACCGTTCCGTCATGCGGTGACGCCAGTACATGCCGCGACCCGGCCGGCCATGGAACCCACCAAAAAGAATCTTGCAAAGGATCAAGAGTCCTATCGCCTGCCAGAAGGCGATCGGATGCCAGCCAAAGAGCGCCGGCATCAACCAATTCCACAGACGCATCACCACAAAACCAAATACAGTGACGAACAGCGCCGCAAACAACGCGACCTTCAGTACCGTGGCTGCCCAATGCCTTTTCATGTCCCTTGTCCTCATGTCTTCACAAATTACGTTTCGTAAATTCGTCGTGGATGGCCTGGAGACGCTCGCGCAAATAAAGAACTGCATAGTGCTTGCGCGAGAGCAGCGTCTTCACACTCACGCTGGTTTGCGACGCTATTTCCTTGAAGCTGTATCCCATCAGTTCGTGGGCAATGAATACCTCGCGTTGCTCGTCCGGCAACTCGTCCACAGCGGCGTCCAGTTCCTCCAGCAACACGTTGCGAGCGTATGCCGCGTCCGGTCCGGCATCCGGCGAGGGGAGCAACTCTTCCAACTGGAGCATTTCCCCATCCGCTGTAATCGTTGCCAGTCCGTCTCTCAGCGCCTCCCGCTTTTTTTTGCGAAAGAGGTCGACGATCCGATTGCGGGCCACACGGAACAGCCAGGCCGTGACCTGCTCCACCGGCTTCATCATGCGGTAGGCCTCCACGAGTTCGTAGAAGACGTCCTGCAGGACGTCTTCTGCGTCATCGCGGTCAGCCACGCGTCTGCGGATGAAGTTGCGCAGCCGGGATTGCTCCCGCTCGATCGCCTCAGAGATCCGCTGGTCCTGCTCCGCCATCGCCCACTGTCTTCTCAGCGCCGCATCCATCTACTGGTGTAGACGAATGAGCCCGACAAATATTTTAAGAATATAAGCAAAGAAACAAGAATGGCGTCGGGCGACCGGCGAAGGGCTGCACAAGCTATAATTACGCGCAGGCACGACCCTCGCCTCCGGCACAAGAGTCGGTCCTTACACTCCCTCCGCAAAGGTGAGAGGAGCGAAAGCGGGCTCGCTCCATCTGTTTTTAAGGTTGAGCGCCCGGTTCCGGCGGCCTCACCTCGACCGCCGTGGTCGGGCGCGCCTTTCCAGAGAGGGAAAAGCCGGCATCCCCAGTTTCGAGCGAGGTTACTGCGGCAGACCGAGTTTGCGCGCCAGGTCGGCAAAGCGCGGATCGGAACGCAGAGTGGTCGAGTTGGAAGTAAGTGTTCAAACCCATTAGCAGCCAATCGTGTTCCTGATAAGCCATGTTCAGCTCCACGGAAAGCCTGCTCTTTGTCTCCCCAGTCGGCGTACAAGCGGGCAATGGACAACGCTGAGGAGTAGCCGGTCTTACGTTGTGCCCGCCGCAATTCAATGGCTTTGGTGAGAGCGCCTTTCCAGCCTGCTGAACGGAATCCTTGTTCCATGGCAGCAGCGAAATCAGAGTCATCCCGGTCGCCGGAGAACCGGCCATAGGCCCTCCACTCTTCGATGACTTGCGGGCGTATGCGTTTTCCCAACAGGGGTAGGCTAAGCGGGTTCTCATTCGCCAACTTCCTGCAAAATCGCGATGGCTTCGTCAAACTGCCGCGCCGAGACGCGAACGCTGTTCGAGGCGTACGAGGGAAAGCTCCAGCTGATCAAATCCAGGGGAAGCGGCCCCGCTTACGGCGATGTTTACCGCGAGCGAGTCCGAATCCGATTTGTATTCTGCGCCGACAATGGTCGGGAAGTGTGGTCTACTCAGCCCCGCCCGCGATCGAAGGCACAAGCAGTACCTCATCGCCGTCCTGGAACGAATAGGAAGCTCCACCCAGGAAGCGAATATCCTCCTCATTCACATAAACATTGAGAAACCGCCGCGTCTCACCCCCTTCATCCCGTAGATGGGGCTTTAGGTCGGGGAACTGCTGGTCGAGTTCCGAGAACAGCTCACTGAGATTCGCCGCCGAGCAGACGACGCTCGGTGTCCCGGAAGTAAGCCGCCGCAAGGCCGTGGGAATTTGAACCGTGATGCTCATAAAAACCTCCCGGGCAAAAAGCCCGAATGAAAATGCGATGGTCGTTAGTCGATGGTCGTTAGTCGTTGGCACGTCCAATCACCGCGGAGCCGCCGCGAGCGTCCGCAGCCCGCGAACGACCGACTCGCGAGCGACGACTGCTGTCTCGGCAACCACGGCTGGCAGCGCCGCTGCCTTCGAAGCCAGATACGCCTCGAAATCGGCAAGCTTCGGAGCGATCGGCGTCTCCGCCTGATACTTGTCCGCCAGCACGTCAGTGGTCTTGAGTCCGTTGCCGGTAATGCAGAGCACGGTGGTTTCGTCTGGCAGAATGCGGTCCTGCTGGATCAGCTTGCGCGCGGTTCCAACCGTTACGCCGCCTGCGGTCTCGGTGAAGATGCCTTCGCTCTCTGCCAGCAATTGAATTCCACCGACAACTTCGTGATCGGAAATGTCTTCCGCCCATCCACCGCTCTTGGTGATGGCCTTCAACGCGTAATGTCCATCGGCCGGATTGCCGATGGCCAGCGACCGCGCAATCGTCTTCGGACGCTGCGGCTCAATCTCGCCGCTGTACTGCTTGATCGCAGTTGAAATCGGCGAGCAGCCGGTCGCTTGCGCGCCAAAGAATTTCACCGGCTTCGGATCGACCAGTCCTAGCAGGATCAACTCGTCAAACGCCTTCTTGATCTTGGTAATCAAAGACCCGCCCGCCATTGGCACCACAACGTTGTCGGGCAAGCGCCAGCCCAGTTGCTCGGCGACTTCATAGCCCACCGTCTTCGAGCCTTCAGCGTAATAGGGACGAAGATTCACGTTCACGAATCCCCAACGGTGTTCATCGGCGATTTGCGAGCACAGGCGATTGACATGATCGTAGCTGCCGTTGATGCGCACCAGCCTCGCGCCAAACACTTGCGTGCCCAGAATCTTCGCGGGCTCAAGATCCGAAGGAATGAAGATCCACGCCTTCAAACCTTCGCGAGCCGTTTGCGCCGCGACCGAATTCGCGAGATTCCCCGTCGAAGAGCAAGCCACCGTGTCGAACCCAAAGCTGCGCGCATTGGCCAGGGCGACGGCGACCACACGGTCTTTGAAGCTCAAGGTGGGCAGGCACACCGCATCATTCTTGACGAAGAGCCGCCGCGATCCAATCTCGTCTCCGAGTCTTGGGGTGCTCACGAGCGGAGTGAATCCTACCGGCAGGGACGGCTGATACCCCGCCGGCAGCGGCAGCAGTTCGTGATAGCGCCACATGTTGGGCGCTCGCGAGGCGAACAGTTCGCGCGAAAGGCGCGTGCGAAGCGAATCGTAGTCGTAGGTGATTTCGAGCGGCGAGAAACAGTCTTCGCAGATACTGCTTGGCTGGTTGCCCCAGGTCTTGCCGCATTCGCGGCAACGGAGCTGGTAGGTGCTCGTCTCCATTTTGCAACTTCTTTCCGTGACTGCGGGACGAGCCGGGTAAAAACCCCAGTTAACACAAAACCCCTTTTCCGAATGGGAAAAGAGGCTCGGGAAATGCGAATCGACTTTCGCTTACCCGAATCTCATGGTCCCCGTTACCGGGCGAGAGTTGGCACCTGCGATTGAGATAGATGATCTCTATCCGGTTGCCGTGGCGTCTCAGGGCTCGTCCCTCAGCCACTCTGCATGAAATTCCGATTTGCTCAAAAAAGAGCAAACTTGGGATCAGATATTACAACCGACCGAGTGGTCTGTCAAGGCGAAATTCCGTAGTGTCGGTAGCACATGATATGTCCGGTTGAGATAGCACGTGAAATGTCCGCTTTACCGGGCGGCGAGAGTAGGGGACGGGTGTTTCGGAATGCGGACCTCCGGGTGAGACCGGAGCAAACGTTCAGGCGGTCGTCGAGACCTGCAAGAACTGGTGGTAAGAGACGGGTATCTTTGGTCAATGGGCTAAGGCCGACCCCCAATGAGATCATTGGTAACTCTTTTTTTGAACTTCCGGTGACTCGTATTGGCTGGGAGCCGCCCAGGGCACATGCGGCGCGACCGGAATGTGGGTGAGCGTCCGGTTCTGGCCGCCTAGACAAGAGCTATGGTAATGACGATCCGATCTCCTGGACCATTTAAGCAATGCTAACATCACTTCCAAGGTCATAGATGGAACTTCTTTGGCACGATATATTGCACGCTGCCCGGGCGTTAATCAAGCACCGGGGCTACTCAGCCTTTGCCATCCTGACGCTGGGGCTCGGCATTGGCGCGAATGTGGGAATGTTCAGTGTTTTCGGATGGTCGCTATCTCCGAAACTTTCTGTCCCACGTTCTTTTGAGCTCGTGGAAATAGACAGACAGTCAACGTCGATGCAGCCATCCGGAAGGGGTTTGTCATGGCCAATGTACCTCGAATACGTGAATGCGCAACCGAACGCTTTGCCGGAGCTTGCCGCCTACTATCCCACTCTGCATTTCGAAATTGGAAACGGCAATAAAACTGCATCCGCGACAGTTACAGCAGTTACGGGAAATTACTTCGGCCAATTACGGGTGCACGCGTTTCGCGGCCGGGTCATCAACGAGCAGGACGATAGCCCAAATGCCGGGGGCGATGTGGTGGTATTGAGTCATCGTTGTTGGCGTGAGTTGTTTGGCGGCAGAGATGAGGCATTGGGAACTGAACTCCGCCTCAATGGGACAGCATTCACAATCATTGGGGTTGCACCGCCAACATTCACCGGGATTGATCCGGATCCGGAAAGCTCACCCGACATTTGGATTCCGTTGTCCGGAGTCAGCCGTGCCCCACTGTTTCGCCAGATGATGGCGGATGTATCCAGCGCTGTTTTCCGAGTGTTTGGCAGAATGAAGCAAGGTGCTTCTGTATTTCAGGCGCGCGAGCAAAT
>DATDGS010000051.1:0-2020 GCA_036521955.1 Terriglobales bacterium
GCCGTCGGCCCAGACCGTTCTTTAGCCATTGGTTCGATACGTGGAGAAGTCGCAATGAAGGGGCGAGGCAATGAGCTTTTTGAAGCAATTGTTCGGACGAGGTTGCTCGCACCGGTTCACCTGGCCACGCATTGACGTCGATGGCCGTCATTATCAGATATGCCCGCTCTGTGGAACTGCTTACGAATATGACTGGAGATTGATGCGACGGACTGATCGGTTGCTGGTCACGAACGAGAAAGCCCCTCTCGCCATGACACGCACTCGATTGCCGGGAACGGTCAATTGATGCAATCAGATGTCTGAGTAAGTTTGTCAAGCATTTTTCGACTAGCTCCTTTTTCAGGTTCACTTAGAATCCACAATAAATTTCACAGGCTCGTTGCTGCGGCTGCCGAGACAGGCATCAGGGGCGAGCCACGCTTGGCCAAGGTCGCCAGATATCTGCTCTCGTCGTACGCCGCACCGTCTTGCCAGCGGCGAAACACTGGGGAAAAGTGTTGCACGATTGAAGACCTGGCGGCCGCCATTCTGGATCGCGTCCTGGAGCGCGGACGATTTATCCATCTCGATGGACCCTCGGGCCGCACGCGTCATCTGAACTTAGAGGAGGTGTTGCCGGCTGTGGCAGAACTTACCAGAATTTTCCGGAGCCCACGTCGCGCCAGCGATGCGGGGTTAAAACCAAAATCGAGCCACTACCCGTGCGATGAAACGCGGGAGAAACCAATATATATAACCGAGCCATATGGAATTCTCGCCTTTCTGCCTGGAGTCCAAACTCGAGTCGCCGCATCCAATTTGAGAATGGAGGCCAATATGTACGTCGTTCTTGGAGCAAGCGGCAACACTGGACACGTAGTGGCGAAGAACCTTCTTGCCCACGGGCAAAAAGTTCGTGTCGTCGGAAGAAATGAGGCTCATTTGCAACCTCTCGCGACGGAAGGCGCGGAGATATTCATCGGCGATGTCACCGACGCGTCAGCCCTAACCAAAGCCTTCAACAAAGCAGACGCAGCCTACGTCATGATTCCACCCAACCCCGGCAGCAGCGACGTCCGCGCTTACGAGGACCGGGTCAGCAACGCGATCGCGGCGGCAGTACAAAACGCGGGGGTCAAGAATGTTGTTTCGCTCAGTAGTTTCGGAGCCGATAAACCCACCGGAACCGGCCCCGTAGCCGGCCTCCACGACCTCGAACAAAAACTCAATCATATCAACGGTGCGAACGCGCTCCACCTGCGCGCTGGCTACTTCATGGAAAACACACTGCCACAAGTGGGTGCCATTCGCATGCTCGGCAAAGGGATTGGACCCGTCAGTCCGAATCTGAAACTCCCCATGATCGCCACCCATGACATAGGAGCAGCAGCGGCCAACGCCCTTTTGCGGCTGGCGTTCCAAGGCAAGCAGACGCAAGAGCTGCAAGGGCAGCGCGATCTCGACTACACCGAAGCCGCCGCCATTATCGGCAAGGCCATCGGCAAACCCGATCTCGGATACATTCAGGCACCCGACGATCAGATTCGGGCCGCCATGGTTCAAATGGGAATGTCCGACAACTTCGCCGGCCTAATCCTGGAGATGGCAGGCGCCCTGAACACCGGACACATGCGCGCCCTAGAACCTCGCACCGCCAGCAACACAACACCGACGAAGTTCGAAACCTTTGTGGCCGAGTCCTTCGTCCCGGCCTATCAACAACAAGTAGCAGCGTAAGAGCCCAGGTCGCAAATAACACAAAAGGAAAAGGCCGCGCTGATTTCGCAACGTGGCCTTTGTTTCAGCGCACCCAGTTTGGATTCCCGCAGGAATCGGCAGTGTGTCCCGGTAACCCCCTCCTGCTATAAATTCGGAGCAGGGAATTAAGCTTCCTAATCGATTCTCTGCATTGACGACCACTGGAATGGGCTCATCAGCCGCAAGATGTTCCTCGAAAGCAACGGCTATGCAGTTCTGGAGGCCACCGGGGGGAGCGAAGGACTAAAGTTGTTCGTTTCGCACTCTGTGGACGCAGTGG
>DATDGS010000052.1:0-28230 GCA_036521955.1 Terriglobales bacterium
GCTAGAAAATGTTGGAAATGCTCGTCAATCGAGGTTATCTTCGCCATTGGGTGTAGGTCTCCTTTTCGGAACGGCTTTTGCTTGCTAGGCAAAGCCAACTTACACCCTCTCGCTTTTTACACAATCAACGTTACGTCACCAAACGCGAAGCAGTTTTTGGTATTCTGCCAGCAGTTTAGCCTCGCACTGATTTCCCCGAACGCTTTCCCCGTTGCGACGCTGAATACTATTCACCCGCTGGGTGCCAAAAGGTATTCCCATGCACCAGCAAAAAACGGAAATTCCTCCTGGATGGAATCACAGACTTGCGGCTGCGGCGGCGGAAGCCTTTCAGACCACCCGTGGAAACGCAAGAAAACAATGTGCTGCCAAGTTGTGCCTTTCTGACCACTCGTTGACCCCACCCGATGCTGCGGCATACCATTTCCGCCAATGGCTCCAGAGTCCCAACTCATCGGTCAGACCATGTCGCACTATCGAGTCATCGAGAAGCTCGGAGGCGGCGGGATGGGTGTCGTTTACAAAGCCGAGGACACTGAGCTTGGTCGGTTCGTCGCTTTGAAGTTCCTGCCGGAAGATGTAGCCCACGATTCGCAAGCACTGGAACGCTTTCGCCGAGAAGCACGCGCTGCGTCCGCTCTAAACCATCCGAACATCTGCACTATTTACGAGATCGGCAAGCACGACGGTCAGTCGTTCATCGCGATGGAGTTTCTGGATGGATTGACCCTGAAACATCGGATCGGCGGCAAGCCGATGGAAACCGAGGATGTTCTATCGCTCAGCATCGAGATCGCTGATGCTCTGGATGCGGCACACTCAGCCGGAATCGTTCATCGTGACATCAAGCCCGCGAATATCTTTGTCACGAAACGCGGTCACGCTAAGGTGCTCGACTTCGGTTTGGCTAAGGTCGTTCCCATCCTCAGAAACGTAGGAGGGGCTGAGGCAACCGCGCAATCGACCGTGACGCTGGAAGAGCACCTTACGAGTCCCGGCTCGGCGGTCGGAACCGTCGCCTATATGTCACCCGAACAAGTTCGCACCAAGGAATTGGACGCACGAACAGATTTGTTCTCATTTGGTGCGGTTCTGTACGAAATGGCGACTGGGGCGTTGCCGTTCCGTGGCGAGAGTTCGGGCGTGATCTTCAAAGCTATCTTGGACGGGATGCCGACACCAGCAGTGCGTTTGAATCCTGACCTGCCAGCGGAACTAGAGCGGATTATCAACCGTGCTCTGGAAAAAGACCGCAACCTTCGCTATCAGCATGCCTCGGAGATGCGTTCTGAATTGCAAAGGCTCAAACGGAACGCGGAAAGCGGACACATGTCGGCGGCGAGTTCGGGCACAGTGGCGGGGGTAAACGAAGCTCCTGCGGCTCGAAAGACGGGGATGTGGAGGATTGCGGTTCCCATCCTGCTGGTCGGCGCACTGATCGGGGGTGGTTTCTACTATCGCTCGCTCAAGACCAAACCACTGACCGACAAAGACACCATCGTTCTCGCTGACTTTACGAATACAACGGGTGACCCGGTTTTCGATGACACGTTGAAAACCGCACTCACGATTTCGCTACGACAATCCCCCTTCCTGAATGTGCTGGGTGATAACAAGGTCGCCGCGACGTTGAAGCTGATGAGTCGCCCACCCGAAACCAAGCTCACGCCCGAAGTTGCGCGGGAACTTTGCCAACGGTCAGGCAGCAAGGCTTACATTGTCGGCTCGATTGCGGGGTTGGGTAGCCAGTACGTACTGGGCTTGAAGGCACTGAATTGCCAAAGCGGCGACTTGCTTAGTGATGAGCAAGTCACAGCAGCCGCCAAAGAGAAAGTGTTGGACGACATGGGTGAGGCAGCCTCGAAGCTACGGCGAGAATTGGGCGAATCGCTAGTAACGATACAGAAGCTCGATGTCCCGCTATCTGAAGCCACAACGCCCTCGCTTGAGGCGCTGAAGGTGTACAGTCATGCCCGTGAAGCTTTTCGTTCGTCAAGTACTGCCGCTGCCTTGCCCTACGATCAACGAGCTATTGAGATCGATCCGAATTTTGCGATGGGATACTTTCACCTTGCGAGCGATTATTACAGTTTGGGCGAACAAGGACGAGCAAGTGAGTATTACACCAAGGCATTTCAGTTGCGTGATCATGCGAGCGAGAGGGAAAAACTGGAAATTACTGCCGCTTACTATTCGAGCGTCACAGGAGAGCTAGACAAGGCAGCACAGGTGGATGAACAGCAAATTCAGAACTACCCGCGAGACTACGGAAGCTACTTCGATCTAGCAAACATGTACGTTATGCAAGGCAACTACGCGAAAGCAAGAGCACTTGAAGAGCAGAGCCTCGTTCTGGCTCCAAACAATGTTGGCGTCTACGAAAATCTCCTCAACACGCTGCTTGCGCTACAGCACTTGGACGAGGCGAGGCAAAGAGTTCAAGAAGCGGCATCGAAAAAACTGGACGATTACATACTGCATCAATGCCTGTACGGTTTGTATTTTGTAACTGGTGATTCTGGTGGAATGAAGGAGCAGTATGAATGGTTCTCTGGGAAACCTGAGTACGAGAATTTTGGACTCGCGCTCGCTTCTGACACGGAGGCTTACGCTGGTCGTCTCGCTATCTCACGCCGATTAGCCGAGCAGGCGGCGGCTTCTGCCGTTCGCGCTGACAGTAAAGAGAGTGGCGCAGTGTGGCTGGAAATTGCCGCTCAGCGGGAGGCTGCTTTCGGAAATTTGGCGTATGCGAGGCAGGAGGCAACACGCGGGTTGAATCTCAATCCTGCAAGCAAGAACGTCCTCGCCGAAGCGGCTCTTTCATTTGGCATGGCTGGAGACACGTCACAAGCCGAATCGTTGTCGCAAGAGTTGAACAGGCGCTTCCCGGTGGACACTCAAATACAGTCGCTATGGCTGCCCGTAATCAACGCGCAAGTGGCACTCGCTCGCAAGAATTCCGCGCTCACCTTGAATTATTTGCAAGTCTCATCCTCCATTGAACTTGGGCAGATGCTCTTTCTCAACAATCTCTCATGTGCCTATCCAGCATACGTTCGCGGGGAGGCGTATCTAGCCACTGGTCAAGGAAGAGAATCCGCAGCCGAGTTCCAGAAAATTCTCGACCACAGCGGCATCGTTTGGAACTGCTGGACGGGAGCCTTGGCGCATCTGGGCGTGGCGCAGGCGAACGCGCTGCAAGCGAAAACTTCGCAAGGCGCAGACGCCGATGCTGCACGAGTCCGTGCGCTTGCCGCATATAAAGACTTCCTCACCCTCTGGAAAGATGCCGACCCCGACATTCCCATCTACAAGCAAGCCAAAGCCGAGTACGCGAAATTGCAATGATGCAATAGCCTTACTGTCGGAGATCATGGGCATGAGGAAGAGGAAAACCGTCTCTCCAGAAGCTCTGGATGCGAGCTTGCTGCCCAAACAGCGCAAGCCTATTCCACACGCATTCGTGCTCGATGCGATTTCCACCCTATCGCCGTACACCCGTCCGATGTTTGGCTGCGTTGCAATTTATGTAAAAGAGAAAATCGTGTTGATCCTACGGGACAAGCCTACGAACACTGCGGATAACGGCGTATGGCTCGCCACTACTCAAGAACATCACCAGAGCTTGCGGCGCGAGTTCCCAGCCATGCGGTCGATTCAAGTATTGGGTAAACAGGTAACGGGCTGGCAAGTCCTACCAGTCGATGCGCCTGAGTTTGAATCAGCGGCGCTGCGGGCATGTGAGCTTGTGCTGGCTGGGGACCCTCGGATCGGCAAGATTCCGGGCGCACGAACCTCGAAGTCCCAGTCAAGGGCGGGTCGAAGATCGAAGCAGGTCAAAACCTCGAAGAAACACGCGGGCACAATTGACTTCGATGCTGCACGGAAGATCGGCTTGACACTACCGAATGTCGAAGCCAGCACAGCATGGGGCGCACCTGCACTCAAAATTAACGGAAAACTGATGGCGTGCGTGCCTACTCACCATTCTGCTGAGCCGAGTTCACTCATGGTTCGCGTGGGCTTCGATGACCGCGCCGAATTGCTCGCAGCCGCTCCCGATGTTTACTACGTAACGGCTCACTACGTCGGGTACACCGCTGTGCTGGTTCGCATGTTCCTCGTCACGCCCGATGTCCTGCGGGACTTGCTCGGCATGGCTCACAAGTTCGTGACAGCCGACGCGGCACGCCGTTCGCCATCTCGGAACAAACGCAAGCGCATCTGATTTCATCAATTCATGAATGCCGCAGCTATCATAGTCATCGCCATCGCCGCCTCAGGCGTACTCATGATGCGCTTCCGCAAGCGATGGCTGGCGAAGATCAACATTGCCTTCACGAACCGCATCACCAGCCTGTTCGCTGGCTGGCTTCCGGGTTTCGGCATCCTCACGCACGTGGGTCGGAAATCAGGCAAGGTTTACCGCACACCTCTAAACGTCTTTCGAGCGTCGAGCGACTTCATCATCGCGCTCACCTACGGCAGCCAATCGGAGTGGGTGAAGAACGTGCTCGCGGCAGGCGGGTGCGAACTAAAGACTCGCGGGAAGAAATATCAGCTTTCCACACCAAAGGTCGTGCGTGACCCGACGCGGCAGCGATTTCCGATTCCAGTGCGAGTTGTGCTGAGAGTCGTGGGTGCGGATGAGTACTTGGAGCTTCTAGCCACTCCAGCCTGCTAGGCTGCTACGGGGAGATAGCGTCCGCCATTTTCAGAATTCGAGGCGCAGTTGGAATGCGATCATCCGTGGGCTGCTGTCGCCGCCCAGTCCTACTCCCAATAAACCAGTCGGAGGTGACGTGGTGTAGGTCAGTGCTCCGAACCCGGTCTCCGTGGACGGTTTGCCCGGTGTTCCTGCGAGCACCATACTGGGCAGACCGAAGTTCGGGTGATTGAAGACATTGAAGAACTGCGTGTCGAAGCGCAGCTTCACGTGCTCGGTCACGGGGAACCACTTCGTGAGATAGAAGTCGTTCCACACAAAATCGGTTCCGCGTAATGCGTTGCGGGCAAGATTTCCGAACTGGCAATTCTGTGGATCGTCGCCGCCATTGCAGGCTCCCGTGCTTGGATCAACTGCGGAAACGAAAGCATCAGGGTTAAGCCATTGGATGGTTCCGGGCTGTGTTACACCGGAAATCGGGTGCTGCTCATAAAGCGGCACGCCGGGAACAATGCTGGCAAACTGCGCACCGCTGCCCTGCACGATCCCGTTGCCATTCGCCGAATATGGCGTGCTCAACACCGAGAACGGGACTCCGCTGTGCCAGAAGGCGCTGCCGGACAGTTGCCAGCCGTTCAGGGCGTATCCGAGCAGATGGTTTCCCACCTTCAGCGGAAGCTGGTAGACGTACTGCCCCGTGAGATTGTGTCGAATATCGTAGTCGCAGTTGCCGTAGTCGCGATGAAGCTCGCCCGGCAGTGGTGACAGAATCCCTCCGGCAGAAAACTGAAGAAAGCCGCCGTTTGAGACCGTGTCCAAGCAGTGGCTCCACGTATAGTTGACCTGGCCTTGCAGCCCGTGCCCCATGCGCTTCATCGCGGTCAGTTGCAGCCCGTTGTAGTGGCTGTTTGCTCCGGTCGAGAACTGAGTGACAGCGCCGAAACGGGCATCGGGCGGCTGCATGTAAGGAAACGGCGCAAAGCATCCTTGGCACACCGTTTGGTAGCCGTTGACTTGCATCGTGTACGGCTGATTCACCGCACGAGTGCCGACATATTGAGCGTGAACGCTGGCTGTCGTCCCAATCTGGTGCTCGACGCCGAGGCTCCACTGCATGAAGTACGGAGCGTGAAGGGTGCCATTGGGAACGGCGGTGATGGCCACGGGAGGCAGGCATGACACCGGGTTCGCAAGCGGAGAGGCACAGGAAAGTAGCCCTTGCCCGAATCCCGATGTGAAGCTCTGATTCGCGGCAATGGTCGCATCCACCGCGCTGTTCGGCACTCCCGGCGCAATCGCGGTCCCGCCCACGGTGCCCAGAAGACCGCCTTGGAATGTCTGTACATAAGGCGGGTTCATTCCGATAAGATCGGCAACGGTTCCGGGCAGGAGATCGCTGAACAGTCCGAATCCGCTTCTTAAAACAGTCTTCGGCTCGACCTGCCATGCGATTGCTGTCCTCGGTTGCAGGATCGCCAGCGGTGTAGACGAGAATAGGTTCCCAAGGTGAGTCTGAATCGCCTCGCTGAGCGGCTGGTTCACGTTGTGGGAGATCGTGTAGAACGATCCGAGAAGGCGTGCCACATGCTCGTGCGGATTGAGCGGGTTCGAATTGAAGGTGTCGCGGAGACCAATCGTCCACGTCAGCTTTTTAGTGATCTTCCATGTGTCTTGTGCGTACAAATCGAGATTCAGGAAATTGAACGGTTCGTTCGCGTTGGTCGGGAAGGTCTTTGTCGCCGTGGATGCGACGCCATAGATGAACTGAGGCAAGTCCGTATATGTGACAAGAGGAACGGTGCCCTCGCCAAAGTCGTAGTCATTCAACCGAAAGATTCGAACGTTGGCGCCGACCCTGATCTCGTGCGATCCCCGGCTCCAAGCCAAATTGTCGTTGATAAAAAACCGTGATGCCCGCCGTCCCTGAAGCCAAGTGTTGTCGAGACCGCCGACAGTCGTGAACGGGGCATTCGCTCCGCTGCCCTGTAGCACGATTGGAAAGGAAGCCAGCGTCTTCTGAAAATCGCTTGGCGCAAACAGGCTGGAATACCAAGAAAACGCCGGATTGAAGTAGTTCACGAGATTCTGGGAGAACACGCGCGTGTAGCCAGATGCGAACGAATAGAGAGGCTGGGGCGAAATGGAGTTGAACAACGGATTGATCGGGTCTGTCCATGCCGCTTGCAATCCGGTGTCAGCCTGAAAGCGGAACCACGCCGTGTTGTTCGTGTCGATGTTGTAATCCACCCTTGCTGTCTGCACTTGTTCGTGGTCGTCGCTGGAATGGGAAACGCTTTGCCGATTAGCGCAGCCGTCGCCGTTCGGGATCATGCCGGAAGCAGAAGAACCGTCCGAATTGAACGGGCATCCCAAAATCGCGAGAGCCACACCGCTGGTATTCCCGTAGAGCGAAAACATCTTCTGGTAAAAAGGGACTGACTGCGGCTGCGGCGCATACCTTGAGCCAGTGATGGAATCGGTGCCGCCGAGCGGAAGCTGCTGCAAAACGTATTGTTGGAACGCTGGAGTTGGAACCGTGGCAGGCGTGACGATGGGCAGCGCGATCCGCACCCACTCGCTGTCAAAGAAGAAGAACAGCTTGTCTCGAATAATGCGACCTCCCAAGCTGCCGCCGAAGTGGTTCACGTTCGAGCGAGGCTTGCGGTTTCCCGGCGTGGCATTCGTGAAATAGTCCGCCGCGTTGAGGATCGAGCCGTTCCAGAGTTCGTAGAGGTTGCCGTGGAATTGGTTCGTGCCTGACTTCGTGACGTAATTGACCTGAGATGCGCCGTACCTGCCCTGATCGACGGAGTAGGAGAGAGTGTTGACCGTCACTTCGGAAATTGAATTCAGCCCTAACACGAGGTTGGTCGAGAGTCCGCTGTTTAGGTTTGTCAACGGATCGTTCGTTTCCAACCCGTCCACGATGTAGCCGTTTGAGAGCGCTGGCAAGCCGTTGAACTCCACGTTCCCGTATCCATTCGTGCTGCCCACGAAGTCGTTGCCGCTTCCCGCCGTGTTGATGAGAGCACCGGGTGCGAATTGCAAGGGATAGGTCAAATCGCCGCCCGGATTCGGGAGGTCTTCGAGCGCAGGTGCATCCAAGGTGGTTGAGGTGTTTGCATTGCTGGGATTGATGATCGGGGCTTCCGAGTTCACTTCGACGACTTGGTTGGAATGCGCAACTCTGAGAGTGAAGTTAACTGTCTGCTTCTGACCCAGCCCAGAGAAAACGTTGTCCGCCGCCTGCGGTTCGAACCCCTGCGCCTCGATCTGGACTCTATATGGTCCGGGCTTTAATTGCGGAAAATTGAACCGACCTGCGTCGTCTGTTTTCGCGCTGCGCTTCGATCCCATATCGAGGCTGGTGACTGTGACCGTTGCACCGGAAACTACCGCCCCGGTCGAATCGGTCGCTTGTCCCTGAATCGCGCTCGTCGTCTCGCCCTGACCGAGGGCTTGGATTGACAAGAGGCAGATAAGAGCTATGCCCAGAAACGAGCAGGCACGTTGCATGATTCCAACCTCAGAAGCAGACCACTGTGTTAATCGTGGCTGATAGCTGCTAGTTAATCACAGTTAACATGAGAAAGTCGAGCGCTTTAGGGTGCGCTCGCTTGCCGAAGAGTTTGTCAAGGATGGATAGCAGATGGTTGCCGCATGATCGGCAGCTTGCGTCGGTGTGAACATGCCATCGCAGATCAGGCTTCTGCGTTTGCCTCCGACGACAGTGAACACCTTACCCACGACTTCGACTTGCATCTGTTCAATCAAGCAACCCCCGCCGCGCTCGCCTGCTCCGCTGGCGTTCCGATGAACGTCGGAGCTTCCGAGTTCTTGTGGGCTTCCTTCATAAGCCTGCACACTGATGCGCGGGATATCCCGTGTTTTCGCGCAACTTGCGTAAGAGACATGCCGGAACGGCGATCCTCGATCACTTGCTGTCGGTTCACATCGAGTCGCGCACGCCCGATCTGCCGACCTTCCGCACGTGCTCTTGCCATGCCGCTCCGCACCCTCTCTATGAGAAGTGCCCGCTCCATTTCGCCCAGCACCGCGACGATGCCAAGGAATGCCCGCCCCAACGCCCCCGAAGTGTCGAATGCCTCGCGCAATGACACGAACTGAACATCGGAAGTATCAAGTTCGTCGATCACTTGCAAGAAATGTTTCGTCGAGCGTGCGAGGCGGTCGCACGACCAGACAATCAACACGTCGAAGCGCCGCCTTCGGGCATCCTCCAGCATCCGGTCGAGCGCGGGGCGGCGTGCCTTCGCACCGCCGAACCCGTGGTCTACATACTCGTGCTCCTGCGCCACGCTCAACCCCCGCCGCTGCGCATACTCGCGGAGTTCTCTTAACTGGGTCTCCGGGTGCTGATCGACGGTCGAAACACGAACGTAAAAGGCGGCACGTTTCATCGGCTGGGGTTCCTCCATTCTTCATCTACTCACTATCTTTTTCGCATGGGGGAAGGTCGGCGAAGGCGATTCGCCGCTTCGATGCAAATCGTTGTTTCAGGAGCCAAGAGATTGAGCGTCGAACAGACTTCGTCATCGAGTAGCTGACCGAGGTCAAAATCCCGAAGTACCTGACCACGCCAGCGATCATGACAACCTTCACCGAAGCCGAACCCTTGACCGATGCCGAACTCGACCGACTGGGCGACTTCCTCAAGTCGTGCGAGAGCGGTAAGGCGATGAACCTTGAAGAATTGGACGGGTTCTTCGCAGCCCTGATCGCCAGACCGGAGACCGTGATGCCCAGCGAGTACAACCGCGAACTGTTCGGCGGCGAGTCGCCGGAGTTCTCCAGCCTCGGCGAAGCGAAAGACATCTTGGGCTTGCTCACACGGCACTGGAACACCATCGCCGGAAAGCTCTACAAGGGCGAACCCTACGTCCCCATGATCTTCGAGGACGAACACGGCGAGCTTCACGGCAACGACTGGGCTCGCGGATTCATGCGCGGAATGCACATGAGACATGACGGCTGGGCTGAGCTTGTCAACGACGACAAATATGGCGGTTCACTGATCCCGATGATGACGCTTTATCACGAGCACGACCAAGACCCAAAGATGCGACCGGAGCCGATCACGCCAGACAAGCGCGAGCGGGTTATTGCATTGATGGCGGCAGGACTAATGAACGCCCACGAGTATTTTCGGAAAGAGCGGGAAGCCGACCTCGACATCTCTGCCCATGAATCCCGGCGAGGCATCCCCAAGATCGGTCGCAACGATCCGTGTCCGTGCGGTTCAGGGAAGAAGTACAAAAAGTGCTGCGGCGGGGCGAAGGTGAACTGAACGACTACTGCTTGATACTTTCGAGCACCCGCTTGCACCCGCGTTAGAGTGCGACTCTTCGGGTGTCGCCTTCTAGAGTGCGACTTCGCACTTTTTCGACGCACCCGCATTGGCACCCGTTGAGACTCGTGTCTTGCACGTATTTTCAGGTACTTGCCAGTCCCCGTTAGCCTTGTAAGTTGTTGAAAGTATTGATTAGGAGAGAATTGGCAAGGTCGCACTCTACCACTGAGTTACTCCCGCTCAGCCCCTTCATTTTACTGTAGTTCCACCGTCCCAGCAAATTCACTGCGCCCGCAATGCACTCCCGCGCTCACCCAGTTGCGAAACATCAGCAATTCTCAGGGGCAATGCTCTGCGCTCTCCTGTGCATTTGGTGCAGTCATTCAGGAACGCCGAATTAGATCAGCCCCAATGCGCAAGTAAACAAATGGTGCTGGTCAAAATTTGGCTACGCTGAAAGCCCTCCACGGTTGTTGCACCTGTTTGACGTATTCGCGTTTCCACTAGATGATTGATACGGATGGAACCTGAACAAACCATTGCTCCGCTCAGGATGACCAGTCTTTAGCATGCTTTAGTGGGCTACTCCTCGGTCCCGAATCGCTTCAGATCCTCCGGTCCATCTGTCAACACTACCACCTCTTTGCCTTGAACCAGTTCGCGGATTCTTGCCACCACGTCAGGATTGGCCAGGGTCGTTATATCTCCAGTGTTCATGTTGTTGGAGAGGGCGGCGAGGACGCGGCGCATGAGTTTGCCGGAGCGGGTCTTGGGCATATCTGGAACGATGTGAATGTGCCTCGGGCGGGCGATCTTGCCGATCATGGTTTCAATGACCTTGTTGACCTTGTCAATGATCTCAGAGCTCGCCGGAACGCCGGGTTTCAGCGCGATATAGACTTCCGGCACGCGGCCTTTGATCTCGTCGGCTACCGGCACCACGGCTGCTTCGGCCACCTCGGAAACCGTCAAGCATGCCGACTCGATTTCCTTTGTGCCCAGGCGGTGGCCAGCAACGTTGATGACATCATCGACTCGGCCGAGAATGCGAAAATAGCCGTCGGCGGCCAGCACGGCTCCGTCCGCCGCAAAATAAGGCCAGTCATGCCAATCTTTGCTGCTGCGATTCTTGCAATATTTCGCGAAGTACTGGCTAACGAAACGGTCGCGATCACCCCAAATGGTTTGCATGATCCCGGGCCAGGGATTGCGGATGCAGATGTTGCCCGCCTTCCCTGATCCCGCCGTCATTTCCTGGGCGTTCTCATCGATAATCGTGGGATAGATTCCGGGCATGCCCGGGCCGGCGCTGCCTGGCTTCATCGGATCTAGCGCTGGCTTCGTGCTGCACAGGAAGCCGCCATTTTCCGTCTGCCACCAGGTGTCGACAATGACTGCCTCGCGCTTCCCCACGGTTTCGTAGTACCAGCGCCAGACCTCGGGCTCGATTGGCTCTCCCACAGTGGTCATGTGCTTGAAATGGTAGTTGTATTTGCTGGGTTCATCGTGACCGGACTTGCGCAACATGCGAATGGCAGTCGGTGAGGTGTGAAAGATATTGACATCAAGGCGCTCGGCGATTCTCCACACCCGGCCGGCGTCAGGATAGTTTGGGACACCTTCGTAGAGGACGCTGGTGGCGGCCAGCGCCAGCGGACCGTAAACAATATACGAGTGGCCCGTGATCCAGCCGATGTCGGCCATGCACCAGTAGACATCTTCGGGATGAATGTCCTGGATGTATTTGGAAGTGCCCGCCACATAGGCAAGGTAGCCGCCGGTGCGGTGTTGACAGCCTTTGGGCTTACCCGTGCTGCCGCTGGTATACATCAGAAACAGCGGCGCCTCCGCATCCATCGGGACGGGCGCCACCAGTTCACCTTGATATTTCGGGAGCACTTCATCAACCCAGACATCGCGACCTTTGACGAACGGCGAGGCGGACGCATTCTCGCCCGCATGCCGCCTCCAGACCAGAACCTTGTTTACGGTCTGGCCTTCGTGGCGGGCAGTCTCAAGAGCGATATCGGCGGATGCCTTATGGTCGAGCAGCTTGCCATTGCGATAGTAACCATCCATCGTGATCAGGATCTGGCTTTGCGAATCGGCGGCGCGCATGCCGCAAGCCTCGCCGCTGAAGCCCCCAAACACGACCGAGTGAATCACTCCCAGGCGGGCGCAGGCCAGCATGGTGATCGGCAACTCGGGGACCATCGGCATGTGGATGGTGACGCGATCTCCGCTCTTCAGGCCGCAGAAATCGCGGAGCAGCACCGCGAATTCATTCACTCTCACATAGAGTTCGCGGTAGGTGACGGATACGGACGCTTCGGATTCCGGTTCCGGGACAAAGATCAACGCAGCTTTGTTCTTGTATTTGGCGAGGTGCCGGTCCACGCAGTTGTATGAGGCGTTGAGCTTGCCGCCCACGAACCACTTCCAGAAAGGCGGATCATTAGTGTCGAGAGTAGTGTGCCAGTACTGATCCCAGCTCAGCAGGTCGGCGTACTCACGGAAGCATTCCGGGAAATTCTTTTCGCTGAACCGTTCGAGGACGTCGGGGTCGGTCAGATTCGCTTGGCCGACAAATTTCGCGGAAGGATAGTAGTATTCCTCCTCCCGCCAGTGGACTGCGATCTGGGCCTCGCTGGTCTCACTCACCACCTGTGGTTTCAGACGTATTTCCGCCATATTGGTTACTCCTTAGCATTGCTCGAGAGGTTGCTGAGACTGCGACGCACACACATGCCCTCCCTCGCCAACGCGTTTCCACGGTAACGAAGTGAGGAGCCGTGCGCCGGTTCCGAGAACCCCGGTAAGGGACGATCCGTAACGGCACTCATATACGGCCTTCCGGGGCCCGGAAACACCAGATTCATTAATCCGCCGCCGAGGGCTCTCCAGCGGCTTCAGCCCAAATACGCACACCGTGCGTCTCTTTCAGCAGCAGACTTCCGACAACAAACGTAATGCCGGCCACAATCATCGGGTAATAGAGCCCGGCATAAATATTGCCTGTGGCCGCGACTGACGAGAGGCCGATCAAGGGCAGCAACCCGCCAAACACACCGTTGCCTATGTGATAGGGCAGCGAAAGCGAAGTGTAGCGAATCTTCGCCGGGAAAGCCTCAATCAGGTAAGCGGCGATGGGGCCATAAACCAGGCATACGTACAAAACCTGAATGAAGATCAGAAGCACCAACATGGTGGTATTGGGATTCGTAGCTTCCTTGACCGGAACCAAAGCACCCGTTGCATCCGTGGTCATGGCCGTGAGCCCGATTGCGCCAGTTACCTTGTTGCGGGTGGATTTTACCGTGACCACATTATTGCCGGCAGCGCGTTCCATGGCTTTGTAGATCGGGATGTAGGTAAGGACGCCAAGCAGGCAGCCCGCCATCATCAGGTTCTTGCGGCCGATGCGGTCTGAAAGCGCGCCCACCACAGTGAAGAACGGCATACCGATGAGAAGAGCGACGGCGACTACGATGTTGGCGGTCTTGACATTCACTTTCAGAATGGTCTGCATGTAGAACAGCGCGTAGAACTGGCCGGTATACCAGACCACGCCCTGCCCGGCGGTCGCTCCGAAAAGCGAAATCAAGACCAGTTTCAGATTAGCCCATTTGGTGAAGGCGTCCTTGAGCGGTTGAGTGGAGGTCATGCCCGAAGCCTTGAGTTGCGCGAAGATCGGCGACTCTTTCATTTTCAGGCGAATGTAGAGCGAGATCATCACCAGGATGATGGACACGAGGAAGGGAATGCGCCAGCCGTAAGCTGAGAAATCTTCCTTCGACATCGATTGTTGCGTGGCCAGAATGACGATCAACGATACGAATAGGCCCAGGGTGGCAGTGATCTGAATGAAGCTGGTGTAGAAGCCACGCTGGTGGTCGGGGACGTGCTCGCCCACATAAACGGCGGCACCGCCGTACTCTCCGCCCAACGCCAATCCTTGTAAGACGCGGATTCCAAGCAACACGATCGGTGCGAACCAACCTGCCGTGGCGTAGGACGGCAACAGGCCGATGGCGAACGTCGAAAAGCCCATGATGGAGAGGGTCACGATAAACGCATACTTCCGCCCGACCAGGTCGCCGATGCGGCCGAAGAACAGTGCGCCGAACGGCCGCACCAGAAAGCCCACTGCGAAGGTCGCGAGATAAGCGATATAGGCGAAAGTGTCATTGCCTGGAGGATAAAACTTGGGGCCCAGGATGGCCGCCAGACTGCCGAAAATATAGAAGTCGTACCACTCGATCATGGTGCCAACAGAAGAGGCCATGATCACGCGCCAGATGCTGTACTCTGCGTTGCCCGTTCCCGCCACTTGCGCGGCATTCGCCATATCTTCCTCCGTTTTGTAATGCCGTATTTTTCGTCTGCACTACACCACAATTGGATTTTTTGTGGCTTCCAGCTCGAGCCGCGTCCGCGAAATTAGAGGGCGGCCAAGCTCGATCCAATGATTCTGACTGACCTGAGACTTCTTATCGCGCGATATCATACGCCGGTCCAACCCCCGGGCAGAAGCCAAATTTGTCACGCAACAGCAATCCGGCTCACGGCTGGGTCTTTTGTAAGATAGCCGTTACATTCACTGCTGAATCCGCCCCGATCGTGAGCTCCCGCTTCCACTCGGCGAAGCCCGGCATCGAGAAGAGCACGACGTGCGTCCCCGGACGAAGGCCGATTTCGGAGGGCGTGTTGCCCACGTATCTCCAGTCAATGGTGATTTCCGCACCAGGGGGTGTCGAGCTGAAATTGCACTTTACCTTTGCCGTAAGAGCGTCCTGCGTGGAGGCCGACGGCGGAACTGGCGCCGGCGCCGCCGAACTCTGGAGTGGCGCCGCAGCGGGCGGGGTTGGTGCGGGAGCCGATGAATTCTGCGGCGGTGCCGCACTGTGCTGGACTGGCGCAGCCGGAAGTTGCCGGGCGTTTCCAGCGGCCGCCGGGGCGGACTGAGTTACAACTGTGCCCGCGACCGCCGCCGGACCGGCCTTTCCGCCCGTGTCTACCAGCGTGTAGAACTGCTTTCGCGCCTTGCCCTTGTCATCCACGTAGTACACCGTGATGCCCTTCCTCTCTCTTCTGGCGTCGAAACTTTCGCCTTTGGGTAACCGTGTACACCTGGAATACTTTGAGTCTATGGTGCAAGCCACTCGGAACGGAGGCTCGTTGCCTTCCTGCACCAGTAAAGTATTGGTCAGTATCGCGCTTCTACTGTTATTGCAATACGCGTCAAAATTAACCTGATCGCAATTCTTGGGAACGTCGTTGCCGCCAAGGCTCACCGATCGAGTTTCGGAATCCAAAACCGTGATCCGCATCGCGGTGTTCCGCGAAGCGGCGTTCGCGAACATGGCTACCAACAGAAGCCCTGCATGCAGGGCCGCCGTTCTAGGCGTGCTCATGGAACCAACTCCTCTAAACACTGCGAATGCAACCGTTGCACCCCGGTTGTCGGGATGATTCCGGAAGCCAATCTCGCCGAGTCGGTACATTGTCATCCGTTGGCGCGCGCCGCACAAGAGATTCCTTTGTTAGAGGAGGTTTGGGAGAGCGGGCTCAACTGCGGGCGATCGCCCGAATGGAACCCGTCTCCCTTTCTTCGGTATCCAGTGCCGTCAATCGGCACCAGCCATTTCAATCATCCAGGTCGGTTCTAGAACGAGAAAATCGGCCCGAATTCCGAGCGGTGATCCTGCCATTCGTTGGACGGTGTTCCAGCGATGTTGTAAAGCGTCAGGTGATCCTCAAGACGAGTGGCATAGACCGACTGCTCGAAGCCAAACGTGATGTACGGGTTGAGTTTGTAGTACAGGGTTGCCGCGAACATCTTGCCCATCAAAAGTGGCAATGGCGACAAGGTGTTGGCGTTTTTGGTGAAATAGGGATTGTTCAGGTCGCGATTCACTACCTGGTCCTTACCGATGTCCAAGTAAACCTGCCAGCCCGCGTTGTGGCCCTTCGGGTCTGCATTGAACCAGCGGGAAAGCGGCAGGCCCAGGTTGAGGAACCCGCCAAACGACCGGATGGAACGCTGCGGAGCGACCACCACCTGTCCGGCAGCGTTCGTTCCGAGCACGGCGCCGCCAGCGGCAGCCAGCGGACCGCCGTCGAGAGTAGAGAAGCCGGGGTTGTAGCCAGTGAAGGTGGAGTTCGCCCCTCCTACGATGTTGGTCAGCCCTCCTGTATCGGTGGCGAAAGAGTTGACTTGACCGCCGAAGAAGAAGCGCAGGTCACCGCCGCGATAAAGGCTGCCGGACAAAGTAAACCAGCGCGTGGGCAATTGCACCCCGATTTGGCCGCCGTACATCGTGCTTGAAGCGCTGAATCCGTTAGGGAAGGCGGCGACGTAGTTCGCTGGAGTAAGGCCTCCGCCGCAAGTTGCCACATTGGTGCAGTACGAGGAATTGGGGACGAGGGACGAACGCTTACCCTGGAATCCGGTCACCATGATTTGCGCCGGGGCTACGCCTGGGGCACCATCGAGCTTGAACTGGAACGCCACTCTAGCTTCGATCTCAGGACGTCCGGAGTCGGCGCCCTCGCGCTCGCCTTCCCCAAGCTGGCCCTGCAAGCCCAGGGACCCGAGCTTCAGGATTTGACCTGAGCTCGGCATCATGATGGCAAATGTGGGAGAGAACTTGAGGTCGCGCCAGGGGCTCAGCTTCTGCACCAAGCCGAACTGGAACTGCGGAGAACGCGTCCAGATGTCGCCATAAAACGCACCCAGGAAGGTGGTTTCCAGAATGTTGGGCAGCACACTGGAGCCGAAAAGCGTCCAGTCCTGCCCGCCCTCAAAATAAATATCCGTCTTGTCGCTGGCAGCATAATCCAACCGTGCCCATGCCAGGCGCAATTGGAAGGCGTTGCTGCGAATGGACGAAACGTCGCGGTTGTCCACTTCGCTGAAGTTGCCTTCATAGTCGCCCTCGACGCGGCCCGTTAGGATGATTTTGCTCGAGATGTCAGGCCATTCGATGTTTGCTCCGATCCGGGTGGACCGCGCCTTCAAATGGAATTCGGGATCTTTGGTCGGGCCGGTATCAAAAGTCTGCGGGGTAGTCAGGAACAGGCCCACAAATGGGAAGTCGTCGCCATTCGGCGAGCTTGTGTCATAGGCCGCGGTCGCCTTGATAAAGCCGTACGGCGTCATCTTGACCGGACCCATCTTGAAGGCGGCATTCAGACCATCCTTCTTGGGCGGATCGACGGGCAACGTCCGCAAGGGAGCAATCGCCGGAACGATCGACGATGGTGGCGGGGGCGCTGTTCCCTGTATCGCAGGCGTGGGATGCGCAGCTTGCGCCGAGGAGCCGGGTTCCGCGCTTTCGGTGGCGGCCTCCGCGACCGCAACCGGAACCGCCACGACGGCGGACGGTTGCGCTGCGGGGTTGACAGCGGACAAATCGGCTGCGCTCAATATTCCCTTGCGACTGAGCGCTTCGACAAGGAGTTGAAATTGGGCTGTGGGCGAGGCATTTCGAATTGCGTTCGCCTCCGTGGGCGCCAAAACACCTTTCATCACGAGCACACCGAGCAGTGCCGTGACATTCGAATCGACCGTGGTCGAGGTTAGGCTCGGGCTTGGGCTAAGGCTTGGGCTGGCCGCGGCGGGGCTAGCTTCGGCGCCGGTTGTGTTCGCTGCGTTTCCATTTTCTGTTTTTGCGTCGTTGTTTCCGGCCATGACGGGCACAGCCATTATGGCCATCACTAACAGGCTCAACAGCCAGCTTTTCAGCTTCAACATAGACGGTGTCCTCCTCGTTCCGGCGCGGCTCAGGCCTGGGCTCAGAACATGGCGCGAAACCCTAGTTCGTTTGGAAGGCATTTGTCAAGTCGTTAACGCACGCTATGTTGTGACATAGATCACTGACCACGGGTTTATAGTCGGAATAAAAATCACGTCACCCGATTTAGTAGGTCGTGGAGGCGCAAATGAGCCTGATCAATCCGATCGTGCAAAAAGTGGATCACGAAGGAAAGGAAGACTCGGAGGCCTTTTGGGGACGCGCGGCGGACCAGCTACCGTGGTTTCGCAAATGGAATCAGGTGTTGGAATGGATCCGACATTCAAATGGTTTGTCGGCGCACAGACCAACCTGTCCTACAACGCTCTTGACCATCACATTAGGCGTGGTTGGGGTGGGCATGCGGGCGCTGATCTATCTCAATGAGCGCGGCGAAGGGCGCATTTTCACTTACGCCCAACTGCTTCACGAAGTGGAGCGGGTGGCGGCGGCGCTTGGCGATGCCAGGTTGAAAAATCTTCAGGATTGCCAGGGTGTTGGATATAACCAGGCCTATGAGAATCGCCCAAAGCACGTACTCGATGTTGGGAAACGTCCAAATGGTGTGCTTTGGCATAGCCATTAACAGAGTGCTCCAGAATCTTGCCCGCGTATCCGATCCCGGCCAGGAGAAGAACACCGGGCACGATCCTCAGCGCAGTCGTTAAAGGATGACCGGACTCCACACGCGTTAGGGAAATCGAAGACGCCATAACCTTCTCCGTCAGAAACGAGTGTCGAGGTGCTGCCGATCTCTACCAGGGGATGTTCTTAAAAATGTCGAATCTCACGGCCAGAGCCAGAAACAAGGCGACGATCAGCGCCCAGGCATCCAACGAAAGTGAGGTCCCGTTGTGTGCGGCAGTGGTAGCGGACGTCTCCGGTGACATGGAACTTCTCCGGCAAGAAGAGTAGCAAATAAATGCCATGAAGTCCATCACATTACTAGACAATAACTGCAATCCGATGATCGCAACTGCGCTGGCGCGAAGTTTGGTAAACCTAATTTTGTCGAACACTTACGTCGCTGTGTGTCATTTAGTACGGTGGGAATATGTGCATGCAGTTGCATAGTTGCACGAATGCCTCGTGACGATTCCGGTGGTTGACAGGCGAAATGGACACCGACAACGTTTGGCTCGCAGAGCAACCAGCGCCAAACTCGACTCCTGATATAAAATCTTTCCGCTGGAATGCCAACTACTGACACCCACTCCGTTGCGACGACTCTACCCGCTCGCTACTACACGGACCCTGATCTGTTCCGTGACGAAGTCGAACGCTTCTACTGCCAAACCTGGATCTGCGCCGGGCGCGTCGACCAGGTTCCGAAGCCGGGTGACTATTTTCTCCGCGAAGTCGCGGGTGAAAGCATCATCATTACTCGCGACGGGACTGGCTCGTTGCAGGCGTTTTTCAACGTATGCCGGCATCGCGGCACCCGCATCTGCGCGAGCGCCGAAGGACATTTCCCGGGACGCATCCAGTGCGGCTATCACGGTTGGACCTACGGACTCGACGGGCGCCTCATCGGCGCTCCCCACGCACACGACGGCTTCTGCCGCGAAGATTATCCCCTCAACCCCGTTCATATCGACGTCTGGGACGGACACATTTTCATCAACCTCAGCTCAGAACCCGTCACGCTTGCGAGTCAGTTAGAGGATCTGCCTCAGAAGTTCCTGCACTGGCAAATGGCTGAGCTGCGCACCCATCGGAGCATCAAGTATGAAGTGAAGGCCAACTGGAAGCTGATCATGCTGAACTACAACGAGTGCCTGCACTGTCCCATCCTGCATCCGGCGCTCAGTGCCATCTCCGATTACCTCTCAGGGGAGAACGATCAGCCCCATGGCGGATACATTGGCGGTTCCATGGAGTTTCAGGGCGGCGCCCGGACCATGAGCAAGGATGGAAAGCTGCGGCGCGATTACCTTCCCGCACTCACGACGGACGAACGCAGCAAAGTTTATTACTACGCGATTTTCCCTAACCTACTGCTAAGCCTCCATCCGGACTACATAATGACCCACACTCTATGGCCGCGGGCCGTGGATCGTACCGACGTTATCTGCGAATGGCATTTCCACCCCAGCGAAATCGTCAAGCCTGACTTCGAAGCGAGTGATGCGGTTGAATTCTGGGACAGCACCAACCGTGAAGACTGGGCCATCTCAGAGCTCTCGCACGCCGGAATTCAGTCGCGCGCCTATAAACCCGGCCCCTATTCCCGCTGCGAGTCGCTGCCCCACGCCTTCGACCAAATGGTGCTGGATCGGGAGAAGCAGTACCCAAGCAACAGGTCCGGTAAACGGCTGGGCAAACCCCGGCTGGCAAATCGAAGATAATTCCAGGAAGGCGCGATCGCTCCATACCTTCCTGTTTGCCGACCATCCACCCTTAACGACCTTGGCTTCCAGGAAGCCCGGGTTTGCCAGTGGTAGACACAACAAGTCTGCTGCTCTCTCGTAGCTAGTCGGGGACGTTCTTGGATTCCGGTCGATTGGTCCTGCTTAACGCGAGCACCAACTCATTTCTGGGCCAAGAGGGATCGGGCGTCTTGAAGATCGGGCCGGTCTCCATCGGCGTGGTCGCAGAGGGCCAGGAGCTTGGCGTAGTATGTTTTCGCCTTCTCGTTATCGCCCGAAAGCTTGGCCGCGCGCGCCGATCCGGCCAGCGCGTTGAAACGATTTGGGGCCGTGCGCAGCGTGGTTTCGAATTCGATCATCGCCTGGGCCGGCTGATTCAGTTCCAGCAACATCTCGCCAAGCAGTTGACGAGCCGGCAGTATGACCCCCGGCGTGACATTGTTCTTGTCGGTGCTGTCTTCGTGATCGGCGGCAGAACGCATCTGCCCGAGGGCCTCCTCGCGCTTGCCCTCAGCCAGGGTAATCCAGGCAGCTGCGCTCTCGCGCTGGATATCCACTTGGTCGGCCCAGTATTTGTCGTTGCCTTGGGTAAACGCGTCACGAAGCGACGCGAGTTGCTCAAGGTCTTTTCGAGCAGATTCGGTTTTGCCGGTCCGCGATGCGCCGAGGGCCCGCGCGAGTGCAGATTAGCTTCGGTCCAGGCCCCCCGACCCTCAGGAAAGGTGTTTGACGGAACCGGCAGCGCAGCCGCTTCGACCCACTGATGTCGTTCCACGGCATAGCGCGCGGGCGAAGTACCCATAGCATAGAGCCAGTTCGTATACTGCGGATCGTCAGGCCGGCCCGGCGGCGGTGCTTCTAGCCCGAATGTCTCACAGAGGGGGAGGGTAGCGGCGAAAAGTAGCTCGATCCGGCGACGGAGGCAGGTCAAGATCCGAAAATCGTCGTACGGATCTTCATCGGAGGTCTTGCTCGCCGACCTCGCCCCAAGGGTTCCGACTCTTGGTCAGGGAAAGACACACCACTCCCCCCGACTTGGCGTGCTGCCCGACGGGTCTCGCTACTCCCTTTCTCTCAGCAGCGCTGAGCGGTGACTTGTAACTGCCGGTGCACCTGGCGGAATAGCTCCAGGTAAGGATAGCCGGTCGACAGCGACACCCAGATTTTGCGTACCGTGATGCGAATCTGGGCCCCGATCTTGAGCAACTTCAAGCGCACCGTGTGGCATTGCGCTTTGGCCAGTTCGGTGCCCGCCAACCCCAACCGCCGCAGAGCCTGCAGCAGCAGGTAGGCCACGGTGGAGAAGTAGAGCCGGATTTGATTGCTCCGTAGCCAGGACGTGCTGGTGCGATCGGCAAACAACATCATCTGTTCCTTGATCCGGTTCTCCATATCGCCACGGGCGCAGTAAAACTCCTCATACAAGCTCTGCGCCCCCCAGCGAGACGGGGCGGGAAAGATGGTTTCTTGCGGGCTCAGCGAGGTGACCACGAACCGGGGATTGGCCCCTTTCTCCAAGTGTTCTGCTTTGGCGATCACCCGCCGGGCTCGCGACCAACTGTTTCTGGTTTGATAGACGAACTCGGTGAACACCCGCGCCGCTTTTCCGGTCTGCTCAAATTGGCTCGCCGCTTGGGCGCTGGCCGCCGCGATCTCCCCTAGCAGGCGGGCATTTTTCGCCAAGCCCACCACATAGTCCACCCCACGTTCTTCGCACCAACTCAGCAACTCGTCCCGACAAAAACCCGAATCGCCGCGCACAATGATCCGGACTTGCGGCCACGCTTGCCGGATCTGCGCCACAATGCGCTCCAACTCCGCCACACTGCCTTCGGCTCCATCGATATTGGACGGCCGCAAGCGGGCGCACAACACGTACTCGCCACAGACGATGTACAACGGCAGATAACAGTAATGCCCGTAGTAGCCGTGGAAGAACCGCTCTTCTTGCTCCCCGTGCAAGGGAATGTCCGTGCTATCCAAATCCAACACGATCTCTTGCCGGGCTTCGCCCTGCGCTTGCAGAAAAATATCCACCAGCATCCGATCGACGGCGCCCTCGTCCAGAATGATCTTCTTATAGCGCTCCTGTTCCCCCAACTTCGCCGCCCCCAGTTCCATACGGTTCAGCGTGCTCTTGCCCGCCAGGGCGGTGCCCTGATCGCGCACCCGCCGCCGATCTTTCCCCGTCACATCCTCCTTCTCGACCAACACCGCCAACAGCGGATCGCGTCGCAACTCCTCGTGATCGTTCAAATCCTCGTACCCCAAAGCCAGTCCGTAGATCCGCTGCGCCACCAACTCCGCCACCCCGTGTTCTACCAGTTCGGGATCCCGATAGTCGCTAAAGCAGCTCGCGAATTGGCCGATGATGTTCGTCCGCTTCTCCACTTCGCGCAACAGCAAACCCCCAGCGTCACTGGTGATGGATCCGCCGTCAAACTGCCCCCGGACTTCTCGCTGATTTAGGGGATGAAATGAAAACGGTTCTTGGTTACACTCTGTGGTCATAGGGCTGTCTCCCTTCGTTGGCCTAACTACTACTCGCTATAGCTGTTATGCCACGAAATGACAGCCTTTTTATTTTTTTGTTGAGAAATTAGGGCTAGCGCTTGTTTCGCCTCGCGATCCTGGGCCCCTTGCAGATAGGCATAGATCAGGTAAATCTTTGGCGTGCAGCTCATTGCCGGGTGCGTTATTTTTCTGGGCCGAGGCCACCGAGGCAAGATTGGAATCAATGGATTCCTGCCACAGGCCGAGCCGGGTAAAAATGTGCGACGGCATGTGCAGCGCGTGCGGCGAGTCCGGCGCGATCTTGGCATAACGTCGCGCCGCATCCAGGGCTCTCTGCGCCAGGGGCGGATAGTCGTAGGCGTGGATGATGTAGTGGGCTATGCCGGGTGCTCTGGCTGTTCGACAAATAGCGGCTCTTCCGATTCCAGGCACAACCAAGCTAGACCGCCTCGAAGAGAACATCGGAGCCGCGGCAGTCGAACTTACGCCCGACGACCTCCGCGACATCGATAGCGCCGCCTCAAAGATCAAGGTAGAAGGTGCCGCTACCCGGAACGCCTGGAGAAAATGACCGGTCGTGAGCGGCAAGATCAAAACGAAAGCGAGACGTTGCTGCGGCATTGCTGCTGCTCCTCTTTTTTCATCGGGATACATACCCCTGTTTGTTCCATTTGGATGGCCCAAAGTAAGAGAACAAGAAAAAGCTTGACATGTCACCTAGTGTTATAGTTAACTATAACAGTAGATGCAAGCATGGTTATTGAGAGCTGATTGCTCGCAACTGAGTACGCCAGCGAATAACCCTAGCCCCGGGAGCAGAGAAGAAATGAACTCTCAAGGAGAATGAAACATGAAATCCCTTAGTTTTGTGCTGTCCGTTGTTCTGATGTCGGTCTCCACCATGGCTTTTGCCCAGTCCGCCGCGCAGAAGCCCTCCGTGGCTCCTGTGCCGTCCGAGGCGCAGAAGTCGTTCACAACCATGAAAAGCCTGGCGGGAGAGTGGGAAGGCCCCGTCACCGTCCCGGAGATGCCGGAGATGTCAGGTGGCAAGCCGATGCACCTTTCGCTGCGTGTGACCTCCCGGGGAAACGTCCTCGTGCACGAGATGCAGGAAGCAGGAACGCCGTTGGATGCGACCAAGTACGACCATCCGGTCACGATGCTTTACCTGGACGGTGACCAGCTCACCCTGGTTCACTATTGCGACGCGGGGAACCGGCCGCGCATGACCGGCAAAATGTCGCCCGACGGTAAGACGGTCGAGTTCGAGTTCAAGGACATCAGCGGGAACGCGGACTACCACATGCACCATTCGGTATTCACCTTCATCGACGCCAACCATCACACCGAGGATTGGACGTTCATGATGCAGGACAAGCCGATCCACGCGCACTTCGATCTGCGCCGGACGAACTGAGGGCGCGCGGTATCTTTGGTAAGGCCTGGGTATGATCTGGTAAGGGCTAAGTGGAAAACCGATGGACCATGAGTGGAACGACAGTCAGCCGATCTATCGTCAGCTTCGCGACCGTGTAGTCGCGATGATCCTCGACGGCGTGCTCAAGGAAGGCGATCCGCTGCCCTCCGTGCGCAATGTCGCGGCCGAATATCGAGTCAATCCGCTCACGGTACTAAAGGGGTATCAACAACTGGTGGACGAGGATCTGGTCGAAAGCAAGCGAGGTCTCGGCATGTTCATCAATGCCGGCGCGCGCGATCTGCTGCTGCGCGGAGAACGCCAGAAGTTTCTTGCGGAAGAATGGCCCCGGGTCCACGCCACCATTCAGCGGCTCGGCCTGAAAGCGGAAGAATTGCTGGATGGTGCCGCGACCCGAGGGTCGTCGAACGCTGCAGAGGAGACGAAGAAGCAATGACAATCATCGAAGCGCGCGGTCTGCGCAAGGCCTTCGGCACCACCGTCGCGCTCGAAGGCCTCGATCTGCAAATTGAAGAGGGCCGCATCGTCGGACTGATCGGTCCGAACGGCGCGGGCAAGAGCACCGCACTCAACGCGATTCTCGGCCTCATCCCTTATGAGGGAGAACTGAAGGTGCTCGGACGCGACCCCTGGATCGAGCGCGATCAGCTCATGCGCGATGTCTCATTCATTGCCGATGTTGCGGTGCTGCCGCGGTGGGCGCGCGTTTCGCATCTGCTCGAATATCTCGCCGGTGTGCATCCGCGATTCGATCGCGCGAAGGCGGAAAGCTTTCTCGCCAGGACCACCATCACGCGCGACCGCAAGATCCGGGATTTGTCGAAGGGCATGGTGACCCAACTGCACCTCGCTCTGGTCATGGCCATTGACGCGAGGTTGCTGGTGCTGGACGAGCCCACGCTTGGCCTCGACATCCTCTATCGCAAGCAATTCTACGATTCCCTGCTGAACGACTACTTCGATCGCAGCCGCACGATTATCGTGACGACCCATCAGGTGGACGAGATCCAGAACGTCCTCACCGATCTCATGTTCATCAACCGCGGCCGCATCGTACTCAATTGCAGCATGGAGGAATTTGAGTCGCGCTATCTCGAATTGATGGTGCATTCCGAGCGTGTCGCGGCGGCGCGGGTGTTCCAACCGATTCACGAGCGCCAGGTGATTGGCCGGAGCATCCTGCTGTTCGATTTGATGTTCGATCACGGCGCGAATCAGAAACTCGATCGCAAGCAACTGGCCGCCCTCGGCGACGTGCGCACACCCAGCATCGCCGACTTGTTCGTTGCCATGTTGGGAGATAACCCCGGCAACCAGGCCCGCCAGGCACAAGGAGTGACCAGATGAATACTCAATCGAACGCCTTGCCCCAGTCCCTCGATTCGCAGCGAATCGCGCCTGCCGCGTTGTCCGCAACCCGGCCCCTGTACTGGTCGATCCGCCGCGAGCTTTGGGAGAACCGTTCCATTTATGTTGCTCCGCTGGCCGTCGCCGCAGTTGCTCTGTTCGGCTTCTCTCTTGGCTCGATTGCGGGTATTTGGGAAAAGCCGCTGCGGCTCAATCCGGCGCAACCTCAAGCGCCATACGACTTCGCGGCAGGTCTAATGATGCTTACCGGTATCGTCGTGAGTGTGTTTTATTGTCTCGACGCACTGCACAGCGAGCGCCGCGACCGCAGCATTCTGTTCTGGAAGTCGCTGCCGGTGTCCGATGTCACCACCGTGCTTGCGAAAGCGAGCATTCCGCTTGTTATTTTGCCACTCCTGACCTTTGCGATCACCGTCGCCATGCAGTGGCTTATGCTGCTGCTGAGCAGCGCCGTACTGCTGGTGAGCGGCCAGAGTGCGGCGACCTTGTGGACGAAGGTATCGTTTTTGCAGATGTCAGGGCTGCTGCTGTACCACCTTCTCACGGCCCATGCGCTCTGGCCCGCGCCAATTTATTGCTGGCTGCTGCTCGTATCCGGATGGCCGCGCCGGGCGACATTTCTGTGGGCCGCCTTGCCGCTGGTAGCGATTGCCGGGGTCGAGCAGATTGCTTTCCACACTTGGCATTTTGCTGCTCTGGTGGGCTCCCGATTGATAGGTGCCGCGCCCACGGTCGCCTCGACATCACCAGATGTGTTCCCCAGCGACCCAATGACGCATATCGCCCCGGGTAGTTTCCTGACCAGCCCCGGTCTCTGGATCGGCCTGACAATCGCGGCGGCATTCCTCGCCGCAGCGGTCCGGTTGCGCCGCGATCGCGGCCCGATCTGAGTGGCATCCGCCTTTGATTCCAATTCGGAACTCCCCAGGGTGCCCCGGAAGCGGATATTGTATGAGCGGGTGACCTTCAGGAGGATCCTTCGAGTGCGGTCGTCTCGGGGTGGTGCGCAATGAGCCGTAAGGCGTGCGTGATCGGTGCCGGTCCGAATGGACTGGCAGCAGCCATCGTCCTGGCCCAGGCCGGGCTGCAGGTGGACGTGCTGGAAGCGGAGTCAACACCGGGCGGAGCTGCACGCACGCTGGAGTTGACTTTACCTGGCTTTCGCCATGATTTCGGATCCGCAGTCTTTCCGCTCGGCGCAGGGTCGCCATTCTTCTCATCACTGCCCTTGGTCGACCACGGCTTGGAGTGGATTCACTCGCCAGCTCCTTTGGCGCACCCTCTCGATGACGGCACAGCGATCATGTTGGAACGTGACCTCGGTGAGACCAGAGATTCCCTCGGCATAGACGGAGCGGCATGGGACAGGCTGATGCGTCCGTTCGTCGAGCGCTGGACTGAATTTGCTCCGGAGGTATTGCGCCCCATTCGCTACATACCCCGACATCCCTGGATGATGGCGCGGTTTGGAACGGTCGCGCTGCAGTCTGCCCGATCTGTCGCTCGCCGGTTTCGCAACGAACGAACCCGGGCACTATTCGCGGGCTTGGCCGCCCACTCGTTCCTCAGCCTCGACGAGCCGCTGAGCGCGGCGTTCGCCATCCTGATGGCAGTTCCAGCACATGCGGTTGGCTGGCCTATTCCTCGCGGCGGCGCTCAGTCACTCACAGGCGCACTATGCGGATTTCTCTCCACATTTGGAAGCAAAGTCAAAACTTCATCGCCGGTCGAAAACCTGGCGGCATTGGCGATCTACGATTCGCCGAACCATGATTTGGCGAACCACGATTTGACGAAGCGTGATCTGACGAACTACGACGTGTTTCTCTGCGATCTGACTCCGCGACAGCTGATCAAGGTTGGCGGCCAAAGATTATCTGACAGCTACAAGCGGCGACTGGGAAAGTACCGCTACGGAGCTGGCGTCTTCAAAGTGGATTACGCGCTGAACAAGCCCATTCCCTGGAAAGCTCGCGATTGTTTGCGGGCAGCGACGGTGCACCTAGGCGGAAGCTTTGATGAGATCGCCGAGGCGGAAAAGTCTGTGCGAATGGGACAGAATGCCGCGCGTCCTTTCGTTCTGCTGGCCCAGCCCAGTCTTTTCGATAGCTCGCGGGCTCCAGCCGGCAAGCACACGGCGTGGGCCTATTGTCATGTGCCGAACGGGTCCAACGTAAACGTGCTTGAAAAGCTGGAGGATCAGATTGAGCGGTTCGCTCCCGGCTTTCGCGACTGCATTCTGGCGCGGCGTGTCTTTTCTCCCGCCGATCTTGAGAGCATGGACGCTAACCTTGTCGGAGGCGATATCGGAGGCGGGGCCATGGACCTTCGTCAGCTTCTGTTTCGACCGACCTGGCAGCATTACGCCACATCGACGCGCGACATTTACCTTTGCTCCGCCTCCACTCCGCCCGGCGGAGGAGTCCACGGCATGTGCGGCTATCACGCGGCGAGGAAGGCATTGTCGAGGTGGGATCGCTGATATAACTCTTCTCGGCGGGGTCCGAGCAAAGCAAGCCCCACGCGCATTTCCTCACAGTGTACCCGGAAGGACGTTGAAGGTCCGCCGTGGGCCCCCCTGTATGTTTTGACAGTTCGCAACCCGCCAACCTCTGCGTGATGCTCGGGGGCACGGCTGCGGGCGCTCGGTCAAGATTCGGCCAGACGGGCCGCAAGCAACACCTTAAATTAAGAGCTCGGCATGGCCAAGCCGCGACTCTCGAAATGCACCAGGAGTCAAACAGCCATCCTCCACATGATGGAGGGTC
>DATDGS010000053.1:0-3137 GCA_036521955.1 Terriglobales bacterium
GCCCGATTCAATCGCCATAGCCCGGGTGCCGCGGCTTACTACAACAGACCGTATCGGCAATGCGCCGGCGCAGCGAGCTTGCGTCACGCCCGGGATCTTCGTGCGCCGGCGCACTGCCGATACGGCCCTATTTGTTATCAACAGCAATCCTGCGTAGGTGCCGGACCAGTGCCCTCTCCGAGCGGCCCGTGGTTCCCCCAGAGCAGTCACCGCATTAAAAGGCGGTCTGCCACTCCAACGAGCTGGCGACTGTGCCTCAAATCGGACGTAACGGGGCGTTGTCGGCGGAGCTACGCTTTGATGTGATTGCCAGACTCCCAGAGCTTCGACGGTCATTCCCTGCCCACTACGGTGTCGTAGAGCCCGTAACGTGCGAGCCCCACGTGGCTCTCGATGCCCGTGTACCGCAGCGAGGCGTCCTCGTAACGGCGGAACGCGAAAACCGCCTGGTTCATCTGCTCGGTATTGAAGACCTTGAGGTGTACGAGAAGATGGAAATCCTTTACCGTCAGACCAGTGACGGCCACGAACAACTCCGGCTCCAGCTTAGTGATCACGTCCTGCAGCGTGTTCTCACGGAAATCGGTTAAGTACATGAACGCCGGGATGCGCGTCGCGAACTTGATTAGTTTTTCCCGCACGAGCTTGCGCTTGGACTTGCATTCCTTCTCCTCCTGGGAGAGCTGCTTTTTTTGTTCCTCCGTCAGATCTTTATCTTTGGCCTTGTTCTTGAGATCCTTGACCTTCTCGCTCTTATTGATGATGGCCTCGAGGATGTTGTCGCCAAGTGAGCGCCAGCCCTCAATGCGCTCTACGGCTGCGGTAGCCTCGGGATTGTCAAGAATGCGGCGCAGCGTGTCATTGTCCACGTTCACCAGCAGCGGACTCTCCCACTTGCGTGCCAGCAGGGTGGCCGAGGTGCCTGCCATCGCCGTGTCGAGAATGTCCCCAGCGTCGATCTGCGTCATGTTCGCGCCGTCGTAGGCAAGCACCGGCAGGAACGACACAAGGTCTTTCACGGCCTTCTCCGGATTGGATTCGTTGGGCGAGAGTCCGATGCCGTATTCGGAGAGCTGACGAAGCGCGCGCGTGGGGGCAAAGTCGAATGCGAAGCATACAGGCTTGAGGATTTCTTCCTCGTTCGGGTTGTCGCCGTTCGGGTTCTTGATGGACCATGGGGACTGCACGCGAAATGCGGCCTGGAAGTAGGTTTCAGGGCTCTTCAGATTGCGCAGCATCAGGATCGAAGACCATTGCGGCACCGTCACGCCGGTGGTGAGCTTGCCGCATGAGAGCGTAATAGTTTTGGTCGTGAACCCGCTCCCAATGGCCTTACGCGCCGGCGGGAGAGCCTCTCGGCCAATTCCCGCCGACGCGCCGGCCGCCACGACAACCTTGTACTCGCGCCAGAAGATATTGTGCTTCTCGGCCAGCAGGTTCGCCATCGCTTGGCATGCCGCGACGTTTGGGAGAAACCAGAACGAGTGCTGCAGGTACGGCAGAAGACGCACATCAGAATACGGAAATGGTGGGCGGGTGCCCGTCTTGAGGCTCTCGACGACCCTCGGCGCGTATTGGCCTCGGATGATGTCTAGCCACTTTTGTGCGTCGCTCTTGTGCCTGAACTGCGCGCCCTCTTTCGTGCCCGTAGCGGCGAAGAACTCGTTGAGGTCGAACTCGTCGAATTCCCCGGCGCTCGCGACCGTCAGCAGTTCGTCCGGCATTCGGTAGGTAAGCAGGCGCATCTGCGGGAGCGCGCCATAGGGGTTCGCCTCGCCGGGGTTCTTGGTGGCGAAATTTTCCTTGGCGCGCTGTTCGTCGGTGTAGGTCCAGTTGAAGATCTGCTCTTCGATGAATTCACCTGTGGCGAGTGCCCTAAACGGTGTGCCGGAAAGGTAGAGGTAGGCCCTGGTTGTGATCGGCAGGAACTCGGTTTCCCGCTCCGAGAGAACGCCAAGGTCTTCGTTCACGTCTTCCAGCTCGGCGCCGTACTCGAGCTTAGCCTCTTTCTTTGCAACGGCGTCGTCCTCGCCCTCAAACAGTTCCTTCGCGGTATCCCGCCAAGCACCGAAGTGGTATTCGTCAAACGCCACCAGGTCCCAATTCACCACGTGCAGCCATTCGTTCCTCGGTTTGATATTTCCCGCCGCGTCGCGGCCAAGCAAATCCTGAAAGGACCCGAAATAGACGACCGGCTTGTCGTCGTCGATTTTGGTGGGATCGCTGTCGGAGCTGCGCGAGAGATAATGCCAGCCATCAAAATCGACGTGGGATTCGAGATCGGTCTGCCACGCGTCCGCAACGGCGGGCTTGAAGGTTACCACCAGCACTCGCCTGGCTCCAAGCTTGCGGGCGAGTTGATACGTTGCGAAGGTCTTTCCGAAGCGCATCTTGGCGTTCCAGAGAAAGCGCGGGACGGCGTCCTGATCCTCAGACCAGATCGACCGAAAATAATCGAAGGTCTTGTTGACCGCCTCCTCCTGTTCGCGACGCATCGGAAACCTCTGGTGATGCGTGCCGGTAAACCGCTGGCCCGTCCGCAATTCAGCGAGCACGGTCTTCACGTCCTGTATCGAGCAGCGCATCCATTCCAGTTCAGTGTTGGCGAAGGTCTTTCTGACGAGCGCCGCGCGCACCTCATGGTCGCTGAAGATGGTGCCGTCGTCGCGCTCGGCGGATTCGTCCAGCTCGATGGTGTAGTTCTTGATGGCGGCCGTCTTGAGTTGCTCGGCCACGCGTTCTTTCACGTCGCGCGTAGTTTGTCCGACCTTGAGGAGACCGGTATGCGCCTCGTCGGCAATCGAGTAGGTATAGATGCGGGGTCTCGCGGCTGGCTTGGGCGCGAGGATCTCCTCTATGGTTTTACTCATCGTCGTCGAAAATTCCCTCGTCAGGCGCTTCGCTGGTGAGGTCCATCGGGCGGACTATCTTCTCGATAAAGGCGACCTCACCTGCGGAAAGAGCATATTTCGCGTAGAGGATCTCGTCCGTCCACTGCTTAGGGTCCACGCAAAATTAACTTCCATAGATTCTCACAGATTGGGTGCAATGGTGTAGTTCCATCGCGGCAATATCTTGCCGGGTTTGAGGGCGAGCGATGAGATGAGTCGGCGGTTCGGTTTGAGACCGGTGGGATA
>DATDGS010000054.1:0-62503 GCA_036521955.1 Terriglobales bacterium
TCGGCTTTCACGTTCATGGCCTTGGCTTCGGCTTCGCCCTTCTTGAAAATGATTTCGGACTCAGCCTCACCTTGTGCGCGAATGGACGCAGCCTGCCCTTCCGCCTCCGCGATCAGGCGCTGCTTCTCGGCCGCAGCCAGAGTTTCGATGCGCTGACGATCAATTTCGGCCGCTTTCAGCACGGTCGCGATGAGTTCTTTTTCGCGCCGGTTGATTTCCGCTTCCTGCACCTTCACCTGCTCGGCGATGACTTGCTGCTGCATGATGTTGGTCTGGATGTCGTAGGCTTTGTCGGCCTGCGCCTGCTGGCGCTTGGTGACTTCCAGGTATTGCGCTTTTTTGATTTCGAGGTCGCGTTGCGATTCGGCCTGCTTGGCGAGCGACAAGGTTTCAGCGAGCACGCGCTCCTGGTCGGCTTGCGCTTTTGCGACGGCCGCTTCGCGGGTCGCCATGGCGCGCTTGATGGCCGTGTCACGCTCGGCTTCGGCGGTGGCTACGTCGGCGTCGCGCTTGATGCGGGCTACGTCGGGCTTGCCCATGTTGGTGATGTATTCGTTCTTGTCGCGCACCTCTTTGATCGTGAACGAGATGACTTCGAGGCCCATCTTGTTCATGTCGTCGGCGCAGGTGGCGCGCATGCGGTCGCCGACCATCTCGGGCTGCTTGACGATTTCTTCCACGGTGAGCTGTCCGATGATGCCACGCAGATGGCCTTCCATCACCAGTCGAATGAGGCCTTCGCGCTCCTGATCGGTTTTGGTGAGGAACTGCTCGGCCGCTGTGAGGATGGACTCTTTGTCGGACTTCACCTTGATTTGCGCTACGGCCTCTACGGTTACGGCTACGCCTTGCTTGGTGTAGAGATCCTGCTGCGGGGCCACATCGAACGACATGAGTTCGAGGGAAAGGTCCTTACAGTTTTCGACCATCGGAAAGATGACGGTGCCGTGTCCCTGGACCACGCGGGTTCCGCGAAAGCCGTAAACGATCAGCGCTTCATGTGGTCCCGCTTTACGGTATAAGCGGGCCAGCATGCTCATCAGGAACAAGATGGCCAAAACCATCAGCCCCGCGATGACCCAGATTTCAATTGCTATGCCGAAATACATATCGCCTCCTGAAAAATCGTCGCCCATCCCCTAGAAGGGGCGCTTCATTCTGAAACTCTTCGGCATCGCTGAAGCGATGCCCTGATACGAACTTGGTTCTGTCGAACCCTGGCTTTTGCTAGTGACTCATGACTCGGTCCAGATCCCGCAGGATGCGTTCGGGATCGTCGTGGCCGAGAAAAATGTCTCCGTTCGAAGTCTTAATGTGAACTACCTTATTGCCCCACACGTAGGCGCGAGAGCTGCCAACGCCGCGAATGCCGTAGCCGCGCGTCACGTTCCAGGACTCGGCCGCGTAGCTTTGGATCTGCTGCCTGGGTATCGAACGCAAACGGAAGCCGAGGGTACGAATCTCGACGCCGTGGCGGAGAAAGCGATACTGGAATCCGTTCCAGGCAGCCGCGATGGGCGCGAGTCCGATGAGAGCGACGAGGGCCATCGAAAGGCGGAAGGCCGGCACTGGCACTAGGGACGCGGCAATCGCGGGCCCGATTAGGACCGGCAGAATTAGCAGGGCCACGAATCGTCCAGAGTGCGTTTCTTCGACGAGAAGATCGGTTGCCGCATTTGCCGTTGAGGGAAGCGCAGGCTCGCGTCTGGATCCGATGTAAATCGCGATCAGGAAGATCGCTGCGATCGGGATTGCGATCAGCGCCCCTCCCAGTTGCAGCGGGGTGCCATGCAGATTGTAGTTCACGATACTGCGGTTTACCCCGACCATGACGCCCAGCACGAGGGCGCAGAAGCCGAGCATCGCCCAGGAAAATGAATCGATCCGACGGTGGCCGATGTAGAGCAGAATGGCGGTGAAGATCGTCAGCAGAAATGCCATGAACCCGACGGCAAAGTTGACCGCTTCGCCGCGCGACATCCAGCCGTTAGGTTGGCCGGCAGCGTTGAAATGGGTAGCCACGTGAGCTGGCAGTTGGTCCCACACCTGCCGATACTGGAGCGCGACCAGCGGCAGCGACAGCCAGAGGAAAACGGTTGAGAGTGGATAGATTCGACGATGCATAGATGGTTCCTGGAAAACTGCAGAATCCTCGCTTCGCTCGGGATGACAACTCATAAGCTATTTGCTACTCAGCACTAACTTCCTCCCAGCGCTTGACGTACGCGATGCCTTTTTCGTAACGAGCCACCATAATCTCGGCGCCCTTTTCCAGCGCGATGCCGCTTTCACTGCGCGCGCCACAGGTTCGGCGTGTGCCGGCCTGCGAATAAATGATTTCGCCGGTGCCGTTTTCACGGATCGGCATCGAGATTCGTCCCAGCACGCCGACCATTTCGTAGTCGGCAGAGTCCATGTTCTCTTCGCGCGAAATCAGGACGCGGGTGAGGAACAGGAAAACGACGACGGCACCGAAGAGTCCGGCTGCCATGGCGATCAGCAATCCGAGCGCGAACCAGATGCTCGAGAAGCGCGTGATCAGAAAACCGGTTCCTCCGAACCAGGCGAGAAACGCCGTCAGGGTAACGAAGTTGAACGGCGACATCGGCGCCTGGTGGCCGGCATGCGGAGTCGTGTCGTTGCCCGCGCTACCATGCGCCACCGGTGCGTGTCCGGCGCCAACTTGCTCGCCCGCGTGCGGAAAGTGCGGCAGATGCAGATGCCAGCGCAATCCGCCCGCGATGAACGAAATCGCGCTGAGCAGAAAACCGACGGCGAAACAGGTCAAATAAAAATCAGCCCAAGTCAGATTCCAAGTCATATGTTTCGCCTCCCGGGCGCGGCGCTGGCGCCGCGCGCTGGTTCCGGCCGCAGAGCTTCAAACAGACGGTCGGCGAGTCCGGGCGTATTCAGGATTTCGCCGAGTAGCAGCAGGCTGCGCCGCGTGTCCTTGTCGCGCGCCACCTTGATCAGGACATCGCTCACCTCGGGGTCGCTGGCGAATCGCTCCGAGCCCTGCAAGAGCCAGACGTCGAGCTGACCTTCGGTGGTACGCAAGTCGCTGACGAGTTCCGTGTGATAGCCCTCGGGATCGTCGACTAGAAAGCCCGGATGCACCTTAAAAAAACGGGCCAGCAAAGTGCGCGACGATTGCGTCATATGGGGACGCTTGCCGCCTTCAATCTGCGAGAGGTACGACTGGCTGAGGGTCTTGCCCGTCTCGGCCCGAATGCCCTTCATCAACTCCTGCTGGGTGAGGGGGCGATTCATGCCGCGTAGGGAACCTTCGACCTCGCGGAGGTAGCGGATTTTTTCTCCCAGCGTCATGGCCGTCCGATTTGCTTAATATGACAGATCGCGATAATAATATCGCAATATGAGATATTGTCAAGAACTCGATTGTCTCTGTTGGCAAGGGCTTAGGGGGGGATTCCCATGAATGCGTCGCAAAAAAAAGCCTCCGCCGGGGCGGAGGCTTGCCATCAAGGACGGGCCTTTAGTTCACGCGTAATGTCACTTGGGCGCTATGCGACGCTCCCGCAGCGGCAGCGCCGACAACGGTGATGGTGTAGGTTCCAGCGGCCGTGCCGCCGGGGGTGGTAGCGCTGGTGCTGCCTGATCCGCAACTCGGCAACAGCAGGATCATGCCCGCGATTAGGCCAAGGACGGCTCCGGACAACCAGCGGCGACGTCTTCGACCGGCGCCGATACCCAGCCCGACCAAGCTCAGGCCGCCGATGGGGAACCAGGCAGCGTAAAACGAGCCGGGGCGGAACAGGCTGCTGGTGCTGACCGGGCGGGCCACGGTAGCGATGGTCAGCGCGGTGTTTGCGCAAGCGCTCCCCGCGAGCGTGACGCTGGTGGGAACGAAGGTGGGAGCGGGTGAGGTCACTATCGAAGGCGAAGTGCTCTGGCTTGGGGTGATGGTGCCACTATAGCCTCCAAGCGGAATACTCACGGCAGTGGGACAAAAATTGAGGGTGTACGTGGCCGGCTGGCCAGCGTTAACAACCTGGTATCCGGGCGCGGCCAAAACCCCGAAGTCGACGACGTTAGCAGACTGCGGGGTGGGGCTAACAAATGGACCACCGTTGGCGCTGGCGGTGCCGGTGACAACGACCGACGTGGGGGTGGGCGTCGGAGGCGTAGGGTTAATTAACGGTGTCACGTCGACTTCGACCTTGGCCACGGCATTCACCGCCAGAGTCGGAATAAAGCAGGAGATTATTCCTCCTGTTTGCACTGACGCGCAGTTTCCCGTGCCGCTGGTGACTTTGGCTGTGGGGCTGGTTGCATTTCCGGTGGTAGGTACCACGGCGTTAAAAATCAGGAGAGTTGCCGGGTCGGTCCCAGGGCCGTTTACGGTGGAGTTGGTGATATCGAAGGTAAATGCGACCTGAGTTCCGGCCGCGACCGGGCTGGGCGATGGACTGGAATTATCTTGCGTCACGACCAGTGTGCTGACGGCGCCGATCTTGCTGACGAACGCCGCCTGCGGCCCGGGCAATGTCGTCTGATATCCAGTTGGAGTAACCGGGAAATTCGACGATTGGGTGTTGCCGCCCACGTAGGCTGACCCGTAGATGTCGAGTGCGATTCCGGTGCCCTGATCCTGCTGGCTGCCGCCCAGATAAGTCAGGTAATCGCCGGCAGCCCCCGAGGTAGAAATCAGCGCGACGAAAGCATCGCCGTTACCGCCGTATCCCTGAAGGGCATTTTGAGTCACAGGCAGGTCCGGAGACGCGGTAGTACCCGCCACATGAGCCGCCTGCGACGAATCCACCTGGATGGCATTGCCCACGTCGTTGCCGCTGCCGCCCAAATAGGTGAAGTAGGTTAAGGGATACACCGATCCGGTCTGGCCGCCGATTTTGGCGAAGTAGGCGTCACTATTCATATTGTTGTCCCCGCCATGCGCCGGCTGAAATTCCGAGCAGCTACATACCCAGCCCAACGAGAAGGTCCCTCCGGTGACGTAGGCGTTGCTGGCGGAGTCCACGGCGATGGCGACGCCGGTATCTTGATTCTCCGCGCCTACATAGGTGGAGTAGACGAGCGAGTTCTGGCCCGAGTTCTGTGGGTTGATCTTGGCAACGTAAGCGTCCGTATAGGGGATCAAGCTCGTACAAGAGGTGGTCCCGGGGGGCATATTGAGGCAGGCCTGCTGCGCATTGAGGAGCGGAAACGGTACCTCGCCGGGGTTCGGCCCCGGCACGGAAAGCATGTTGGTCGTGCCGGTGATGTACATGTTGCCGGAGGAATCCACGGCAATGCCGCCGCCCTGGGCAATTGCGCCAGAAGCAGGGTTTCCGCCACCGAAGTATGTGGAGTAGATAAGGCTAAAGATACCGCTGCCGGTGGTGTTGATCTTAGTGGCGAAGAACTGGGGGTAGTCGGGAGGGTTCGGTGGAGCATTTGTTGACCCCAACTGATAGGCGTTGTTGGGGTTCGCGGGGAACGGCAGACTGTTGCTGGCGAAGTTGTTGGAAGTCGTGTTGCCGGTGACATACGCGAATTGATTGCTGGTGTCGATCGCAAGCCCGGTGACTTGATCGGCACCATTGCCGGCGAGATAGGTGGAATAGGAGAGATTGTAAACCAGCACCGGGGGGCTGGTGGAGGTGTAGGTCGCGCCTATCACACTGAGGAATCCGTGGGTGCCGGTCTGAGGGCTTTGTTGGAAAGCGTTGCTGGTGGTGGGGAAGTTGGTAGAACTGGTCGTACCGGCAACGTAGATGTCGTTCTTCGCATCGACCGCGATTCCTGCGAGGCTGTCAGTTCCCGAACCGCCCAGATAGGTCGAATACACCAACTCAGGCGTGCCCGTACCGAAGTTTGCCGGTTGGATCTTGGAAATGAATATGTTCTGCGCTGTGCTGGCCGGGCAGGGCGAGGTCGGGGTTGGTATAAATCCAGGATTGCCGAGGCAGGGCTGGATCGCGCCGGAGATAACCGGAAAGTCCGCTGAGTTGGTTGATCCCGCGACATAAATATTCAAGGCGCTATCGACCGCGACTTGCACCAAACCCTCGGTTCCGCTGCCGCCGAGGTAGGTGGAATAGCTGAGGATCGGGTCGATGACCAGTTCGCGGCTGTGGTCGTAGTCTCCGATGGTGAAGCCGATCCTATTGCCGGCGAGCTGGCGGAAAGCTCCCGCGATTGTTTTCTCGTTCTTGCCCGATGCACTTCCCGACGATTCTCCGGTTTGGGCTGCGGCGGGTTGGTAGACGCGAGGCGCGTGGAAGCGTACCTCTCCATCGGCGGTGGCGAGGACGAGATCGCCTGGCGCGCTCGCATCATTTCCAGGAACTATGCGGGCGGAAGCACCGGTGAAGCTCAACGCAATCTGGCTCGGGTCCGCGGCCGGAGCGACGTGAAAGTCATATTCGAGCTGTCCCTGTTTGCCGTAGTAAACCAGATCGACGCCGGGATAAACCGCTTGATAATCCACGCGGGCAAACTGCGGAATGTCACGACGCCACTTGGAACGATCGCTCCCAATATAGTAGCTGCTTTTCCCTGGCAGAGGCGAAGCGCCCGAAACGCTGGCCGAAGGATTGGCCCCTTCAAGCCGCATCCGAATCACGGCACTGGACGCAGGCTGAGAGCTAGGAGCCGAGAGCTGAGAGCCGGGCGCTGAATGCTGAGTGCTGACTGCTGTGTGCTGAAGTTGGAGCACCGCTTCGTCGGCGGTCAGAAACAGGCCGTAGCCGGCGCCGTGGGCGAGAAACTTGACCTGAGGAGCGGTTTGACCCTGGTTCGGCTCGAAGAACAGCGGTATCGAGATCGCCTTCGAAGAAAGCGTGGTATGGGCGTTTGGCGGCAAGCCGCCGGCTTTGGCGGCATGTACTGCGCTTCCAAAATGGAACACGACGGCCGCGGCAGCCAGCATCGCCGTCCCCAGAAACACCACCTTCACCCAACTTCGTGTCTGTCCCGTCCTTCTGGCTGTCACCGAACGTCTCACCGAACCTCCTACCGACACGGGGTAATTCCGATTCACGAAGCTCCTCCAATTTCCCAATTTCGTGGGGTGAGAACAAGAATGGCACACAAAAGCCGCTGCCCCTCGACACCCTGAGGAAGCGGATGCGTACCTGTCACCAGAACTGGGTTTGAACCAAATAAATACTTTTACATCCAACAGATACGCTGTCAAGCGGGACAGACAGCACGGGCCGCATAGTGAGAAGCCGAAAGAGGGACAAATGGTTGCAAAGAAAAAGGTCTCAGGTGTCAGGTCTCAGGTTTCTGGAAAAACATTTTGTGACGAAACCCCAGGCTTAACCCCGAGGTCTGACGCCTAATGCCTGACACCCGGTTTTTTCAATTCCTCAATCTCCCGCTGCAGGCGCGCGTAGCGGCGGACGATCGTCCCCAGATAGGTGATGTGGATGATCCAAGTGACGGCGTAGGCCGCAAAAAGGTATCCGTTCCCGCTCATCGCACACTCCCGCGAGGGTCCATCAGCGATTCCATGGCGTGGGCCCGGTCGACGTCGCGCTGCAATCTTTCCAGGCGATAGCGCGACCAGCAAACCAGAAAAGCAAAGCAGGAAAAGGCGAACCAGTTGAGGAGCAGCACGTGCCGCATGCGGGGATCAATGGAGCCGCCTCCGCCCATCACCGGCTGCGGGTGCTGGGTGCGGAAAAACCAGATCGAAAAATAAACGAAGGGCACACAGAGCGCGCCGAGAACGGCAAGGGCGGCGGCGAGCATGGGTGTCTCCCCGCTGGAGGAGAAGCGGCGCAGAAAAAGATAGCTCACGTAAATGAGCCACAACACCAAGGTCGAGGTCAGGCGCATGTCCCAGGTCCACCAGATGCCCCAGACCGGACGCGCCCAGATCGGGCCCGTGACCAGGTTGACGGTTAAGAAAACGACGCCGACCTCGGCACTGACCAGCGCGACGATATCGGCGGCAGGCTTGCGCTTGATCAGATAGAAGACCGATGCTCCGAAGTTGATGAAGAAGAGCATGAATCCAATCAGGGCCGAAGGCACGTGGTAGTAAAAAATCCGCTGCACATTGCCCATGGTCCGTTCGGTGGGAGCGCCGATCAGGGCCATGTACAACGCATAGCTCAACAGGATCGCGGTCAGGACGCCGAGGACGGGGAAGAGTTTCTTCATTCAATCATTCAGTCATTTATCGATTGAGCCATTGAAACATCGAATCGAGCCGTCGAGGTGTTAAAGATTCAATGACTCAATCTCTCAATGCTTCAATGATTCTCACTCTGCATTCAAGACGGTTTCAAACAGAAGCAGACACACCGTAGTAAACACCAGATCATAGGTTGCAAGCAACACGACCCAGAAGCGCGCGCCTTCGCCGTTCAGTATGGCAGTCGTGGCTTGCACCATGGCGAGGAGAGCGGGGATCGAAATCGGGAATAATAACAGCGGAAGCATGATCTCGCGGCTGCGCGTCCGCAGGGACATGGCGGCGAAAAAAGTTCCGTTCACGACCAACGCCCAGGTCCCGAACATTGCGACCAGCAGCAACTGCCATGCCGGGCCGAGAGAGCGCAGGCGGTAGAACACGATAAACAACGGAGTCATCAGCGATTCCAGCACGCTTACGAAAATAAAATTACCCAAAGTCTTAGCCATGAACAGCGAGTTCGCTGGGGCGGGGGAGACGCGGTAGGCGTCGAGGACCTGGTTGCGAATCTCCCGCGCCCAGGTCTGGTTTAGTGCCACGACCGCCGCGAACAGGAATGCCACCCAGACCAGGCCACCGGCGATCTGGCGCGATTCTTCGGCGCTCGGATCGAACGAAAAACTGAACACCACCACCACCAGCAGAGAGAAAAACAGCATGGAGTTGACGGCGTCCTTCGATCTCCACTCGAGGCGCAGGTCTTTGAGCAACGTGACGCGGGTGATGCCGGTGGGCGCGCTCCCAGTGGGTGGGATCATGGTGCGTTCTCCCCCGAACCCTCTTCCGAAATCTCTCCCGAAATCTCCGGCCATTTCAGTTCGCGCGTGCGCCCGACAATCTTGCCGAATTCCATCCAGACGAACTCGTCGGCCGCGCCCTGAAGCAACGACGCCTGATGAGTGACGATGAATAGTGTCTTGCCCTGATCGCGGGTGTGGGCCAGCAGACGGACCATTTCCGTTGCGGAATGAAGATCCACATTCGAGAAGGGCTCATCGAGCAAAAGGATTTTGGGGTCGTTTAATAAAGCCCGCGCCAAGGACATCCGCTGCCGCATGCCTTGCGAATACTGGCCCACGGGGCGGACGAGATCGGGATCGAGGCCGACCGAACGGATGACCTCCGCGCAGCGTGCGCGGCTGGTGCTGCCGTACAGCCGGGCAAAGTACTCCAGGTTTTCCATTCCACCCATTTCGTCATAGAGCAGGGAAGGATGCGCCATGTAGCCCACCTGTTGGCAGATATCCTGAAACTTGTGGGCGCCGAGAATCGTAACCTCGCCACTCGAGGGCTGGTTGAGCCCGGCGAGAGTGCGCAGCAGTGTCGTCTTGCCGGCGCCGTTATCGCCGAGAATGGCATAGAGCTTGCCGCCGGAAAATTCCGCAGTCACGCCGCGCAGCGCGGCAATACGGCCAAACTGCTTGATCAGGTTCGAGACGGTAATGACGGGGACGGGCGCGGGGGCGGTTTCAGTCAAAGCAATAAGAGGCTGATGCAATTGAGACTCGTACCAGGGAACGCCTTCAGGCGTGCCAAAACGCCAGCCCCTTAAGGGGCAATTGAATTTAAGGAACTTACGGCATCGCTAAAGCGACGCCCTGATACGAAACTTAATTCGCCATCCCGGTCTGCCCGGAATTCCGGTTCTGCGACATGCTCTTGCCGGGCTCAGCCGCTGGAGTGGCCCCGGGCTGCGGCGCGTACTTTGACGCGCACTTGGCCTGCAACTGTTTGGCGTGGAAAACGCCGTCGCGTCCGAAACTGCCATCGGCCAGGGCTTGCGAGTCGTCCTTAAAAGTGTCGGGAGGAGCTTCGGTCCCGGTATAGGAAACGGGCAGCGTGAGGTCATTTTCCTGCAGCATGAAATCCACACGGGTTCCGGAGCGCTTGATCGAACCCGGCACCACGTTTCCGGCGACCCGCAGACGCTTGGAATAAGCCTCGTTCCCCATGCCGTTCAATTCTTTGATGGTGACGTAGTAGCTCTTGCTTTCCTGCACGCCGGTATAGGCAAGGTAGCCAAGCGATAGAAGAATCAATACCGTTACCGAACCAAATTTAAGATACTTGCTGGTTTCGCTCGACATTGAAAAACCCCACCCCTGCTTGAAAACTCTACGCGTCGGCTGAGTTCGGGTCAAGACTCACAGGTTCGAGGACAAGAGTGTCCGCGCCACACCCCCATCGCACTGCATTTACAATCCTTTCAGCGTCATGTGCGAAATCACAGAGGCAGGTCTGATTCCATGATCCATCCCTGGCACGATGTAACTCCCGGCAGCAAGTTGCCGCAGGAGTTCAACACCGTCATCGAGATTCCCTTCGGCTCCAGCGTGAAGTACGAACTGGACAAGACCAGCGGCCTGATCAAGCTCGACCGCATCTTGTACTCGGCGGTTTACTATCCCGCGAACTATGGCTTCATTCCGCAGACGCTTGCCGAAGACGACGACCCGCTCGATGTTCTGGTGCTGTGCCAGGAAACCGTGGTTCCGCTGACCATCATCCACGCGCGTGCCATTGGGCTCATGACCATGATCGATTCTGGGAAGAAGGATCACAAGATCATTGCCATCGCCACCGAAGACCCGGAGTTCAATGCCTACCGCGAAGCGGCGGAAATGCCGCCGCACCGGTTGATCATGCTGCGGCGCTTTTTTCAGGACTACAAACAGCTGGAGGGCAAGTCGGTCGAAGTGGACGAAATCCAGCCGGCATCCAAGGCGTACCCCATCATCGAGGATGCTCTCCACCGATACAGCGAGCAACGGCGCAAGGGATTTGATGGAGTGAAAGCCTGACCGGAGCGGTGCGGAGGTTAGCAAGTACGTGATGCAAGAAAATGCAATTCTTAAGATAAAGTCTATAAACTTACTTGAAATTCATAGAAATCTGCCTTATATTCTGAATCGTTCCCTCTTGGCCCGTAGCGCTATTCGCCTGGTGGTACGGGTCCGCTTTTTTCCTGCTTAGTTTCCCTTTTCCCGCTCGTAAGGCTTTTGCATGTATTTGCGCGCTTCGTCGAGAGCGCCCTGGGTATTGTCGTTGGTCTGGATGGCCTGGCGGTATTCATTGACGGCGCGTTCGCGCTGGCCGGTTACATCAAAAATCTTCCCCAGCTGCAAGTGGCTCCAAACTTCGGTCCATCGCGGCTCTCCGTCGCCATTCAGCGATTCACGGTAGGCGTTCGCCGACGCCTGATAATTCCTTTGCATGTAAAACACTTCGGCGATCCGATAGTGAGCGTACGAGCTGTTCTTGTTGACTTCGAGCGCTTTATTGAATTCGCTGAGCGCTCCTGCCAGGTCGCCTTGCTGGATCAGACCCTGTCCGCGCACGATGGAGGAACGCAGTTTGATGTCCTTGGAGTTGGTCAGTACACGGTTTTCGGGATCAACCGCGATCCGCCGCGGGCGTCCAAAGGTTTCCACCGAAAACGGGGAATCGGTGCCCACCACCTCAATGCGCTTTTCTTCAGTTTTTCCATCGGTATCGATTTTCAAATTTACCGGCATGCGGAACAGGTCGAGATCCTGCGAGATTGCCCCGACGATCCGGAAGCCCTTGTTGTTACCCAGCCGGTAGATTGTGTACTTGGCCTTGAACTCAGGGGCGCTGGTCGAATCCATCCATTGGGAGTAGAACCATGTGAGTTTTTGTTCAGACACCTGCTCGCTGAGTTCGCGGAAATCGTCAGTGCTGGCGGATTTGCCCGCATACTTGGTGGCGAAGTCGCGCATGATCTTCAAATAATCTTTCTCGCCGACCACCCAGCGCAGCATATGCAGGATCATGGCGCCCTTGTCGGTCACCAGCGACTGAAATTCGGGAGAAAAATAGTCCAGCTTGTTAGCGCTCGAAAGCGGCACGCTGTCATACGCTAGCGCGCCCACCGACATTTCCTTGACCATTTCCTCGAGCCCCGCTTCACCTGCCGCGCTCTCTACATAGCGAGCTTCGGAGTAGCGCGAGAAGCCGTCGCTGATCCACCAGTCGTCTTTCGTAGCCGGACTCACCGAGACGCCCCACCACTGATGGGCAATCGTATTGGATAGCAACCGGTAGTTGGTCTTTTCCGTGATGGCGCGGCTCGAAAGCGCCGCGATTTCGGGTGCCCACGCTGAAGGCACGGTGTCATCAGGGATTTCCACGATCTTTAACCGTGTCGAAAGTGCGACTCCATACTGGGTGACGAAGTAGGTGTAGGCTTTGACCGCGGTCGATGCGTATTCCGTGCCCAGTTCCTGTTTGTTAGGCTTGAGAAACACGTGCAGGTCGAGGCCCGCTTCCTCGCTCTTGAATTCCTGGAATGCGCCGGCAATGATCGTGCCCGGAAAGCTTGGCTTATCCCACGTGAATGTGAAGGTCTTGGAGTTCGCAATCGTAGTCGCGGGCTTTTTCGCGACGGCTGCTCCCACCGCGGAAGATTCCTTCCCGCTGCCGATCACTACCATGTGCGCTGGGACGGTAACGCTGATCGTCGAAGTGAAGCGGTTTATGCCGTATCCCGCAACCGGAAACCACAGTCCAGAATAGAGCAAGTAGCTGGTCTCTGGGCCGATGTGCGCGAGCTTCAATCCCTCCACCGGGCTCTCGTCGGCGCTTTCCAGCGTGCCTTCGTATTCGAAGGTGAAGGTGGTGGACGTATCTTTTGCGAGGTCGCTGTTGAGCGCGAAGCGCACGGTTGACTCTTGCGTATTGCGCTCGGGCGTGAGTGGCTTGTTGCTCGCGTCCGTGAGTTTGGTGATGCGGAGGGCGTCGTTCAACTGAAACGTCGCAACGTGGAGGTCTTCAAGCGCCGTGACCTTGACCGTGGCGCGCGCGGTGAGCTTGTGAGTCTGCGGCAGGAGTTCGACGTTGATCTGGTAGTCGTCCACGCGGAGGCGCGTCTTCTCGGCGGCCAGCGCCGACCGGTTCGCGACCAAGGCAAGAAAAAAGACCAGGAAAACGACAACCGTTGAACCGTGCGCCCGGCGCGCCGGTCGAGAGTGGCAGAGCTTCAAGTAGGGTCTCCTGGCAGGGCTACAATTTCTAAGATGTTAATTTTCACGCAAAAGATGCTGTGACCACAAGGGTTGGCAAAATTTGTTTAGTCAAAACTTTGTCACAAGGCGCTGAGCTTGGACAGGCGAGGACGCTCATCGCTTCACCAATCGTCGCTCTGATTCGAAGGCAAATTAACGCAACATCTGCAAAATGATCTCCGCGGCGATGTCTGAAGGGTGGGCGGTCGAATCGCTTCCTTGCTTCAATCTTGCTTTGACCGCCGCCAGGCGTTCGATCATATGCGTCCGCGGCTCGCCGCCGGGGATGATCTTGTTCAGCTCGGTGACGATGTTTTGCGCGGTGAATCTGTGCTGCACCAACTCCGGGACGATCTCCTGCCCCGCGATCAGGTTGACCATGGCAAAGTAAGGAACCCTCACGCGCGGCTTGCCCAGCGCGTACGTCAGCCGGGACACGCGGTACACCATGACAAATGGAACGCCCATGACAGCGGCTTCGACCGTGGCCGTGCCGCTGGCCACGACCGCGGCGCGCGAGTGAAAGAGCGCTGGCAAAGCCTCAGGAACCAAGTGAATGTTGGGTAGAGGCGCGGCGTGCCGCGTCCGTGTGTGTGGCGCTCCGATCAATTTCCGAAGAAATGTAGGGTCCAGTGTGCGTGCGACCGGGAGCAGAAATTCAAAACAGGCGGGCGGTCGATCTTTTCCGAGCAGATTCTTCTGACGATCGTTCTCCAGGCGATCCGTTGCCTCAAGAATCGTGGGCAGGTTCATGCGCACTTCTTTGCGGCGACTGCCCGGCATCAGCGTGATCCATTGCTTAGCGGCATCGAGGCGATTTTCGGCCGCGTAAGCTTCGCGAGTAATCGCAGGCGCGGGCAAATCGGCCAGCGGATGGCCGACGAACGTTGCGTCTACTCCGCGATCGCGATAGAACTTTTCTTCGAAGGGGAAAATCACCAACGCCTTGTCGACGTATTTGCGCAGCAGCCTGACGCGTCCTTGCCGCCAGGCCCAGAACTGCGGGCAGACGTAGTAAACCACAGCAATGCCGCGCTTGCGCATTTGCCGCGCCACCCGCCAGTTGAAAGCCGGCGAGTCGATGACGACGGCGAGCGCCGGGCGTTTTTCGTCGGCTGATCGAATCAATTTCCGATAGAGCTCAAGAATCTTCGGCAGACGGCTGAGAATCTCGGTGATGCCGACGACAGCCAGTTCTTTGGCGTCGACCACAATGTCGCACCCGGCGGCCCGCATACGCTCCCCGCCCGCACCAAAGAATTCAAGCTGCAGGGCCTGTGTGGTGGCGGGGCTTTGCCCTGCCGGGACGGGGCGGAGCCCCGTCACCACACCAGCGGTATCCGCAAAGCGGCGGCGCAGCGCCTCCATCAATTGCTCGCCATACATTTCTCCCGAGGCTTCACCGGCGGAGATGAGAATTCGCACGCTGCAATTGTAAGGGAGCATCGACGTAACAACGCCGCCCGGAAAGATATGCAGGCGGTTGACGGGGTCTCTGTGGCGGACCGGAGTGCAACGGTAACCCACGCGAGGCGCGCTTCTCTGGGCTGCCTCGCGTACATGGGCCGATTGCTTCCAGACTAGTCGTCGGCGTTAGCGGGCGAGGGCGCGATCTCCTGATCCTTATACTGCAGTTGATAGAGCTTGTAGTAAATGCCGCGCTGGGCCAGCAGGTGCTGGTGCGATCCCATTTCGCGGACCTTGCCTTTGTGCATCACGATGATCTTGTCGGCGCGCTGGATGGTGGAGAGCCGGTGGGCGATGATCAGCGCCGTTCGGCCTTCCACCATGCGGTTGAGCGCGTCGCGCACGCGGAATTCGGTCTCCGTATCCACACTCGAAGTGGCTTCGTCGAGAATCAGAATCTTCGGATTGTGCGCCAGCGCGCGCGCGAAGCTGATCAGCTGCTTCTGTCCGGTCGAGAGCGTCGAGCCGCGCTCTCGCACTTCCTCTTTGAATCCCCCTGGCAAGGTTCGGATGAACTCGGCCAGGTTAACGTCCTCGGCGGCCTGCTCCACGTCTTGATCCTGAATGCGCGCCGTCCCCAGGCGGATGTTGCCCGCCACCGTGCCGCTGAACAGAAACGGATCCTGCAAGACAACGCCGAAGCGACTGCGCAGGTTGTCGAGATTCATCTCTTTGATATCCACGCCGTCGATGCGAATCGCACCGCGCTGCACGTCGTAGAAACGCATCAGCAGAGAGATCAGAGTGGTCTTGCCTGCACCGGTGTGCCCGACTACGGCGATGGTCTCGCCCGGCTCCAGCACGAAGTTAACGTCGAGCAAGACCCAGTCGGGATCGCTAGTTGGCTGAAGCATTGTTTGTGGAGAGACGGGCGTCCCCGGCCGTCCGGTAGCGCCCTCTGGAAGGGCGAGGACGCCCGTCTCTCCACCGGCTTGTCCGGGAACGTTGTACGCGAACCATACGTGGTCGAATTCAATCCGCCCCGGCCCCTGCGGTTGCTTCGCGACTGCCGGTGAGGTCACCTCAATCTTAGTGTCCAGCAGCTTGAACACGCGCTCGCCTGCTGCCATCGCCGATTGCAGGATGTTGTACTTCTCGCTCAGATCCTGAATCGGACGGAAGAATCGCTGCGCGTACTGCATGAAGGCAACCAGCACGCCGATCGTCATTACGCTGCTCACGATGTGAAAGGTGAGCAGACTCTTCCTGGAAAATCCGATGGCCACGCTGGAGACGCTCACGTTTTGGAGGATCCCATTCCCGCCGAACCAGATGATGCTGGCGACCGCAATCGACGCCAGTATTTCGACCACCGGGTAGTAAACCGAGTAGGCCATGATGGCGTCTTTAAACGCCTCCATGTGGGAGGCGTTGATGTCGGAGAATTTGTTGAAGGCGCGCTTCTCGCGATTGAAGAGCTGCAGCACCAGCATTCCCGAGACCGCTTCCTGCAAGAAGGAATTAATCCGGGCGATTGCCGTGCGGATACGGCGGTAGGAATCGCGCACCTTGTCGCGAAAAATCTTGGTCGCGTAAATGATCAGCGGAAGCACGGCAAAAGTGATGAGTGCCAGCTTCCAGTTCATCTCCATCATGATGACGATAATGCCAGCCAGTACGAAGACGTCTTCAAAAATGGACACCACGCCCGCCGTAAACATTTCATTCAGCGCGTCCACATCGGTGGTCACGCGCGTCACCAGTCGCCCGACCGGATTCTTGTCGAAAAAGCCGACGTGAATATGCTGCAAGTGGCGGAAAATCTGCCGGCGCAAGTCGAACATCACCTTCTGTCCCGTCCACTGCATCAGGTAGGTCTGGACGAACTCCAGCGCGAAGGTAAGGACAAGAATCCCGACGTACAGGCCGCCAATCTGCGCGATGCCGGTCAGCGGAGCGCGGCTCAGCCGGTCGCCAATCCATGAGTGCGAGTTGGGCGACTTGGCCAGGTATTTATCGATGGCAATCTTGGTGAGGAAAGGGCCCAGCACGTCGAGGCCCGACTTCAGGATGATCGCTCCGAGCGCGACCACCACGTGCAATTTGTAAGGACGCAGATAGGTAAGCAGCCGCCGCATCAGCCGGCCGTCGTACGCTTTGCCTAATACCTCTTCTTCCTGATTGGAGGCCATCGGTCGAGCAAGAGATCAAAATACGGAATCACACTAAATCGATCACTCTAAACAGTCTTGTTGGTGGACCGCATTCCCGCAACGGTCTTGGCGGTCTTCGGCGGCTTGCAGTCAGGGCTCTTTCGGCAATCAGGGCATACAACCTTGGCATTCTGGTCGGCCATTTCGTGAAGGAAGGCGGAAAAAGTCTTGCCACAGTAGTTGCACAAACGTTCAATCGAGTCGTTGCTCACGTTTGCGTTATCCATGTTTGAGCTATTCATAGTCCACCTCTGATCCGCTGCGCCTGTCTTAGCGGGCACCCGATCCTCTATTTTAAGCCACCCTCCGTCCGGGTGCATCTCATAGAATGAACAACAGCAGAATCAATAGCATGCCGCTTGGCCTTTACATCTCCGTCCCCTTCTGCCGGACCAAGTGCAGCTACTGCAATTTCGCCTCCGATGTGTTTTCGAAGTCCGCGTACGAAAACTACGTTGCCCGCCTGCTCGAAGATATCACCAACTCGCGCCAGCTTGCGGCGGACCTAGGCTGTGTGCTCGAAGAAAATGCCGATTCTATCTATCTCGGTGGGGGAACCCCATCCCTCCTCGAGGCCGTGCAGTTGCTGCGTCTGTTCGCCGCCGTGCGCAATCACTTTGCGATAACGCCCGATGCCGAGATCACGGTCGAATGTGCTCCGGGCACGCTTACACGCGCTCTGATCGAAACCTTGTTGCAGTGCGGCGTGAACCGGGTGAGCCTGGGCGTGCAGTCCTTCGTCGATCAGGAGGCGCAGTCTGTCGGGCGGCTGCACAAACGCAGCGCCGTTCTCGAGGAGATCGGCCGTCTGCGAGAGTCTGGCCTCGACAACATCAACATCGACATGATCGCCGGGTTGCCGCACCAGACAGCCGATAGCTGGGCCTATTCGGTGTCGGAGATGATTGCGACGGGTGTTCCGCACGCCAGCGTTTACATGCTCGAAGTGGATGAGGGTTCGCGCCTGGGCAGGGAACTGATCGCCGGAGGCGTACGTTACCACGCCCACTTTGTTCCAAACGAGGACGCGACCGCGGATTTCTACCAGCAGGCATGCGAAATGTTAGGTGCAGCCGGCATTGTGCAGTACGAAATTTCCAATTTTGCGCGCGCCGTCGCGCCCTTGTGCGTCAGCCGGTTGAGAAGTAACGAGTCGCGCCATAACTTGAAGTATTGGACGCGTCAGCCCTACATGGGCTTCGGCGTCGATGCGCACTCCATGCTTGTCGCGGAATGTCACAATGAGGATCATCAACAGGGTGACGACTGCCAGGCCGTCCGCTTCGCAACTCCCGACTCACTCGAGTCCTACATGAATCGCGCGCCGCGCACCGTGACGCCGGTCAGCGCGCGGGCAGCAATAGAAGAGGGCTTTTTCCTCGGTCTGCGCCTCAACCGTGGCATCGAGATTGAAGGGCTTCCTCAAGAACCCGACCGAGAGATGGCTGCCGTCCGGGAAGCGGCGATCGAGCAAAGCTTGGAGGAACGTCTGCTCGAGCGGCACGGCGCAACCTTGCGGCTCACCGCCCGAGGACGTCTCCTATCCAATGAAGTGTTTGCCAGATTTCTTGCTGAAGAAAAAGTGGGAACCGGCCACGTGAATCCACGTTAGTTGGCCGATGGAGTGCCGTTCGGCGTAGGCCTATCCGGTCCCCACCACTTCATAAACTTTGGGGAGGCCGATCCCCAAGATGGGAGGCTCAGATGTCAGAGCCTGTATGCCGGCCTCGCCCGAAAGATTGATCCAAACAATGCGAAACTGCGCCCGCGACTCGCCGAGTTGCACGTCCAGCAATTCTCCGGTCTGGACCTTCGAGTGCACGCCGATTAGAACTGCTCCATCGTTGCTGATGTTCCGGACCCGGACGAGTTCCGCGAAAGGGCGCACCATCCTGTCCACTCCCCAGATGCGTACCGTCAACTCCAGATTCAAACGTCGCTCGCTGCGCCGATCCATTTACTTTCCGAATACCGCTCTAACGATTTCAAGCGGGATCATAACCACGAATGCTTCTAAGCGAAACGTCACATCAGTTACATGACAAAGAGTTCCCGAAGTCACGTTGCACTAACGCGGAAATAGGCGAAGGAAAGGTCGTGGTCGTTGAATCGCTGATAGATACTATAAAACGCGCATGTGTTTCGTGTGAAACACTTTCGCACGCAAACAAAGGACTTAGTCGAGGTCTCTCAGCGAGCAGGCGCCCGGTCCGCGTGCGTCGCCACACGATCCGCAGGGCCCCGGCGAGCCCGCCGAGAACGACGGCTGGGTCCCTGCTCCACTTTTCGCCGCTACGGCGAATACCGAGAGCTGCGGCTCCAGTTTCTTGCTCTGGCACTTCGGGCACTCGGCTTTTTGTTGGCCGAAGACAATAGCCTCGAATTCGTGCTGGCATTCCTTGCAGACGTACTCAAAAATGGGCATGAAGAACACTCCACGAAGAAAATTGCTGGCTTCTATTTAAAATCAAAGTGTGGGTACTTCGCAAACACCCGGTGAAACGCTTCCCTTCAGACCACGTCGCTGGTTGCGCGGCGGACACGTGCAGACGGTTGCCAGCTTTTTGATTCCGCGACGCCTTGATCTGCCTGCGTCCGAGGAGCGGTTGATCGAAGTGGAGCCCGGCGTCAAGGTGCTTTGTCACTGCCACTGGCAGGCGGATCGAACACGCGCACTGACCCTGATTATCGTTCACGGACTCGAAGGGTCGAGCGAGTCGCAGTACGTGCTCGGCATCACCAAGAAGGCGCTGGCCGCGGGAATGAATGTGGTCCGCTACAACCAGCGCAACTGCGGCGGCACGGACGCGCTCGCACCGGTGCTCTATCACTCTGGATTGTCGAATGACGTCGCGGTGGTGGCACGCGAGGTCATCGCGCGCGACGGCGTTTCACGGCTGGTGCTGGTTGGATTCTCGATGGGCGGTAACATCGTGCTGAAGTTGGCTGGGGAGTGGGGATCGCAAGCGCCGCCGCAATTTCGCGCCGTTGCGACGTGTTGCCCGGCGATTGATCTGGCGAACTCGGCGGACACGCTGCACCAACCGGCGAATCGAATTTACGAAACCTACTTTTTGTGGGCGCTACACCGGCGAATGCTGCAGAAGGCGCGGCTCTTTCCTGACCACTTCGACGTCAGCCGCCTGCGTGGCCTCCGAAGCTTGCGCGAGTTTGATGACAAAGTGACGGCTTACTATTGCGGCTTCGCGGGCGTGGACGATTACTATGACCGAGCTTCGGCGGCGCACGTGGTCGACCGGATCGCGGTGCCGACATTGATCTTGTACGCGGCGAATGATCCGTTCATTCGCATTACGGCGGAGACACGACGGAAAATATCGTCGAACCACAACATCAGCTTTGTCGAGACGAACGATGGCGGACATTGCGCGTTTATCGGACAACCTGTAGTTTCGCCCGCGAAATCGTCCGCTGGGGCGGAGAAGGACGCAGATGGTAGTGATGACGACGGTTATTGGGCGGAACACGAGATTGTGAACTTCCTGCGCCGGTTCTAATGGATACCTTCTGATGGACGCTGATTTCTCGATCGAACTGGGGCGGGACGATCCGGTGCTGGATTTTCCGTGGAAACATCCGGCGGGAAAGTTTGCTTACGTTGACCTTAAGCGGCATCCGGAGTTGATGGCGCAAATCGAGGAGGCAGACAAGTCTCTGGAGCTGGGAGAGTTTCTTCGGGCAATGAACTCGGCGCCGAGCATGATGGCGACGGCGAAGTGCGATGTGTGGTCGACTACGGAGCTGAGTCCGGAGGAAGAAATCTACGGGACGCCGCACAAGTTCGCGAGTTACGTGGATCTAGTGTTCTCTGACATTGATGCGTCGCTATCTTTACCCGCTCACAAACAGTTCGTCAGGAAGCTGATTGAGTTACTGCGGCGGACGCCGGAGACTCCCTCGGCCGCAGACGTGTGCGTGCGGCGGTGTTACTACGAGGGGGGCAGCGGCATGCGGGAAGGTTATTACTTTACTCTGTATGTGAGCGGCTACGGAAACGACGATGCCAGCGCGCGTCTGAATTGGGGAGTCGGGCTGAAGCTAGTGGGGAACGCGATCTTGCAGATGTCGGCGCGTGGGGTGGGGTGAACCGGTGCGGGCTGAACGCTGGACGGGGCAAAGCCCCGTCACCACGCGACCTGACGCTACGCGGGTTGAACCCGGCCGATCATCTTCTTCCAGTTGATCTTCTTCCAGTCAAACCTGTTCCAGTCGATTTTTGTGCGGACTAGGGAAAGAAGTAACATGAACAGCGTAATTTTCAGCAATCCTCGCGATGCCGTGGGGATAGATTCGGCTCGTCTGGGGAGAATGGAGAAACGTCCGTAGACGAATTCTATGTGGACCCAGTAAACGAGTAAGGACGTCTGGCCTAGCTGAATAAGCGGGCTGAAGCCTCGGGTTGCCAGTCCCCACCGGCTCCAGGCGTAAGTCAGGAAGCAGATTACTAACAACATACCTATGCGCATCAATAGAAAGTTCGGGCTGGTGTGCCAGTAATCGTAGGTCGAGTAGAGCCGGAAGGAGGAGTGGTCGAGTTGACGAGCCGCAAGAATTGCTACGGCACCGACGGCAGCGAATAGAGCCAAGGTTTCGGCGGTGTGGGTGCGAGCCGGGGCGCTGAAGAGAATGAATCCGGCGGCCAAACCGGCGAAGGCGAAGGCAGCCCAAGGGAAGAGCGGAAAGAGCCAGGACTGGGGTGTTCCCAGGTTGTGGCAGCCGTCGATGTAGGACTCGAGTGGCCAGGGCAGCCAGGTTAGGCGCCAGGTGGTGTAGAGGGGCGGAGTTAGCAGGGCGATTAGAGCGGTGGTGGCGATGGCAGCGGCTACGATCGCAGAACCACAGCGGCTAAAGCCGGAATCATTTTTGGCTGCTTGTGGTATGCCTGAAAGCATACCCTGACACGAAACGCTTCTAGGCATGCCCTGACGCACGTCCCTTGAAAGCAGAGCCGGATGCGAATCGCGCGTTTCTCCGCAGGCTGCTAGCGTGATGCCGCAGAGTAGCGCCATCAGCATCATGGATAGGCCGATGATGTTCAGTACGTCCACGCGGAGTAAGTCGGACCATGGTGCCCATCCCCAGGCCATGAGGAATTCCTGCAGACGGAAGAGGAGTCCGAAGGCGAAGATTTCGGCGCCGCGGCGGAACATGGTGCGGGTGATTTCCACGGGGCTGAGGTTCTTGCGTATGAGTTTATCGCTAACCAGGGCGAAGGAGATTCCGGCTAGAAACAGAAAGAGCGGGGCGGGCAGCGTGCCGAGGATTTGCGATCCCTTGAGAAAGCTGGTGTTGCGGGCATTGCCGCCCAGCCACGCGTCGTAACAGTGCGTCTGAAACATGAGGCCGCAGGCCAGGCCGCGCATCCAGTCGATCCAGGCGAGACGGGAAGAGGGGGCCGCGGTCACGGACGAGAGTGTAACGTGCGAGCGGGGGCGGGACCAAGATAAAAGGTGTCGGGCGCGGGGCGCCCGTCTCTCCGCCGGTTGGTCATTTCAGGAAGTGCAAAAGATGGAAACAATGATGCGGGCACGCCACTCTGGTACTGGCCGTCGGGCGCCCATCTCGAAAGGCTGCGAGAAGTGGGGCACCCCGTTTGTTCCACCACTGACCCTAACGAGCGATATCCTCGCCTGCGTGCCCAACGGAGGCGTGCTAGCATTTTTAGGGAAGGAATCCACGTGAAGCGCTGGTTTGGTATCGGCACCACTGTTTTGAGTCTGCTGATCGGAGGTGGTTTCTCGCCTCCTGCATTTGCTAAGGATGAGCCTAAGTGGATCGATGTGCATACCACGCATTTTTCGGTGATTACGGACGCGGGCGAGAAGCGCGGGCGGGAAGTCGCTTTGCGGATGGAGCAGATGCGGGCGGTTTTTGGACAACTGCTCCTGAAAAACAAACTGACGATGGCGCTGCCTATTACCGTCATCGCGCTCAAGAGCGACAAACAATATGGCATAGTCGCTCCGGCGAAACAGAGCAATGCCGCTGGGTTTTATGTGCCGGGAACGGATCGGGTTTATATCGTCCTGAATCTTTTTGAAGCCGATCCATGGCGGGCGGTGGCGCATCCGCTGGCGCATTATCTGTTGAATTTCAACTATCCCCCGACGCAGGGGTGGTTTGACGAAGGTCTGGCAGAATACTTTGGGTCGATCTACATCGGCAAACAGGTGGAGTTGGGGGGGGATCCGGAGTTGTTGCCGGAATGGCACGAGGACGCTTTCGATGACTTGGCTGGAATGCGGCGCGACCCGAATGTTCCGCAGTCGCTGACGCAGTTGGTGAGTTCACCGGTATGGCTGTCGATGGTGGACCTGTTCACGATGAAGCATGACGGGTCGGGGACGCGCGAGGGGACACATAACACTATTTACTACGCTCAGTCGTGGATGGTGGTCCACTATCTGGTGAACCAGAACAAGATGCCGGAGGCGGGGACCTACTTCGATCTGGTGTTGAATCAGAACGTACCGGTGGATAAGGCGATGGTGCAGGCTTTTGATATGACGCCGGCGCAGATGGAAGAGGCGGTGAAGACTTATTTCAAGACACTGAGCGGATTGGGCATTGCGCTCGATCAAGCGAAGAAGCCGGTGGCGGAGCCTATGGACATCCAGCAGCCGGATCACTTTCCTCTTCCATTTACCTTGGACGACATCGGAATGGCGGTTACTCCAGTTCAAGATGAGGAAGCGCGAGCGGTGATTGCCGACGTGATGGCGCGCATTCCGGAGCATCGCGATCAGGCACTGCATGATTTGCAGCAGCTAATCTTGGATCCTAAAGATAATGAAGCGGCGCACCGCGGGCTGGCTTGGGACGATGTTCGCCAGAAGAAGTTCGACGCAGCGGCGGATGAACTGGAGAAGGCGACGGAGTTGAATCCGCGCGATCCGTGGATTGGGTATTACCGTTCGGTGCTCAAGTATCGGAGGGCGCAGGCGACGCGACAAGATATGCAGGGACTGGCGAACATGATGCAAGATCTGCGGGCGGTCGCGGATTGGTATCCGGAGTTGGCTGACGCTTACAACATGCTGGGCATGGCGCGAGTGGAGGGGGGCGGAATCAATTCGGCGCTGGAGGCGCAGCGGCAGGCGATTGCTTTGGCGCCGCGGAATGTGGAGTATCAGTTCAACCTGGGGCAGATTTATGTGGCGGGGAAAAAGTGGGATCTGGCGCGGGAAGTGTTTACGCGGCTGAAGGCGGGACCGGATCGGGTGGCGGCGTCCGCGGCCAAGCAGCAATTGGACGATTTGGAGACACTGCAGAAGTATGGAGTGCGTCCGCAGCACGCGGGGGAAAGCGCGCCGCCGGCGGGGGCGGCGAGCACTCCTTCAGCAGGGACTAGCGCGGCTTCGGGAGCCGCGAAGGCGGTGCAAGATCAAGACGAGGACGCGGATGCGGCGCCGGCGGCTCCCAAGCCGGGTACGACTGGGCCGATGCAATTTTTGAAAGGCAAGATCGTTAGCAGCGACTGCTCAAAGTCTCCCGAAGCTACGGTTACTATCTTGAGCGGCATGACGACTTATAAGATGCATGCTTCGGATTACAAATCGCTGGTGGTGATTGGGGAAGATCAGTTTTCGTGCGAGTGGAAGAATCGTCTGGTGTCGGTGAATTATCGCGCTGTGGGGAAAAACCAAGGGGAATTGGTTTCGGTTGAAGTACGATAGGTGTCCGGCTCTACGGATCGCCGACGAAGTCCTGTCGCTGACGGTGGCGATGGATCAAATCCTCTTCAAGGACTCGCTCTTCCGAAGTGTTTGAATGTTCCTCCTGGGCCTACTGCCCATCCGGTTCCGCTCGGTGTGAGTGCGATTGCATTGAGGTTTAGAGTATCCACAGACCTCCAAGTTACGCCGTAGTCGAGGCTGGTATCTTCTCCGTTCGGCCCCACTGTAAAAGTGGTTCCGGCCGCGATGCGGACGCATGAACGATAGCCTGATGGCGGACGATCCGCCAAATGCCACGTCTTCCCACGGTCGTTGGAGTAGGCAGCAACGCCGTCAGCGCGGTTGGGGTTCTTGTGATCGCCACCGACGGCCACGACGTAGCGGCCACGGCAGTCGAGGCTGAAGATTCCGCTGGAAATGTTGCCGCTGGCTACGGGTGTTTCAACCGCGGTCCAGGAGTGTCCGCGATCGGAGGAGTGGAAGACTCGCGCCGCGGGGCCACCGCTGCCGAAGTAGATGTCGTTATTACTATTATTGTTGCACAGGGCGATGGCGGTTCCGCTGGCGGCGAATGCGCTTTCGGCCGGAAGCGCTGCGGGCATCTTGTTGCGCGGCAGTTGCCTCCAGTGCTGGCCGTCGTCGGTGGTCAGGATCAGGAATTTGCCGTCGACGGGATCGCTGAGCGCATAACAGTGGTTCCGGGAAGGGCACGCGAGCGAGTCGAGAAAAAAGCCGGAGCGTTTATTGGTGTATTGAAGCATCCAGGACTTCCCCCCGTCGGTGGTCTTGTAGATGCGCGACTTCTCGCCGTCGCCGCTCGACATCACGTAGGCAGTATTTGCTCCGAATGCTTTGATGTCGCGGAAGTCGAGGTCAGGCCCGCTATCGACCTTGAGTTGCTCCCATGATTTGCCTTCGTCGAAGGAGCGCAAGACTATTCCTTTTGTGCCGGAAGCCCACAGGACATCTTTTCCAGAGTTCGTCTGACTCACGCCGACGCCGCGCAAATTGCTGTCGAAGCCGGTGGTCTGCATGGGCGACGACTGCGCGGAAGTGAAGACACCGAGGGCAAGTATGACGGGGAAGATGATGGCGAGCGCGCGCATGGGGAAATTGTAGAGCAGCGGTTGCGAATCGAGCGAAGTCACTCCTTTCGGGCGCTGGGGGCGCGGCGCATGCGCGTGAATGATCGGCTCGTGACTAGAGTCGAGAGCACGATGGAAGTCGACGTGGTGCCGAAGGGGGTCAGTTTGTCGATCAGGCGTTCGAGATGCTGCACCGATTCGACAACCACTTTCAGGGTAAACGAATCGGCGCCGGTGCCGCGATGGCATTCTAGAACTTCAGGCATGTCGCGAACGGCTTTCGCGATGCGCGAGAAGACGTCGCCTACAACGCTGATGCGGATGAATGCGGCGATGGGCAGGCCGATCTTGGCGGGATTCACCTCGGCGCGGAAGCCGGTGATAATGCCGTCGTCTTCCATCTTACGGACGCGTTCGGCAACGGCGGGAAGGGTCAGGCCCACGCGACGGCCGAGTTCGGCGAATGACAAGCGGCCGTTCTGCTGCAGGTCCTCGAGAATATGCCAGCCGATGTCGTCGATTATCGAATTATCGAAAGCCATGGGAGCATTATACTTTATAAAGCATAGTACAAATGCCATATCGCTTGATGTGTTATATTTACTAATCCTTCGCTTCCTCTAACAATAGTTCCCGGGGCAGTTTCATCTAGGGGGCACAGAATGGCATTTGAAAACATCCAGTGGACGTGGATGAACGGGGAATTTGTGCCTTGGGCGGAGAGCACCGTGCCGCTTTCCACTCACGCTTTGCATTACGGGACGGGAGTGTTCGAGGGCATTCGCAGCTATGCGGTGGACGGCGAACCGGCGATCTTTCGCCTGGACGCCCACCTGGAGCGCTTCTACCAATCGGCGGCGGTGTACGGCGTGCGCATTCCGTTCCGGCGGGAGCAGTTGGCGGAAGCGATCTGCGGATTGATTCGACGCAACCGGCTGACCGAAGCTTATATCCGTCCGATTGCGTATATGGGTGCGGAGACGTTGGGCATTCGCGCGCAGTGCTCGACGGAAACGGCGATTCTGGCGTGGCCGCAAATGGTGCATATCTGTGAAGAGAGCCGGCGGCGTGGCGCGAGGCTGACCGTGTCTCCATACCGAAAATTCGATGCGCGCATGATGCCGACGACCGCCAAGGCTTGCGGGCAGTATTTGAATTCGCGTCTGGCTACGATGGAGGCGTCGAGCCGTGGCTATGATGAGGCGTTGCTGCTCAACATCGATGGAAACGTGGCGGAAGCCGCGGTCGCCAATGTCTTTTTGGTGAACGGACGAACACTGCGCACCAACGACGAAAAATCGTCGATACTGATGGGAATTACCCGGGACTCGATTCTTCAGTTGGCAGTGGCGGAAGGGTTTGGCGTCGAGGTAGGTACGATCACGGTGGAAGACCTGCTCCGCGCCGATGAGTCCTTTCTATGCGGCACGGCTTGCGAGATTGTGCCGGTTGCGCAGCTGGATGGTCAGCGGATCGGACGAGTCTCGCCGGGGCTGGTAAGCGAGCAGATTCGTGGTGCGTTTGATCGGGCGAAGACGGGCGCTTCTCGCGAGTGGGCTCGTTGGCTGCATCGGGTGGCGGCGGAAGAAATGACGGCGAGGACCGCGGCTTCAAGGTAGATGTGCGCCGGCTGGCGATAAAATATCAGTGTGGGGTACTCGGATGGAAAATCCGCTCAAGCTGAAACGCATTCACCACGTCGAATTCTGGGTGGGCAACGCGCGGCAGGCAGCCTACTTCTATCGCAAGGGATTCGGCTTTTCCCAGGTTGCTTACAGCGGACTGGAAACGGGCCAGCGTCAGCGAGCCTCTTACGCGATGAGTCAGGGTAAGGCGAACTTCATTCTGACTACGCCGATGACGCCGGACGATTTGGCGGCGGAACACATCCGCAAGCATGGCGATGGCGTGCGCGACATTGCGCTGGAAGTGGAGGACGCGGATCAGGCATTTGCCGAAGCGGTCCGTCGAGGAGCGCAGCCGGTCGAAGAACCGCATGACATCAAGGATGAACATGGCGCCATTCGCCGTGCTGCCGTCCACACTTACGGCGACACGGTCCACTCGCTGATTTCATATAAGGATTACAATGGGCCGTTTCTGCCCGGGTACATGGCGGCGCCGATCGAGGGCGACGATTGCGGGATTCTGCGCATTGACCACATCGTGGGGAATGTTGAACTTGGCAAGATGCAATACTGGGCCGATTACTACACGCGTGTTTTCGGTTTCCATCGTTACATCACGTTCGATGACAAGGATATTTCGACCGAGTACAGCGCGTTGATGAGCATCGTGATGTCGGACGATTCGCATTCGGTGAAGTTTCCCATTAATGAACCGGCCGCGGCGCGGAACAAGAGCCAGATTCAGGAATACATCGAGGCCTACGGAGGAGCGGGGGCGCAGCACATCGCGCTGCAGTGCAAGGATGTGGTGCACACGGTGGGGAAACTGCAACACAATGGGCTTGATTTTCTCCGCGTTCCCGACGCTTATTATGCAGCGCTGCCATCGCGGGTGGGGCCGGTGGAGGAATCGCTTGGAGAGTTGCGCTCGCTGGGTATACTTGTGGACCGCGACGCAGAAGGTTACCTGTTGCAGATCTTCTCGAAGCCGGTGGAAGATCGGCCCACCGTGTTCTTCGAAGTCATCCAGCGCAAGGGTAGCCGCGGATTTGGCAAGGGGAATTTCAAAGCGTTGTTTGAATCGATCGAGTTGGAGCAAGGGCGACGAGGAAATCTGTAGGCATGCCTGACGCAAGATCGACCAACGGAAGAAGCAATACCGTTAAAGCGAAGACGCCGGGGAAGACCGAGTTGCGTTATCAATATCAGTATCAATCGGGATTCGGCAACGAGTTTGCGAGCGAGGCGGTGGAAGGTGTATTGCCACGCGGGCAGAATTCTCCGCAGAGAGTGGCGCATGGATTGTACGCGGAACAGCTGAGCGGCACGGCTTTCACCGCACCGCGGGGCGTCAATCGCCGAACGTGGCTTTACCGGATGCGGCCGTCGGTGGCGCACATGCCGTTTGAACCGATCAGTGCAGGAAGGCTGCGCAGCGCGCCGTTTGACGAGGTGCCGACCCCGCCGAACCAGTTGCGCTGGACGCCAATTCCGATTCCGGCTGCTTCACAGCGCACCGATTTCGTCGACGGCCTGATCACCATGGCGGGCAATGGCAATACTCATACCCATGCGGGCGTCGCGATTCACATCTACGTTGCCAACTCTTCGATGACGAATCGGTTTTTCTACAACGCCGACGGAGAAATGTTGATCGTGCCGCAAACGGGACGACTGCTGCTGCGCACGGAGATGGGTGTTCTCGAAGCGGGACCCGGCGAGATTGCGGTGGTTCAGCGGGGAATTCGTTTTCGCGTCGAACTTCTCGAGAAAGAAGCCCGCGGTTACATCTGCGAGAACTACGGCGGGCTGCTTCGTCTGCCGGATCTGGGGCCGATTGGAGCGAATGGGCTGGCGAATCCACGCGACTTTCTGGCTCCCGTGGCGGCGTTTGAAGATCGCGAAGGCGATTATCGGATTGTGACTAAGTTTCAGGGGCGACTCTGGGCGGCGGCGATCGATCACTCGCCGCTGAACGTGGTCGCTTGGCACGGGAACTACGTGCCCTACAAATATGATCTGGCGAACTTCAATTGCATCAACACGGTGAGTTTCGATCATCCCGATCCGTCGATTTACACGGTGCTGACTTCGCCTTCGGAGATTCCGGGGACCGCCAATGTTGACTTCGTAATTTTTCCGCCGCGATGGATGGTCTCCGAGCATACGTTTCGTCCGCCGTGGTTTCATCGCAATTTCATGAACGAGTTCATGGGGCTGATCCGCGGCGAATATGACGCCAAGGCGGAAGGGTTCGTGCCGGGCGGCGCCAGCTTGCACAATTGCATGGCGGGCCACGGGCCCGACGCTGAAACATTTGAGAAGGCGAGCCAGGCGGAGCTGAAGCCGGTTTTTCTGGGCGATACCATGGCGTTTATGTTCGAGACTCGCTTCGTGTGCCAGCCGACGAAGTTCGCGTTGGAGACTTCTCAGCTCGATCATCAGTACTTCGAGTGCTGGCAGGGATTGCGGAAGAAGTTCACTCCACGCTCTTGAGTGCTGGGATGAATGCGTGAAACTTAGGCGAGCTGCGCTCGCCTGGACCGCCGAGGGCGGCGGTCCCTACGTAGGGTTTGAAGGTAGGCGATGAACTTGCAGGCTGCACACACAGTTCGGAGTTCCGCGGACGCGGTGGATGCCGCCGGCGTTTTGCTGCGCGAATTGATCGATTATGCGGGATTATTTCCTCCGGCATCCCTGGCCATGGCTGCGTCGGTGGCTAACTACGATGCGTATTCGCGGTCGGAATGGAACTGGATTCTCGGGCGATTTATCGTTCCGGTTGCGCGGCTCGATGAATTCGAGGAAGCGTTTGCCGCATTGCCCACTGCGGCGCGCGGAACAGGCTTCACGAACTGGCGACTCTCTGTTCTTCTGGGCTCTGATCCGTCGGCGGATGTTGCTCGGGTTCGCGAGTTCAATGCTCGAATGGCTAGCCGCATTTCTGGCAGAAGGGCGGCCGTCGAGTCGGCTGAGCTGAAGGTTGCGAGCGCCGAGGAGGTCAGGCGGTTGTCCGGAATCATCCCGTCTGAGTTCGAGTGCTATTTCGAAGTTCCGCTTTCCAGTTGCGCGGAGTGCATTACCGCGGTAGCGCAGTGCCGTCGCCGAGCCAAGATCCGGACGGGCGGCCAGACGGCCGACAAGTTTCCTGCGCCCGAGAGCGTGATCGAATTCATTCGCCTGTGTGTGGCGGCCGATGTTCCATTCAAGGCGACGGCGGGACTGCATCATCCGCTGCGCTCCGTGCACAGGTTTACTTATCAACCTGAGAGCCCGTCGGGAATCATGCACGGTTTTGTAAACGTTTTTCTGGCAGCTGCATTCTTGCGTACGGGAATGGAGACCGGGCTTGCGGTTCAGCTACTCGAAGAGCAGTCTGCGACGGCATTTCACTTTGATTCGGATGGAGTCGGCTGGCGCCAGCACAGGCTCAATCGGGATGAAATTGCCGCTTCACGCCAGGGACTGGCGGTTTCGTTTGGGTCGTGCTCGTGTACGGAGCCGCTCGACGACTTACGTTCTCTCCACTTGGTTTGAGCGGTACGCTTTGAATGATGAGAAATAATTCCTCTCAGCGGCTAAAGCCGGCAAGAGAAAGCGGGGGACGGCACGGCTGAAGCCGCGCCCCTTCAAAGCCTGTTGGTGAAACACGCTGTTTTGAAAAATCCGCTATGAAACCTGTTCTGGACGAGACCCACGATCCGAAGGTGCAAAGTTGGGTTGAGTCTGCCAACGTTGCGGGCTCGGATTTTCCAATTCAGAGTTTGCCGCTTGGAGTTTTTCGGCGACGCGATGCCCACGCCACGGCGAGAGTGGGGATTGCAATCGGAGATCGCGTTCTTGACCTCGCCGGAATGCAGAGTGAGGGTTTGCTTGCGGAACAGAGTGTGCGGCTCGCGGCGGATGCTTGCGCATCCGATTCGCTGAATGCGCTGATGACGCTCGGAGTTGGTCCTCGGCGTGCTTTGCGCCGGCGTCTTCATGCCATTTTGCGTCAGGACGCGCCTGCCGTCGAGCAGCAGGCCGCTTCGCGCCGTCTCGTCGCACAGTCTGATGTTGAGATGCTTCTGCCTGCGGCCGTCGGCGACTATACGGATTTTTACGCATCGATTTTCCACGCCACCAACGTTGGGAGGCTTTTCCGGCCCGACAATCCGTTGCTGCCGAATTATAAGTATGTCCCGATTGGCTATCACGCCCGTGCGTCGTCGCTGGTTCCGACGGGAACGTCGGTCCGGCGCCCGTCCGGCCAGAGACGCGATGGCGACGACACTCCAGGTAATGCTCCGAAATTCGGACCGACGAAGGCGTTGGATTACGAATTGGAACTCGGCTTCTTTGTGAGCGCTGGAAATCCGTTGGGAGAAACTATCCCCATCCGCCGAGCGGAAGAACATATTTTCGGAATCTGCCTGCTGAATGATTGGTCGGCGCGGGACATTCAGGCGTGGGAGTATCAGCCGCTGGGACCTTTCCTGGCCAAGAGTTTTGCGACTTCGCTCTCGCCATGGGTGGTGACGATGGAGGCGCTGGCTCCGTTTCGGACGGCTGCTTTTGCGCGGGCAGAGGGCGATCCGGCGCCATTACCTTACCTTCTCGACCAGGACGATCAGGAACAAGGCGGTCTTAACTTGTGGCTGGAAGTTTCTCTTTTGTCGGTCCGCATGCGGGAAACCGGTGCTACGCCTGTGGTTTTGGGTCGGAGCAATTTTCGCGACATGTATTGGACTATCGCGCAGATGCTGGCCCATCATGCGAGCAATGGCTGTAATCTGCGGGCCGGCGATTTGCTGGCGAGCGGGACAGTGTCGGGCGCGGACAAGAGCGCGCGCGGCTGCCTGTTGGAGCTAACCGCGCGCGGCAAGGATCCGATCACGCTGCCGACTGGCGAGCAGAGGAAATTTCTGGAAGATGGAGATGAAGTCATCCTCCGCGGATCCTGCGAACGGGACGGATTCCGCGGCATCGGACTGGGCAGTTGCCGTGGAACGATTCTGCCCGCGTCCGCGAGCTGACATCCGCGAGCTGACATTCTTGACAGCACAGCAGTAGGACGGCTAGAGTCGCACCGGACCTTGTCCTCGGCTTCTGGTGACACCGGTCACAACCAGCCGTGACCCCGGTCGCAAGCTTCTTCTTTCAGGTGTGATACATCTAGCGGACGGCGGGTTCTATCTCGCTCTTCTGTCTCGCTGCCAGGAGTTCCCATGCCGGAACAACAAACATTGTCCAAAGATGCAAAGATGGCCATGATCTCCCAGTTTCTGGGGTTCATGCTCGACGTCTATGACATGGCGCTAGTTCTGGTCATGGCTCCAATTCTGGGTCAAAGTGTTCGTCTCCCCGAAAGGCAGCGCAGCCTGGCAGTACATCGTGATTGTGTTCACGTACTCGATTACCATGACTTCGCGCCCCATCGGCTCCGCGATCTTTGGGCGCTATGCCGATAAGATCGGCCGCAAGTTCTCCTGTTTTTCACTATCGGAGGCGTGGGAGTAATGTCGCTGCTCGGAGGTTTTCTGCCCACGTATGCGCAGATCGGCGTCTGGTCCTACGTTCTGTTCTGTTTCCTCCGTTTATTGATGGGCGTTTTCTTCGGTGGCGAATACTCGATGGCTCATACTTTTGCTATTGAATATGCTCCACAAAAGCGGCGTGGAGCGATTGGCGGCTTTATCCAATCCGGCTTCCCCCTCGGCTATGTCTTCGGCTCGCTGGTTTTGGCTCTCGTTTCTTATCTGTCGACCACAGAGACAATGTACGCCTATGGGTGGCGAATCGTTTTTATGACCGGCATCGTTTCCGGTGTTTGTGGCGCTGTATATTCGAACCAACCTCCACGAGTCTCCCGAATTCGAGAAGACCAAGGCGCTGGGCAAAATTGAAAAATCTCCGTTCTTGAGTCTGTTCAAACCTCCCCAACTCTGGGACTTGCTGGAGGTCTTCTTCTTCATAACCGGCCTGTTCCTGACCGACTACTCGGTGTACGGATTCCTGCCCAACATCCTGACGCTCAAAGGCCGCGGGTTCGACACCACGACTTACAGTTTGATTTACGGTTTCGCGCTGTTCATGGCATTCCTGGGTTACAACTTCTACGGCTGGCTCTCGGATCGAACCGGCAGAAAGATCCTCACGCAGTGGTATTGCGCTTTTCTGGTCGTGTTCGGAATCCCGGTGTTCTACGTTCTCTATCATGCCGCGATTGCTCGCAATCTGTGGATGGCGGTGCTCGGTACGGTGATGGCAGCCATGCTCAAACTGGCGTGGGGAGTAGTTCCCGCCTATCTCTGCGAGCGCTTCCCGACGAGACGCCGCGCCGCCGGTGTGGGCTTTGGCTACTCCTCCGGTGCGTTGCTCGGTGCCTGGTTCAGCGCTTACCTGTGGTGGGCCCACAAGATTCCGTTTATCGCTGCCGTTGAGAAACAGGACTTGTGGTTATCGCCAGCGTGATTCTGACGATCGGTTCGGTCATGACCTTCGTCAGCCTTCTTTATTCTCCGGAGACTAAGGATCTGCACCTCGACGAAGTAGGAGAAAAAGAACGCGCATCCGATGCGGCGAAGGAAGCAAGAACCAAAGTAGTCCTCGCGAGCTAGTCCTACTCACACCCGCCTGGAGACGGGCCAGGCCCCGTCTATGCGGAAAGACCCGGCAGCCTTTGCGTTTGGCGAATTCGTTGTATAGTATTTTGCCGGCGTAATAGGAGAAGACTTGAGCGTTCCCGCGGACCCGCCCGTAACTCAAGACTACCCAACTCCGTCGACTACTTCGCTGACTAAAGATGGCCACGGTGCCGCGGTTTTCGCAGGCTTTCTCGGATGGACGCTTGACGCCTTCGACTTTTTTCTGGTCGTCTTCGCGCTGACGGCGATCGCTCACGAGTTTCACCGGCCTGACAGAGACATCGCTTTCTCGATTACGCTGACGCTGGCGTTCCGTCCCGTGGGCGCGTTCATCTTTGGATTGATGGCCGATCGTTACGGGCGGCGCATTCCCTTGATGATCGACCTTGTGTTCTACTCCGCGGTCGAAGTGGCAACTGGCTTCGCGCATAGTTTCACAACCTTCCTGGTGCTGCGCGCGTTGTTCGGCATCGGCATGGGCGGAGAGTGGGGCGTAGGCGCCTCGCTCGCCATGGAAAAAGTTCCGCCGCGACTGCGCGGGTTTCTTTCCGGGATTCTGCAGCAGGGGTATGCTCTGGGCAACCTGCTGGCGGCAGGCTGTTTCTTCTTTGTCTTCCCGCGCTGGGGTTGGCGGCCAATGTTTTTTGTCGGAGGAATACCTGCGCTACTGGGGCTCTTCGTTCGCTTCCAAGTGAAGGAATCAGAGGTGTGGCAGAAAACTCGTCATTCGAACTGGAGCGGTCTGGGACGCGCGATATTCTCCAACTGGAAGTTGTTTCTTTATTTGACCCTCTTGATGATGATGATGAACTTTTCCTCGCATGGCACGCAGGATATGTTCCCAACCTTTCTGAAACGCTATTGGAACATGAAGCCGACCCAGGTCGCAGCCATTGCTGCCGTCTCCATGGTGGGAGCGATTTGCGGAGGCACGCTGGTTGGCTTTTTGTCCGACCGCTTCGGACGCCGCCGATCGATGATTACGGCACTGGTCTGTGCGATCCTTCTGGTTCGGCTGTGGGCCTACGCCCCGTCTCTGACGTTGCTGGTGATTGGAGCTTTCCTGATCCAGTTCATGGTGCAAGGAGCGTGGGGCATCATTCCGGCGCACCTCTCGGAATTGTCGCCGGACTCGGTTCGCGGATTCCTTCCCGGATTCGCTTACCAGTGTGGCGTGCTTCTGGCCAGCTTGGTCCCAACGGTGGAGGCGATTCTCGCCGAGCATATCAGCTACGCAAACGCCATGGCTCTAACGGCATTTGTAGTGTTCACACTAGCGGCGATCGTGGTGGCGGTGGGGCGCGAACAGAAGGGCATTGAGTTTGGCGTGTGAGAGTTCGCCAATTGCGCAATGAAGGCCTCGCCCAACGCTTTCACCAGCAGCTCTTGCGCCTCTGCACAAACTGGATGGGCTCCGCGCCTAACCAGGAACGTTGACACCACTAAGGAAACCGCCGAGGTGAGCGGTAAGAGCAACGATCACTGAGGTGAGGAGTTCGAGCAGCAGATAGCCGGCCGGAAGCGTGGAACCCGGGGCTCGACGCTGGCGAAGGCTAATCCACGCAACCGTACAGATGAGAAGACTGGACGCGGATCCCATCGCGAGGTGGAGAAATAATAGTCCCTTCAATTTCTGCCCCGCGAGTTGCCACTGCCATGCTGCGATGCCGGTCGCGAGCGTCGGTAGCACAAAAGCGGCTGCGGCAATTAGGTTGAGATGTGCCGCAGCCGCTACAGTGGCCCTGTTCGTCGCGTTTTTCATCCACCGCGACGCGAAATCGCAAGCGGCTCCCATCAGAAAGAGCGCAATCGGAAAGTGGACCAGGACGACATGTTGGGCATGTTTCGCAAGCAAGGCCGACCTGGGATCAAAGGGATTCACGAGGCCGCCTACTCGACGACTAGTTTGCCGGTCACCTTCGGGTGAATGGAACAGAAGTACGAGTACGTGCCGGTTTTGCTGGCCAAAAACGTGAACGTCTCGTCAGTGTCGAGGACTTTGGGCTTAAAGCTCTGGTTGTCGCTGACCACGGTGTTCGGAATGTCCTCTGCATTCGTCCAGGTGATCTGTGTTCCTGCTTTCACGGTGAGCGTCGCCGGATCGACGCTGAAGTTATCAATCTTGACGTCGACAGTTGGCGAACCCGCAGCCACCGACTTCTGGATTGTTGGGAGTGCAGCCAAAAGCCAGTACCATTGACGTTGCGATGCAGAGAATCCAGCTGCTTTTTCTCGTTCTCATTTTCATTGATTGCTCCTTGTAAGCCTCGAAATGTTCCTCGCGGGCTCAAGCCCGCATGTTCAGCTGAAGGTGTGGCTCGCTTGACTTGCTCGAACTGAAATTTGTGGCCGGCTGAGACGGAGCTAGCCCCGTCTCTACTCGAGATTGTTTTGTGATTTACTCCAGCGTGGAATCGATCAACGCCGGGGCGTGATGTTTGCGTACGTAGTTCACGTTGGTCACTCCCAACAGACCGCGTAACTGTTCTGCTGGGACCTTCATCGGGCCCGGGGAAGGCGCTGCTCCCGGATGGGGTTGTGGAAAGGCGGTCGAAGCTGCGGTGTGGAACGTGACGTTGCCTTCCACCTTCTGCATGGTTTGATGAATGTGTCCGTTCAAGACGGTCACCGAACCGAAGCGCTTCAGGTAGGAAAGCGCTTGCGCACTGTCATCGGTACCCCATCCCCATTCCGGATAGATGTTCCACAGCGGCATGTGCGCGAACACAATCACGGGCGCGCTCTTGGAGAGATGTCTAACGTGGTCTTCCAGCCACTCCAGTTGTTCCGCTCCGAGCGAACCCATGCCTCCAGGCTTCAGGTTCATCACGTTGACGAGTCCAATGAGGTGCACGCCCTTCTGATCAAAACTGTACCAATCGGCGCCTTTTGTGTTCGTGCCGTAACGCTCGAGGTACTGCTTTCCGTCATCCTCGAGAACGTCGTGCTCGCCGGGAACGAAAAACACATCCCTGGTTGGTGCCGATTGAAGAATCTGGTCGACGGTGTCGAACTCCACCGGTTTGGAGAGATGGCTGATGTCGCCGCTGTGCAGAATGAATTCAGGAGGCACGGGCAGCGCATTGATTTTGGCGACCGCGGCCTTCAGCATCGCCACCACATCGGAGTTCGCAGGCTTGTTGAATCCCATGTGGCTGTCGCTGATCTGCACAAAACTGAGTTCGCCCCGTGCGGCTTTTGCGATATGCGCTGGATCGTCAAGGCCGTAGGACTTCAGCACTCCACCTTCAAGCACGCAGAGGGTTCCGGTGCCGCCCAGGCCATGCATTTCAGGAATCCGCGGCGGTCGATTCCGTCGTGGTTGTGGTCGAACGACATTGCGTTTCGGTTATTTTGCTGGGGCATGATTTCCTCCTCATTTCACCGTGCAGAACCGGCGTCACTGGTTTTATTCCATCGAAATTTATTATGGCGATGTGGGAATAAAACGATCGTTCGCTGGTTTACTCTTGTGTGCGTGTCGGAAGAACGCTTGTTATCGGGGTCGTTCGAGGAGTTGGCCGTGCCGCTCTTTGACCGGCTTTATAACTTTGCCCACTGGCTGACGCAGGACCGGCAGGAAGCCGAGGATCTGGTGCAGGAGACATACGTCAAGGCGCTCAAGGGATTCCCGTCGTTCCGGCCGGGTACAAATTTCCGCGCCTGGATCTACCAGATTCTGCGTAATACTTTTTTGACCTCGCGCACCGGACTGAAGTCGACCGCCACCGTGGCGCTGGATATGGAAAGCGACCAGGAAAATCTTTCCGTGGTCAACGACACGCCGGAGAGCATCCTGTTGCAGCGTTCGGATCGGCAGCTGGTGCAGGAGGCTCTGGGCCGGTTGCCCTTGCCTTATCGCGAGGTGCTGCTGCTTTGTGAATTTGAAGAGATGTCGTATCAGGAAATTTCTGCAACGCTTTCTATACCGATAGGCACGGTGATGTCGCGCCTGTCCCGCGCACGCCGGGCCTTGCGAGAGGCCGTGCAAGAATTGCAAGGGACTGAACAAGGTCCCTGAATAATGGTTAGGTAAATATGGCCTGCGAGCCTTGGACTGAAAAACTCGATGCCTACCTCGACGGAGAGATCCCGGCCGGCGAGGCGCGTGCGCTGCAGCAACATCTGCGTGAATGCGCCATCTGCGCCGCGAAGGCGCTGGCGAAAGTTCAGCAGAAGCTGGCGGTCAAGGCCGCCGCGCAAAGGTTCGTGCCAGACCCGGTGTTTCGCGCTCGTATCGAGAGGAGCATTGCGGCACGCCGGCCGTCGGCAACCTTATTCTCGTGGAGGCGGAACTGGCTTCGCGTCTTCGAAATTGCTACCGTTGCCGCCGTGCTGCTGATTGGCTTCGCACTATTCTTGACCCTTCATCGTGGGCGTGGCGAGGAGCAGCTGATCAGTGAACTGGTGGATCAGCACGTGGCAATTCTCGCTAGCGCCAACCCGGTTGATGTTATTTCCACCGACCGGCACACCGTGAAACCCTGGTTTGCGGGCAAGATCCCGTTCACCTTCAACCTGCCTGAGTTACAGGATTCACCTTTCGTCCTGGTAGGTGGAAGGGTCAGCTATCTAAGCCAATCGCCTGGCGCGGAACTGATTTTTCGCGTCCGGCAGCACCAGATTTCGGTCTTTATTTTCCAAGAAGGGGAACTGACAGAGGCGCGCGAGAAAGAGACTCTGCGCACAGCTCTTTCTTTTGAAGTGCGGACCTGGCGCCACAACGGCCTTCGCTACTTCATGATCGGCGACGCCAGCCCCCAGGACTTGGACAGACTGAGCGAACTGCTTATGGCGGCTGGATGAGATCGTCTGCTCCGAGAACCCGCGGCTTGCTGGGGATTGACACGATTTCCTCCGGAGCACCATAGCCGCGGTTGTGAGCTCGATTGGAGACTGCATACGTCTTTAACTCAGTGCAGCTCCATCGGGTCGAAATGGGCGGCCTACCGCACGAACAATACAGGGTCCATGCCTCGCAGGTTCCTTTCAGAAGAGGCATCAAATACGATCCATTGCGGTATGGACTGAAGCCAACCAGATATCGAGTAAGGCACTTCGGGCACTCGATGCAATGGCGAATACGTAGTGTCATTACACCCCTCAATCCTGCGAGCCGCGGTCGCTGCTGAATCAAAACCGTCCGCCAATCAGGATCACGTGCGATTCGTTGCCAGAGCCGCGGGGAGTCCTCGGCAGCACGGCGGCCGGAAAGACATCTTTGGGGTCAAGCTTGAGAAATAAAGTGGTCGGTGGCAATACCCACTTGACTGAATTTGGACATGACCATTATGATCCGCCGAAAATGAACAGGGCAGCCTCAGGGATTCTCCCGATGATTGCGGTCGACCGGAAGACGCCGAAAGCTCTCCATCGACAGATCTATGACGCCTACCGCGGGGCCATTGTCGAGGGACACCTGCGCTCTGGGCAGCGCATTCCGTCAACCCGAGTGCTGGCATCCGAAATTGGCGTTTCGCGTTTCCCCGTGCTGAATGCGTACGCCCAGCTTTTGGCGGAAGGTTACTTTGAGAGTCGGGTCGGATCGGGCACTGTGGTTTCCAGTCTGCTCCCGGACCAGGTCACATCAAGCGAGGCAACGGGTGCGCGACACGCGGCAACCAGCTTCGAACCTCGGCCGGTCTCACGCCGCGCTTCGACCCTTCCCCGGTTTAAGGTTGACCCATGGCTGCAGGGGTGGGGAGCATTTGGAGTGGGGCAAGTGGCTTTTGATCAATTTCCACTTCAGATTTGGTCGAGCCTGGTCGCGCGCCATTGCCGAAATATGGACGCCAACTCATCTCACTACGGCGGCCAGATGGGTTCCAAGGCTTTCCGGGAGACCATCGCGAGCTACCTGAGAACCGCGCGATCGTTACGCTGCGAAGCAGGACAAATCATGATCGTCAGCGGTTCTCAGCAGGCGCTTGAAATTTCGGCACGTGTGCTCCTCGACCCTGGGAGTCGCGTTTGGGTCGAAGAGCCCGGCTACCGCCTGGCAAAAACCGTCTTCACACTGGCTGGCTGCCATATCATTCCCGTTCCTGTTGACGAGGAAGGTCTGGATGTTGCCGCTGGCATCAAGCGACGCCCCAAGGCCCGCGCCGCATTCGTTACGCCCTCTCATCAATTTCCGCTCGGCGTGACCATGAGCGCTTCGCGACGCTTCCAATTACTGGACTGGGCCCAAAACACGGGGTCTTGGATCATCGAGGATGACTACGATAGCGAATACCGGTACGAGAGCTTGCCCATCGCGTCCTTACAGGGGCTCGATGCCAACGCTCGTGTGATCTACATCGGGACCTTCAGCAAAATCTTGTTTCCTTCATTGCGCCTCGGCTACATCGTTATTCCATCGGATCTGGTCGACCGGTTTATGTCAGTACGCCGTGCCATGGATATTAGTCCGCCAAGCTTTTATCAGGACGTGATCGCGGACTTTATGAGTGAAGGGCATTTTGCGCGCCACATTCGAAGGATGCGGATTCTTTACCGCGAGCGAAGAAGTGCGCTGGTAGACAGCATTCGCAAGCAACTCGGTTCCAAGTTAGAGGTACTCGGGGGCGAGGCCGGGATGCATCTCGTCGTGACCCTGCCCAGAGGGATCCGCGATCGGGAGATTGCGGAGCGGGCGGCCCGACAGAACCTTTGGATTTGGCCGCTCTCTCCCTTTTACGGAAGCGAGGTGTCGCGCTCCGGCTTCGTCTTGGGGTTTGGCAGTACGACCGCAGCAGAGATTCCAATCGCCGTTCGCAAGCTCCGCAACCTGGTTGCTGTGAAATGAAACCTCCACCGATGGCAAATGGCCGCCATTCACGAGAGCGATCTCCTCTCTAGAGCGAGCGCAGGAAATCGATGATTTCCTGCTGCTCCTGAGTGCGTAGTTTATCGAAACGTTCGACGACCTTATTTGCTTCGCTGCCGGGACTCTTGTGGTCTCTGATGGCGTCTACCAGGTTGCTCGTTCGTCCGTCATGGAGGAAGAAGTCGCGTTGTCCTACGCCCCAGAGGGGAGCGGTTCGGAACTCGTCGGGACCGGCGGCGCCTTGCGTGATGCCGTCGGCGAGGCCTTTGCCCATGTGGTGGACGAGAAGGTCAGAGAAAAGATTCGCCGTCTGATGGGAAAGCGCAGCACTCGGGCTGGTCGAGGAGCCGCTCGCAATCATTGCGCCGGTGGTAAACGAGGGTGTATGGCAGTGGACACAGCCGATCTTGGCGAAAGTGGCGCGGCCATTTTCGCTCGACGGCGTTGCGGGAGCGGGAGTGGGCGGCGCCAGCATCCGCATGAAGTTGGCGAACCCTTCAATGTCAGAGATGACGGCAGGGTTCGAAATGCCGCTCGAGGTGCCGGAGGTCGCGGGAGTCGTAGTGAAGTTGAGTGTGTCGTTTGGAGTGGGGGTGAAGAGGCAGCCCGGCGTTTCGTCGCGCTCTTGCGGGAAAAGCTGGTTCGAGATTCCCATCTCGACGTTGTAGGCCTCTCCCGCGAACATGAGGAGGGATTTGTTCTGCGCCTTCCACCCGAAACGGGTGATGGTCCCGTCGTTGGCACTGAGGTTCACGTTTCCGCTTAGGTGCGCGTTCGCGTGCCCGGATATACCCAGGCCCTTCTTCAGCGATGTGCCGGCCTTCATGTTGGCAAGGATGGCCGAGTCGGGAATCGCTTCGATCAGCCCCGCGCCAAAGACAGGCGTCGGAATTCGGAAAATAATGTTCGCATTCCCGCCTTGGCCCGTGAGCGGATCTCCGGCGGGCAGAAAGTCGTATTGGGCGATGTTGCAACCTGGGGCGTCACTGCGCCCGGTGATCACGAACAGGTCGTGAACCGATCCGTCGGCAACACCATTGCTCTGTTTGAACCGCGCTTCGCGGATGGGGCCATCTTGCGTGATGAACCATGGCACCGTGTTCGTCGCCCCATTCAGGTGGGCCACTGCGGGCAGCGGATTTTTCGTCGGACTCGATCCACCCGCATCGGGCTGCGAGTGACAGGAGAAACATTGGTTGGAGTTAAAACGGGGACCGAGGCCGTTATTTGCGCCTTTGGTCACGACTTCGACTTCAGCGAACCTGGCCTGCCCATCCTGGAAGAACGCAGTTTCATCCGCCGTGAGACCCTTCAGCGGAGTGCCGGCACCTGCCGGGCCGCCGCGCACGCCCGGGTCTACCGGGCCTGACCTACTTTGACCCAAAGTGTAGACGCATGTTGCCAGAGCCACAGCAACGATTCCACTGAAACTCTTGAGTGCAATTCCCCGGAGCATCATCATCACGAGTACCTCCGCTGACCCAGGAATGCGGGTATTGTACACCGGGTATAAGGTGCAGCCGCCGAATGACCGGTAAGAGTGTATTTGGACAAACGAAATATGCCTTGCCTGCAACCGGGGTGGCTGGCCAGGATTGCGAATCGAAGAACAGAAATGTTTGCCTTCACTCTATCTCTTGGCAACCCTGAGTCGGTATGACCGAAGGCATTGTGAGGATCGCCTAGAGTTCATTTTGCTGACTTCGGTTGCTAACGACAACTTTCAGATTTCGATTGACAAACGTTGTGCGCTGGTCTATCTTTCGGTCCACTTTCATCTTCCCTTTTGATTGGCTGACCCGTCGTCCAGCGGGCTAAAGAGTATTTTCCTGAGCGGAAAACAATCTGATCGTATCCCGCGCCAGACAAAGGTGCTCTTTGCCGCGTCTCTAAGTTTCGGCGTTCGTGGGTTATCTGTGTGCTCGTGAACTGCTGAGAATACTTGAGATCGCCTGCTCCGATCCAGGAATGCGAGGTCCGTATGAAGTTTTGGTTTGTCTCTCTCATCTGCGGAGTCCTGACGCTTCCGCTCTCGTCTGCTCAAACGCCCGACGACGTGAAGCCGAAAAAACAGGAAGCCGCCGAACTCAAAGCATGCGCTCAATTAGTGCTGAGCGGATTTCGTAAGATCTCGGATACCCGCGAACAACGCTTCGAAGGTAAGGTGTCAGAAGCGGCGGCTCTCTGCCGCGGGGGACAGAAGACTCTTCAGTTCCGGCTGACGCCGTGGGTTGATTGGTCGCAATACTGGGGAACAGGCGATGTGTCTTCGTTGCCGTCCGGGTATCTCTCGACGAATGGGGCGAAGTTTCGTGGTGTAGCGGGCGCTCTGCTCGACCTCGAATACCAGCGGATGGAGTTGATCAAATTCAATCTTTTTGACAATAGCGGAACGTATCAAACCTACATTACAGGCCACGCGGATGTGAGCGGTACCGCGATCAAGACCTGGCCGGAGATGCGCCTTGCGAAGGACGACCCGAACTATCAGGCGGTCGGAGGAGACGCGGAACAGGTGTGCAAAGGCGATCTCATTCGCTTTCGTACACAAACCGGGATCTGCAATGATATCCGCAATCCGCTAATGGGTTCGACCGGTGCTCCGTTCGCCCGTAATGTTGAATTTGACACAACTTTTCCGGACCTCGGACAAACTATCCTAACCAAGAACCGCCATGGCGATCGGCTCGGATTGCTCACCCCCGACCCGCAGGTGATCAGCCGTAAGTTGTTCACGCGCACGCAGTCGAAACCGGAGGCCTGTAACGCAGGCTTTGGCCTTCCAAACAATTCGCCGGATTCGAACTGTGATTACCAGAAAGCGCCGTTCTTCAACGTGCTCGCCGCGTACTGGATTCAGTTCATGACGCACGACTGGTTCTCGCACATGGAAGAGGGCCACAACGCTTCTGAATACATGGATGTCGGCTGCAAGACGAAGTTGGTGAACAACGTCGAGACGCCGCTCAGGCCGGAAGATATCGAAAAGTTGGGATGTCGTCCCGGCGACCGCGTGGATAAGACTTATGTGCAGCAGGATTCGCAGCCGAATAAATTCTCCAGCGAGGGCCATGAGTATCTGACGCGCGCGCCAAAAACATTCAGCAATAACAACACCGCGTGGTGGGATGCTTCGCAGCTCTATGGCTACGATGAGACTTCGCACAGGCGGGTGAAGCGCGATCCGGCAGACCCGGCAAAGATGCTGCTTGAACCAGTTTCAGGAATGCCCGGCGGCGGATACTTGCCTGTGCTGCAGGCAAGCGATCCGATCCAGCCCCAGTGGGCAGGACAGGAGGCGACAGCATTTCCAGACAACTGGTCGATCGGACTGAGCTTCTATCACAACCTGTTTGCGCGGGAGCATAACTCATTCGTCCATGAGTTTCGAAAAAACCAGTTGCAAAATCCCAACGCGGACAGCGGGCTGCGCAATCCATCCGACCCGAAGCGCGTGATTCGCAACCAGGACGTCACGCCTGACGAACTCTTCGAAATAGCGCGGCTCGTCGTCTCGGCCGAGATCGCCAAGATCCATACGACGGAGTGGACGCCGCAACTGCTCTACGACGAGCCGCTTTATAAAGGCATGAACGCGAACTGGAGCGGCTTGCTCGGTTCCGGTGACCTCGACGTTTCGAAGGCACTCTCCGATATTGTAGTGCACGGTTTCGGCAAGTCGAAAAACGCCACAAAAGACTCGCAGTTGTATTCGGTGTTCGCTTCCGGACCGGGTATCTTCGGGCTCGGCAGCAAGGTTCCGCATTACGACATTACAAACGCCAACGATGTAAATGGCGGCGTGAATCACTTCGGGGCGCCGTTCAACTTTCCCGAAGAGTTCGTCACAGTTTACCGCCTCCATCCCCTGGTTCCAGACCTGATCGAATACCGTGATCTTAGCAAGGATCCGAATCAGATCGTACAGCAGGTCGCTGTAATCAATACTTTCGAAGGCAAGGCGACTGCTGCGATGCACTCTGGCGGTCTCGCCAATTGGGGGCTTAGCATGGGCCGGCAACGCCTTGGATTGCTCACCCTGCACAACCATCCCCAGTTCCTGCAAAACATTCGCCTGACGCGACTGGAAAGTCCGACGCAGCAACTTGATATTGCGGCGCTCGACCTGATTCGCGATCGCGAGCATGGCGTGCCGCGATTCAACGAGTTTCGGCGGCAATATGGGCTGCGGCAATTGACGAGCTACGACGACTTCATCGATGAGAGCGCTGTCGGGGTTGCCCTCAAACAGCAGCAAGACACGGTGGCGCAATTGCGCGAAGTGTATGGTACGCACGTGTGTGATTCAGCGAAAGTAATTACGGACGCGCAACTCAACGAAGACGGTACTCCGATCAACGACTGTCTGGGCCACGCGAATGGATCCGTAGTCGACAACATTGAAGATGTGGACACGGTTGTTGGATTTCTTGCCGAGTCGACCAGACCGCACGGCTTTGCAATTTCCGAAACGCAGTTTGTCGTATTCATTTTGAATGCATCGCGAAGGTTGTTTAGCGACCGTTTCTTCACTTCAAGTTTCAGACCAGAGTTTTATACGAATGCAGGGGTGGATTGGGTGAATAACAACGGACCTGGACGGGAGATGGAAGAAGGAATGCCGAACGGTCACAAGCAGCCGGTTTCACCGCTGAAGCGCGTGTTGATGCGTAATATTCCTGAACTCACACCGGAATTGCAGCACGTGGTCAATGCATTTGACCCGTGGGCGCGTTCTCGAGGCGAGTACTACTCGATCGAATGGAAAGCGCGACCCGGAGCAGAATCTGATCCTGCGTTCCAGCGGCCATGATTTGGGTTCGGAACACATCATCGAACTCCACGTCGCACCTCAGCGTTGACAATCGATAACCGTATGGTTATGATTTCGATGTGCAGTCGTCGACGGACAACGTTTTCAAGGCCCTCTCCGACCCGACCCGTCGGGCAATCTTCGAGCACCTCGCCCGCGAGGGGGAGCAGACCGTACATGCCTTGACTGATCGTGCCGGCGTGTCGCAACCAGCAGTTTCCAAGCACCTGGGCGTTCTTAAGCTTGCCAGGCTGGTGCGCGACAGACACGAGGGACGCGAAACCCACTACAGCGCCCAGCCGCTAGCGCTGGCACCCCTGATCGGCTGGATGAGCCTATACGGAGCCTTCTGGCGCGACCGATTTGATCGCCTCGAAAACCTGCTGAAAAGGATGGACAAATGACCGATACCGCCCCGACACGTACTCTCATCATTGAACGGGAGATGCCGCATCCCCCGGAAAAAATCTGGCGTGCGCTCACGCAAAGCCCCCTGATCGAGGAGTGGCTGATGAAGAATGACTTCCAGCCGGTCGTGGGCCACCGGTTCAGCTTCCGCGCCACGCCCGAGCCGAATTGGAACGGGGTCGTAGACTGTGAAGTCCTGGCGGTCGAACCGAATTCACGGCTCTCTTATAGCTGGGGTTCTATGGGATTGAAGAGCGTCGTCGCCTGGACGTTGACGCCAACCAAGGGTGGCACGCATGTCCGCATGGAGCAAACCGGTTTCGGGTCGGAAGAAGATGCCTACTATAAGGGTGCGAGCTACGGCTGGCAGAAGTTCATCGGCAGCCTGGAGCGTGTCGTTGCGCGGATAGACTGAAATCTGCCGGCACAAGCTAGCCGGAGTAAATGACGTGGTGTCATAGTCCATTTGAAAGACTTCCAGACTATGCCCCCGCAACTCGGTTTGTCTTCCTTCCTGTAATGGTCCTTTCGGGATTGTGGACGTGGAAAGGCCATGTGCTTCGACGACTTATTTCGAAGAGATCGGCGGGTGGCGCAGGTTCGTACTCGAACCTGTGATCTTTGATCGACGGCTCAAGGAGTGGGCCACCTGTTATTCGCCTTGCATTCGCCATCCGGTTTTGCTACCGTCGTTCGCTCGCGACCAAAGGAGCGGCTCTGAGCGAGGCCAAGAATGCGAGAGCCTTCCAGGCTCCAAGCCTACCGTCTGGCCTTTCAAGAGTCTTCCACTTGCGGCAGTTGCAGGTTACGCTGAGCGTAGCTAGATTAGGTGCGAGAGTTGGAGCGATACATGAAAAGGTCCGTCCCGGTGGAATCTGCCTCTGCACGAATGGACGAGAAGACCAAGGAACTTGGGGACTGGCGCGGGAAGATGCTGGCGAAAGTGCGCGCAATCATACACGAGGCCGACCCTGAGATGGTCGAAGAGTTGAAGTGGGTCAAGCCGACATCGTCGGGGACTCCCGTCTTTTCCAACGACGGCATCGTCTGTACGGGAGAGACGTACAAGAACGTCGTCAAGATGACATTTGCCAGGGGAGCTGCGTTGAAGGACCCTTCAGGTCTGTTCAACGCCAGCCTCGACGGGAATGTCAGGCGCGCCATCGACATCCGCGAAGGCGACAAGATCGATGAGCCGGCCTTGAAGGATCTCATCCGCGCCGCAGTGGCGCTCAATCTCAAGGGCAAGAACAAGCCGAAGCCCAAGCTGAAGCCCCGGCGAGCCACCAGCAAGCGGGCCGAATAGCTTCCTCGCCGGTCCCGGCCATAGCTCCTCCCATAGCTGCCGCATTGTGCGCCGTTCGACCGAAAAGCCGTACCATTGGCATCCTCATTCCAGCAACAAACGGCAGTCCGGCATACACGAAAGCAGCGAACATTGACTACGCTCGGCACCGGCGGTTGCGGTGCGGCAAGGGCTGCGCAGTTCAGGCCTCCCGGACGGCCCTGAACTAGATCGAAGTCGGTTTGAACTTAATCGAGAGGGCTCGCCCGGACCTTTCCACTACAATCAACCTGACCTCTACCGTGTCAAGGTCCCGTTCAACAACGTCGTTTCTACATGTTCTTGAGCGAAAAGAAGCCACCATTTACGTGTTCGCGTTTTGGCCGTAGTTCTGGTCTCTTCCCTTTTGTTCTTGGTGCTCACTCGGAACAGAACAGCTCAAGTTCTCTGACAACCTAGACGAGCGACGCTCTCGGGTTCTCCTACACTTACCCTGTGCAACTTATCCCGAACACTGCGGATTTTCGCCGCAAATTGGGTCCTGCCCAAAAAGGTCAGGTGCAAGGCGTTGTCCTCTTTTCAGCATCTGAGACACCGAGTCCGGGAAAGGCCCGTGAAAGTGTTGTAATCATGGCTGAGGATGCTGCGATCTATGGGGACAATTTGGGACGAAACGCACTGCCTGCGCAGGGCCACCAGGATACTGTCCCGGCAAGGGTGGACAGTTTTGCGGCAGGACCCGCCCGCTACATTCGATGGTCATTCTTATTCGGAGTTGGCACGCGCCACCTGAAAAAGAGAGCGGGAGCAACCCCGCTCTCATATAGATCATGGAACTGCCGAACCTAACGCTTCAACTCGACTTGGATGCCGTGAAATGGCGCTATAATCAGCTCTGTTTTTCTCTTCTCTCCAGCGGATATCCATGGACAACGCCCATCGGGATTTGACCGCAAACCAGCGAGTTCAGCGCTCAGGGCCCGCACCCCATCTCAGTCTACTGATCGAACTGGAACCGGGCTATTGCGTGTTCTTCCGCAATCTGCAAGACCTGCTCCTGTTGCGGAGAGTCCCGCACATCCCCATCACCTCACGGCCCGCACCTTTCTGGAACGACGTTTTCGTCCCCTCCGGCACCCTCTGGCACTCGTTCACGGAGTCGATGCTATTGCATTTGCTGCTAATTATTTTGTTCGTATGGGGCCAATCCAAAGTATGGGTGGTGTCGGTAAAACTGTTCCCGCAGCGAGATGCGTTCCACAGGTCTATCACCTACTACCCACCTGCTCGGTCTTTTCCAGCAATTGAGGGCAGGGCGTCGAGCGTTCGGGCGCGATCGCGAATGAAGCAAACATCGCCACATCAAGCGGCGGCACATCAACCGGCGATGCCAGTGACGCCGCAGCAGAAACAGAGCATCGTCACGCCACCTGACATCAAGCTGGCCGCGCCCAGGCTGCCGAAATTCCCGGGCCTTCGTGCCGTTACTCCTATGGTACCGTTCTCAGCCACCGCGGGTCCGCGGCGGAACGCGATGGTGGGACCGTCCAGGGTGGTGGCCCCGCCGCCTCAGGTTGACCAAGCTACAGCTCGCCGGCTGGCGCTGCCTCAAGCTTCTGCGGTTGCTCCAGCGCCCGAGCTTGGGGGGCCTTCCACAGGACGGGCTATGAAGGCGCCCGATACGGGTAGCTTGCGAGTTGTGCCGCCTCCTCCATCAGTTCAAAACGCAGGCAACTCGGCTAGAGCTGGGCAGTTGAGTTCGTCGTTCGGCGTGGGGCCAGATGTCGTACCGCCTCCCCCGTCGGTCAAGGCTGCGGGCAATGCTGCCGGAGATGCATGGTTGGGTTCCATGGCTGGTGCGGGTTCGCAAGTGGTCCCTCCACCTCCTTCAGTTCAGGGTTCAGGCGGCCCTGCTCGAGGTACGAAGTTAGGCTTGCTTTCCGGTGCGGGCTCAGAAGTCGTCCCGCCTCCTCCGTCAGTTGAGGATGCGGGCACCTCCGACGCGGGTGGACGCTTGGGCTCGTTCTCCGGAAATGGCTCGCAGGTCGTGCCGCCTCCTTCATCAGTAGAGGGTACGGGCACCTCTGGCGCGGGTGGACCGACTAAGCTCTTGGATCCAATGGATCCATTGCCGGTCGTCGCCTCTTCGCCCACACCCTCCGTCAACAACGAAATCGAAGAGTTGCCTGTCGGCTTGATTGGGGTGGTGTTTATCCTGCCGGGGACCTCCTTCTTTTCCAATTTCGAAGTCTTCGTCGCCAAGAGACCGGTCGGCAAGGACCAACTGCAGCTCATAAAGCTGGTTTATGAATTTCTTCCCTATCAACGGCGGCTGTCTGATTATGATCTCAACAACCTGCCGCCGCGGGTAATCAAGCTGCGTGTCACACCAGATCCGAGATGCGACGAGTCATTGGGGCAGATGATACAGTCTGACACCGACCCAACTCGTGCAGCCATAGAGTACGCAAAACTCCCGGCAGCATTGCGTTCTTCCGACCTAACCGCAGTGCTGCCCTGTTATCGTACCACCGCAAGCGATTTCCAGAAGGCGATGTCGCGAGCCCACAGAGCTGACGCAGGAGAATTCTGAGAAGGTTCAAGGTTAAACTTACGGACCAGTCATATCTGGTGTTTCGACTAATTAGTCCAGATCAACCAAGACTGCCACATCGAATTTCGAGTAATGTCTCTTCGGGCTAATCGGCTTGGAGCACAATGGCTCACGAGCCGCGTTTATGCGCATCAGGATAGTGATCCGCCACGAGGTTGAGACCGATATTATGCTCAAGCAGTGCCTTGAGCGCCGCCAGAACAAACGAGAATCCTCCCATCGAATCCAAGGCTTGTTTGACGACCCCGTCGTCGCTTCCATGAAAGCCCCAAGTGGAGATGCTCACAAGGGTTGTACCGTCTGGGCGGTCTGAAAACAGCCACTCGACGGGCACAGGAGGATCGTTCCACTCAATCAGGATTCGCCGCTGCGGTTCGATTGCTTTCACCCGCACGCGTGCAGAAACGCCATACATCTCCCATTCCCAGCGAACTTCCTTGCCCGCCTCCAATTTGCCGCTGCTCTTGGTGAACCAAAAGTTCGTCGTAATGGCAGGGTCAATAAAAGCCTCGAACACGTTCTCGACCGGTTTGCGGATGAGCATTTGCGCTTTGACAACGGGCGCACTAAGTGTCATAAACAGCACCTCTCTGGCGGACTTGGGATCACAGTAGCACAGCCGATTGCAACGACGGTACTCAGCGGGGCAGGTGTACCCTGTCAACGGTGAAAAAGAAGACTGCCAGAGTCGTGCCGAAGGTCACAGAGGCGGAGCAAGATCTGCTGTGGCACATGGGAAACGGCTATCAGCTTGAGACCGATTCGCTCGGCGGCAATCCAGTTCTGCGCAGGTTGAAGGATGATGAAGTGACGCCCTGCTTCTGCCAATCGAAGTTCGGTTGAGGCGTTGCAAGAGCGGGACCTGATTACGCCGGGCAGCCCCCTCGTCGTCTTCTCGCGATTCAGCGCACTTGCCGTGGTTGGCCGCTGGTCTGCGCATTGGGACTGGTAGAGCCATTCAGAATGAATCAGTCAGGGCTTATGTCAGCCTGCGATCCTGTCCAGCCCTGTAACTGAATAATTTCTGACATTCGTCACGTAGAAAACCGCCGATGACGGGTATGGAGTGATTGCCCTTCTCGAAGACGTGTCGGCAGGGAATGAGGCAAGCTCGCCACTTGTATTCTTCCGTCGCGCGCTTTCGGCCATAAGCGGCGATGTCTTCCTGCGAGACGCCGTATACGACGGCACCGATTCTCGCCCACACGCAGGCACCCGCACACATCGCGCAGGGTTCGTGCGTAGTGTAGAGCACGAACTCGGTCAGGTAGCGACCATAACCGCTGGATACGTATTTGAGCGTTTCTAACTCCACATGCTTGATGCTTGACCCTGAAGTCTTTACCCGGTTCCCCGCGCTGGCAATGACTACTTCGCGCCCCTCCGTTACGCGGGTGATGACAGCGCCGATGGGATAATCCCCTCGGTCACGGGCACGCTTGGCCTCCGCGATTGCCAACTTCATAAACTTCTTTTTTGGTCTGTAGGAAGCAGCGATCATGCAGGGATCATATCGCAGCGCGAGGATTGTTGAGATTCCGAATCTATTCATCGGTTGGCTGCGCCACTGCGTCTGGGCGGTCGAGCAGGAAGACTGAGAGATCACAGGTGTGAGATCACAGGTGTGAAATTTCGGGCTGGTTTGCTAAACCATTGAAAAGAATGTTGGCCAGGGACGGAGTTGAACCGCCGACGCCAGCCTTTTCAGAACCCTGCTTTTCAATACTTACAACAGTTTAGGAGCCGCCGAGGACTGTTTTAGTACGCCTTAAACCCTGTAAAACGGAAACGGCACAGGTGTAGACCACAGGTGTGAAACGCAATGCTCGTTCCAGAGAAGCGGTCGCGGCCAGAGCCTCCCGGTAGACCCCAGGCCAAACTTCCTTGGTGGATCACTCCTCGAACCACCCCGCTCTGCCGCTCAGATGCCGAGAGAGGCACGATCTGCCCCGTCGTGACCCCGTAAGGGATGTACTACGATCCTCGCCGAGGGAGGGGAGTTTCCGTCTTCCGCGAGGAGATACGGAGGTTCGCCGTGGGCGACCGTATTCAATTCACTGCACCTGCCAACGACCTAAGAATTGCAAACCGCGAACTGGGAGCGATCGGGGCATATCGACTGCGCTGGACGATTGAGTCTGAAAATCGATTCTGGCCGCTCACTCGAGATCGATGCTACTAGACATCCGCATCTCGACTACGGCTACGCTATGACCAGTCATTCCAGTCAGGGACACACCGCGAGTCGCGTGCTGATACATGTGGACACATAATTGGCCGCAAAAGACCTGCTCAATAACCATCTGGCCTATGTTTCCGTCTCGCGCGGAGCATTCGACGCGCAAGTCTTCACCAACGACCGCGACAAGCTCCCCACGACGCTCGGTCATGATGTTTCAAAGCAGACCGCGCAAGCGCCCCAGATCGAAAGGGAGCAAACAGCTGCACCACAGCAGGAAATCTCATCGGGGCGACAGCAGGAGCACGGCATGGGTCTTGGAATCGGCTTTTAAAACCCTGCCTGCCCCGGATAATGGCAGCGTAGCGCGGGCGCAAACTCTGTCAAGGCCGACCCGAAGGGCGCCGCTACGCGGGCACGCGCCTTGACATAGTTTGCTGGACCCGCGCCAAAATCCCTCCGCCATTCCGGGACAGGCAATGAATGGGTCTACGACTGCGCGAACCTTCAAATCCCTCCTCCTCACGTCCGCTTCCACAATTACCACTCACAACGAGTCAAGCCTGAACTGTCAAAGCTATATCACCAAAACAAAAATGCATTGCAGGTGGCAGTGCTGTAACAATGTCTCGGTACTTATCGATGTTTACCGATGTTTTTTTACTCGGGGCATGACACAAACGAAAACAGAGAGGAAGTAAAGCCGCCGAACGATGGTGGCTTTCCTATTAAAAGCCTGTAACAAAACCATCTCAAGGGATTCGTAGCGGTCATTTGCCGGTCCACAGCCTGAGGTGGATTACTTCCGAGCGACACGCGATTCGGGCGCAATCGCTTCGGTCGCAGCCACCTAGACAAGAACTGTCAGAAGTGACAGTCGCCATTGGGTGCGGGGCGCGGCAGACTAATCTGCATCGCCGATCTGGAGATATCCTCGGTGGCTCCTAACCTGCCAGAAGCAATGCCTGAGGGTGCCCTGACGGCTGCTCAACTCGCAAAGCACTGGCTGGCAACCTTACCGGGTTGGTCGAGAACACAAATCACAGAGGAGACGCACAATGTACTTCACAGACGATTCACTCTTACCCGAATATCAACCACCGCTGATGATCACCGCCGCGCCCTATGGGCCGATGTGGATGCCGTCGGATTGCAAGCCCATCCATAAACTACCGGTTACCTGGGAGGAGCAGGTCCAGGCGGCGAAGGACTGCTACAACGCCGGGGCTACTCTCTTGCACATCCATGTTCGCGACCCCAAGACTGGTCACATCTCGAAGAATTTCAAAGAATACAGTGACCAGATCGGGCGTCTGCGCGTGGCCGTGCCGAAGATGGTCCTGCAGGTCGGAGGGTCGATCTCGTTTGCGCCGGAGTCCGGTGAGAAGGCTCAGTTCCAGAGTTACGACTCGCGACACAAGTTGTGCGAAATTGATCCCAAACCGGATCAGATCACGGTGGCGGTCGCCTCCGGCCTCTATGACCACACGGCAATCAACCGCCTTGACGATGCCTGGCAAGGGACGCGTTTCACCAACCCCGCGATGGCTCAGGCCATGGCCAATCTGGTGGCGGATTCCACGCCAGACTTCTACCTGGAAAACATCAAGCGGTGTGTGCAGCACGGCATCCAGCCTTACTTCGCGCTGGGCGGCGTCCACCCCCTCGAGTGCGTGGAGCGTCTGATTCGCAAGGGCTACTACATGGGGCCGGTGAACGGTTTCTACAGCACTGGCGCCGGCGGCGCCTGCTGTGGCGTTAATCCGTTCGACCTGATGGAACTGGTACGCCGCTCGCCGCACGGTTCCTGTTTCACCTACCAGAGCACGTTCCGCCATACCTACCCGGTCTCAGCCATGATGATCGCCCTCGGGCAGCACACACGCGCCGGTATCGAGGACAACCTCTGGGCACGCAAGAAGGGCGTCCCCGCGAGCACCATTGACATGATCGAGTGGCAAATCAGCGTCGCCGAGAAGCTGGGCCGTCCCATCGCCACGGCTGAACAGGCGCACCAGATGTTGAAAATCGGCGTCTGGTACAAGTCCACCGACGAAACCCTGGCCAATATCGGGCTGCCGCCCAACCGCGAAGGCGGCAACCAGGGTTTCCTGGTGCACAAAACCGATGGGAAGCTTCACCAGGCGGCGCAAGGCGGTTGCGGGCACATCCACGCGGGAGAATGGGAAGAGAAAGTGGCCGAAGAGACGAAGGCAGTTGCGTAGCTCGCGCCTCGGCAAAGTCCCTTACCAGTGCGGTACAGGACTTTGCTGGGAAGCGATGAGGTCTCAACTATGTCTGAGTTTGTTGAAGTGGTGCGCCTGGATGAAGTTCCAGTCGGAACGGGCAAGACCGTCACGGTAGGGGAAAAGGTAGTGGCCTTGTTCAACGTGGAGGGGCGGATCTACGCCATCGACGATGTCTGTCCTCACGCTGGTTCATCCTTGGGCAACGGGAAACTCGAGGGCCGGATTGTGACGTGTCGCTCCCACGGCATGAAGATCGACGTGGTGACCGGATGTTTTCCGGCCAGCGAGGGATTCGCAGTCGCATCCTATCCGGTCATGGTGTTGGCGGGAAAAATCATGGTGGCTTTCGACGCATTAGTCAGTGAATAGGAGATGACGCACATGAGCAGACTACCTTCTCATAAGAAAGCCAACATCGAGCAAGGGCAAGACACCGGTCCGTGGGATGCTTCCGTCGCCAAACTCCGTGACTGGGACCCGGCGTGGGCCGAACAGTGCTTCAGGATGACGACGAACCCGTGGACCAACGGGATTCTGCCACTTAAAACCATCGAGTTGATCTCCATCGGTGTGAACGCAGCGTGCACCAACCTCAATCAGGATGGAACGCGCCGCCACATCCGTGCTGCGCTGGATGCAGGTGCGACCCGCGAAGAGATCCTGACCGTGCTCAAGATGGCGGCCCTGCTCGGGATTCATACCTGCAGCCTCGGCGCTCCCATTCTGCTGGAGGAGGCCAAAGCCGCAGGAGTGGAGCCGCGTCCTAAGGACAAGGTTTCTACTCCCGTGTGCGACAAGGCACGTGAGATCGGCCAATGGAATACAGCATGGGATCCGTTTTTCAATTTGGACCCGTTGTGGACCGAGCAGTTTATCGCCACGGGCCTACCGGTCTATACGGGCGCACTGATACCGCCAAAGCTGGCTGAATTATTGAGCATCGCGCTCGACGCCTCTTACACCCACATGTATGCCCCCGGGACGCGGCGCCATATCAAAGCCGCGCTGAAGCTAGGCGCAACCATGGAAGAAATCATGGAAGTGATGAAACTCTGTGTGGTAGCGGGAGTTCAGGCATTCAATTTGGGCGTGCCGATTCTGGACGAGGAACTGGAACGCAAATCAGAAAGGCGAAAGACGGCTTAACGGACAGAGCTTCGTTGATTTGTCGGCCGCTAGAAGCTTCCCAAAGCCAAAGACAGCATGACGGCCAGCAGCAGGGCTCCGACTCCCAAAGCGAGCACATCAGGGATGCGGCGGATGCGAAACTTTCCGACATGGCCTACGAGCAGGTAACCAACGGCCAGATTCAAGCCGCCATACAGCACGTTCACCATTGGGGAAGATAATCCCTTGCCGGGCGGGGAAGCCAGCAGAGTAGGAAATGAGTGTCCAGAGATGCCGTTGACGATGTGCGGAATGGAATTGGCGAGGAAAACGCCACCGAAAAAGTAAGCAATGTAGTGATACCAGCGCATTGCGCCCTCCAATTCTGAGAGGCCGGGCGGAATTCCCGACAGTTTGCTCTAATGCCGCTCCCGCCCCAGACGGCATCCTTGCCTGGTTCGCGATGCGGAGGAAACTGGCAAAGTTAACAGTGTGGTGGGGTTCCTGGAATGAAGCGGCCAAGAGTATCCTAGCCGACGTGTCCCACGTCAGCGCGAATGGGACAGTTTGAAACCGGCAAATAAGGTACACATTTGAACCATCAGTTCACCTGCCCTGAGCGAATCAGAATAGCCGCTGTGACACTACTTAGGTTCCCTCCAGCACTCGCCCTGAAGGCGCTGATCTTAGGCTTGATCCGAATCGTCTATATGTTCCGCGCGCGGTCTATGCGCTCTCTTGCTACTAGAAGGGGCTTCCGGTACATCGGTCCTCCTTTTTCAGGATGGCGGACCTCCTCTCATCCGTCGATCAAGCTGCCCTCTCCCTTTTCGTTACATGAGTGGCGGGTTCACGACAGACGAATTCGGCAGGTCTGGAACATAATCGAAGGGCAGCAAGGCGGGGTGTCCGTTCTCATTTTGACAGCATCGTTGGGGAAGGGCGGGGCGTGTACTGCACTTTTCTTGCGTGCCAGACCGAACAGAATCTCTTCGGAATAGACACCGGGCCGGACCGCATAATTCAGTCGTATGGATGGACGGTCCTTTTCCGGCTTCGATTTCTTCAGATCCCGTGGACTATGGGCGTAGAGCGCCTCGACGACCATCTGAACAAGTTGCGGGTTGGCTCGGTCTGCGAGCCTACATGTTGAAAATCCCCATAACGCTCAGAACCCTCCGTTAAATAAACCCACGCTCTGGAACAACGATTTGACGTTGCTACCCGGCCTCTTCCTCCCGGCGTGGCGGCGTTAAGTAACGTGCCATTTTCTTAACTGCCAGTAGGAAAGCGGGCATCTCGCCCGTGCCCAGCCGCAATGCCTTCCACGAATCATTTAGATTTCGCTCACGGCTTTCGATCCTAGCTCGCATCGCGGGGCGGGTTCACCACCAAGAAGCCACGGACGCCGATGGCCTCTGCTTAATGTCGTTTTGGTACACTCTCTCGACATGAAACTGACTCATCCTGTGGTCTGGGATACAAAACCCCGAAAGAGTTTGCCCAGGCGCAGACAGCAGGCTTCTACACAGCTGTGCGAGAGGCAAGGGATTAAAACGCCATCCCTTGCCCCTCGCGCTCCCCCATCCCGGCTCAAACTGGACAGGGAGCAACAGAAAGTTGTCGTATTCTTACGTGAACGAAAGCGGGGGGCAGGTCAGAAGCCCATATATCTGGCTTGCTTTTGCGAAGAAGATAACCTCCTCAGCCAGTGGCGAGCGTACGCCCACCCAAGCCGCGAATCATGCGTCTACCGTTTGCTATCCGATTAGTCGGGACGCAGAGCAGAACAAAAGTAGACTTGATCCTCGTTTCTGTTGACCAGTTGTTCTTCCGCTCAATCGCAGGAGCAGGGTCTGCCTTGAACTGCCTCCCAGCCTTCGTGCAGGATCAGCGGTATTATCACGAGCGCCGCAGCAGGATCAGCCCACGTTATATGCCAGACTGCATTTAGTAACAATCCGAGTAGCGCGATCAACGAGAGATAGCCACAGACGGCTGACTCAGCCGCGTCCGCTCGGAGTGCCGCACTCCCGGTGATCGCTGAAAGCCGACGCTTCTCTCTCGAAAGCAACGGCATGAACACCGCGGCTGCTATCAGAATGACGATCCCTAGAAGCGTCGATCTCGGCTCTGCGTATCCGAGCAATGCCGTGACGGAAGCGACGACCACACATGTGGCGAGAGCAAACAGCAGCATCGCAGCAATGCGGGCTGCTCGACGCTCAGCGTGCTCCCTTGCATCTTTGCCGTGGAACGTCCGCAGTACGACGACCGCCGAGGCGAGTTCGATAACACTGTCCCCACCAAACGCGAGAAGCGCAGGACTCCGCGCATGCCACGCAGCAAACAGCGATAAGCCAGCCTCGGCGCTCATCCAAGCGACTGTGATCCCCTGAATCCAGCGGACTCGCCGGAGCGTTTCTGGAGCAGTGGCGTGCGTCACGACCTCATTCTACGTCTGGCAACCGCGTCTTCCGTTCTAGTAAGTAGCAACTCCATGTACTCATCCGCAACGACGATCCTCAGCACGATCCGCACCGGAATCGGGAATTGCCCACGACTAGGATCACGCACGACCTTCGGTGAGGAAAGCTGATATTTGTTCCCACGAGTTTTGAGTTCGCGTCCCCGCGCCGCGAGCATGTTCTTCACCCACTCGGATTGGCTGCTATAGGTGATGGCGATGATGAAGCCGTTCGGCGCTCGAACAGGTTGGTAAGAACCAGAACGTCATCGGCAACTGCTTGCAGGGCACTGGTCTTTCCGATACTCATCGACATACATTGTCCACGGAGGCTCGTGTAGAGCATCTCTATACAGCCCAGTCTTGAAGTAGATGAGGGCATGCGTCGGATGACCTGCGCCCGGCTGGTAGATTGTGGCTCCCCGGTAATGTACGATTCCACGTCCTTGTAGGGTTGCATCGACGGTTCCGTTACTCGTTGCGTCCCATCGCACAACGAAGCGAAAGTCGAGCCACTTGCCGCGAACATCTTCATTGCCTTGATACAGCAGCGTTTTCCTATGTTCATCGTTACGGCTGACCTGAAGACGCCCGCTTTCGTAGCGCAAGGCGAGAATGGGGTTATCGGGAACACAAGGTGAACCTTCGCAAAGCTGTCTCCACTGAGCGATCACCAAACGTTCTGGAGTCTGTGGAAAATCGTTGGGGAGGTAGAGGCTAAAGGAGTAGACATAGGTTCTTCCGCTGCGAGAGAACAGCCAAAAAGACTCCATTAGTTCGTCGCGTTCTGTCGCTGCCCCGGATTCGCTCGCTGCTTCGGGTCGGTCGCCAGAACGAACTGTAATCGCGAGCGCCCCGCGACCCGAACGCACAACCGATTGCTCAAATGCAACCGCTCCGGGTTCGAAGCGGCGATCCGTCCACCGAAAACGGCTCAAGTGAGGCGACTCAAAGCCGTCGTAGACGTGAATCGGAATTGTTCTCAATGCCAAAACGAACAGCAACGCGGATAAAACAACGATGGCGAGTGCCCCCAGGAGATACTTCATGAAATTGGCATCGCTATCTTAACCGCAAAGTGTCAATGAGGATATCGAGTTCCAGAGTTGTGTGGCAATCTAGGTGCGAGACTGCGCCTCAATAGCGGAGGCTTTCTCGGCTGATTGTTTCGCGGGAGCCAGAGCGACCAGCACAACGCCGACGATGGCGAACACAACCACTCCCGCGAGTTCCCGGCGCTCGATCACATTGCGGTATTCCTGTGCAGCCATTACCCCAGCATGCGCGAGGTTTGCCCATCCACTGAAGGCGATCAGGCTGCGGTTCGCCGCTGGGTCTCGCACCGCCAGCAGCAGGAAGATTCCGAGCGTGACATAGATGGTAGATGAACCTTAGATCAGATCATTCCGCACTCAATCACAGCCGCTGGCCGAACGATAGCTGATCTCTTCGAGAAGTAAAGGTGCTGAGAAAAGCTGGGCAGGGTAATTGGGGAAGCTTATTGTGCCGAGAGCATTGCCGCTTGTTTGCCAATGCCCGGATTGCCGACTATCCACGAAGTGACGTGATCGCCGGTTGTGAGCTGGTGGCACTTTCACGGCCTAGCGGGCATGTCCGGCCTCAGTCCTTTGATCACGAGCCAGAAGCCGGTCGCCATTTCGAAAAGCCCGAGGCCGGTATCGAACCACCACAGGTTCACGAGCTTGGCGAAGTCAGGGGAGATGATGAGGGCAAGAGTACACACAACGGCCCACGCGGAGACGATCACGCCGAAGGCGGCCAGTCCTCGTGGGATATAACCCGACTTGAAAAACAGGTAGCTGCAAGCGGTGGATGCCAAGCCATAGAAAAGCAGGCCGACGTAGTAAGCGTCATAACCAGAGAGATATAGCCTCCCCAGCGTCTGTGCTTGTTCTGTCCCGAGGACGCTCAGATAATCGGCACGGTTCAACAGCCGCAGAGCGATCAGTTGATTGAGTGACATCAGGATCCACATCGAGGCATAGACGAGCCTCCAGAACGCGGCCAGCAACGCCAACGCGTGACCGGCTGGCCTGAGGGTCACGTAGAGGGCGCTGAGCAGGACCAACAACCCCGCCTCGTAGACCAGGTTGCCGGCGATCCCGATACGGAAGAGCCGCTCGTGCACCAGGATGTTGCCGGCAGTCTGCGCTGCATCGCCGACCATCAGGCGCTCGTTGATACCAAAGTTGACCGCGACCACGATCGCGAAGGTGAGCAGGTAGAAGAATCCCGCGACTCGTGCAGCGTTGCGTTGCGACTTGTCGATGGTGCTGGTCGTCATTCCGAACCCTCCACGCAACGGGACCAAGTCGTGTGGAATATACGCATAGCGAAGCGCAGAAGTTCCATCCGGCAAAAACTTTGCAGATAGAGGCTTGATGTGACCCTCTGACTTATAAACCACAACTCAAGCAGGTTCAAACAGACTGTTTCATGATTGGACATATGAAAGCGGCATTCCTGAGATCGAGGCTGGTTGGCGCTAGTGCTTTTTCGGACGCGACGCCAGGATGATCGTCAAGGGTAAGAGAAGGTGTGAGGCGTCGCGTTCGAAAAAGCCGTAGCGTCATCCTCCCATAACGTCAAAGCTCGCGGTCTCCCAGAAGCCGACTTCGGGACAACTGTCTGAAGCCCTATCTACGTGTAGCCCGTTCCTCGTCCATTCGGGTGTCTCAGTTTTCGAGGCTGGCCGAGCGTTAACCGTACGTGAGATCGGTGCTCTGTCCGACCTCGATAATATAACCGTCAGGATCGCGGATGTAGCAGCGAATCTCGCCGTACTTGGCAATCGGTTCCGTGATGAATTCGGCTCCTCGACTTTTCCATGATTCATAGCATGCTCGAATATCCGCAACGCGGAAATTCATAAAGCTGTTGATGTGATTTGGGTCGGGGACGCTGAGCGTGATTCCGCAGTGCGTGCGGACAGCAAGGAAACAGGGGCAATATGGCAGGCGAATGCTGCTCTACAACAGGCGGCTTACGGCAATGCCGCAGAGGCCCGGCAGACAGCGGCAGGGGCTTTGAAGCTTGCTCCTGCGGCTCAGGGTGTCGACAGCGAAACCGCCCTTGCGTTCGCCATGGCTGGCGATTCGGCACAAGCTGAATCCTTGGCGAAAGACCTAAACAAACGGTATCCCCTCGACACCCAGATGCAGTCCCTTTCGCTGCCAACGATTCAGGCAGAGTTGGCGCTGGACAGAAAGAATCCGACTGCTGCCCTGAATGCCCTGCAAGCTGCTTCCCCCATCGAGTTGGGGCAAATACCGTTCGCCATCAATATTTCCTGCCTCTATCCCACCTACATTCGCGGCGAGGCGTATCTGGCGGCTGGGCAGGGCAAAGAAGCGGCTGCCGAGTTCCAGAAGATTCTCGACCACAGCGGCATCGTCTGGAACTGCTGGACGGGAGCACTGGCACATCTGGGAGTGGCGCGTGCGAATGCGCTGCAAGCGAAGAATTCGCAAGGCGCTGACGCCGACGCCGCCCGTGTCCGCGCCCTCGCGGCTTATAAAGACTTCCTCACCCTCTGGAAAGACGCCGACCCCGACATCCCCATCCTGAAGCAAGCCAAAGCTGAGTACGTGAGGCTGCAATAATGCAATAGCGTTACTGTCGGAGATCATGGGCATGAGGAAGAGGAAAACCGTTTCTCAAGAAGCTCTGGGTGCGAGCTTGCTGCCAAAACAACGCAAGCCCATTCCGCACGCTTTCGTGCTTGATGCGCTTTCCGCATTGTCGCCGTACACGCGTCCGATGTTTGGCTGCCTTGCAATCTATGTTTGTCCCACGTTGGTGAGGACGGGTGTCACCTTAGCTAAGCCGAAGTCGAGAATCTTGGCGTGTCCGCGCTCGGTGACAAAAATATTGGCCGGCTTGATGTCGCGATGCACGATGCCCTTTGAGTGTGCCGCGTCCAGTGCGTCCGCAATCTCAATGGCGAGCGACAGAATCAACTCGGTTTCCAATGGACGCCCCGCAATTCGGTGCTTCAGCGTCAGCCCATCCAAAAACTCCATGACGATGAACGCTTCGCCATGCTGATCATCAATTTCGTAGATCGTGTAAATATTGGGGTGATTCAGTGCAGATGCGGCGCGAGCTTCACGGCGGAAGCGTTCCAATGCGTGCTGGTCTCGAGTGACATCGTCGGGAAGAAACTTGAGCGCGACAAAGCGTCCGAGGGATGTGTCCTCGGCCTTGTAGACCACGCCCATCCCGCCACCACCGAGTTTCTCGATGATGTGATAGTGCGAGATGGTCTGGCCGTGCATTTGCAGAAATGCTATGGCGGAAGCCTCGTCGAGTCAATGGAAGCGTTGGAGCTGGGAGGGCCTCAAAACGATTGTTGGCGAAACATCCCGATTTCACTCATCCTGTGAAAGAGGATGTCAAGAAAAAATTCTCTCCCCCGCCCTCGCGGAAGGCGTTGCGGCTTGCATCCAGCCCCTGCCCGCTTCGCCTCCTTCTTAGAGGGGTTTTGGTTTTACCGCTTTGGATCGCCGCGTAGTTCAGTGGCGATGCCAGCCCCAGTTGCGGATCCCGACTTGATGGTTTCATAGAGCGGTGGCGCTTGACGCCGTTCAGTTGCGCAGCTACGCAAGCCAAGTGTTGGCGATAGGTGCCAACCATCATCCTGTGTGAGGCTCGAGGCCTATGGCTTTATTGGGTTATCCGAGGGGGCATAGGATCGACCCCGAGA
>DATDGS010000055.1:0-89856 GCA_036521955.1 Terriglobales bacterium
GGGACGGACGCGGAAAAGATCCTGTCGGAAGCCGACAAGCGCATGTATCTGCAGAAGCAGAGCCAGGCGACACAAAAGAATCGTCGTCTGTATCGGCGGGTGCGGGGCCGGCTGACCACGGAGATTTCTGGAAACACTCAGAAACTCGCAATGCTGGGCATCGTGACCAACCTGAGCCTGGGCGGTTGCTACATTGAAACCAGCGGCCTGCTGTTACCCGGATCGGAATTGAAGCTCACTTTCTCGCACGAACATACGAACGTCTCCATTTTGAGCGAGGTGGTGCGCATGGACATGGGGATTGGAGCGGGGCTGAAGTTCAATGAAGCGACACACGAGGTCCGCGCCGCCTTGCAGCGCATCCTGGAGCAGTTGGCCAGCGCGGAAGAGGTGGTTGACCTAAAACGCAGCCAGGCTGCCGCCGCCGGGACCAAACTATAACAGCCATTCCACGCTTGCTGTCGGTCGGGCGTTAACGCGCTCCGGGACGGGCGAGGCGCCCGTCGCTCCACCGAACCTTCCATCATGCGGGAACGGGAACTGGCCGAATCTGAATCAGCGGAGCGCCCAAGCCCGACGTGCTGCGCGGTTTCGACAGTCCCTGCCGCAGCATGTTTGCCGTCGGCACGCCCGTCCGGTAAAACGACTTCTCGCAATCTGCGGTGGATGGGCCCCGCATACTTCCTTCCAAATAAGCCAAGCCCGGACAACGCGTGCAACTGGTGACGTGCGAGCAAGAGGAGCAGACGGTAAGGTCTTTCGCGCGGATGGAGCGAACCTCTTTCAGTTGTGGGGACAGATTCCAGATATCTAAAAATTTCTGCTGCCGAACATTGCCCGTAGGAAGCGGAAACTGAACGCAGGGAAAGACCTCGCCGTAGGGCGAAATGTAACAGAAAGAATGGCCCGCGCTGCACGAGTAACCCTCAAGATCTTCCTCCGAAGGTGGCTTCGGAGCAGCACAGAACTCTTCCTGGTTGGCGACCAGCGCAGGATTGTGGAAGACGTCGGGGAGTTCTTCTCCCGGGATGCGCAGCGAGAGAACCGAGGTGTCGCCGTCCATCATAGGCGTGATGGTGGGATCGAGCGTGTAATGCGCCCCGAGTTCGGCAGCGAGCTTTTGCACGCCCATATGATCGGAAGAATTCACGGTCATCAGTACATTGGCGATGGTGACTCGCAGACCTTGTGCGCGTAAGAAGCGAATGGATCGGACGGTGCGCTCTAATGAATGGGGCAGCTTGGTGATGGCATCGTGCACTTCGGGACGATGCGAGTAGACGCTGATCTGAATGGTGTCTATGTCCAGCTCGCGGATTCTCCGCGCTTCCTCCTCGTGGATCATGACCGCGTTGGTCTTGATCTTGACGTTGAACATTAGACGGCGAGCGTGTTCGACAATCTCAAAGAAGTCACGGCGCATGAAGACCTCGCCGCCGCTGAAGGTGAGAAAGAAAACGCCGGCCTCGGCCAGTTGGTTGAGCACGTCCTCAATTTCAGCAGTTGTCATCTCGCCGTGGTCGTCGTGATCGAGATAGCAGTGCACGCAGCGCTCGTTGCAGCGATACGTGACATCCATGTGTACGGCGAGGGGTACGCCGAGGTTGAACGCCTTCTGGCCCACCTCACTCATCAGGCTCATCAGGGGGCCTCCGCGGCCAGGGGTTGATTGGAAACCAGAAGAACTCCGTGGCCGGAAAGCGCGACGACAAACTGCTCGGCGTCAGCCAGGGCCTGTTCGGGATCGACATCAAACTGGTCGCAAATGCGGTCGCGGACAATTTCTTGCAGAGGAGTGCGGCCGTCGGCAGCCTGAAAGATAGCGGTTGCGACCTCATTGAGCGTGAAAAAAGTCGAATCGGCGGAATTCATGACCATCATTTCGCCGGCCAGCGCGCGCGCGGCAATAGCAGAACTGCGCGCAATATATATGCAATTCTCAGGCATGTTCGGGCACCCCGTGGAAGTTGCGCTCGAAATTACGTTCGAAATTTGGCTCGAAATTACGAACTAGTTCCCACACCCTGGCATCAGGATAGAACGTCAGGCGGCGAATGGGAACCCTGGCGACGAAATCGCAAGCCGTGGCGAGAAGTTTTTCGACCAGGCCCCGGTCTTCAGCGAAGAACAGAATATTGCGCATGAGGCGGCGAATGGCTTCCGTCGGTGACAACTCACCCACGCGGTTCTCTGGACCCTTCTCCAGGAAAAACAGAGCGGCGATTGGGGCGCTGCAGTTTTCACCGGCTCTGGCCAGTTCTCCGGCGAAAGGGGTGCCGAATGCCGCGTAAGCATCGGCGCTCGGGCGTAGGTAGGAAATTTCGTCGGTAAGCAGGGTGACGTCCGCCGGCGCCAGCCGCGTCATCGTGGTTTTGCCCGCGCCGGAAACGCCCGAGAACAGATAAGCCCGACTATCGCAAATAGCACTGGCGGCGTGCAGGAGGAATCCGCCGCGCTCGGCAACAATCAGGCTGTGCAGGATGCGCATGACCGAATCGAGGGAATACGGATTGGCATTTTGGCGCACGCTGCCTCGTCCTGTGCGCGGGTTCAAACGGGCGTGGAAGTCCCCGCGCTCCACAAGCCACTCGCCGCCGTCGCGGCGGACCCGAACGTCCTCATCGGAAGCCGGTCCGGTGCGGGTGAGATCGAACCCAAGCTCAAACTCAGGAGGCGAAGTACTTAGGAAGCCGTCATAGCGCTGGCGTAAGAGAGCGAGAAAGGCATCATCGCAGGTGGACAAGGCAATCGGGATTCCTCCGATCTCGACACACGTGACTTTTTGTGCGGTGGCCATCATCGTCATAAGGCTTCCGGATCCGCCGAACGAATGCCCGCGGAGAGTTCACGGTTTCGAAATTCGCCAGCCGATGCCTTCCAGCGGCGGTGAAGTTTCAGAGCAAGACGGCGCGCCAAGCTGCAATGGCAGAGCAGCAACCCCAGCCCGCGGGAACACTTCACACCAAACCACGTCGTACCAAACACTTCGTTTGCGTCAGCATTGGGCACCATCCGGCCAAGCAATGCTTCGAGAGGGAATGGAGGGTCAGATCCAGGCATGGAGTCGCCGCACAGCAGGAAGCTGCCCCGTTGCCAGGGGGCGACGAAGCGATGCAGGACGAAGCGGCTGTCACGCAAGGCGAGCACGATCTCGCCGGGCCAGACGTCTTCGGGAGAGCAGCTTGCGATCTCGACGACATCGCCCGGCCAAACGACTGGCAGCATGCTTTCTCCGTGAACTTGCAGACGCAAACGACCGCTGCGACGCAAAGATTCTGTGGCCATGGCTGAGCGTTCCGCGCTCCAACTCGATCGCGGCGCACTCGAAGTGTGTTCGAGTGTCAGGAACTTTTTTGCCGGACCTGACATAGTTGCTGGGTGGTGCCGACCTTGCCACAAGACAGAGCCTGCGTTTCAAAAACCCGTTCGTGGCGGAATGCTGGCGTCTTGTCTTTACCCGCGTTGCCGATCTGCTGCTGTTTCTCGCTAGGGGCTCGATTATCGGTCATCGTTCGTCAAGCCAGTGAATCAAACGCAGAAAGTCGGCTTATCCCCAGGTTTTTCGATAAAGGTAAACGCAGTGTACTACAGGGCTTTCCCCGGTGCCAATGTGAGTTGGCCGCAGGCCGAAGAAAGCTAATCAGTATCCTCAATAAAATGAGAGAGTTCCATCCTGCCGCGCTCGCCGCAAACTCAGTGACAGCCCGGCGAGTGCGAGCGGCAGCAAAACCATGCCGAACCCTGCCAGGACGGCCAGCGTGCGAGCGATCGCATTCACGGACTGCCCTTCCAGCAGCGCCCGCCGCATTCCATCGATGGCGTAAGTGAGAGGAACCGCGCGAGCGAGAAGCTCTAGGGGGCGGGGCAGGCTCTGGATCGGGAACATGGTACCGCTCAGAAACCAGAGTCCGGAACTGAGCAGCCAGAGCAGCGCCGAGCCCTTCTGGAACGCAACTTGAAGAGTGGCGGCGGCGATTCCCAGCGCCAAGGCGATCGACAGGGAGAAAATCAATACGGCCACGCAGGAGAAAAAGTTGGCGTGAATCGATGCGCGGAAAACGGCGACGCCCGCGAAAAGATAGACCAGCAGGTTGAGCAGGTTTCGGGTGAAGGCAGAGATGGAGCTGAGGATGACGAGCTCGGCCGGGGCGGTGGATGTGGTCATGAGTACTTCCAGCGTTCCTGTCTGTTGAGCTTCCTGGACTGCGCTCAGGAAGGCTTGCGCACTCATCACAAAAAAAGTGTAGACGCCGGTGCCCACCAGCAGGAAGGGAAAGTACTCGATGCCACCCGGTCGAAAGCCGGGACCGATGGCGCGGGACAGAAAATAAAAGGCTGCGAGTTCGGTGAACACTCCGGCCAGCGTGACGACGAAACCGCTGCGGTGGCGCACGGCCGTGAGCAGATCGCGCCGCAGGATGGCGTAAAGCTTGTCGAGGCTTGACGTCGAAGTCATTGTCGTCGAAACCATCTTCGTCGGAATTGCGTAGCCAAAATCATTGTTGCCAAAATCATAACGCTCGTCCCGCCCCGTGAATTGCGCCCATAGCCTCATCGATCTCGCCGGTCATGCGGAAGTAGAAAGTGCGCAGTGCCTCAGCGCTTTCTTCGTCGCCGACCGGGCGATCCGCGAGCAACTCGCCGCGATGCAGGAGGAGCAGTCGATCGGCGACGGCGGCCGCTTCCGCGAAGTTATGGGTAGCGAGAAGAACCGTTGACTGCTGTTGCGCCAGGGCACGGATCGTGGCCCAGAAGTGCGCCGTGTTGGCGGCGTCGAGGCTGCGCGTCGGCTCGTCGAGCAGAAGCACGCTTGGTCGCTTGACTAGCGCGCGCGCGATCCCCAGTCGCTGGTACATTCCGCTGGAGAACTTCATGACGAGCGTGTCAGCTTGCTCCTCGAGGCCGGTATCGTTGAGAACGTCTTTGATTCTTTGCGCTCGCTCGCTGCGCGAAACTTCGTCGAGGGCGGCAAAAAAATCGAGGTTTTCACGAGCCGAGAGACGAGGGAAGAAGGAGCGCCCCGCGGCAACCGCAATGCCGACTTGCCGCCGGACTCGGCCGGCGTCGCGCCGCGCATCGAAGCCGCCCACCTGTACCGAGCCAGCATCGGGCAGGAGCATGGTCGAGATCAGCTTCAGGGCCGTGGTCTTTCCGCTACCGTTCGGGCCGAGCAGCGCTAAAACCTCCGCGCTGGCTGCTGAGAAAGAAACGTCCTTCAAGGCAACCGTTTCGCCTCCGCGCTCGCTTCCCAGCCAATTGAACAGGGCCGGACGATGACGAAATATCTTGCGAACGGATTGGAAGACGACTCGGTCCATGAAAGTTCGAACGACGAACGACGGACGGCAAACCGCGAACCACGGTTCGCGCGCCGAAGACTCTGTATTATAGCGGCGATTCGCATCCCGATTGATTTTGGGTTTGCAGCGGCTGTTCTCTCCCCGGGATTCGCTTGCATGACCAAACTCTTGCCTTCATCTCCAGTGTCGAGCGCGTCGCGGCAGAGAGAAGACGAATATGGTGGCGACTGGTGTGGACGCCGGGTGCTGGAGAGGTTGCGGCGGTGCGATTGCCGGAAGTGCTGTTTCCTCTTTATCGGTTCGTGCGCGCCTGCAGATTGATGCGAAGGCTAGTTCGATCACATCTGTAGAGACGGGGCTTGCTCCGTCTCACTCTGCCGCAGGAGACGCGGCTACGGGAAATTCGAACAGATCGCTGCTAATGCAATTCTCCGTCGCCGGGCGCGACGTCTGGAGTATCAACTCTCGGCGTATCAAGTTTCCGCGCGACGGACGTCTTCCCCGCAGCCGGCACCGGCTGGAATTCGCCGGGATCTTTGCCCGCGAGTGCGACGGTCATGAACTGCATCCAGATGGGGAGGGCGGCGTGGCCTCCCGTCTCTTTCTCGCCAAGGGTCTTCTTTTCGTCGTAGCCGATCCAGACGCCGCAGGTGAGCGATGGAGAAAAGCCAATGAACCAGGCGTCAGTGAAATCGTTGGTCGTCCCCGTCTTGCCGGCCAGCGGATAAGGCATCTTGGCGGCGGCGGCCGCAGTGCCGTGGAGCACGACATCGCGCAGCATGGATGTCATGGTGCGCGCGGTGCGTGCACTGATAGCGTCTTTGATGTCGGAAAAGTCCTCTTCCAGAATGCGGCCTTCGTAGTCGGTTACTTTGCTGATGTAGCGTGGAGCGACGTGCACGCCGTCGTTGGGAAAAACGCTGAAGGCTGAGGTCTGCTCGAGCGGCGTGATTTCCGCCGAACCCAACGCTACCGGCAGATAGGCGGGAATGTTGGCGGTAATGCCGAAGCGGTGCGCGTATTCGATCACGGTCTTGATGCCGATGCGATCGGCAAGCTTGAGCGCGGGAATGTTTCTGGACTGCGCGAGCGCACGCCGAAGCGTGATAGTGCCCTCAAATTTGCCGTCGTAGTCGTGGGGCGAATAAGGGCCGGAGGCAGTTTGAAAGGTTACTGGCGCATCCAGAACGGTGTCGTCGGGGCTTCCGCCCTGGTCGATGACCGCGGTATAGACATACGGTTTGAAAGACGACCCGACTTGACGCAGTGCCTGCGTGGCGCGGTTGAACTTGGAGAGGTTGAAATCGCGGCCGCCGACCATCGCCTTGATTTCTCCGGTCGCGTTGTCGATGGCGACGAGCGCCCCTTCGGCGCCTGAATCCTGCTCCAGACTGACACGCGATTTTCCGCCGACATCCAGCGAGAGCACTTTGACGTAGACGATGTCGCCGGGGTGGAGAATGTCGGGAAGTTTCTTCAGCTTCGTCCCGGCGATATCGGCTGGTGAGAGCGTTGCCTTGCGCTGACCGAAGCGAAGTTCGGCGGCACCGGGTGAGACTTGTGTCACCAGGGCGTGCATGTATCCATTAACTTGGGGATCTTCATCCCAATCCGGGTCCTCGTATTTGTCGAGCTTCTGCCCCAGTGCAATTACGTTGACGAGTTTGCCGTGCCAACCATGGCGGCGTTCGTAGGCGGCGAGGCCGTCGAGCAGTGCCTGCCGCGCGGATTTCTGCAAATCCATGTCGAGCGATGTGTAAACGCGCAGCCCGCCCTGGTGCACCTGGTCGCTGCCGTATTTTGCTTCGAGGTAGCGCCGGATCTCTTCCACATAGTGCGGAGCCAGCGAGTTCGGATCTTTCTGCAAGTCGAGAACGATCGGCTTATTTTTTGCCTCCCCCGCTTGGGCGGCGGTGATCTTACCGTCTTCAAGCATGGCGTTGAGCACGAGGTTGCGCCGCTTAACGGCGCGGTCCGGATGGTTGATCGGCGAGTAATATTGCGGCGCCTTGGGAAGTCCCGCGAGCAGCGCGGCCTCTTCCAGTTTCAGTTTTTTGGCGGGTTTGCTGAAATAGTATTCCGAGGCAGCTTCATAACCGTAGGCGCCGTGGCCCAGAAATATCTCGTTGGCGTAAAGCGTGAAGATTTGCGGCTTAGTGAAGCGGCGCTCGATCTGGATGGCGAGCAGCGCCTCCTGCACCTTGCGATAAAACGAGCGGTCGGGAGAGAGAAACAGATTGCGCGCAAGCTGCATGGTCAGCGTGGACGCTCCCTGCACTTTTCCGCCGGATTCGATATCGCGATAGGCCGCACCCACGATGCGCCAGAGGTTGATGCCCGAGTGCTCGTAGAAATCTTTGTCTTCGATCGAGATCAGTGCGTTGCGGAGCACTTCGGGATAATCGTCATAGGCAGCGATGACGCGGCGCTGAAGCGCGAAAGTTCCGATGACTCGTCCTTGTGTGTCATAGAGTTCGGTGACGGAGCTGGGACGGTAACGCTCGAGTTCTTCAACCTGAGGCAAGTCGGTCGAGTAGACCAGCAGCAGCCCGGCGGCCGCACCCACTGCGGCGGAGAGCAAGACGAGCAATCCGAACAGGAACCGTCCGACCAACTTCCGTCCGCCAATTTCTATCGTCGGAAGATGTTGGAAAATAACTTTCATCGGAGAGCGCAAGGTTGAGGCGCAGGTTTCAGAGTTTCAATGTTAAACCAAAGGCCAGACTTCAAGCCTCTTGGAAGATCGGGCCTCGCGTATAAGTCCTAAAGCAACAAAAAAGAAATCGCCCGCTGAAGCGAGCGACTTGTAAAGACCCTGAAACTTTTAGACCTTAGTTCAGCCCTTCGCTTCCCGGTTCTTCAACACTTCCAAGGCTTTGTTCAGTTGGTCGTCTGTCTGATTTTTCGGCTTCACTTCTTTCTTGTCGTCGGGAGCGGCCGGCTGATCTTCGTCGGGCAATCCGCCGTCGTCTTCCGTAGTGTCAGCGACCAGGACGTTCGGAGTGACGGCCGCATCCTGAATTGCTTTTCCACTCGGCGAGTAGTACTTCGCGACCGAAAGAATCAGGGCGGCATGATCCTGCATTTCGATCAACTCTTGCACCGATCCGTCGCCGAAGGTCTTATCTCCCACCACGTCGCCGCGGGCGTTCTCGAGGATCGCGGCGGCCACAATTTCAGCCGGGCCAGCCGTGCCACGATTCACTAGCACCGCAATGGGAAACTTGGTGACGTCCTTGGCGGGATCGGCGTTGAATGCCTGGCGCGGATACTTCTGCCCCTGCAGATACGTGATGGTGCCATGGTCAAGGAAAAGATTGGCCGTGGCAACGCCTTCAGATTCCGCGCCACCGGCGGAATTGCGCAGATCGAGCACGAGCTTCTTGGCTCCCTGTTTTTGCAGATCGCGAATCTTGCCGGCGATCTCCTGCGACTTGCCTTCGGGGAACGCGTCTACCTGGATGTAGCCGACATTGTCCGCCAGCATTTTCCCGCCAACGGGCGGGATTGTAACCATATCGCGCGTGATCACAATTTTCTGCGGTTCGGCTCGCCGCGGCCGCACCACCGCCACGGTGAGGGTGGAGCCGACCTCGCCAGACAACACGCCGTGAATCTCAGCCAGCGACATGTCGTGCGTGCTCTTGCCCTCGATCGACTCGATGATGTCGGAGTTCTCGATGCCGGCCTTTTCCGCCGGGCCTCCGGGAATCACCGCGACCACGGCAGCGTATCCGAAACGCTTGGAGACGGTGGCGCCGATATCCGCCTTACCGTCGCTCTTCATGGTCTTGTACCGCTTGTATTCCTCGGGCGACAGGTAGCTAGAGTTGGCGTCGAGCGACTCCAGCAGACCATGCAGGGCGCCTTCCGTGACTCCGGCAATATTGGGCTCTTCAACGTATTCGCTGCGGATGCGAGACAGCACTTCGCTGTATACCGACAACTGGCGATAGGCGCCCTCATTCGACGAGGCGCGAACATTGACAAAACCGCCAACCACGGTGAACAGCAAAATGGCCAGCGAACTGGCAATAACAGTGACTTTCAACTTCGTAGACATATTTGATCTTTGCTCTTCTTCTTCTTCTTCTTTTGAATCGGCTGATCGGGCTGCCCCGGGAACTGTTGGTTCATTATAGACGGTTTGATGCATAGTTCGGGGAGCAAGATTGCTGAAACTACGTCGAGGGTAACGTGAGCGAGGTATCGAGTCCTCGAAGGCCTGTTCTGATCAGTGCTGAGATGGGGCATACTCCCGGTGTCTATTAGAATCATTAGGTTAGCGGGCGGGAGATTGGGTCGTTCGCCGAACTGCGTTCGGCTTGGACCGCCGGGGCGGCTGCCCTACGCAGACGGGACGGGCCGGAGGCCCGTCACCACAGCTGCTACGCGTACTTTTCCAGCAGGGCCACTATCTCCTCGTGGCCTTTTTCTCGGGCTACGATGGCTGGGGTCTTGCCTTCGTCGTTGGCTAGCCTGGGATCGGCGTTGTGCTTGAGGAGCAGTTCCACCAGGGGCCGATCTCCGTTTTGAGCGGCGGCATGAATTGGAACCCATCCTGCTTGCTGAGGAGCGTTGACGGGGGCTCCGTTTTCGAGGAGCAGACGGGCGGCTTCGAGGTTGCGGGCGGAGGCTGCAGAGTGCAGCGGCATGACGCGAGTCAATTGAACGCGAGTCAATCGCGCCGGAGTTGATGACGGAAGCATCGCGAAGGCACTGCTGCAGGCGGTCGAGACGGCCGAGTGACGCTGCTTCGAAAATATCGAGCGCCTTCTTCTTGCTCGCGATCAGTTCCGCCAAGTCGCGGCGACCGCGATAAATGGAGTGCATGAGCAGGCTCACGCCGGCCGCGTCGCAGGCTTCAGAAGCGGCTGGATCTTGTTCCAGGAGGTGCCGCAGGCCGTTCGCATCGCTTGCTTGCAAGAGTTCGAAACCACGCTGGGCGTCTTCCATCGGCGCTCCTCCTGATGGCGACGCCAGAGTTAGCTGTGGCTATCGCCGCTGCCGAGTTGCGCTCGGCTTGGACACCCGGTGTCGGCTCTCCCTACTCAACGCCGGACGGGCGAGGGCGCCCCTCCCCACACAAGCCAAGGCAACTCGCTTAGGTTTCGTCGGCTACGGGATTACGCAACTGGCCGATGCCTGCAATCGAAACTTCGAGGGTATCGCCGGCGACTGCGGGGGCAATGCCTTGAGGCGTGCCGGTGGCGATCAGGTCGCCCGGTTCGAGCGTCATGATCTGCGTGATGTAACGGATGACGACGTCGAGCGGGAAAATGAAGTCCTTTGTGTTGCCCGACTGCCGCACTTCGCCATTCACCCGGGTTTCGACCTGGATGCCGGTCCAGGGATCGAGTCCGTCGGCGACCACGGGGCCGACCGGGCAGAAAGTATCGAAGCCTTTGCCACGGACCCACTGCGGCTCTTTTTTCTGCAGATCGCGGGCAGTGAAATCGTTGACGCAGGTGTAGCCGAGGATGTAAGGGCGGACGTCGTCGCTATCGGCGAGCCGGTGACATCGGCGTGCGATCACGACTCCCAACTCGCCCTCGTAGTCGGTACGCTCGGAAACCTTTGGCCGAAGAATCGTTCCGCCGGGCGGCAACAGGGAAGAGGGCGGCTTGAAAAAGAGCAGCGGTTCCAGCGGAACGTCATTGCCGAGTTCGGCAGCGTGCTCAAGATAATTGCGGCCGACGCAAACGATCTTCGAAGGCTGCACGGGAGGCAGCAGAGTTGCCTGTGCGAACGGGATGCGGTCCATGCGGCGGCTGGGAAGGCCCTCGACGTCGCCGTCACTCTGGTGTGGCGGCTGGAGGAGCAGGCGAGTGATTTCGTTTTCTTCACTGCCCGCGACAGACTCGACCAGTCCATAGTGGGAGGAACCGTTGAGATGGAAGCGGCAATATTTCATCAGAACAATATCTAAACACAAAGGGTGGAAGGATCGCGAAGAAAAAATCCGGAGCATGCGGCGAAAATCTTCATCACAGAGAGCGCCGAGGAGATCAAGAGCTTTCCTCTGTGCCTCTCTGTGGTGAAGAACTCTTCCGCGAACTCCCCAGCCGACGCCAACCTAAGGCACCGGCTCGCTGGTAGTCTCGGAGCGTTGACTTTCGTTTCCGCGCACATCTACGGCAGAGACGGAGTAGGTATAGGTTTTGCCGGAGGTGACGGCGCTATCGCGATACGACGGCGATTTCACCAGCTCGGAATTCAGCTTGACCATCTTCTGGTCGGCAGCGCCATTCGTTTGTATTTCGCTGCGATAGATGTCGTATCCGGCGAGATCGGCGTTCGCGACTGGCGCCCAGACGAGGTCGATAAATGGTTTTTGTCCCTCGCCCGAGTACGCCGCCTGCAACCCAGCGGGCACGGAGGGCGGGAAGACGTCATGCGCGATGACCCGCACCGGCGGAGTATCTTCTCCCTCGACCTGCACCTCGCTGTCGGACCGTTTGATGATGTCTACGGCCGTAATCCGGTAGAGGTAGGTCTTTTCCCATTCGAAGCCAGAGTCTGTGAAATGTGCGGGAGTTGGTTCGCCTACGGGGATTTCTCCGGCAATCGCATCTTTGCCAGAGCTTTCGTCTCGCCGGTAGATTCGATAACGATGTTGAAGGGCGGGGACATTCAACGATTCGCCTGCGCTTGTCCAAGTGAGCACGACACCATCGCCGGTGAGTTCGGCGGAGAGGTCGCCCGGCGGAGACAGGGTTACGACGGCGGGCACCTGCACGCGATTTGATAATCCTTCACCGCGGGCGCTGCGGTTCAGAACCTCGACGGCATAAGTGATTTCGGCGGCCGGGTCCTGCTGCTGCATAGCCACGGGCAGTGTGTCGGTGTACATCAGCGGACCCGCGCGGGGGGAACTTGAGTTCTGCGCTGCGGGGCGCCTCGACCCTCGCTTCTGCGAAGCGGCAGGTGGTGCTGGCAGCATGGCGACGGGATTTCCGCATGCGGTTATTTCAGGGTCGAGGCTGCGGCAGACGAGGGTCGGACCGATATAGCGTACGCTCTGGCGGTCGGTGGTGAGCGTGGGTTGGCTCCAGCTCAGCGTGACGTGATTGCCTTTGCGGCTAGCGCGCAGATCCGTAGGCGGCTTGGGGAGTTCGAGCGACGGCGGCAATGGTGGTCCGAGCTGGGCGCAACCGGCCAGCAGCAGGCAGAGCACGGTCGGCGCGATGAACTTTCCAAGAGGCGCTTTCATGCGGAACTAGAAAGAGTATCAGAGGCAGAGAAGGCCCGGGCGAGTCGCTCGCGCCCACACTTTTGGTTGCTCCCGCAATTACCCGCAATCCGGTGAAAATCGTAATGCGGCCTCGGGACTGTGTAACGGTCGGGCTAGGCAGGTCGTTGTATACCCTCCGCCAATCTCCGCAGCTCCACAGGTAAAGGCACTTGGCCGAACGCGAACGCCTGAGACTACAGTTTGAGTCGTTGTTGAAACCAAATGTGTAGGCCAGGGAGTAGGAGGTTAGCTCTTCGATGCATCCGCGGCATTCGAACGTTGAATTTTGAGCGCTGGCCAGCGCGGCCGGCTTCAACATTGCATGTCCGCTAACGACATCTGCCAAGGCAACGCTTCGATCACGGCGAATTTGGACTTGTATTTTTACGTCGCCGGTTACGCGGGCCTGGGGCGCTAAGGGTGGATATGTTGGCAGGGACAACTTGGTTAATATAACGCCACCTGCCCGGCTGATGCTGCTAGGCGTGTCTTGTGCCGTAGCGGGTTCGCAGAAACGATCAAGGATGCACTCGCGGCGAACTGGAATGTCCGCGATAGAAGGTGATTCCTCATTCCTTGGATTCGAGTATTGGAGCAAGTGGTTGGGATCGGGACGGAAGCCGGCCGGGCGAGTCGCCCGCCCTCACACCTTTGGTTGCCTCCGCACTTACCGCCGCACCTACAATCTTGATCCTTACAGGATGTAGCGCGACAGGTCCTGATCCTTCACGATCTCGCTTAGCATCTTTTGCACATAGGCTGCGTCTACCTTGAATTCCTGACCCTTTTTTTCGGGCGCCTCAAAGCTGATTTCGTCGAGCACTCGTTCCATGATGGTGTGCAGACGGCGGGCGCCGATGTTTTCCGTGCCTTCATTTACGCGGAAGGCGAAGACCGCTACTTCTTCGAGCGCGTCGGGCGTGAACTCGAGCTTGACGCCTTCGGTTTCCAGCAGCGCGATGTATTGCCGGGTCAGCGAAGATTTCGGTTCGGTCAGGATGCGGACAAAGTCTGCCATAGTGAGCGACTGCAGTTCCACGCGGATGGGAAAGCGGCCTTGCAGTTCGGGAATCAGGTCGCTTGGCTTCGAAACGTGGAACGCGCCCGCGGCTATGAACAGGATGTGATCGGTGCGGACCATGCCGTAACGGGTGTTGACGGTGGTGCCTTCGACGATGGGGAGAATGTCGCGCTGCACGCCTTCGCGCGAAACGTCAGGGCCATGGCCGGTTTCACGGCCGGCGATCTTGTCGATTTCGTCAAGAAAGATGATGCCGGAGTTTTCGACGCGGTCGATGGCGACGCGCGTGACCTGCTCCATGTCGATCAGGCGCTGCTCTTCTTCCTGAATCAGGTATTCGAAGGCCTCGTTGACCTTCATCTTCCGCTTCTTGGTACGCTGGCCGAAGATGTTGGGCAACATGTCCTTGAGATTGACGTCCATCTCCTCTACGCCCTGGTTGGAAATGATTTCGAACGAGGGGAAATTGCGCTCGCGAGTTTCGATTTCGACGGTTCGGTCGTCGAGTTTGCCTTCACGCAACTGCTGACGCAGTTTCTCTCGCGTGCGGCTGGAGGACTCGGTCAGGCTGGTGCTGGCGTCGATGACCACACCACCGGTCGAACTGGCGGTCGGGTTGGAGTCCGACGGGCGCGGCGAGGTCGGGGGCAGAAGAATATCGAGCAGGCGTTCTTCGGCGTTCAGTTCCGCTTTGTCGGCGACGTCTTCCAGCTTCTCTTCGCGGACCATTTCGATGGCGATCTCGACCAGGTCGCGGATCATGGATTCGACATCGCGGCCGACGTAGCCGACTTCGGTGAATTTGGAAGCTTCGACCTTGAGGAATGGCGAATTAGCGAGCTTGGCGAGGCGGCGGGCGATTTCGGTTTTGCCCACGCCCGTGGGACCGATCATGATGATGTTCTTGGGGATGACCTCTTCGGCCATTTCGGGTCCGAGTTTCTGGCGGCGCATGCGGTTGCGCAGGGCGATGGCGACGGCGCGCTTCGCGTCCTTTTGTCCGACAACGTACTTGTCGAGTTCAGTGACGATTTCGCGCGGCGTCAGTTCGTCGAGGGTGACTTGTTCTTCTTCGGCGGTTCCGGGTAGATAAATGGCCATAAAAAATCAGGTGTCAGGTCTTAGGTCTCAGGTCTCAGGTCTCAGGTTTGGTTTTCCTGAGACCTGAGACCTAGCACCTGAAACCTTTCCTCACAATTCCTCGATCGTTACTTTGTCATTGGTATAGATGCACATTCGACTGGCAATCTTCATTGCTTCTTCGGCGATCTCTCGAGACGAGAGCGTGGTGTGATCGGCCAGAGCCTGGGCTGCTGCCTGAGCAAACGGACCGCCGGAGCCGATCGCTGCAATTCCAGTATCTGGCTCGATCACATCTCCCTGGCCACTCAGCATGAACGTTGCTTCTTTGTCGGAAACCAGCAATAGGGCTTCCAGATGGCGCAGAAACTTGTCGGTGCGCCAATCTTTCGCGAGTTCGACAGCGGAGCGACCAAGATTGCCATGATACTGCTCGAGCTTGGCTTCGAAGCGACTGAAGAGGGTAAAAGCGTCGGCGGTTGAGCCGGCAAATCCGGCTAGAATCTTGTCCTGGTAGAGACGGCGAATCTTCTTTGCCCCGTGCTTGATGACGGATTCGGCGAGCGTGACCTGTCCATCGCCGGCCATGACGACTTTGTTGTCGCGACGGACGCAGAGGACGGTGGTGGAACGGATTCTGCGGGGAGCGGGGGCGTCGGCTGCGATTTCATTGGCGGTGGCTGCTTGTGGGTTCTTCTTCATGAGCGCAATTCTTGATTATACAGCCCGTCGCGATGGAGGCACGGGCGCCCCGCCCGTGCGGCCCGACTTTGTACTCTCAATCCAGATCCGGCGGCACTCGGCTGGAGTGCGAACCAGCCCCGCACGCACAGAATTGTTCAGCATGTATTGAATCTTCGCGTCCAAGTCCTCTTCTCGTCGCCGAGCTCTGTCAAACGACTCCTCTTGTCCAACACGTCCAACGCGGCCCGTCTCTTTACCAATCCGGTGCGCCGAGACGCTCTTGATTTCTTGCGTAATCTCCGGAATGCTGGAAGTCCCGCGCTTGTCCCACCTTGGCGTCAGGGCGAAATGAATGTGGTCTGACATGACCACGAGAGCATGTAGTTCAAAGCAGTGCCCGTCTCCGCGAAGACAGGTCTCCATGGCGAGGTCGCGCGCAAGATCGAAAGTATCCAGCCTCTGGAAGTGCTGAACGTTATGAAGAAAATCTTCTTTGCCGGGTTGGAGGTGAGGAAGTTTGCGGCGGTAGTTATAGCGACGCTTCATAGAGTTGTCATAGCAGGACTCGCCAGAGAACGCCGTGATCTTGGCAGGGGTGTGGTTTGTAATGAATCTGGGGTGGACGGGCGGGGCGCCCGTCTCCCCATCGAAGCAATGTAGAATTCAGATACCGGAGCCATTCTCTTTTGTCGTTTCTGGACGAGTTAAACCCGCAACAACGCGAAGCGGTCGAGACTACCGAAGGGCCGGTGCTCATTCTGGCCGGTGCCGGCAGCGGGAAGACTCGCGTCATCACATATCGTATTGCCTACCTGATCGAAAAGATGGGCGTGACGCCGGAATCGATCCTAGCCGTGACTTTTACCAACAAGGCTTCGTCGGAGATGGCCGAGCGCGTCGAAAAGCTCATCGGCGGGCTCAGCGTTGCCAAACCGGTGATTTCTACCTTCCATTCGTTTTGCGTGCGTGGGCTTCGGCGGGATATTGAGGCTTCGCGGATTCCTTCCACCGTGCCGGGCCAGCCGTCAATCGGGCTCACGAAGAATTTTGTTATCTACGACGAGAGCGATCAACAGCAGGTGGTCAAGGGCATTCTGCGGCGGCTGGGGCTGGACGACCGGCAACTCACGCCGCGCAACGTGCTTTCGCGGATTTCCTGGGCCAAGAACCACATGCTTGATCCGCAGGAAATCTATCTGCAATCGGCGGATCCGAAGACTGAAAAGATTGCTCACATTTTCGAGGAGTATCGCAAGGAGCTTCTCAAGGCGAATGCGATGGACTTCGACGATCTGTTGCTTGAAGCCATGCGAGTGCTCAAGTCAGTGGCGGCGGTGCGCGAATACTACAATCGGCGATTCCAGTATCTATTGGTCGATGAATACCAGGACACGAACCGTCCGCAGTACGAATTGATGCGGTTGCTGGCGGGCGACAGGCACAACGTTTGCGCGGTGGGCGACGAAGATCAGTCGATCTACTCGTGGCGTGGAGCGGACATTCGCAACATTCTGGGGTTTGCGGCTGACTTTCCGGAAGCGAAGATTGTGCGGCTGGAACAGAACTATCGCTCGACCCAGAACATTCTGGAGGCGGCGTCGGCGGTGGTCGGGAACAACGTTCGGCGCAAGGGCAAGAATTTGTGGACGTCACGGCAGGGTGGGGCGAAGATCGGATATTACGAGGCTCCGGATGGCGAAAACGAGGCGTTGTTTGCGGCGGATACGATCAACCGATATGTGCGGCGAGCGGGTGAAAACGGCGAAACCGCGCGTGCGGCCGTGCTTTACCGGACGAATTCGCAGTCGCGATTGTTCGAAGAGGCCATGCGCCGCTATCAGTTGAAGTATCACGTTGTGGGCGGCTTCTCTTTTTACGAACGGGCGGAGATCAAGGATCTGATCTCGTATTTGAAGATTATCCAGAATCCGGATGATTCGGTTTCGTTGCTGCGCGTGATCAATACGCCGGTGCGCGGAATTGGCAAGACGACCATTGAGATGATCGAGCGGCTTGCGCTTGAAACGGGATTGTCGATGTGGGGTGCGGTTGGCGAGGTGATTACGCGGCAGTTGCTGTCGGCTCGGGCTTTGGCGGCGTTGAAGAGCTTCCGCGAGCTAGTTGACGACGGGCGGGCGATGCTGGCGGGGACGTTTGTCGAACGGGTGGAGGAAACGGCTGTGGCGTCCGACGAGAACGCTGCCGAGCATCGCTCGGCTGGACAGCCGAGGGCGGCTATCCCTACGCAGGATCAGGAGAGCGATACCGATTTCGATCCTGGCAACTTCGGCTTTGATTTTACGGCTGGCGATTCGGCGGAGGACGAGGTGACCGGCGAGGACGCGTGTCGTTCCATCGACGACTTGGCTGATGAGGCGGTAGATGAAACGGTAGAGGGTTTCCGTGCTCCGGGCGCGGCGGCGAATACTGCTGAGATTCTCAAATTTCTGATTGACCGCACGGGATACATCGAACAACTGGAACAGGAAGACACGCCGGAAGCTTACTCGCGCATCGAGAACCTGCGCGAACTAGTGAACGCGGCCATGGACTCGCGTGATCGGGAAGAGACGCTCGACGAGTTTCTCGATCATGCCGCCCTGGTTAGCGATGCCGACCAGTATGACGAACACGCGCAGATTACGCTGATGACGCTGCACGCGGCCAAGGGGCTGGAGTTTCCGCTGGTGGTTCTGGCGGGAATGGAGGAAGGACTGTTTCCGCATTCGCGCACCATGCTGGAGCCGGATGCGATTGAGGAAGAACGGCGGTTGTGCTACGTCGGCATGACGCGCGCCATGGATACGCTGATCTTATCGCGGGCCGTGTACCGGCGGCGCTACGGAACGGACATGCCCGAGGCGAGTGTGCGGTCGCGGTTTCTGGATGAAATTCCGGCTCAGTTGGTGGAGGAAATGGGTGGATCGCGGCGGCGTGGCTCCTCGTCATCGGCATTTTCCGCTGCCAGCTTTTCGCGGACAAGAGTGTCCGTTCCACACGAACCACGAGCCGAGTCGGCGCACTACTCTTACGAAGACGAAGACCAGAGCGCCACGTGGAACCCGGCGCGAGTCAAGCCTAAGACGGCGACTCCGCTCGGGAGCCACAACCCCATCGACAACATTGCCGAATTTTTTGCTTCGCGCGGCAAGAAGTTCAATGTTCCGAAAATGGCGCTGGATGAGCCCAAAGGCAGACGCGGATTCCGTCCGGGGCAGAAGGTGAAGCATCCGAAATATGGGGAAGGTACGGTCTATCAACGTGAAGGGGATGGGGAAGACGCCAAGATTACGGTACAATTCCCTCGCTTCGGTTTGAAGAAGCTGGTGGAGAGGTATGCCCAGCTGGAGAAAGCCTGAGCGGGGTCGACAAACTACGAGTCCCGGGAGAAGTGAGATGGGGAAGTCTCGGCAATCGGGTTTGGTGGGGATGTTGGTGTCGGCTACGGTTTTGGGCAGAGCAAACAGATGCAAATCCGGCGGCGACCGCTCGCGGACGTGCCAGCTTCGGAGGAAGCGACTCCGTCGGCATTCCGCGAAACTCCGGCCCGCGACATCCTCAATGGCGCACCCATTCAGCTGGAGGTTCACCATGACACGGAAGTGGGCACTCACAAGCCGGTGGATGTTTACGCATTGACGATTGAAAGGCAGACGATGAACTCGGATGGAGACATGGAGCCTGTCGGATTGCAGTCATCTCCTTCTATACCGGGTACGCGCAAGACCCGCAAAGCGATGCCAATTCGCATAACGGGCACGATTGCAAGGTTTGGTTCCGATTGCAGACGAGTGCGATGCAGAACCGTGATCCGAAGAGCGGGACGTGGCCGTATATCGAGTTCGTGAAAAGGGTGGAAGCCCGCATCATTCGAACCAGGGAAGACGGGGCGGTGTATTGGAGCGACGACATTGAATGCTGGGGATCGTTGGATCGCTTCCCACCGTTCTAAACGCTGCAAGCGATGGGTACGGTGGCATCAATGATCTTTAGAAGAAGAAAACAGAAGAAAGAATAGAAAAACAGGATAGAAAAAACTTGAAGAGCAGAGGAAATTGACAGCAATCATGGCAAACACAACGAAGCTAACCAAAGAAGAACGCAAGAAATCCAAGCGCGCCTCCCGCAAGAAGATGAAAGCGGAAAAGCCGAAGAAGCCCCGCGATTACGCGCGCGGATCGAAAAAGCGCAAAGTGAAGAAGCTGGCACGCGGTCAGGCGAAGCGGTAAGCCGCTAGCCTGAGCTGTGGCAGTGCCGGGCATGGGTCAATGCCCATGTCCGACTCCGCTGTGAGGAGACAACGAACTCTTGTCGCAATCAACTACTGAGCCGGCAGCTGGCGTGATCCGTACTTCCGACAGACAGGCATTCTGTTGCAAGTCCATCGACAAACTGATCTCGGATTCGGAAAACCCAGAGCACCGGCTCAGTAAAACGCTGGGGCCGTGGTCGCTGACGGCGCTCGGCATCGGCGCCATCATCGGTTCGGGAATTTTCATCCTTACGGGAACGGCAGCGGCTGGAGAATATTTCCAGGCTCCTTCCATCCTGCACGCGCAGGCGCTCGACCTGATCGTGAACTTCTTGCGCACCGGGAGCACGGCCGGGGCGCTGATGCATGGCCGTCCGCCGGCTGGGCCTTCCATTGCGATTTCATTCTTCTTGGTGGCGATCGCCTGCAGTTTTGCTGGATTGTGCTACGCCGAGTTGGCGTCGATGATCCCTATTGCCGGCAGCGCCTACACCTACTCGTATGCGACGCTGGGCGAGATCTTCGCCTGGATCATTGGCTGGGACCTGATTCTTGAATATGTGGTCAGCAACGTCGCGGTGGCGGTCGGCTTCGCCGGTTATACAAAGGCGCAGTTCGCGGCGTTCGGAGTTATGTTGCCGGACAAATGGGCGAGTCCGGTCTGGGCCTCGGGACAATGGACGGGAGCTTACTTCAATCTACCGGGCTTTCTGATCGTGTTCATTCTTACGCTGCTTCTGGTGCGCGGAGTCAAAGAATCGGCGGAGACGAACAACATCATGGTCGCGATTAAGATTGGCGCGATCCTCACGTTCCTGGTGGTTGGTGGAATGCTGGTGAAGCCTGCGAACTGGACGCCCTTCGCGCCTTCTGGCTTTGCCGGCATCGTCACCGGAGGCGCGATCGTTTTCTTTACCTACATTGGATTCGATTCGGTTTCAACCGCAGCGGAGGAATCGCGCAATCCGCAAAAAGATTTGCCCTTCGGCATCATCATGTCGCTGGTTGTCTGCACTTTGTTGTACGTGGGCGTCGCATTGGTGCTGCTCGGTATGATGAAGTACACAACTTTTGTTTCCGGAGAAGCCGCCGAAGCGCCCGTCGCCTACGCAATGAAGTATCTGGGCGTGCACCCGCTCTTCCGGTCGGTGATCGTGATTGGAGCCCTGACGGGGATGATCTCTTCGCTGCTCGTGTTTCAGTACGGGCAGGCGCGCATCTGGTACGCCATGTCTCGCGACGGCTTGTTGCCGAAGCTGTTCTCTGCCGTGCACCCGAAGTATAAGACGCCGTACTGGTCCACATGGATTGCCTGTTTTGCTGTGGGAATTCCCGCTGGGCTCGTGGATATTGGGGATGCCGCCGACCTTGCCAACATTGGGACTCTGTTTGCCTTTGTGCTGGTTTCGCTGGGGGTCATTTTGCTTCGACGCAATCAGCCTGATCGCAAACGGGCATTCCGTGTGCCGTTTGTGCCGTGGTTTCCGCTGATCTCGGTGATTTTTTGCGGCGGCCTGATGTTGGGACTGACGCTGATTACGTGGCTGCGCTTTGTGATCTGGCTGGCGCTGGGGCTGGTGATTTACACTTTCTACAGCCGGCATCATAGCGAGTTCTGCAAGAGGGCGTAGCCGGTTTCGGAAGTTATAATGGTGTGTCAGGAGTGGCAAGTGAGGAGTTACGCTATCCCTCCGTTGGACTTTCGTGCCAGGGGTCTTAGTGTTCTGGGGAACGCTGTGCTCAAGGTGGATGATGGCGAAATCCACTGGCGAGGGGGGTGCGGTCAAGCGCACCGTGTCAAAAGATCGCTTTTGCTATGTCCGCGAAGGGACTGGCAATTTATTCCGAAGGCCGATGGTAGTTATTTCTGAAAGGGGTCGTCTGGGGACACGTCTGCTCGGTGGAGTCACGGTGCCCGAAGAGCGTGCCTGAGTACGAACAGATAGAAGCACGAGCTCGTAGCTGGTTGGAGGCGTCAAAACCATAGCCCACCCCGGGGCTGTCCCACCTTCGGTTTGATAGATGAAAACTGCCTAGCTGTTCCTCCTCGCCAGCCTGCAACCGAGAATCTACAACTGACTTATGACCACACCCGAACGGCTGCCGAATAACTTCATTCGTTCTCTGCCCAAGGCCGAACTCCATCTTCATCTTGAAGGATCGATCGAGCCTCCCACGCTGCTCGAACTTCGTCAGCGTCACGGAATGGAAGGGGCGTCGCTCGCCGAGGTCGAGCAACTCTACAACTGCAAAGACTTCACTGGATTCCTCGCGGCTTTTAAGGATGTGACGGGACATTTGCGCGCCCCGGAAGACTATGAGTTGATTACTTACCGGCTGATGGAGCGGCTGAAATTGCAAAATGTTCTTCATGCGGAAGTGATCGTTTCAACGGGTGTCTGCCTGTGGCGGAAGCAAGATTTCCCCGCGATTTTCGAGGGCCTGGAACGTGGCCGCCAGCGCGGAGAGAAAGACTTCGGCATTTCGCTCGTGTGGATCTTCGATGCTATCCGGCAGTTCGGTGCCGAGAAAGCGCAGAGCGTGCTCGATCTGGCCATCCAGTTTCGCGAGCGCAACGTAGTTGCTTTCGGCATTGGCGGCGATGAGCGCGCGGGGCCTCCAGAGTGGTTTGCCGGAGTTTACCTGCGCGCTGCCGAGAACGGTCTTCATCTAACGGTGCACGCGGGGGAAAGCGCCGGTCCGGAATCCATTTGGGGTGCGCTGAACCTCAGGGCGGAACGAATCGGCCACGGCCTTACTGCTGGGCAGGATCCGGAATTGATTGAACAGCTGGCCGAGAGCCAGGTTCCGATTGAAATCTGCGTGACCAGCAATCTGCGGACGGGCGGCTGCGCCGAATTGGCGCAACATCCGGTGCGGCGATACTTCGACCAAGGACTGATGTTGATCCTCAACAGCGACGATCCCGCGATGTTTCGTACATCGCTGGTTGAGGAATACGCGCTGGTGCAAGAGGCGTTCGGATTCACCGATGAACATCTGCGAGAATTGGCACGCAATTCGTTTGAGGCATCGTTTCTGCCGCCGGAGAAGAAAATCGAATTTCTGAATCTGTTCGACTCCGCGACCTTGCGGGCGTAGATCGGACACCGCATCACACAGCCCTGTGGCAGGCGTCACACCTTAAAATGTTTCGGTCGCGCCTATAATGTCTCTCTATGAAACTCGAAGAGAAGATCGCCGAACTGAAAAAACGCGACCAGATGGCCCAGGAAGGCGGAGGCGCGCAGCGACGCGAGCGCCAGCACAAGGAGGGCAAGATGTCGGCCCGCGAGCGCGTGGAATTTCTGCTCGACGAGGGCACGTTCGAGGAAACCGACAAGCTGGTTACGCACCGCTGCCACGACTTTGGCATGGCTGAGCAGAAGTATTACGGGGACGGCTTCATCACCGGATCAGGTCGCGTGGAAGGACGGTTGGTGTTTGTTTTTGCTCAGGATTTTACCGTGTTCGGCGGGTCGCTTTCCGAGGCCAATGCTGGCAAGATCGTCAAGATCATGGATCTGGCGGCCAAGATGGGAGCGCCTGTTATCGGACTGAATGATTCGGGCGGTGCGCGCATTCAAGAGGGCGTGATGTCGCTGGCCGGCTACGCTGACATTTTCTTGCGCAACACGCTTTATAGCGGAGTGGTGCCGCAGATCTCGGCCATCATGGGGCCTTGCGCGGGTGGCGCTGTGTATTCGCCTGCTATCACTGATTTCATTCTGATGGTTGATCAGACTTCTTACATGTTTATCACTGGGCCTGACGTGATCAAGACGGTTACGCATGAAGAAGTCAGCAAGGATCAGCTGGGTGGCGCGCACACGCATAATGAAACTTCTGGAGTCGCGCACTTCATGTGTCGCGACGACGCCGAATGTTTGTCCATGGTCCGCGAGCTGCTAGGTTTTATTCCATCGAACAATTTGGAGGATCCTCCGCGCAAGGCTTGCACTGACCCGATCGATCGGGTGGATGAAAAACTCGATACGCTGATTCCCGATCAATCGAATATGCCGTATGACATGAAGGACGTGATTCATACGGTCGTCGACGACGGATACTTCTTTGAAATTCACGAGCACTATGCCAAAAACATCGTGGTGGGATTCGCGCGGCTCAAAGGGAAGCCGGTTGGGATCGTGGCCAATCAGCCAGCAATGCTGGCGGGCACGCTCGATATCAATGCGTCGGTGAAGGGCGCGCGCTTTGTGCGCTTCTGCGACTGCTTCAATATTCCGCTGGTGACGTTTGAAGACGTTCCTGGATTTTTGCCGGGCACGCAGCAGGAGTATGGCGGGATCATCCGGCATGGCGCCAAGTTACTGTTTGCGTTTGCCGAAGCTACCGTGCCTAAAGTGACTGTCATTACTCGCAAGGCTTATGGCGGAGCGTATTGCGTCATGGCTTCAAAACATATTCGCACTGATGTGAATTACGCGTGGCCTAGCGCAGAGATTGCGGTGATGGGGCCCGAGGGCGCGGTGGATGTCGTTTACAAACGCGACCTGGATGGCGCTGAAAATCGCGAGGCGGTTCGGCAACAGAAGATTGAGGAATTTCGCGACCGCCTGGCTAACCCTTACGTCGCCGCTGATCGCGGATTCGTGGATGCCGTCATACAGCCGCGGGAGACGCGCAAGAAGCTGATCCAGGCGCTGGAGATGTTGGAGACGAAGCGGGATAAGAACCCGGCTAAGAAGCATGGGAATATTCCGCTGTGAGGAGCTGTCAGCTTTCAGGCTTCGGCCATCAGTTGAAGCGACTTGACCAAGATTGCCCTTGGCGATGGTTCGGGAAGAAGCTGAGAGCGGTTAGGTGATAACTGAGAGCCAGCGGCTTGGTGGCCGCCGCTCCGCTTAGACAGCCGAGGCAGCTGTCGCTAAGCGATCGCACACACAAATAGAGAGTCCCGAGGTGATGTTGAACTCATTCCTCTCGGCCAGTAGCTCGCGTTTAGACCCTTGCTGACCTTATTCCTACAACTCCCTTGCGGGTTCATTGTAAGCCGATCTTGCTCGGGCTCCGGGCTCACCGCCAACCGGACAAATCAGTCCAACGCCTCGGGACTCTATCCTGCCTTTAACAGAGGCTCCTGTTCTCCTCAACCAGCGCTTAGCTATAGACCCTTGCTTGCCCTCCCAAACTCACCTCGCGGTTGTCTGAGTGACTTCGCTTGAGCCCCGGACGCCGCACCAACCGGGAAAACTTCAGAACGTGTCAAAGAACGATTATGGTTTTAACATATCTGTTTTTTGCGTCAACGAAATTCATGCGTCTCTAACTGCTTATTCATCAGTCGCATGCAGCTCATGCACAGCCGGGTGACACGGAAGTGGTGCAATCGACGGCGCCGGACTCTGCACTCGCCAGCATGCAAGCGGTTTTCTGCGGTTTCCTCTGTTCTTTCGTGTGGAGATCACATCAGACTGTGATTGTGCAAATCGGCGTTTTACCCGCATGAATACGCGCTTTGTTGCACTCACGCTTCCGGTTCTCACGAGGATACTTACGTCCTACAATCGGTTTCTCTACAATTCCACGGTGAATGGGATGAGTGGTTGGAGGTCTCTCTGTGATGCGAAGGCGGCGTCTCGCGGCAGTGGTTTGTTTTCTGACGATTCTTTATGCGGCACGAATCCCGCTGGCGCAAGTCCGCCAAGCGCACATCAAGCCAGCGCAAATCAAGCAAGCGCAGGTCAACCCGGCGCAAAGCGCTGAAGCGAAGGCTGCGAAGTATATGGAATCGGTGCGGCACCAGCCGGGGTTGCTGCTGGCGTTTTTGCAGCAGATGCCTAAGGGCGGCGACCTGCATGTCCACCTGAGTGGCGCGCTGTATGCGGAGAGCATGATCGACTGGGCGTCGGAGAGCGCGCTCTGCGTGGACCGAAGCACTTCAAAGCTGATTCGCGCAGCGTGCGACTCGTGCGAGCCCTACACGAACAAGCCGTCGGTGCGTTGTGCCTATCAGGATCACATTCTCTACGGGCAACTGGTGGACGCGTGGTCGATGCGCAACTGGCATCAAGCAGAGGAATCGGGGCACGACCACTTCTTTGCTACCTTCGAGAAGTTTGGTCCGGCGGTGGAGAAGCACTTCGGCGAAGCATTCGCCGAAGTGGCGTCGCGGGCGGCGCAAGATTCTTTGCAATATGTCGAGGTGATGCATACGGCGGATGGTGCGCAGGCGGCCATTCTGGGCACGAAGATTGGATGGGACGATGACTTCGACAAGTTCCGCGACAAGCTGCGTAGCGGAGGAATGGCGGATGTGGTGGCGTCGGTTCGCAGCGCACTTGATGCGGATGAGGCTCGCGAAAAAGAAGTGTTGCACTGCGGAACGAAGCGGGAGGCTCCGGGATGCAAGGTTACGTTGCGCTATCTCTACCAGGTACTGCGTGGGTTGCCGCGCGAGCAGGTTTTCGCGCAGATATTGCTTGGGTTTGAGTTGACCAAGACCGATCGACGCTTCGTCGGCTTCAACCTGGTGATGCCGGAGGACTATTACGTGCCGATGCGCGACTTTGATCTGCACATGCGGATCATCGAGGCCTTGCACAAGTTCTATCCGGCGACGCATGTGTCATTGCATGCCGGCGAACTGGCGATGGGGCTGGTTCCTCCCGAGGGATTGCGGTTTCACATTCGGGAATCGATTGAACGCGGCGGCGCGGAGCGCATTGGGCATGGCGTGGCGGTGATGAGCGAAGACGATCCGATTGGGCTGCTGCGTGAGATGGCTAAGAAAAATGTGTTGGTCGAGATTTGCCTGACTTCGAACGATGTGATTCTTGGCGTGAGTGGCGATCACCATCCTCTCCCCGTTTATATGAAATACGGCGTTCCGGTGGCGCTGGCCACCGACGACGAAGGTGTTTCCCGGAGCGATATGACACATGAATATCTGCGGGCGGTCGGGACCTATGGCCTCTCGTATGCGGATTTGAAGCGGATGGCAAGGGAGAGCCTGGAACACAGCTTTATTCCTGGTGATAGTTTGTGGAGCGATGAACGCGAGCTGCGGCGGGCCGCGGCTTGTGCGGATGAAAGGGCGTCCGGTGATCAGGTCTCCGGAAAATGTCAGAAATTAGTTGATGCGAGTGAGCGCGCCCGCGTGCAGTGGCAGCTGGAGCGGGCTTTTGTTGAGTTCGAGAACAAGTTCTAGAACGATGCTTCGCTTTGCCCGGCTGGACAGCCGGGTGGGGGCGGCTGTCCCTACGGGCTTATTTATGAATCCAGACCTGTTTACTCGCGCTGAATCGGCGGCAGCTTTTGTGCTTTCGCAGACTTCGCTGCGACCGCAGATCGCGCTTGTCCTTGGCTCTGGCCTTGGATCTTTTGCTGACGATCTCAGCGACGCTGTCCGGATTCCCTATGTCGACATTCCGGCGTTTCCGCGTTCGACGGCGGTTGGGCATGCCGGACAACTCGTGATTGGGAAGGCCGGTGAGGTTCCGGTTGCGGTGATGCAGGGGCGGGTGCATCTGTATGAAGGCTATTCAGCGGCTGAGGTCGCTTTTCCGGCGCGTGTACTGGGGCGAGTTGGTGTGCGCGCTTTGATTCTTACCAACGCGGCCGGGGGCATTAACGTCGAGTACGGGCAGGGCGCGCTGGTGGTCCTCCGCGATCACATCAATCTTCAGGGGCAGAATCCGCTGACGGGCGCGAACGACGACCGCTTTGGCCCACGCTTTCCCGACATGACTTATACCTACACCAAGCGCTATCGGGAGATCGCGCTGGAGGAAGCGAAGAAGCTTTTGATTCCGCCGCGCGAGGGCGTCTATGCGGCGCTGGCCGGCCCGAGTTATGAAACGCCGGCGGAGATTCGCTACCTGCGTGCAATCGGCGCCGATCTGGTGGGCATGTCGACGGTGCCGGAGGCAATCGCCGCGCGGCATATGGGGATGAACATTCTGGCAATCTCGTGTGTGACGAATATGGCGGCCGGAGTCCTCGATCAGGCGTTGGTGCATGAAGAAGTGCTGGAAGTGGGACGACGAGTGATGGGGCAGTTCATCGCACTTTTGCGGGCGGCGCTACCTCGGATTGCAGGGGAATTGAAGAAGACGGAGTAGGGATTGTCTGCGGCGCCGGGCTGTGCCACGGCTCGGACAGCCGAGGGCGGCTGTAACTACGCAAACCGGACGTGCCAAAGGCCCCGTCACCACAGGAAAATCGCCGCCAGGCTCAGTGGCTTTTTCGGGGGATAAAGATCGGTTGCGGCGGATCTATGCGATACACTGTCGCGAAGCTTCCCTGGTTTACCGCAAAGCTGGCGCGTTCGCGCGAATCGATGAAGAGCAGGGGCTGTTTGAGGGGCACATCGCTGAACGTCCGAACGAACTGCATCTCGATTTCGCGTCCCGCGATGGTTGCTCTCACCTTATCCCCGTGCTGATAGCCGAGCTTCTGGAAATCTTCGTCGCCGATGTTTGTAACCAGATTGCCGAACGGACCATCCAACGCGATCACTTCTCCGGTCAGGCCTTTGTCGTCAACCTTGGCGGCCTTCAGATCGAGCCGGACTAACGGCTTGACTACGGGGCCGACCTCGGTCCAATCGTCGCCGCGCGCGATGTGCGCGCCGACGGGGGAAAAAATATCTCGGCCATGGAAGGTGGAGGAAATCTTCGCGCCGACCATCCAATCAGGGTTGGTGATCTCGCGAACGCTTTCGATGCCGTCGCGGTCCTCTACTAACGTCATCAGGCCGTTGTCGGGCAGGACGAAGAATTGTCCGCGCTTCGTTTTCACTACCACCGCCTTGCGCGAACTGCCGACACCGGGATCGATGACCACCACGAACACCGTTCCCGGAGCAAAATAGGGCGACGCTCCGAACAAGTAAAGGGCGCCGTCTCGAATCGAAAAAGGTGTCACTTGATGCGTGAGGTCGACAATGCGGAGGTTGGGTGTGATGCCGTACATGACGCCCTTGCAGAGGGCTACCGAATCGTCGATCACGCCGAAATCGGTCATGAAGACGACGGTCGGCGGTTGCAGGCGCGTCGGCGCGATTGAGGGCTGCGCCAGAAGCGGGGTCGCGAGCCAGAGCAAGAGGGCGAAGCCCAAACCGAGCGCTCGCGTCGATTTTGCCACCGAGGTTGATGTCGTCCGCATAACGTCTGCCCCTCCGAGATAACTAGTTTGGTTGCCCGGGGCCGGCTGTCGCTAGCCCAGTAGCTCCGTGAAGCCAATGATTCTACCCGCTCAGGAGCCAGAACCCAAAGCTCGCTTCGGGCATCTATAATCGGGGCGGCAAAGATTAGTCATCCTCGGATCAAGCAACTCGAATCAACCAAGGAGAGCCAGCGATGTCCAAAGTGATTCCTGAAAAATACGTCGACCTTTTCCATAAACGTGCTTTCGCCAATCTTGGGACCCTTATGCCCGATGGACGGCCACAGGTTACTCCGGTGTGGTGTGATTTCGACGGGCAATACGTCCTCTTCAACTCAGCGCGCGGACGCCAGAAGGATCGCAACGTGCGCCGCGATCCACGGGTTGCGCTCGCCATCGTCGATCCGGACAATCCTTACCGGTATCTGGAGATTCGCGGCACGGTAGTTGAAATTACCGAAGATGGGGCTGACCAGCACATCGACAAGATGGCGAAGAAGTATCTGGGAGTCGACAAGTATCCATACGCCAAGCCGGGAGAAGTGCGCGTGATGTACAAGATCCGGCCGGAGCACGCTACGCTGATGGGGTAGCAGCAGATAGCCAGCCCCTGAAGGGGGTCTGATCCCGAATGATCTTCAAGGATCTTCGGCATCGCTGAAGCGATACCCTGATACAAATCTTGAGTCTTCGTCCCTGGTTCTTGCAGATGTTGCCGAGGGCCGAGGGCCGCGGGCGAGGGCTCCCGCGCTACACGACATACGCTTTCACCGATGACCTTTCTTTACCGAACGAGTCCAACTCATGACGGAACTTTGGAGGCTCACTCCCCGTATTAGAAGGCAAGAGTCGAGTGATCCGCGGCATTGCCTGTTTGCGGGAGGAGTTGTTTATGGAAGTTGGAAAGAATAGCAGTGATGGCTTGCGCGCGATCGACACCCAGGCCAATAACATTTCAGCGCACCAAGTGGTACAGACTGCGCACGAAGAGCTCCTTCAGTTGCTGCGGCAGCGGGCCGAAATCATGAAGCGCATTGGCACGGTGAAGCAGACCATTGCCGGATTGGCCAATCTTTTCGGCGAGCAGGTGCTAGGCGACGACTTGCTGGAATTGATCGACCGCAAACCCAGTGGCCGCCAGCCCGGCTTCACCAAAGCCTGCCGGCGGGTACTGATGGAACTCCGGCGGCCGCTTGGAGCCCGCGAAGTTTGCCTGGAACTGGAACGATATGCTCCATCAATCCTGGCGCGCCACAAGGACCCGCTGGCTTCGGTCACTACGGTTTTGAATCGTCTGGTGGATTATGGCGAGGCCCGCAGCCTGAGCAACGATCGCGGCCGGCGGGTATGGGAGTGGGTCAGCGACGGCCAGCCTGCGGCGGACGCGGTGCCTTCCCGGAGAACGGCCTGAGGAGCGAACGGCGAGGAATGTCCGGCGGCCGGCAGACTGCAGATCCCTCGCTTTGCTCGGGATGACGATTCTTAGAGAATTTCTAAGCTGGCGGGAGCCGTCCTTTTTCCAGATGCCGGGTCACGTGGGCATACCCGGCCGCGTGCGGATCGTGCGTCACCATCACAATCGTCTTGTTGAAGTTTTCGTTCAGCCGCTTCAGGATTTCCAGGATTTCCGTTGCCGAATTGCTGTCAAGGTCACCGGTCGGTTCGTCGGCGAGAATCAGCGTGGGATCGCTGACGATGGCGCGAGCGATGGCGACCCGCTGCTCCTGTCCACCCGATAGCTGCTTGGGCAGGTGATTGACGCGGTCCTCGAGTCCGACGAGTTTTAGCGCGGTCATCACGTGATCGCGGCGTTGCTGCGGCGTCATCCTGGTCAGCAGCAGCGGCAACTCGACATTCTCGAATGCGGTCAGAACCGGGATCAGATTGAAAGTCTGAAAGACATATCCGACGTGAGTATTGCGCCACTTGGCAGACTGCGAGTCGTTCAGACGAAAAATATTTTCGCCCATTACCAGAAGATCGCCGGACGTGGGGCGGTCGATGGCTGCGATCAAGTTCAGCAGGGTCGTCTTTCCCGATCCTGAGGGCCCCATCAGCGCGAGAAACTCGCCGCCGGCGATGTCGATAGAGACGTTGTCGAGCGCAGTGACCTGGAAAGCGTCGCGCTTGAAAATCTTACTGACGCCACGGGCCTGGACGACCTTGCTGCCTAATGTTGGTTGCGTCGGTGTTTGCGTGGTTGCGCTCATGAATTCCCCTTGATACGAATCTTTTGCCCGTCTCGCAAATCCGCGGGCGCGGCTGTGATTACGCTTTCGCCGCCGACGAGGGAGTCCACCAAATAGCCTCCCGCACGCTGGCCCTGAACGCGAACATTGCGGCGGAGAGCCTTGCCGTTGAAAGCGAGGAGCACAAATTTCGTGCCATCTTTGTCGCGCAAAGCGGCGGTGGGCACAAAAACATAAGTTTGCTTCGCGGCCGCGTTCTTATCGCCATTATTATTGGCCTTCGCCTTGAACTGCACGGTGGCATTCATTTCCGGGCGCAGGTAGGAATCGGGTTGCAGAATCTGCACCTTGACCTGGACGGTTGCCTTCTGGCGATTTGCTTCCGGCGACATTTCGGCGATCTCGCCTTTGTAGGAACGATCCTTGAACGCGTCGAGGGTGACGATGCCTTCCTGCCTGGGAGACAGCTTGGCGAAGTCGTCCTGCGCGATATCGAGTTCTACCTGAATGTCGTTCAGATCCGCCAGCGCGACCACTGACCCTCGCGGGCCGCCTTCGGCTCCGCTTGCGAATTGCGCGGTGACCAGTTCACCCTTCTCCGCAGTGCGTTCCAGAATCGTGCCGGTGACGGGGGCGCGAATCACCGTGGCATCGAGTTGAGACTTGGCGTACGCCATCTGGCCTTCCGCCTGCAACAGGTCGCCGCGCGCACGGAGAATTTCTTCAGAGCGCGGACCAAGCTGCATCAGCTTGAAAGCCCGTTCCAGGGAATTCATTCTTTGCTGCGAAGCGTCGCACTTGCCGATCGCGTCGTCCAAATTCTGTTTTGACATTACTCCCTGCGCAACGAGGTCGCGGGTGCGATCCAGATTGATCTTGTCATTCAGAGCAGTCGCTCGCGCCTCCTGCAGATTGTGCTCCGCCTGCTGGATCTCCTCCGGGCGCGAGCCGTTCTCATTTTCAAGTAGGCGTGCTTTGGCGCTCTCGACCGCACCACGAGCTTGTTCGTACTGGGCACGAAATTCTTCGTCCTCCAGTCGCACCAGAACTTGTCCTTCTTTTACTTTGTCGCCTTTTTCCACGCCGATCCAGGCCACGCGGCCGGTGACCTTCGAATTCACGCTGATTTTGTGATGGGCGACGATGTATCCGCTGGCGGAAAGCACGGTGCTGCCGGCCACGTCACTACCTTCCGCGGTGGCGCGCGCGACTTCGACTTCGGGTGGGTTGGAGGCGAGCGCGCGGTACGCCAGCGCGACGATTCCCAAGAGGACGACCACGGCGATTCCACCCAGAATGAAGCGGCGCGACCACGCAGGCGCTTCTCCGCCTCCGTGGCGCAGCGAATGATCGATGCGCAGACTTCGCAGATCTTCGTGCTTCGTATCGTTAGGGCCGAGGTCTGTTGGCATTGTTGAAGGATGCTCCAGATTCTTATGTTGACGCAAAATCGAAGTCGCTAACAATTGTACGAACTATGGATGAACAACGCGCAAATCAGGCGCGCAGCGAGGTTAGAATGTCCTGCCGCGCCGCATGCCAGGCGGGTGCGAAGCCTCCCAGCAAACCCATGATCATCGCAAATAGCACCGCCGCTATTGCGACTTCCCACGTCAGGTGCAGGCTGAACACCGTCTCACTGAAGGTGAGCTGGTTGCCGATTCCCGTGGTCATGCCGTTGAACGGCAGTATCAATACAATCCCGACAATCGCTCCCAGCAGCGAAAGCAGCAACGCTTCGATCACGAACGAGGTAAGAATGTTGGGCCGGGAAAATCCTATGATGCGCAGCGTGGCGATCTCGCGCGAGCGATATGCGACCGCCGCGTACATCGTATTCATGGCAGCGAAGCTGGAACCGATGGCCATGATGATGGCCACAAACGTGCCAATAAATTTGATCGGTCCGCCAGAACTCGTTTGCTTCTCGTAGTAGTCGGTTTCGAGCGTGCCCTCCAGCTTTAGCCGCTGATCGTCGCTGACACGGTGTTTCAGCGCGTCCGCCGCGATAGGGTCGGTTGCTCGCAGATAAGCAGAAGCATAACCGCCCTGGCGGTCGAAATCCGCGGCGATCTGGTTGACGTCGCCCCAAAGTTCGGAATCGTATGCGGTGCCACCGGAGTCGAACACGCCGACGACTTTCCACTGTCCCTTGGCAAAATCCATTGTGTCGCCCACGTTGGCTCCGTTGAAACGGTCGTGGATCGACTTGCCGACGACGATCTCACGCTGTCCGAGCGTAAACCAGCGGCCTTCGACCAGTTTGGCGTTGGGACGCAGAGTGAGGCCCTCAGGCATCAGACCGCGAACGGAAACATTGACTTCGCCGGTGCCATCTTTGCGAGGCAGTACGACTACCACCACCCATTCAGCGGAAGCGATTGGATCCCCTTGGGCGTCTTTGGCGATGCCGGGCAGCGTTCTTAACGTCGGGAAGAGATTGGCGTCGAAGCCTCCCGAAAGTTCGGCGGTGGATCCCTTGCGCATGACGAGCACGTTAATCGGATCGCCGCTGGCCATGAAGGCCTTCTTCAAGCCCGTCAGCAGCGCCATCAGGAAAACGGCGGTGGTTACGGTGAGCGCAATGCCCAGGGCGGTCATGATGGTGAGGCCCTTGCGCAGCTGCAGATTGCGGATGTTATAGCTGATCGGAATCGCCATAGTGTTTTCGCTAGCCGATATGGCGCAAGCCCTCCACGATACTTAGTTTTGCCGCATGGTAGGCGGGAAGGATCGCGCTTAGAAATCCCACCATGGCCGCGACGAAGATGGAGAGTAGAAAGGTCGGGATGGTTACCTTCATCCCGAGGAAGAAGAAACCCATTCCGGGGGCCTTCGCCATCGCCGACACCAGCCCGATGGCTAGCAGGCAGCCAAGGATGCCACCAACCAAAGCTACGGTGATGGATTCGCTCACATAAAGACCGAGAATCGATTGCCGGGTAAAACCGAGCGTCTTCAGCACGGCCACTTCGCGGGTGCGCTCGCGGATGGACATGGCCATGGTGTTGGCGGAAACGAGCAGAGTCGCGAACACAACGGCGAAACAAATACTCAGTATGAACGCTTTCACATTGCCGAGACTGTTGATGAAGCCGAGCTGGAAAGCCTTCTCGGTTTCCGTTTTGGTGGGCTCGGGAGAGTTGTGGAACATGGCGTCGATGGCGGCCGCGATCTTGGGAACGTCTTCGGGAGACTCTGCCAGAATGTTAAAAGTGCCAGCGTGGCCCTTGGCGAAGGGAACTGCCTCCTCGACATACTTATAGTTGAAGTAGACAGTGATGGTGGGCTGGGGCGCAATGAAGATTCCACGAATCGTGAGTTCCAGGTCCACCGGGAAGATGGTTCCCTTGATCACGATACGATCGCCGATTTTCCAGCCATACTTCTTCGCCAGTTCACTGTCGACCACGCAGCCGGCTTGATCGCGCTGCCAGGCGGCCAGTTGATCGTCCGGAATCTTGAAGTCAGTTTGCACCTTGAAGATTTCCGCGGGATCGGTACCAAACTGTGCGAAGAAATTTTCGGGTTTGTCGTCTTTGTACAATCCTCCAAACCACTGCGTGGGAGCTACCGCCACGACTCCGGGGACGGCGCGCATTTTTTCCCGGTAATACACCGGCATACTCTCGGTCAACGAAACGCGATGGCGGGTAATCAGCCGCAGGGCCGACTGCGTGCTGCCCTTGTCAAGGTAGAAGCTGTGCCAGATGGTCATCATCAGAGTCAGCAGCAGCAACGAGAACGTGATGCTCAACACGGTTAGCAAGCTGCGGCGCTTGTTGCGAAACGCGCTTTTGGTCACGAAGCGGGTTAAGGTCATGCGACTCCGGAAGGCCCACTGGTTTGATTAGAGAATCACCCGGAAAGTAGAGCCAGCCCCAATTACGCTACACCTGAGGATAAAGCAGCGGTTGCGATATCGACAACTGGGGGATCTTCCTTTCATGGATTCTCGGGAGCATGGTTCCCGTTTAGGCTGTATTTGCACGCTTGGTGGGGATCTCTTTCGTTTGCTGTGCTTTGGCGAGGGGCATAAAGCGAACTAACTCTGCTGAAGCAGCCATTTCCGTTACTTCCGTAACTCTGAATTGTGCTGTTGATGGCGTTATGCTAATAGCGATTCTCCCCCTGTTCTTAGTCATCCCATATTCAGGGCGTTGTGCGGCTTATCACCGCAAGGGCGATTTCAATGGCGACGATGTTTGGCCGTTTCGAAATTCAGAGTGAGCTTTCCAAGTCAGAGCACGCCATGATTTATAAGGCGATGGACTCGGAAACCAATCAAGTCGTGGCGCTCAAGACGCAGAGTCTTGAGCCGCTCGGCGAGCGTGCGGACGCGTTTGTGGAGGCGCTGATCAAAGAAGGCGAGAGCACGCGCGATCTCGTCGGCCAGAATATTGTGCTGCTCTATGGCGCAGGCGAGATCGACGGCCAATTCTGCGCGGCGATGGAGTACATCCAGGGCAACAGCATCGCCACCATGCTGGCGCGCAAAGAAGGCTTCTCCATCTGGGATCTGCTTGATATTACGCGCCAGGTTTGTGCCGGTCTGGAGCAAGCTGCCTCGAAGGGCGTGGCCCACCGTTCGCTGGAGCCAGCAAAGATCATGGTGCAGTGGGACGGGATGGTCAAAATCCTCGGCTATGGCATCTCCAACATGAGCCTGCTCGAAGCGGATTCCGAAAAAGGTTTGGGCCGGCTGCTGCCGTACTGTTCTCCCGAGCAAATACGGGGAGAAGCCATTGACTTGCGTTCGAACCTGTTTACCCTGGGTGCGATCCTCTACGAGATGGTGGTTGGCCGGTTGGCTTTCGATGCTGCAGATCCGGTTACGCTGGCCAGCCGGATTGAGAATGACACGCCGGCCAACCCGTCGGCGGTGAATCCCAAGATCCACCCGGCGGTGAGCGCGCTGATTATGAAAGCGATGGCTAAAGATCCGGCGGAACGTTATCAGAGCGCGCGGGAATTGCTGGATGACCTGGAGAAGTGCAAGGAGAGCAGCAAGAAGGCTGCCCCTGAGGCGAAGCGGACGACCCAGCCGCCAAAGGTTGCCGTGAATCCCACGGCTCGTGCGGCGGCGGCCAGCAAGTTTGCGTCGGCACCGGCAAGCGCGGGTACGAGGGAAGCTTCCGCTCAACCTGTTTTGCCCAAACCTGCTGCGGCTGTTCCTACCAGGCCGGTTCCGCCCAGAATCGACGCACCGTCATTTTCGCCAGCCAAGCCGCCCGCCGCTGCAACGCGAGCCACTGCGGCCGCTGCCGGCGCGGTGAGCGGAGGTGGCACCAGCCGCTTCTCCAATGCGAACTCCGATTCGGAGTCAGGTTCGAAACTCAACGCTAACTCAGATTCGGACACGGCCTCGCTACTCATGAGCGATTTTCAAATAAGCGCTCCCGAAGCCGAGGCTGCACCCAGCCCAGTTCTATCGGCAGCGGTGGCGGAACCAGAAACCGAGCAGCATTCGCCGCGTGTCGCCGTCGATCCGATGATGTCCGCGCCAGCGCCGAGTTCAGCTGGCACAAGCTTTTCTGACCTGGCAGAGATGCCTCCGTTCAAGGCACCAGTTTTCACGCCGCCCGTTCCCGAGCCGGTTGAAGCACCTCGCCCGGTGGTGCAGCTCAATCCGCGGAAACAAGAAGAGAAACCAAGGATCCAGCCGCGGGAAGTCGCGGGGAAGGCCATCAAGGAAATCGCCACTGTTCCGCCTCGGCTGATGCTCTATTCCATCCTGGGCGCGGTTGGACTGATCCTGGTGATTGCGATCGTGGTCTTTTTTCATGTCCGGTCGGAAGACGATGGTTCCACGGCTGCGCCTCAGCCTACGAAAGTCGCAAAATCCAGTACAGCCGACACAGATGAACAGGCTCCGGCGGCGCCGGCAGTCGAGAAGCCAGCGCCTCCGGTTGCGCCGATTGTGGAAGCGCAACCGAGCCTGACGGTACGCCAAGTCGAAAGGCGCAGCGCAAACAATCGACGGAGGCTCGCTCCCGCCCCGATGCCGGTTATTATCCCAGGCCAGGCGCTGATCGACTCCACCCCGCAGGGTGCGCAGTTTCAAGTCGACGGGAGGAGCGATCCGTCGTGGATTACACCGTTTACGGTGGCGAACTTGCCTCCCGGGAAGCACGTCATATCGGTAAGCAAGTCCGGCTATTCGTCGGACATACGGTCGGTCGAAGTTGCTGGCGGCAGTAAATCATCCCTGGTGCTTCATTTGTCTCCAATCAATGCGTTGATGGCGGTAAACAGCACGCCGCCTGGCGCGGACGTAATCATGGACGGCAAGTCTACCGGACGAGTGACCCCGGTGCAGTTCGCCGTGGAAAAAGGAAACCACACAATTCTGTTGCGCAAGCAGGGATACCTCGAGGAGACGATCACTGCCGATCTCGGTCCCGGGCAGAATTTCCAGTATTCGCCCGCGCTCCGAGCGCTGGGCAATGCTGAGGAAATGCGGACCGTCGGCAAGTTCAACAAGATGTTTGGACGCGGCGGAGACAGCACGGCAGGCATGGGTACCATCAGCATTCACACCCAGCCAAAAGGCGCGCAGATCGCAATCAACCAACGGCTGCTTGAGAAATTGTCGCCCGTCGACGTTATGCTGGGACCGGGCAACTACATCGTGGATATCACGCTGACTGGGTTCAAGCCGGTGCACAAAGTCGTCACTGTCGACAGGGGCGGTAAGGTCGCAATCGACGAAATTCTTGGGCGGGAATGAGCAGGGATGTCGTTGACCTCTGACGTGGTGCGGGCATTCCGTCCGCGCTCTTTCCGCCAAAACGCCCGACTGCAAGCCACTACATAGTTGATCGATATAGTCGATCAAGCGGAGCCCTTAACAGGAAAGATTCTGCCATCCGGCCCCGAGTGGGTGTAGTCTGGAGCCCTCGGCCCCCAGTCGCCTGTCACTTAGAGCCGTCGCAGGACTACAGGGTGCGGTTCCGGATGCGCGTAGGACAGGTTGAGGCAAGAGGGAGTGAGTTAGTGTCTTCGCAGCCCATGCCGGGCAAGGTAAGTCCCGATCTGTTGCAGGCTCTACGCAAGATCGAATCGGTTCAGTCGTGCCCCAAAGGCGCCACGCTGTTTCAGCAGGGTTCTGCGGTCACTGGCGTTTACGTGGTGGAGAGCGGCGAAGTTCGCGTGCTGCTGCCAGCCAGTCAAAGACAAAGACAACTTTTGGAGGTCGTCGGGCCGGGAACCATGCTCGGGCTGAGCGAGAGCATGACTGGCGAAAAGTATCGGATTACCGCTGAAGCGTCCGAGCAAACGACCGTAGCTTTCATTCCGCGCGAGGACTTCCTGGAGTTTTTGCGCAAGCATGGCGATTTCTGCATGCAGGTGGTGCGGCTGTTGCGCGAAGACTTGCACGGACTTTACCACAAATTCCGCAGCATCAGCGCGCATCCGGGGCACCGGCCGTTGGATGAGCAACTGAACTAGATCAGCTCTCAGGTGCTAGGTCTCGGGATAGCCAGAACCTGACACCTGAGACCTGACGCCTGCTCCTTTAGTTTGCTTTGAAGTTGACGGTGATTTGGGTCTCGATTTCGACCGGCTGGCCATCGAGGTAGTACGGCTTGTATCTCCACTGGCGGACAGCCTCTACCGCGGCGTGCGCCAGGATGGCGTCTCCCCTGAGCACTTTCACGTTGGTGACGTTGCCTTCTTTATCGATGGTGGCTTCGATGTCTACTGCGCCCTGGGCATGAACCGCGAGTGCGGCTGCCGGATACTTAGGTTGCACCCTCTTGATGACCAGTCCCTGGGATACACCCTGGGAAACTTTTATGGTTGCCAGTGTGGGCTTGGGAAGACTTGGCGATTCCGAAATCAGGCTGCTCAAGTTGCTGTCGTTTGCGGATGCATCGGCGAGCGGGGCGGTGAGCTGAGGTGCGGAGTCTTCGGATTGGGCCTTCGCTTTGGTTCTCGCAACGTTCGACTTCACGACTATGGCTGCCGAACCGGATTTCTTCGTTCCCGGCTCAGGATCAATCGCGATCCGCGCCATCGGAGAATTACCGGTGCCGACCGACGGTTTGTCGAGCGCTATCGCCGCGGTCGTTTTAGGAGCTGGGGCCGGGGTCGCAGAACTCGCCTGGTCGGGTTGGCTCGTCGAAGGTGCCGCCACGGGGGCGGCGATGGGCGCCATAGCAGACGTCTGCCGTGCGGCGCTCTGTGGCGTGCTTGCGGCTCGCGGATCTGGAGCTGCGCTGGACTTGGCAAACTTCCCATAACCAACGTAACCGAGTGCGGCCAGAGCCAGGATAACAGCAGCCGCGATCAGGACTTTTTTCTTGATACCCGAAGCGCCGGAATCTTCTTCGCCGAATGCGGCAAACGACGGAGCATTCCCGACATAGCCGGACATTGGAATTGAAGATGACGCGGCGCTGTGCGATGGCGTGGAGGACTCCGATGCAACGGTCTTGTTTTCTTTTGCTGCCGTAGCCATTCCTTGCTTTGCCGGCGCCGGTGCTGCGGCTGATCGCGGGGCAGAGGTGAAGGCGGAACGGGTCACCTGGGTTGGAAAGGACACGGGAGCAATTTTTTCCGCTACATCATGGTGGGCTGCCTCAGTCTTGATTTTACCCAGCTTGATTTCATCCAGGGCAACGGGCTGCCACGATTCTTCCGGCTGTTCAACCGCGATCGTGGGCTCGGTCTGCGCGGCATGGGCGGGAACAAGCTCGGGTTCGATCATAGCTTCTACTGACGCTGCCATGGCTGGAATCGCGGGCGACAACGGATCTTCAATTTCAAACTCGGAAGAGATTGACGTCGGAGCAATCGCCGCAGCGCTTCGACTGGATGGTTGGGACGAACTGCCGGCGGATGCAGGAGCTGTTTTCGCTGATGTTGTTGTCGCTGCCGCGCTGGTGGCACTGGCGCCGGCAGCATCAGAGTTCTTCCGCAACAGCCCGCGCGCGACTCGAAGAGTCCCCTTGGCTTGCTCGACGTTGATCGGTTTGGTGAGCACAAGGTTGGCGCCGATGCGATAGGACTTGGCCACACCCGCCTGTCCTTCGACTACGGCGATGGCCAGCGTGCTCTGGTTGGAACTGGAATTTCGCGCGCTCTTGAAGAGCAGCGAAGCGTTCTGCTCGTTCTCGCAGTCCACGACGATGGCGTCGTAACGCTGCGTCATCAACTTCTTGACCGCAGCAAAAGGTTCATGAACCGGCTCGATGGCGAAGTCCAGTTCGCTGAACACCTGACTTACGACGCGGGCCAGTTTTTCATCGGGACAGAAGAGTAAAGCTTGGTAACCCATGATGAGGTCATCGTAGGTAATATGGTGGGTAACCAGCAAGTTACGGCGGTAATTGAACGGAGGTCGATGGTCGGGGGTCGGTGGTCGTTCGCGGCTTTGATTGGCAAACGACTAACGACCAACGACCAACGACATTCTTGCTAAGGTCGCTGGAAGTCGACGATTACGACGGTCTGGAAAGGCTGAGCCTTTCCGTTGCGGAGGTAAGGCCGATAGTGCCACTGCTTCACGGCCTGGATAGCGGCGGTTGCCAGGATGGCGTCTCCTTCGACTAGTCGCAGACCCTCAACCTTGCCGTTCTCATCAACGACCGCCTTGAGGACGACCGTTCCATCCCCTCCCACGGAGCGTGCTTCGGCGGGATATTTCGGCGGAACGCTGTGAGCCAGCCGCTTTTCCGCACCCTTGGACGAGAGAATGATCACGCTGCTTTCCCAGGGAAGTTCGGCGTTGGACGAAGACGAAGCCGCCGGGGCGTTATCTTTCTTGCTGTCGCTGGGCTTACTAGCCTCAACCTTGATCGCCACGGGTGCAGCGGTGATTGTGGCCTCGGAAGTTGGCGGCGCAACGGTTGCAACCGGAACCGTTGGCGGCGCGACAGGAGCGGTCGCAGCGGCTGAACTTGTTGCGGCATCGGGGACCGCTGATGGTGTCTGATTCGGGTCGATCGACGATTCCGGCGCAGGGGCGCCGGTTGTGGCCGGAGCCAGCGGGGCCGGGGGCTTCGCTGGATTTGTTACCGGAACCGGCACCGGGCTCTGTTGTGGATGCGCGTGCGCCATTCCTGCGAGCGCCAGCACACGATCAATCTGCGGTTGAGCGATTTCCCGGAATCCAGGTTCATATATCCACGCAGCATAGAAGCCGGCAACGGCGAGCACGAGTATGAGCAACCCCACCAGCGAACGGCGTGGTTTCTGCTTTTGCTGGTAGGACGAAAAGACCGGGGCGGCAGATTCCGGTGCCCGTCGATTCGGCGCGGCTTTGCGCAGGTCCGAAGCTTTCGAGTCTGATTCTTTTTGGTCGGAAACTTTCAAGTGCGAAGCTTCCAGTTCCGATTCTTCCAGTTCCCTAAGCACGGGATCGTCGGACGGTGTTGCCGGAGGCTTAGGTTTCGAAGGCGCAACGGGTGCGGCGTCGATTTCATCTTTACCCAAATCCAAAGCGGAATGCATCTTGGCCTTGACGGCTGGCGTCGAGAGCGTTGCAGGAGCCGCGGCTGGGAAGCTCGGAGCGGCGCTGGGAACGAAGCTGGGAACGGGTTCTGCAAAATTCGTCGGTTGCGAGGAAGCGGCTGCTGCGAGCGCCCGTCCTTCGGACGCGACCGCGCTGGGCGTTGGTGCGCTGGGCGTTGGTGCGCTGGGTGTCGGTGCGCTGGGTGTCGGTGCGCTGGAGAAGGCCACGCTCGCCGGCGGCGCGGGAACGCTCTCGCTTGCCGGGACGTCCTTTCGCACCCGGCTGACTGCGGTGCGGATGGTAGTGCGGGCCTGGTCTTTCGCTACCGGCTTGGTCAAAATCAATTCCGCGCCCAGGCGAAAAGCAGTGGGTAGGCCGGCGCGGCCATCGACGATGGCGATGGGGACAGGGTTGTTGCCGTTTTTCCCGCGGCGGCAAACGTCAAAGATCAGTTTGGCTGCCGGCAGGTTCTCGCAGTCAACCAATACCAGGTCGAAGCTTTGCGAATTGAGTTTTTGGGCAGCGGATGCCCCGTCCAGGGGGCGCTCGCATGTCACTGACATTTCTTCTAAAACGCCAGTAATCGAGCTGACTGCCTGGTCATCGGGCGACAAGAGCAAAGCATGGGGCATGGCTCTCCCATGCTAGGAACCGCCGTCAAAAGTCGCAAGTTACCGGGGTAAGCGGGTCGCTCCCTAAAGTTTCAGGGAATCCGCTGGGTGCCTCCGGTCGCCGACTCGGGCGGAGGGTAAACAATCGAACTGCGAAAGGCGGACTTGTCGACGGGCGCGAAATCGGGGAAAGGCAGCTTGTGTTGGTCCCGCCATTGCTGGACTTGTTGTTCCGCGGCGGCGGCTTTCTCCTTGTCCAGGCCGGAATCGCGCGAGAAGTATAAGGTCTGCGAAGGGAAGGCGAAACCGCCGCCCGACTTCTCGACGATATCCATGATGCGCAGCAAAAGGTCTTCGCGAATGGCTATGAATTCGTTGGAGTCGCGAGTGAGCACGTAGGTGGAGATCTCAAGGCGCAGGCCGCTGCTGTCGAAATTGGCGAAGCGGATGCTTGCGGTGGCGCTTTCGACTTTCGGGTGTTCGTACAACATTCGGCGGATCTCGGCCAGCAGGTAGCGTAACTGGTCCGCCGTGGTCTCATACCTGATCGCGAGCACAGGATTGAACTGAATTTTGTCGCGCCGGGTGAAGTTTTCGATGTTCATGGTGGCGAGGGCGCCGTTGGGAATGGAAAGCTCGGTACGCGCGTCGGTGCGGACGCGAGTGGAACGCAAGCTGATGTCTTCCACGGTTCCGGTACGGTCGCCGAAGCGGCAGTAGTCGCCGACGCGGATGACTTCGTCGGCCAGGACGGAAACACCGCCGAAAAGATTCTCGAGTGTCTTCTGGGCGGCCAAGGCGATGGCGATGCCGCCGATGCCGAGCCCGGCGAGCATGGTGGTCAGGTTGAAACCCATGACGCCGAGCGTGGTCACGATCGCGGCTATCACCACCAGCGCCGTGAGCAAGCTTTCGCCCAGCACCATCAGGGTTCCCGTGCCGATGCGGCCCGCGCCGATGGCGCGGATGCGCAGGCGCTGCATGGTAAGGGTGGTGACGCGGAGCAAAAACCAGAAGAAACCGATGCTGATGAGAACCTGAATGGTTCGGGAGTAATAGAGACGCGGAAGCAACGGCAGGCCGAGGTAGCCGGCAATGACGCGGTGAGCCAACGCGCTGAATGAAAGCAGCAGCGGCTTGGACACGCGGCCGTAGGAATGCAGGTTGGGGCGATGTCTGAACTTGAGCCAAAGGCGGCGCGGAATCGCCAACAGCAAGACTATCGCCCAGCCAATCGCCATGGCCACGGGAATCGCGGCCAAGAGCGCCAGCCATTGCCAGAGGGGCATACCGAGAAAAACGTTTCGCACCAGACTTTGCGGAAGTTTGCTTTCGACCTGATGAGCTTCGACGCTGTCATATAGCTCAGGGATTTTGGTCAGTGTGTCGGAAGAGAAAAGCCAGATTTTTCCGAAGCTTGGGTCCGCGACCCGGACTAGAACGACGGGAATGTCCGAATCGCCGTAAGAAAAGGTGCCAATGGCTTGCTGATCCGTGGTGCCGTACTCGATATTGCCTTCGGAACTGGTGCTGAGCCGCCGCAGGCTGCCGACGAAGGCGCGGTCCATCAGCAGCTTCATCTTCTCGGCCAGGTCCGGTCCCTGTGACTGTCGACGCGCGGCGCTGATCTGCAGGTAATCGGCGGCGGTCTTGTAATCCCCGGACTGCGCGGCTTGCAGGAATCCAAGGACAGTTCCCGACGGCGTCCCGCGTCCCAGTTGATCGGCGGGCGCGGGAGTTGATCCCTGTGTCTGCGCCGCACCCGGCAGCAAGCTGGTCACTGACTGGGCCACCAAGCTTTGGAACGAAAGGAAAACAACAAGAACCAACAACGCCAATTTTTTCATCGAGGTTCCAACATAAGTGATGAGACTCACCGCGGACGGGCGCGGCGCCCGTCTCTCCCTGTGTTCTTCATCGCCGCTACTACCTTTTGGGGCGATAGATGTCGGTGGCCTGTCCGTAGAAGACTTCCGCCGATTCCATCATGGTCTCCGATAGCGTTGGGTGCGGATGGATGGTCATGCCGACATCGGCCGCCAGCGCGCACATTTCGATGGCCAGCACGCCTTCGGCGATCAGTTCGCCGGCGCCCGCGCCCACGATGCCGACACCGAGTATGCGTTCCGTCTTCGGATCGATGAGCAACTTGGTGAGACCTTCGGGCCGGTCGAGTGTGATAGCGCGCCCGGAAGCGGCCCAGGGAAACTTGGCGACGGTGATTTCGCGGCCTTGTTCTTTGGCCTGCGTTTCGGTCAGTCCCGCCCACGCAATTTCTGGATCGGTGAACACGACCGCAGGAATCGCGTTCGGCTCGAAAGCGACTTTGTGGCCGGCGATGGCTTCCACGGCGGTGCGGCCCTCGTGCATTGCTTTGTGGGCCAACATCGGTTCGCCGGCTACGTCACCGATGGCGTAGATCGTCGGGTCGGCGGTCTGGCGCTGCTCGTTGATTTCGATGAAACCCTTCTGGTTGACTTTGATTTTGGTCTGGTCGAGGCCGGGGATCTCGGAGTTCGGCCGGCGTCCTACCGACATCAGCACGCGGTCGAAGACCTGTTCTTTTTCTTTTACGGTTGCGCCTTCGAGGGTTACGCGGATGCCCGTCTTCTCGTCCTTTAGCGATTTCACGGTGGTGTTGAGCAGGATCGCGGCGAAGAGTTTTTCCAGACGCTTGTGCAGCGGCAGCACCAGGTCGCGATCGGCTCCGGGCAGCAGACCGGGCATCATTTCTACGCAGGTCACTTTGGTGCCTAGCGTGGCGTAGACCGATCCCAGTTCTAATCCTATGTAGCCGCCACCGATCACTAGCAACGTTTTTGGAATGTCGGGGAGGTCGAGAGCGCTGGTCGAATCCATTAGGCGCGCGCTGTCGAGTTTGAGGCTGGGCACGACGGTCGGACGCGATCCGGTGGCGATGATGATGCGGTCGAAGGTCAGGTTCTCTTCGCCGCCGGTTGCGGTCTTTGTCACTTTCAGCGTGGTGGAATTCACGAATGCCGCTTTGCCTTGCACGAACTGCACCGCGCGCTGTTTGGATAACTGTCCCAGGCCTCCGGTGAGCTTTTTGACTACACTCTGTTTCCATCCGCGGAGCTTGTTTAGGTCAACTTTGGGCTCGCCGAATTCGATGCCCCAATTCTTGGCCTGCTCGGCTTCTTCGAGCAGTTTGGCCACGTGCAGCAGGGCTTTGGACGGGATGCAGCCGCGATATAGGCAGACGCCACCGGGGTTCACTTCCGGGTCGATCAGCGTAACTTTCATGCCCAGGTCGGCGGCGAGAAATGCGGCGGCGTATCCGCCAGGACCGCCACCAATTACGGCTACACGGAGAGTCGAGATGTTCGCCATTTTTCTTCTTGTCCTTGGATAGTAACCACTCTTGTCGAGCGAAGCGAAGGACCTGCTGTTTCGTAGCACGGGCAGAAAGCAGGTCCCTCGCTCCGCTCAGGATGACAATTTCATGTATCGCGCCGAACGGTCCCAATTTGGCCGACTCTTGCCACGAGCTGCTATCCCTGAACCGAAAGCAGGAACGGCTGCTCGAAGGCTTCCGCGATCCAACGCAGGAAACGCGCGGCGTCGGCACCATCGATCAACCGGTGATCGTACGAGAGTGAGAGCGGCAGAATCAAGCGCGGCTCGAATTTGCTGTTCACCCACTCCGGCTCCATGCGCGAACGCGACAGGCCGAGGATCGCCACCTCGGGATGATTCACGATGGGAGAAAATCCGGTGCCGCCGATTCCGCCGAGATTCGTGATGGTGAAGGTGCCGCCTTCCATTTCCTCGGGAGTTAACTTGCGGTCGCGCGCTTTTTTCGATAGCTGCGTCATCTCCGCCGCCAACTCGACGATATTTTTCTTGTCTACGTCGCGAATGACCGGGACTAAGAGTCCGCGATCGGTGTCTACCGCAACGCCGATGCTGATGTACTGCTTGTAGACGATTTCTTCCTTCGCCATGTCGATCGAGGCGTTGAACTGGGGGAAGACTTTCAGGGCCGACGCGCAGACTTTCAGCGCGATCGCAGTCACGGTCATCTTGCCGCCGGCTTCTTCGGCTCGCGGGGCGAATTTGGCGCGTAACTGCTCGAGTTCGGTGATGTCGGCGCGATCCTGCTGGGTGACATGCGGAATCGTGTTCCATGCCTGACGAAGATGTTCGGCGGTCTTGCGACGTACCCCGCGCATCGAAACGCGTTCCGTTTTGCCCCACTTGGCGAAGTCGGGCAGTTCGGGGTGGGCGAAGGTTCCGCGTGGGGTTTGCGCCGCTGCCGCCGCTGCCAGCAGAGCGCTCTTGGCGCACAGTTTCACGTCGTCTTCGCTGATGCGCCCGCCCGGGCCGCTGCCTTGCACGCTGTGAATATCAACTCCGATTTCGCGCGCCAGACGACGCACGTGCGGCGCCGCCGGCGCCGGGTCGCGGTGCTCCGTGCCGGCAACCTTGCCCAGTTGCACGGGCATGCTGAATGCCGGAACGGGGGCTGGCGGCTGATCGGGCGGCAACGCCTGTTCTTCGGTTTTGCCCTCGGCGCGCATCGCCAACTGGAACGCTAGACGCGCCGCTTGCTGTCCGGAGATGTGCTCTACTGGTTCGTGCCTGCGGGCAGGTCGCATCTCGGCGACTGCACCACCCTCCAGCGTGAAGATGACTTCGCCGACCTTGACCTTCTGACCCTCTTTGACTTTGACCTCGCGCACGACGCCGGTGACCGAAGAAGGAACTTCGACTACGGCTTTGTCGGTTTCGAGCTCCATGACCGGCTGGCCTTCGGAAACGCTCGCGCCCGGCGAGATCATCAATCGAACCAGATCGCCGGAGTCGATGTTCTCTCCCAGTTCCGGCAGTTTGAATTCGCTGTCCGTAGCGGCGGCGGGTTTGGCTCGGCGGTCTGGCTGAGGTGCAGGCGCCGGGGCGGGCTGCGCTGGGGCCGCCGGAATTGGCGCCGGGGGAACTGCGCCGGATGGCGCGGCTGGTTTCGAGGCCGGGGCCGTTGCAGTTCCGGCTCCGTTTTCGACGGTGAAGATGACCTGCCCTACGCGGAGCTTGTCGCCTTCTTTTACTCGGATTTCGCCGATCGTGCCGGTCACCGAGGAAGGCACTTCCACCACCGCCTTATCGGTTTCGAGTTCCATCACCGGCTCGCCTTCGGCGATGCTGGCGCCGGGCTTGATCATCAAGCGGACGAGGTCGCCGCTCTCGATATTCTCGCCCAGCTCGGGCAGTTTAAATTCCGTCGGCATTCTTTCGTTGTCCCTCTATGTCTTCTGTGCGTGAGATCTTGGTCGTCCCTCCGGAGCGCGCGCCTTGCTCGGGTGCCGTCCCTTGCGGGACTCGATTGTTCACTTCCGCTTATCCGGCACTTACGTGCCGGGCTTTCTTGTCCCGCCGCTTCGCGGTTGGCGCTAGCTGATGGCTGGGTTGCGCTTTTCCGGATCGATGCCTAGATCGCGAATGGCTTTCTCTAGCAGTTTCGCGCTAACGCCGTCGCCGCCGTCCTTCTTGTCCTTATCTTTATCTTTATCCTTGTCAACGGACTTTTCGTTGGCCAGCGCATGCAGCGTGGCTAGCACTATATGCTTTGCGTCGACTTCGAAAAAGTCTCGCAGCGATACACGATTCTCGCTGCGTCCGAAGCCGTCCGTGCCGAGCGACACCAACTTGCCTGGAACCCACTGGGCGATACTTTCCGGCAGAACTTTCATGTAGTCCGATGCTGCGATGAATGGGCCGGGCGCACCCTTTAGTGTCTGAGTGACGTACGGCACCTTTGCTTTCTGTGTAGGGTGCAGCATGTTCCAGCGGGCGCAGTCGTTGGCTTCCCTATAGAGTTCTTTGTAGCTGGTGACGCTCCAGACGTCTGCCGCGACGCCATAGTCCTTCTCAAGAATCGCCTGCGCCTTGAGCACCTCAAACATGATGGCGCCGCTGCCCAGCAACTGTGCGCGCAACTTCGCGTTTTTCTTTTCGGAAGTCTGGTAGCGATACAGCCCCTTGAGGACGCCCTCGCGGACGCCCGGCTGGCTGGGCATCTCGGGCATGGGTAGCGGCTCGTTGCCGACGGTCAGGTAGTAGAAGATGGATTCGCCGTCCACATACATGCGCTTGATGCCGTCCTGAATGATGACGGCGATCTCGTAGGCGAAGGCTGGATCATAAGCCAGCAGGTTCGGCACCGCTAGTGCGAGGACGTGACTGTGTCCATCCTGATGCTGCAGGCCCTCGCCTGCCAGCGTCGTTCTTCCCGCTGTGCCTCCGATGAGAAAACCGCGGCAGCGCATGTCGGCCGCGGCCCAGATCAGGTCACCGATGCGCTGCAATCCGAACATGGAGTAATAAATAAAGAAGGGGATCGTGTTGATGCCGTGATTGGCATAGGCGGTGCCGGCGGCGATGAACGAGCACATCGATCCCGCCTCGGTGATGCCTTCTTCCAGAATCTGCCCGTTCTTCGCTTCCTTGTAATAAAGGAGCGTATCCATATCAACCGGCTCATAGAGTTGGCCGACGCTCGAATAGATTCCGACCTGGCGGAAGAGTGCCTCCATGCCGAAGGTGCGGGCTTCATCGGGAACAACGGGCACGATGAACTTCCCAACCTCGGGATCGCGCAGCAACTTCGAGAGCATGCGCACGAAGACCATGGTGGTCGACGCCTCGCGGCCTTCGGTGCCTTTGTAGAACTCTTCGAAGAGCGCATCGGAAACTGGCTTCAGCGGCGTGGCGCGCACTTTGCGCACCGGCATGTAGCCGCCCAGTTGTTTGCGGCGCTCCTGCATGTACTTGACTTCGGGGCTGTCGTCGGCGGGGCGATAGAAGGGAGCGTTGTGCAGCTCGCCGTCTGGAACCGGAATGCCGAAGCGCGAGCGAAAGATTTGCAACTCATCGTCGTTCAGCTTTTTTTGCTGGTGCGTGATGTTCTTGCCTTCGCCCGCTTCGCCGAGTCCGTAGCCCTTGATGGTCTTGGCGAGAATGATGGTGGGAGACCCGGTGTGTTCGACCGCAGCCTTGTACGCGGCGTGTACTTTGATCGGATCGTGGCCGCCGAGGCGCATGCGGGCGAGTTGCTCGTCCGAAAGATGTTCGACCATCTTCAGCAGTCGGGGATCGGTGCCGAAGAAATTTTGCCGGAAGTACGCGCCGCTCTCGACGAAATATTTCTGGTACTGTCCGTCGGTAATCTCGCCCATGCGCCGCACGAGCAGGCCATCACGATCGGCCTGAATGAGCGGATCCCAATCGCCGCCCCAGATGACCTTGATGACGTTCCATCCCGCGCCGCGGAAAATCGCTTCCAGCTCCTGGATGATCTTGCCGTTGCCGCGCACGGGTCCGTCGAGGCGCTGCAGATTGCAGTTGACGACGAAAATCAGGTTGTCGAGGCGCTCGCGCGAAGCCAGCGTGATCGAGCCTAGCGACTCGGGTTCGTCCATTTCGCCATCGCCCAGGAACGCCCAGACTTTGCCGCCAGTCGAGGTTTTCAAGCCGCGATTCTCGAGATACTTGATGAAGCGCGCATGGTAGATCGCCTGAATCGGACCCAATCCCATGGATACGGTCGGGAATTCCCAGAAGTCGGGCATCAGCCAGGGATGCGGATACGAGGAAAGTCCACCGCCCGGTTTCAATTCGCGCCGGAAGTTCTCCAATTTCTCTTTGGGGATACGGCCTTCGAGGTAGGCGCGCGCGTACATTCCGGGCGCGGCATGTCCCTGGAAATAAACCACATCGCGGTCGCCGGATTCTGCGGCTGCGTGAAAAAAATGATTGAACGCGACTTCGTAGAGCGTGGCCGCCGACGCGAACGTGGAGATGTGTCCGCCGATGCCTTCCTGAATCTTGTTGGCGCGGACGACCATGGCCATGGCGTTCCAGCGGACCAGGCTCTTGATGCGGCGCTCCATTTCCTGGCTGCCGGGGAACGGCGGTTGCTGGCGGGAAGGAATCGTATTCTGGTAGGGAGTGGTGGCCGAGAACGGCAGGTTGATGCCAGCCTCGCTCCGAGCATGCAGCGCCAATTGTTGCAAGAGGCGCCCGGCACGGTCCGGTCCGCCGTGCGAGAGAACATAGTCGAGCGAGTCCAGCCACTCCCGTGTTTCCAATACTTCGATACCGTTTGTCGGTTGCGTCTCAGCCACACTGCCCTCATGAATAAGAATGCAATTTCCCATCATAAGCAATCGGGAAGAATTTTGCTGGGCGGATGGCTGGAGATTGCGAGCAGTTCGGCTTGGATGGGCGAGGCGCCTGTCTCTCCAAAATCTTATTCGAGGGTTACAGCCTTCACGAGATTCCGCGGACGATCCACATCGAGCCCGCGCTTGGCGGCGACATAATAGGCGAATAACTGCAGGGGAACGATCTCCAGAATCGGCGAGAGCAGTTCCGGCGCCACGGGAATAAAGACGGTGTGGTCCGCCAGTTGCGGTACGGTTGCGTCTCCTTCGGTCGCCAGCGCGATCAACGTCGCACCTTGTTTCTTAAATCCTTCCATGTTGTTGACGTTTTGTTTGTAGCGCGCCACCGAACCCGCATCGCTGCGGTCGCAAGTCGCGATCATGACCAGCGGCAACCGAAAATCGATCAGCGCGTTCGGGCCATGCTTGGCTTCTCCGGTGGGATAGCCTTCGGCGTGAATGTAGGAAACCTCTTTCAGCTTGAGAGCTCCATCCATGGCGATCGGATAATGGATGGCGCGGCCGAGGAACATGAAATCGTCCACGCGATAGTAACGCTCAGCCAGTTGCTCGATTTGATCGGACGCCGCCAGGACCGTTTCCGTCTTTTCGGGCAGGGCGAGAAGTTCGCCGATGTAGTGCTGAGCGAGAGACTTCGAAACCTTCTCCTTGATTTCGCCGAGGTAGAGCGCGAACAGAAATAAACACGCCATTTGCGCGGTGAATGCTTTGGTGGAGGCGATGCTGATCTCCGGACCGGCGTGAGTGTAGATGAAACCGTCAGCTTCGCGCGCGATGGTCGAGCCTTCGACATTTGAAATCGCGATGGTGCGCGATCCTTTCTGCCGTGCTTCGCGCTGCGATGCGGTGGTGTCGGCGGTTTCTCCCGACTGAGTAATAAAGATGCTGAGTTCGCCCCGGCCAATCACGGGGTCGCGGTATTCGAACTCGCTCGCGTAGTCCACATCGACCGGCACGCCGGCAAGTTCCTGCATCATGAACTGGCCGGTCATCCCCGCATGGCGACTGGTCCCGGAAGCCACGATGTTGATCCGCCGCACGGCCCGCAGTTCCTCCCGTGAGATACGGACTTCATCCAAACGAACCCGTCCCTCGGCCAGCGAGACACGCGGTTCAATGGTTCGCCGCAAAGCGTCGGGCTGCTCAAAAATCTCTCGAATCAGATGATGCGGAAATTTGCGCGTCTGAGGCATTACTCTCCTTGACAGTAATTGTTGTCGATCGTCATTCGTCATTGTGCTAAACATCAAGTGCCGAAGTCCAGCGCCTGAAGGCGTGTTGATACGCATACGTTTGCGGCACGCCGGAAGGCGTGCCCTGATACGAATCGTATTTGCACCATGGGCCGCGAACCGTTACCTCGGGCACTCCACGCCGCCAATAAAGGTCCGCAACACTTCGCCTTCCGCGTTCAGGACCACGAAGTCTGCGTCGGCTCCCACTGTGAGCACACCCTTATTGGCGATTCGCGCCACCCGCGCCGGATTTTGGCTGGCGGCCACCACGGCCTGGGCGAGATCCCATTCTGCGAAACGTGCCAGATTACGTACGGCGCGGTCCATGGTCAAAACGCTTCCCGCCAGCCTGCCGTCCGCCATGCACTTGCCATCTCGAACATCCACATCGAACGAACCAAGGCGATACCGGCCATCGGGCATGCCGGTCGCCGAGATAGCATCTGTGATGACCACAGTTTGCGCGGGGCCTTTGGCGTTAGCAAAGAGCTTCACGATTGCCGGATCGAGATGAACGCCGTCGGCGACGATGTCCGCCGTCAAGCGACGATCCGTGAGCACCGCACCCAAAATACCCGGACTACGATGGTCCAGCGGACGCATGGCATTGAAGGTGTGCGTCGCGTGGCGCGCTCCCGCCGCAATTCCGCGTTCGGTCGCTGCGAAATCTGCGTCGGAATGTCCCAGGCTTACACAAACGCCGCGCCGCGCGGCTTCGGCAATGACCTCGGGAGCGCCCTCCAGTTCGGGAGCGATGGTCATTATGCGAATGCGGCCTCGGGCAGCCTGCCAGAACCGCTCGAACAAGGCCAGCGTCGGAGCCAGTAAATTCTCGGGCGGATGAACTCCTCGACGCGCATGGCTGATGAATGGCCCCTCAAGATGAATTCCGAGCGGGAGGGCTCGGCGCTTGCCAACCGCGGGGTGCCGTTCGTGCGCGTGTTCGCGATCGCGTTCACGCGCTTCGATCGCTTCCGCGAGTCGCTCGAGTGCACGCAAGGTCTTATCCATCGAAGCGGTGACGGTGGTTGGAAAATAACTTGTGACCCCGTGCTTTGCGAGCAGTTGCTCGATTGCAAGCAGCGCGCCGGGGATATCGTCCATGACGTCAAATCCGGCGCCGCCGTGAATGTGAAGGTCAACGTAACCCGGTGCCATCAGGTGATCACCGAGATCGGAAATAGAAACTCCGGCGGGAATCTGCCGGCTGTTCCGAGGAAAAATTTCGAGGATCCGTCCGTGCTCGACGAGCACGAGAGGATGCTCGACGGCACCATTATTTAAAAGCCTTCCAGCAGTGAAAGCCAGCATAGAAACGTTTTAATAGTGATAAGAAGACGGCAATCAAAAAGATTGTAGCAGCCTCGGCGTGCCCACAAACCACCCGACCGCAGAATGCTATACGGTCTGAGTTCGAGTCGCCGCATCGTTCCTGTGGTGGCCGTCCTGCAGTCGTCAGTCGGGGAGTGGCTCAGCGGGTAGAGTACCTGGTTCGTAGCTGTCAATTCCTTGCTGATTCTGCGTAACTTACGAGCCAAAAAACGCGCCACTGACCCTTCAAATGTACCCAAAGTACCCAAGCTCACGGCGAGCCTCGAAGGCTGCCGCTGATCCAGTGCCCCGTCGCGTTTATGCGGGATGGGAACTTAGCTGTAACGGGCGCTCCCTGCTATGCTGTTGCGCTGATGAGAACGTCTCGCTTGGCACTGGCAATAATCGCGGCCGTGGCGGCTATTCTGCTGTTTCCGTTTAAGCAAACCATCGCACCCGAGTGGACGATCTACACTCTGGGCGCGGATCGGCATCCACTTGCAAACATCACGGTTCGGGAAGTGTGGCAACAATACAGCCTTGAGAATGAGGGACACGAGGAGGATCGCCTAACGGATTCAAGTGGTCGCGTGCAGTTCCCACGTCGTAATCTCCGTTCGAGTATAAGCCAGCGGCTAGTTGGGTGCTTCAAGCAAGTGATGATGACTGGCGTTCACGCCAGTTGTGGTGCGAAATCCTACTTGGTCGCTTTCGGCAAGGGCGTTGACACCATGGATTGGGCGGACTTTAGCCAAGAACAGGGAACGACCATGCTGTGGCAGCACTCCACTCTGGTTTTGAAACACTGACCTAGCCGTTGAAAATGTCTACAGAGATCAAACCATCTCCAGAAGCCCATCAGATTTCGATCTGCTCACGCCTGCGGAAGTGATCGGACACGAGAACCTTGGGACGCTGAAGCTATACGCCGAGGCTCTGCGGGCGAAGGATGAGCGGGCGCACTGAGAGATTGGAACTCCCGACCCCCATCCCTCAAATGCACCCAACATCCCCAAGTTCACTCAGGCAGCAAGGAACTATTCCCCCGTCACTCTGGTCTAATTAGGTGTGCCGCGTTAATCGAAGGCATTTCCGCGAGCTCCTGACCAAGTCTATGGAAGGCATTGCATCGAATATCTTAGCCGATCGACTGCAAAGGCTTGCCAAGCAAGGGATCATTGTCAGGTCTGGTGACGCCACCCATAAACAGAAGGCGATTTACAGTCTTACGGAAAAAGGCATAGCACTGCTTCCTCTTCTGTTGGAAATGGTCGCGTGGGGACACAAGTATTTGCCAGCCTCTACGTTGCACGGTCTGGGTCGCACCCTGGAAGAAGGTGGGCCTGAACTGCTGGCAGAATTTATGGATGAACTTCGGGAAACACATCTTCAGACATCAAGTGCGAAAACAAAATCTCGGAGAGCGAAGAAACGTGCGCGTATTTCTGCAATGCGGAAGCTTGAGGCGGCAAACGAACCTGCACCGACTAAAAGAAAACCATAGCGAGTGCAATCTTGGAGAGACAGCCCTTCTCAACAACGAATTCGATTCTGGTCTACGCAAGGAACACGTCGATTTCAGGCCTCATTTGCCGTTCGTCTTTCACCTCTGATTAGGAAGCTGAGCAAGCTTGTATGCCACTGACCTGATCGAACCCCAATTGATGTCAGTGGTCCTATCGTTCGCAAACCGGAAGTTACGGCAGAGCGCATGAGCGCTTGTTTCACCGTCCAGAAACGGAGTCTGGGGAAGTACTTTCTGACGCTCGTCTCGCCGATGTCGATGCCAAGTTTGAGCAGCTCGCCGTGAATGCGCGGTGCTCCCCAACTGGGATTTTCACGGCACATCCTGCGAATCAGATCCCGAACCTCCCGGTCGACGACTGGGCGACCGGGTTGTCCGCGCACTTTGTTATGGGTGTTCTACCGGCTGCGTGTACAACAGCTTGCGAGAGCCATGAGCGCGCGGTTTGATGAACGCCTGGCGGAACGGACACGAATTGCGCGGGAGCTGCACGACACTTTTCTCCAGACCGTGCAAGGCAGCAAGTTGGTGGTCGACGACGCGGCGCGGGCCCCGGGCACACGACGACCTTTCGCTGGATCTGCTTCGGAGATCTGCCACCGTTCTTCAACCCTATTTTTGCGCCATGGCTCATTGTGGCGCAGGCGGAAACAAGCTGCGAGACGTGGTTCTCAAAAGTACGCCGAGTCTGAGAGGGCGGTTTGCGGGTGTCGTTTCATTTGTACAACACGCTTGATGATGTTCACGCCGTTCTCGAAATTCTCAAACAGAACATATCTCTCGTTGTGCGTGAGTGAAGCCGTCAGCTGAGGCGGCGCGGCTATACGAGTAAACATCCCGAGTGCAGAACGACAATTTGAGGGGGAAGGCATGTTATTTAGCTGCGATGCTAAGCTGCCGCAGGATTCCCATGGACAGGTTCTACCGCGGCTCATAAAATCGATTTTTCCAAATCCTTTCGCTGTTGCGTTAAACAGGTGTTTCATGCGTCTTGTGACGTTTGCGAACGCTGCCAGACAATCCCGCATTGGTGCGGTTGCGCCCGACAACCAGATCATTGATTTGACCTTGGCTTGCGCTCTTCATCTGGAGGATGCAAAGGACGAGAGCGCCACCTATCGGCTCGCCGAAGCGTTCGTTCCACCTGACATGCGCGCCCTTTTCGAAGGCGGCGATACTAGCCTGAATGCCGCGCGCGACGCTTTCGATTACGCTCTGCGGCGAGGACCCGAAGCCAAAGGGCCGCGCGGCGAGGCGATCTTTTATGCCGCAAAAAACATTCAGTTGAGAACTCCGATCATCCCGAAAAAATTCTTCCACACAGCAGGCAATTTTCGCGAGCACCATGAAGAAGCGGCCAAGGCCGGCTTTTCACATCCGGTGATGCCTTGGATCGTCTTTTTCCAGAACGTAGACGCCATCGTTGGGTCGGAGGAGCCGGTCATCTACCCCGAGCATCTCACGCAGGAACTCGATTACGAGTTGGAGCTGGCGGTGGTATTGAAGCGTGGAGGAAAACATTTCACACCCGAAGAGGCGCGCGACTACGTTGGTGGCTATGTGATTTTCAATGACATCACCGCGCGCGACATTCAGCGACGCGAAATGAAGTCTGGCGTGTTCAGCTTCTGCAAAGGCATTGATGCGTTTTGCCCGCTCGGGCCCTGGATTGTAACCGCGGATGAAATTTCCGACCCCCATAATCTGGCGATGCAGCTGCGCGTGAATGGTGAGGTGCGGCAGCGGTCGCATTCCAGCAAGATGTCCGTGACAATCCCGGAGATCCTCTCGCACTACTCGCCGATGGGTTATAGTGCGGGCGACGTTGTTTCCACAGGAACAGTGAGCGGCGTCGCCGCGTTCCGCGATGATCCTAAAGCATGGTATTTGAAGGTGGGTGACGTAATGGAATGCGAGATCGAAAAGATCGGCGTTCTACGAAACAGGGTCATCTCATGGGAAGAAGCATATGGAAAAAAACCCGCGGCACTTGCGACACAAAAAAAAGTGAAGTAGGAGTGCGATCTTTTTTGTTCACATGAGCACAAAGTCGACAATCTGGGTGAGTGATCTCAATTCCCGTCCCGAAATTCGGGACGGGTTCCCTCAATCAGCCGTCCGTTTTTACGACACCACCCTTCGCGACGGCGAGCAAACCGTGGGTGTCGTGTTTTCGCCGCAGCAGAAGCTCGAAATTGCGCGCCAACTTGACGAAATCGACGTCAGTCGGATTGAGGCTGGTTTTCCTAAGGTGTCTTCAGAAGATGCCGAAGCAATTCAGCTCATGCAAAAAGCTGGGATCAAGGCGGAGCTGTGGGGCTTTTCACGCGCTGTGGCAGCAGATCTCGAGGAACTCGTGCGCTTACGTGTGCATGCTACGGTCATTGAAGCCCCGACCAGTGACATTAAGTTGAAAGCGTATGGGATAACACGCGATCAGGTTCTTTTCAAAGTTACTGAGGCGATCGCATTTGCCCGCAAGAGCGACATCAAGGTTGCATACTTTTCCGTCGATGGTACACGCACAGACCTCGGCTTCCTGAAAAAAGTCTATCTGGAAGCGCTGAACGCGGGTGCGAGCGAGATTGTCGTCGTGGACACGATTGGCGCCTGTAGTCCCGAAGCAGCCGGCCTACTCGTAAAGGAAGTCTGCAGCTGGGTCGGTCCTAAGATTCCCGTGCACTGGCATGGACACAACGATTTTGGCATGGCCACCGCGTGTGCGTGCGCCGCGGTGCGCGCGGGAGCTACATGGGTACAAGGAACGATCAATGGGATGGGAGAACGCGCGGGCAATTCTGATATCGGAGAGATCGCTCTGGCTCTGCGCTGCCTTTACGATGTGCCGGTCGCGTTGAAGCTTGATAAGGTTAGGCAAGCCTCGGCTGTTGTTGCCCGTGCGGCGGGCTACAGACTCGACGCGTGGAAACCATTGGTAGGCGAAAATATTTTTATGCGCGAGAGCGGTGCAGTCGCCAGCCAATTTCATATTCCAGAAGCAATTGAGCCTTATTCGTCGGAATTGGTGAACGCGAGCAGAAAGATCGTCCTCGGGAAAAAGAGCGGGCTGGATTCGATCGATCTGAAAGCCAAGGAGCTAGGGTTGGTGGTGACGCCGGAGCGACGCGCTCCAATTCTTGCAGCGGTGAAAAAGATCGCGATCGTCAAGCGCGGGCTTCTAACGGACGAGGAGTTCCGGAGTATTGTGCGCGAAGCTACTGCTCGCTAGCGTGCCTGATTGCGCGATCATATTCTCGGGTCGGTACTATCCCAGTTTGAGCCGCACGCTGAGAAAGAGAAATTACCGCATCCTACTTGGTTGCAAATGACAGTAGGGTACGATTCCGAAGCCCCTCGGCCACACATAAAGCATTTTGTATCGTTAACCATAACTGGGCAATTCTCTATTCACAGAATTGCACAAAACCAAATTAGGACGGCACCCTCAGGTTGGATTCTACGAGAGCGGCTACCTTTTCAGCCGCTTCAATACTGTTTCGCCGAACAGTTTCGCCTGCCCGGTTCGGTCGTCGCCCCAAAGCTCCAGCATGATGTGATTGCATCCTGCAGTTCGATATTCCTCGACTCGCTCCAGGCATTCGTCAGGCGAGCCGGCAATGGCGCATACCTTTCGTAGGATTTCGTCTGTCACCGCTTTAGCGGCTTCCTTAAGGCCGCCGCGCTCCATGCCATCGGCGACTGGCTTCAATTCTTCGAAAGTCAAGCCGGCGCAATCGAGCAGGACATCGGCTGAGCCTCTTATGTTTTGCACCTTATTAGCGAGGTACATGGCGGCTTGTTCGCGCGCACCTTCTTTGCCCCGCTTGGAGTCGCGGCCGATGCTGCCGACTAGTACAGAACCGAGCATTAGCGTCGAGGCGTCTCGGCCGACTTTCTTTGCGCCCTCTTCCATGTTCCTGCGTGAGTAACGAACGAATGCTGGTGTCGTAATCGATGCCGTCAACAAGCCATCACTAATCGAGCCAGCCATCTTCTGCAGCACCGGCCCTGTTCCCGCCACGTACAACGGGGGAATACCGCATGGCGCATGCGCGTCGGCCTTCATTGGTGGAACGGATGCAGCGAACATCTTCCCTCGATACTCGAAGGCATCGCCGCGGAGTGTTCCTTTGATGATCTCAATACTTTCGTTCATGACGGTCGCGGGGCCGATCTTTTCGCCTTCTCCTTCGCCAATCTCTTTCATGAAGATTTTCGAGGCTCCCAGCCCAAGCAAGAAACGACCGTCCGCGAGGTCCTGCATGACCCGCGCCTCCATTGCAATTTGCACCGGGTGCCGTGTGTAAGGGGAAATGATCCCCCAGCCCAGCTTGATGCGCTTTGTCTGACTGGCAATGACCGCGAGCAGCGCCGTCGAGGAACGCGCCTCGAAACCGTGTTTGCGCCACCAGGGATAAGCTTCTGCCACCCAGAAACAATCGAATCCCGCTTCTTCACAGGCTTTCGCCATTGCTACGGTTTCGTGTACAGGTTCCATGCTTAACTGCAGTACTCCAACTTCGAAGGGAACGCTCATGATTCCTTTTGCTCCACGCACTCGTGGTTTTGTCGACTGATCTATCGCTCGCTGGACAATCAGGGTTGAGCTCAACACTTCTCACGATTTGCTCAGGCGTCTCGCTTACCCAATCAATCCGAATCCTTCCACGAGTGCTCCAGGCTTTTGATCAGTTCCCAGAGTGCTTTGTTCAACGGCGTAGGCACTCCCGTTTGCGAGCCCCATTTCACAATCGCACCGTTCATGAAATCAACTTCCGTCTGACGTTTGGCCAAGACATCCTGCAGCATGCTGGCTTGGTGCTTGCCGGGTGCATTCGCACCTTTTTGCACGAGCGCTCGCGGATCCCCGTGCAGCCTAATACCCAACGCCTTCGCCACTGCCTCGCCTTCAGCAATTAAATCGTTGATGAGTTCTCCGCTTTGTCCGAAGCGCGTGGCCGCACCGTGATGTAGCAGAGTAAGTGCGCCGACCGGATTTGTAGAGGCATTAAAGATCAGCTTGGTCCATTGCGCGCCACGTGCGTCCTCGAGCGCGATCGTGTTCATGCCCGACCGGGTGATCAAGGCGGCTAACTCTTCCACTTTGCCGAATGCGGTTCCCGTGGGTTCAAAGGGGCCAACCCAGGTATCACCCTTAATGTCGTATCCGATGTGGCCGGGCGCAAGCGGACGCCCCGCGGGAAATGTCGTACCGCGTATCACATACCTTATATGCTCGGCGATCAACTCCTCGTTGCCGACGCCGTTTTGCACGGAGCAAACGGCACTCCGCTCATCAAAGACGTGGGCTACCTGGGCGATTGCCGAAGCAGTATGGATTGCCTTGGTCGCGACGATGCCGTAGTCGCAGCGTGGCAACTCACGCACATCGCTCGTCGCTCGAAGTTGGGCTGTGAATTCCTCCGCACCTGAAAGTCGCAGTCCGCTTTTGCGGATCGCATCGATGTGATCCTTCCAGACATCATAGACCCAGACCTCAGCTTCACCTGCCTTCGCCAAGTGTGCAGCAAACAGACTACCGACGGCTCCGCAGCCGATTACACAGATTCTCATGGTGATTGACTTCCCTATCCCAAAAGTCGGGGAACGTTCGAGTATCCCGAATTCATAAAATGAGGTACCGGATAGCTAACTCCTCGCGTTCGCGTGGGCACGAGTTTCCGCGCCTGTGTAAAACATCCACGGAACGTCAGCTAGGCACTCTCCTTCCGTCGCACCGATCCGATACGTGTCCTGGGTATATAGGCAGACCTTGCCGTCCTTGTCTACTACTTGGGGATGCAGAGAAAAAATCATGTTCTCCTGTAGCACTACATCGCTCTTCGCACCGATGGCCGGGTGCTCGATCATGGTCATGCCTATGGAGTGGCCGGAAAGATGCCCGAGTGCGAAGCCATGTTTCGCAAATGCGTCTGCGACCGCTTTGTGCACAGTGCTCGCGAGTTCACCGGCGCGCATCAGCTTTCGTGCAGCCTCGAGTGCTTGCGGGTAAGCATCGGCCATCGCTTGGGTTATTGGGCTTGGCCTACCGCGCAACAGGGGTCTCGAAAATTCAACCCAGTAGCCTCCTGCTCCCGTGACTTCAAGAGAGTAAAGAAGCAGATCATCCGCCTCGACAACGCGATGGCCCGGCACCTTAAAATGCGCCTCGGCTTCGCCCTGCGTGCCCGATAAAAGGATGTTCATCATGCGCGGTCCGGCACCTCGCGCGAAGAACCGCTCCACCGCGGGAGCCATGATCTCGGCCTCAGTCTTACCCGGCTCATAGGCGGCAACCAGTGTCCAAAAGCCATCGACGATGATTTCCATGGCGTCACGTACCTCTGCTAGTTCTTCGGCGCTTTTAGCTGCGCGAGCCATGTCGAATTGGAAGTCGAAAGGCACAAGCTCGCACGACATACCGGCTAGCTCCTTGTAGTCTCGTACCGGCATGACGAAATCCATGCCGTAAACACCGAGGCGCTTCCATTTGCGTTCTCCGGCTTTATCGCCAATCCAGCGGCCGGGAACATCGGGCCAGACCTGGTCTCGAACCCAAGGCTTCGCCTTATCGCCAATCCAGCGCGCCTCCCGCGGAAAGATCAGCGTGGGCTCGCCTGTCAGCGGCAGCATCAGGTATACATAACGGTGGACAATCTCAAACCCGGAGGTATAAAAAACTGCGCCCTCGAAGCCCGCGTACTGATTCCCGCATACGAGGAGCGCATCAAGATTTTCCTTTTGCATCGCTTCGCGAAGGTTGCGATAGCGACGTTCGACTTCTTGCTTATTTGGCACAGTCACTCCGTATTTGGCGCCTCGTCGGACACATGGTTCCGGCCCATTTCCACGGCCCGCGAGGCTACCAGCTTTTTTCTATATTCTTCACGCACTGACACCGCAGAGTTCGACAGCTGTGAGGGCGTAAATCTTTGTGATATCGACCAGCGTCTTGATTTGTACCTTTTCGCCCTCCTTGTCCCGTGGACCGCTGGAAGGCCCATAGTTCACGGTTTCAATTCCGTAACGGCTGAGGACACTTGCATCGGAGCACCACACAACGGTTTCGCGCTCCGGCTTCTTGCCCCTAATGTGCTCATGGCAGCGGTCGATCGCCCGGATCATCTCGTGCTCTTCGCTGATACGTGCGCCAGGAACGGACACATACGTCTCGAATTCCAGTCCCCACTCAGGGTGCGCCTTTTCCAAATCGAGGAACAGCCGCTGCACCTGGCGTCGGGCTTCGTTCATGTGGATCGTGGGGGGGACACGTACGTCGAGGAACAGATCTGTTTTTTCCGGCGTGCGACTAGCGCGCCAAGCGTGGCCTCCGCGAATCCCACCCAGGTTGACGATCGCCTGTTTGCCGCCATAGGCAGCATTCTTTTGCCAATCAGCGATCCAAGTCATGACTGGCGCCATAAGTTCGTACATGCGACGGATCGAGTTCAGTTCCTCACGGCCTTCACAGAAGGCCGTATGGACATAATTACCCGTACACGAGATACGAACCCACATCGAGCCAAAATGCTCGAGCACGACATGCATGTCGGTAGGTTCGCCGAGAATGCACATATCTGGGAGAATGCCGTGATTCACCAGGTAGTGGGTACCAAAGCCATAGCCGCGATATTCTTTACCCTTGAACTCGCCCCACTGCGTCTTTTCAATCTCGCCGGCAACAGCCGCAACGACGACATCGCCCATCAGGCGGAGACCCGCACGCTGCAAGGCTTTAATCGCATGGGTGTAGCACACGAGAGCTCCTTTCATGTTGTAAATGCCGAGGCCGTAGATGAACCCGTCTTTGATGATCGCGTTCGGCTTGTACCCGATACCGGTAAGAAACTCTTCGCGGCCGGTGTTGGAGGTATCCATGTGGCCGTTGAACATGAGATTCTTGCCGCCACCGCTTCCCGCCCAACGCCCGACCACATTCGCGCGGCCCTCCTCAACCTCCTGCCAAGTCACGTGCAAACCGAGCCTCGCCATCGCCGCTTGCATGTAGCGCGCCATCTGCAATTCCTCTCCGGTAGAGCTTGGGATATTGATGACGTCGCAAGCCATGGAGACGATTTCATCTTCGCGAACCTCAGCGATTATGCGGTCGGCGAGTCGGGTGTCGATTGTTGCCTTTGCGGTTTGCGTCAAATCAGCCTCTGTCGTTTTCTGTTTCTTCTTGCGAGACCTTGGCGGCCATGGCGGACCAGTGAGCGTTCACGCCACACGATCACTTGCCGGCCAGACGGAAATCGTCTGGATAGCTGCATAACTTTTCGTTTCCCTCTGCTGTAATCCAGAAGTTATCTTCCAGTCGCAGTCCGCCCCCCCCCGGCCAATAAATGCCTGGCTCAATCGCCAGTACCATGTCTTTACAAATAGTGCCCGTGCCCGCCTGATGAGCGTAAGGTGGTTCATGTGCGCGCGCGCCTACGCCGTGGCAAATCGGATGAGACGGCTGCCCGGCATAGCCGCCCTCGGTGATGCGAGCACGCACGAGGCGATCAAGTTCTGGAAAACTCGCGCGGTCCCTGGAATGTTGGACAGCCTCTCGAAAAACCTTTAACAGCAGATCGAGCAGCTGGTGGTATTCCGGCTTGAGATCTCCTGGGCAGGCGTTCTTGGTGAGGTCCGTCCAATAACCGTCAGCGCTCACCCAGATTTCAAACAGCGTGGGCTCGTCTTTCTGGATAGGCCGATCGGCGGTCGCTGTGAACGTGGCGATGCCCTTGCCCGACCAGACCAGCGTGAACGCCCGCGCCATTTCGACCTTGCCTTTGTACCCGACACCGAGGCCATGCACGAAGCCTTCATACATTCCACCCACTTCACTTTCCTTCATACCCGGCCGCATGTGTTCGCGGGTGTACTCCATGGCGAGCGCGGCAAGTTCATTAGCCAATCGCATGCGCTCGATTTCTTGCGGTGTCTTGGTGGCGCGAGCCTGCGTCAAGAGTGGCGTTGAATCCACCACCTCGCCCGCCACCTTTGGGAATAGATCAAAATACGTTTTTGTGAAAGTTGTGGGCTCTCCCACCATGCGGTCGGAGGCCTGGGTCCCCATGTTGAGTTCGATCGCCACTTTATCGGTGAGGGAACGTTCCTTCAAAACCTGCAGGGCGATGTCGAACGCGCGAAATTGAGGCGGGCGCGGATCGCGTTCGTCATAGCCTTTGAACAGGCGCAGGTCCTTGGTCCAGGAGTTGCGTTGAGCATCTTTGAGCTGGGGTTCCAGTGCAATCAACGTCGGTTCGCCCTCTTGCGGGAAGACTACTGCGTCATAGCCTTTCATGCACCAGTAATTGGTCAAATATAGAACATTGTCGGGAGCGCGCACGACAAGGGCTGTGACGCCTTGGTCCTTCATGAGAGCGCGGACGCGGTTCAGCTTTGCGTCATCTCGTGGCCAAGCCATATCTCAACCTCGGCCCACAAAGGCAACAGTGGGTTTGTTCTCATCGCCGAAAGCCCAGGAAGCTTCCTTTGCCTTAATGAGTTGGTAAACGGCGGTATGCAAAGGAGCTGAAACACCAACCCGCGTCGCCTCACGAGCAATGGCACCGGAAAGAAAATCTACTTCCGTTGGCAGATGGTTGCGGATGTCATACAACATCGATGTCGGATGATTAGTCTTGGCGCCGATCTGGTTCATCGCCCATGGATCGTCATGAAGTTCGACACCGGCAGCAGCAGCCACTCGCTTGCCTTCATCCATCAGCGCATGCACGAGGTGGCCTAGATCGGCGAAATCATTTTCGGCCGCGAAATGCGGCGAATGCGGGAGTTCGGTCAGCGCTGAGGTGCCATTAACGGAGGCATTAAAGATCAGCTTCGACCATTGCGCGTGACGACAGTCATCGAGAGCCTCGGCCTTCAAACCTCCGGCGACGATCAGATCCGCAAGCTCTTTGACCATCGCGAAAGGGGTGTTCGTCGGTTCATAGGGCCCGAGCCAAGTTGCAGTATCGAGTTCATATTGCACATACGTATCGCTGTGCCGGGTTCCGCTCATAAAGGTCGCCCCGCGAATGACGCGCCCTTTGGAAAGAGCCGCGATGATTTCTTCGCTGCCCAATCCATTCTGTGCGGAAAGAACCGCAGCGTGATCAAGCTTACTTCCCACCGCCCTCATCGATTCCTCAACCTGAGTGGCCTTGGTGGCCACAACACCGAAATCACATGCCGGCAAATCATTCGCGTTCGTTGTCGCTCTTAGAGCAACATGGAAATTGTGCCCCCCTGTGACTGTCAGACCGTTTTCAGTCAGAGCGCGTGCATGCGATTCGCGGCGCACAAAAGCCCACACCTCGGCGACACGAGCCAAGTGAGCGGCATACAAACTGCCGATGGCGCCACAGCCGACGATGCAGATCCGCTTCATAGACGATCGCGCTTCTGGAGCCTGTGTTGCTTATGTGCCGCTCCGTACTACCCGACAGAACTTCAGGCGACAATTCCTCAGGTTCGCCTTTCGACTCTCACGAGTTGTGAAAGCTGCGAACGCTCTTTCATAACTAGCGAACGGAAGATACTCTCGGCGTTGTTGAATGAATCATCGATCACGATGCCCTCGGAAAACAGCGCATCCTGAATCGCCGCCGACATGGCATGGATCGGTGCTGCTCCACCTTCCCCCATTCCCTTCGCACCGCTATACGTGTGCGGCGAGGGTGTTTCAATGTGATCGAACTTGATCTTCGGCATGTTCAGTGCCGTAATTGGGGTGTAATCGCTGAACGTACTGGTGAGCATGTTTCCGTTCTCATCATAAGTGCAGGTCTCCATGATCGCCGCGCCAATGCCGTGGGCGGTGGCCCCATACACCTGGCCCTCCACGATGGCAGGATTGATAGCCTTGCCGCAGTCTTCGATGGCAACATAGTCGATAATCTTGGGCACGAAGGTGTCACGATCCACTTCAACGACCGCAATGTGCAGCTGCGCGGCGTACGTAAGAGTGAGATTGCCAAACTTCTTCTGTACGTCCGGTACTTTGAAAGGCGCACGCCAAACATAGCGGCAGTTGAGCGTGATGGGATACAACTCCGGCGGTAGTTCCCCGCTGTTCACATTCACCAGATTGGCCAAGCTCCAGTAATTGACCGAAGTGCCTTTCGCGCGGGACCGTGCCTCCGGTCCCATGTTACCCATGCCAAGCGCAATGTCGTCCTCTGCAGTTTCAAGTCTGAAGGCCGCAAGTTTGACGATCTCTCCTTTGAGTTTCTGTGCGGCACCGTGAACAGCAGAAAGACCGGAAACGGCAAACTGGCTCGCATAAGTACCTGAAAATCCGGTATGTACGTTGCGCTCGGTGTCAAATCCCGTTCTCACGGTAATAAGGTCTGGAGGAATGTTGAGGACATCGGCGACAACCTGCGCAGAAGTGGTTTCGTGACCCTGGCCTTGCGGGCACGAACCAACTGCGACGACAACTTCACCGTAGATATCGAGCTTGCAGTTTGCTCCCTGCGAGTTACCGGAGAAAGGAGCACCGGGATTAACGATGCGAGATTGGCCGAAATTGTTGGTGCCGGAATCAAGAGTGGTGCCGATACCAATGCCTATCCACCGCCCTTCGGCCCGCATCGCTTGGATTTTCCGTTGCCAGTCATCCCAATCGAGAAGTTGCTTAGCGCGTTCCAACATCTTCGGATAATTGCCCGAGTCGTAGACGCATCCGTTGGGCGTGGTGTAAGGAAATGCCTCGGGCGGGATGTAGTTGCGGATGCGCATCTCGTCGTTAGGAATACCAAGCTCATGGGCGCAAATATCGATGGTGCGCTCCAGAAACCAAAGATGCTGCATGCGGGAGTAGCCGCGATTCGGCCCCACGGGGCACTTGTTGCTCACCACTTGAGAAAACTCGATGCGGGCATTCCTAAACCGGTAGGTACCACAGAATACTTGCGAGAAAATGACGCATCCGAGCGGTTCGTAGCGCGGATAAGCGCCGCAATCATCTACGTGGCGCGATGTGATGCCCATAATCACACCATTCTTGTCGAGTGCAATCTTCGTGTCGAAAAAAGTGCGCTCGTTGCCATGCGCGCTTGATGTCATGTGCTCGGAGCGTGTTTCCACCCACTTAATCGGTCGTCCGCCCGATTTTTTTGAAGCCAGCGCGCAAATCGCCATTTGCGGATAGCTCGTGATCTTGATACCAAAGCTGCCGCCGATATCGAAGGTCTGGACGCGGATCTTATCTATATGGATTCCGAGATGAGCGGAGAGAAACTGAATCGCAAACGATGGAAAAGAATTGTTGCACCAATAATAAAGATGATCGTCTTTCGGGTCCCACCGGCCAATGACGGCGTTGTTTTCGAGCGGGGTGGAGGAAAAACGGTGGAAGTGCATACGATCGATGCTGACGACGTATGCAGCATCCGCGAAAGCTTTCGCAACATCCCCGTACTCGTAAACGCCCGCCCAAATGCGATTTGTTCCAATGTTGGGATGGATGAGGCTGGCATCGGACAGAGCTTGATCAACAGTAATCACAGGGTCGAGTGGTTCGTAATCGATGTTGACAAGCTCAGCCGCATCATCAGCCAGGCGCGCGGATTCCGCAACAATTGCGACAATAGGCTCGCCCTGGTAGCGAACCTTGTCGACCGCCATTGGAAAATCGTGTATCTTGCCGCCCGGATCCGGACCGATCTCGATGAAGGGCTGGGTTTGCGCCTTGACTTCCTCCCCCGTAACAATGCAGACGACGCCTGGCAGCGCCTGTGCGGCACAGACGTCGATGGCATTGATTCGCGCGTGCGCGTAGGGCGAGCGCACGAAACGCAAATAAGCCATCTCGCGCATCTTCATGTCATCGATAAACTGGCCTCGTCCGCGCAGAAGGCGGTTCTCTTCCTTACGCGGAATCGAGCGGCCAACCCAGCCGGTGGATGTTGAGGTGGTCACGATCTACTCTTCTCTACTTTCAGGGCGCTCTGTAAACCGTCAATCAGTTTTTGGAGCTGCTTCTTGCCAAGTGGCTCCAGTAATCCGCCTGCGACCGACGTGAGCCGTCCGAAAATATGGGCCTCACCCTGCCAGGCCACGCGAGTGCCGGCATCGTTAGCCGCAAGATCAAAACTCGCCACCAGCGTGGCACCGCCGCCAGCAACGTTTCCCTTGCCTTTATACTGTGCCCTCTTCGGCCGCTCTGTGTCAGCAAGCTCCATCATCACGTCGGCTGTCCCCTTGATGTAGGAGATGCCCACGTTCACCTTGACATTGAAATGCGTTGGATCCTGGACGGTTAGGCCTTTGAAGTCTGGCAGGAGCGGGCAAAATTTGTTCGGATCGGTCAGGAAGTCGAACACCTCGTCGGGCGTACGAGCAACCTCAAAGTCACCGTTGAACTTAATAGCCATAGCTAAATACCCTCAATCTTTTGCGCCGCGGCGGAGCGAATCGCCTTGAAAATATTTTGGTATCCCGTGCAACGGCAGGTATTCCCGGCAATCGCCTTGCGTATGTCCTTCTCCGATGGATCGTGGTTCTCCGCCAGCAACTGATAGCTCGACATTAAAATGCCAGGCGTACAGTACCCGCATTGCAAGCCATACGATTCACCGAAAGCCTTCTGGAGGGGGTGAATTTCGTTGTTTTTCTCCAAACCCTCAACGGTGAGGATTTCTCCGCCATCAGCCTGAAAAGCAAACATGGTGCATGATTTGGCAGTTGTCCCGTTCAGAAGTACCGTGCAGGCTCCGCAATAGGAAGTGTCGCAACCGATGTGGGTGCCGGTGAGGTCTAGCTCCTCCCGCAAGAACTCGACCAGCAGCATGCGCGGCTCCACCGACCGGCTGTAAGACTTGCCGTTAACCTTCAGTGTGATCGGAATTGACATCATCTCAGGCATAGCGATGACTCACCTCTATTTGCTGGCCTCGGGCGCGTCGGCCAGCGGCTTCGATGGCCCGCTTTGTCAAAGCGGCAACCAATGTGCGCTTATAGTCAGCAGAACCACGCATGTCGGTCTGAGGGTCGGCCGCGGTGCTAGCGGCGTCGGCAGCCGCCATCAGAGTTTTCGCGTTCAGTGGCTTGCCTCGCAGGGCGACTTCGGCTTCGGTTGCTTTCACCGGAGTCAAACCAACACACCCGAGAACGATTGCCGCCTGAGTACAAGTGTCCCCCTCCATCACGAGTTGTACGGCGACACTGGCCGTTGGATACACAGGCGCGGTTCGCTTGAAAGCCAAATACGCGCCCCCACTGTTTTTGGCAGGAATTCTCACCGTAATTTCGGTGATGAGTTCATCATGAGCCAGCGCGGTCGTGTAAGCGTCTTTGATGAAGTCGCTGAGCGGAATGCTGTGTTTGCCCTTTGCGCTCGCGATTCGAACTTGAGCGTCCAAGGTAAGCAGCACGTTGGCCCAGTCGCCGCTCGGATCGGCCTCGGCGAGCGAACCGCCGATCGTCCCACGATTTCGAATCTGAACATCGGCGATGCCAGCGGCACAGTCACGAACAATCGGGATTTTTGCCGCGAGCTGCGAGTGCTCGATTTCGGCGTGGCGAGTCATCGGCCCAAAATGGAGCCCGTCCTCATCTTCTTTAATGAAAGCCAGACCGGGAACAAATCCCAGATCCACCAGATGCGCCGGGTTGGCGAAACGCAGTTTCATCAGGGGAATTAAGCTTTGGCCACCCGCAAGAAGTTTGGCTTCATCTCCCAATTGCGAAAGCAGAGTGGAAGCTTCACTAATGGAAGCGGCTCGGTGATATTGGAAAGCGCGCGGGTACATCACCTTTTCCTTTTCATTACAAGATCATTTTTGTGCCCGAGCGAGCAAAGCCTAAAGCTATACCCGCGAGGGGGCCGGTTACGAGAGCTGAGCCGGCGATCGCCAGCCCACGAGCGAGTGGACCATGATCGAGGATTCGCAGGATCACGCCCAGCGGAAACAAGAGCGAACCGAGCAGCATACTCCAAGCCAGTAATTGGCGCCGTGGCTCGGAAAAGGCAACGGCGTCGAACGCTCCGCCAAGAACGATCATCAGCATCTATGCAGCATTCAACCAAGAGAGAGGCTTTCGTTTGAGCGAACATAGTACGACACAGTGTGTTCTGTTTCCAGGAATTTTTCAGTTTCCCGTCGTGGCCAAGTTTGATCAGATAAGCGGCAATCGAAGAAGATCAAACACGAGTTGAGCGAACTTCTGACGCAGCGCGTCATGGCGATCGCAAAGTGACGAACCATCGCGCGACGTTACAACTGCTTAGCCTTTACAAGCAGACCCCCTTTCAGAACCTGCTGCGCCAAGTCGGGCTGCCACGGTAATCACTGAACAGATTCATACTGCCTCCTTGATTCGGGTGCCTTTTGTGAACCTGTCCGCCGGGCCCACCATGGCAGCCATACTGGGCGAGATCTTCTTTTCCAGGCAATGGAGAGCGCCCGGGGATTATCTGAATTCATCTGAAGAATGCACTTCCACGACCGCACACTTTCCGCTCTGATTTCGTGGTACGGTGCAAACCATATTCTCGAATCTGCATTGTCGCTTGCGACAAGGGCGTCAGTCCCGCTCACAAGGTGCAGGACGGCAGCAAGCGCTGTTCCGGCATCAGGCGAGAAATGAGCCAGATCCATACAGTCAATATTTCCTGCCAAACGGCGGACGCCCAAGCCTTCTCGGGCCGGATAAGAGCACTCAGCTGCGGTCAGCAAGCGCTAAGGATTCGAAGCGACCATTTAGTACAAGCGGCGGGATAATGCCGTTGGGGAAGCCGAGCAATTGCAGCGCATCGCAAATGTTCCCCAGCGGGAGTTCATTCGGCCAGAGTGTTGCACGTCCTTCAGCGATGGGAATCAGAACAGCAGTAGAATCAGGACACATGTTTCTCGAGGTCAAATGATTCTCTGTTCTTCCTGGCTGCAACCGGTGCTGCGATCGATTTAATAAGAGTAATTTCAGGCCATCGAGCCATTTCCCTCAATCTTGCGGCGCGATCGCACGCAAGAGCGTCTCGACTACTTTACCAAGACCATCCGCCGACTTGGCGGCAACCCGATCAGCCATGATCGGCGAAAAACTGCGCACCTGCTCCTGCGTCACATTGTGCCAAACCGGAAGAATGACGCCCGCGCCGCCTTCTTCCATGGCCATGAGTCCGGCCAATTCCCGGTGCGTCCAATCCTTGGCAAAGAAGTTCCTGCTGAGAACCACAATTCCGTAGCGCGACTTCGCCAGACCGAAATCGATAGACTCACGGAGACTACTGCCCACCCTGAGCGCAAAGTCGTCATACCAGATTCTCAGGCCTCTCTGCTGCAGCGCCCGGGCCAGCGGCTCCACGAAGCTTTTCTTGTCTTCACTGGCATGAGAAATGAACGCGTCCCACTCGCGATCGCCTGGAGCGCGAGACACCGACAACGAGGCTTGCTCTTCCGCGGGAGTCGCGACCGGCTCCGGTGCCCCAATCGATATTGCCTTGGCCCCTCGGCCGACCGCAAGATTGCCGGCGTTGATGCTGCCGCCCTGCACGATGATGCCTTCGTTGTGATTGGATTTTGTCATGCTGCCGCCGCACTTGACTCAGCGCTGCCCTCCCGCCCCTCCGCGTGTCAGTCTCTCCATGAACTTGACGGCTCCTGTGCCTGCACCTTGGCTCACCGCAGTGGAGCCGCGACCAACGGCGAGGATATTGGCGCCGACCGAACTTCCGCCAGAAAGGATGATTCCACTGTTGATGATACTGGTTCGCGCTTCTTTCAACGCCGAAGTGTCAATGTTGCGGTCGTCGAGGAAACGGACAATGCAGTCCAGAATCTGACGCTCCAGCGTCTTCAGATACATTTCCTGGTCGAGCTTCTGGAAGTAGTGACGGTAGAGATAGGACTTGCACGTCATTTCCCGCAAGGAAGTTGCTGCTCCGTGGTTGAACGCAGGGTTCTCGCGAATCATGTTTCGAACCTCCCGTTCGTGCAACCAGGTGTGCAGCGGATGAACAGCCAGTTCCCAGATATAGGCAAGCCACACCGGCCAAATCAATACGCACTTGACGAATGACACCGCGAGCAAGCGGAGCCAGTCCCGCCAACCGGGTACCGGATTCATGGAGTCGACGCGACGGTACTCCGCGTCGAGCGGCACCAGCAAGCAGTAGCTTACTTCGACAAACAGGTTGTGCCCCGTCTTGGCGGCCCGCAAGAAAGCACTGAGGATCAATTCGCCGCTCCAGTCCACCAGGCGGAAGCTCTGGTAATGGCGCGCCTGGCTGGAGGGATGCGTGATGTACTCTTCCATCGCCGCAGGCTCTATGCGGGTACACGGACGGCCCATGAGGTCGGGCAGGAATTTGTCGTTGCCTCGAATGTCTAATCCGCTCGTACAGAGTTTGTCTTCAATTGAGCAGTTGGGAAACTCCAGCCCGCGCAGGGTTCGAGTGATTTCGTCGTACAGCTCTTTGATCTGAACAGTCTTGGGCTGCAGGTATCCGCCCACATCCTCCTTGCCTTTGGCTAAATCCACTGGAACGGACCACGATCCGATGTTGTTTCCGCATCCAACGAAGGGAGAGAAGGCAGCATAGATCATCACGTTGGCTTTCTGTGCCTCTTCCACTTCACGAAAGACTTGTTCCGTTTCCGGGTCGAACCCGCGGAGCAGCGCTCCGGGATCGAATTGCTTCTTGCTAAAGTTTTGCCGAACAATATGAAACTCGTTCTCCCACTGTTCCCAGGCAATGATGCAGAAGGCCGCCACGAGGGCCACGCCGAGCAGTAGAGGGTACAGGAATATGGCTGCGGGTCCGGCAACCACCGCGGACAACAGGCCTAGCAAGGCCAGGAAGACGGGAATCAGCAGCAGGAGGTCACGCGTCCTGCCAATACGCCGGGCGGACAGGCTATGTTTGAGGACCGTCACTGGATCGATGCCGTACGACACCGCCAGAGCGTTGTGTTTATTCTCGATGAAGTAACGGATGACGCGGCTGCGGAATGTTCTGCTTAAGTAAGCGCTAGCGCAGAGGTAGCGCGTGGCCTCTGTTTTCTCCCACTGTCCGTGGGCGGGCGTCTCAGTGTAACTTCGGCCGATCTTCAGAACTCGTGACTGGGGTGGGACGCCAATTTTCAAAGGTGCGCGTTCCGGGGTTTCCATGAGAGTTTCCCTTTCCAGAGAACCTTTTGGGATGATCAACCCGGGGAAGATGGGAACCTGTTGTGCCTACAAATGCGCGGACGAAACACTCAAACCGACTTGCCTGGGATATCCTGAAGCACGGTTCCCGGCGCGCCCCAGGTCCTCCCGCTGAGGGCGCGAGATAAGCGGATAGATTCTCGCACAGGCCCGACCAAATAGGAAGTCTTTATGGGCAAGCATGGATAAGCGAAGGTAGTTATGTCTCCACCTCATGCCAAGATCTGAATGTCAGATCTGATAGGTCACTCATGAAACCGCCCTAGCCTTGCCGTTACGGAGTCACGCTGCTTCGTCCCGACGAACAGGGCCATCCGCAGTTGACGGTGCGGGTTTTCCGCATTCTTTAGTTGACATTTTGGAGTGAGCGGTGTACTTTGCCAGAAGTTTGGCGAACGGAAGAATGCGACTCATCCCGAGTCGCAATCCGGGGGGCTTCTACTCGCTGACTTCCCTAGGAAATGAGGGCTCGACCGTCGTCATTCCCCTCCTTGGTTGCTTCCCCGATCGACAGGTAGTTATGCCGGATCTTCAAATCAGAGATCACTCCAGGGATCGCTATCACTCTCTGGCCATCAGTTCGGTTTGGGAGTTGACACGAATACGGAAGGCGCGCGCCCTGGTAGTGGGAGCCGGCGCATTGGGCAATGAGGTGTCCAAGAACCTGGCAATGATGGGCGTGCAGTTGATCGCCGTACTAGACCGGGATACGGTCGAGACCGCCAATCTGAGTCGATCGGTGTTCTTTCGGGAAAGTGATCACGGTCATCCTAAAACGGAAGCGATTAGTAGTCGACTGCGCGAACTCAATCCCGACGTCGAGATTCTGACGCTTACGGGCGACTTAAGCGAGGTGTTGGGCTTGGGTGTGCTCCGCCGCATGGACATGGTCTTTTCCTGCCTGGATAGCCGAGTGGCCCGCCGCTCGCTCAATCGCATGTGCGAAAAGATGGATCGACCCTGGGTGGATGGGGCTATGGAAAACCTCTTAGGCGAGGTAGCGGTCTATCGGCCGGACCATGGTCCTTGCTACGAGTGCGGCCTGACACGCATGGAGGAGGCGGTGATTGCGCAAGCCGCATCCTGTCGCGGCATCGCCCTCAGAAATATCTCTCTGGGCAAAGTTCCAACCACGTCAACCATGGGCTCGATCATCGCGGCGCTTGAGGTGCAGGAAGGCGTAAAACTTTTGCATGGCGATTTCGAGAATGCTTTGGTGGGGAAACGCCTGGTGGTGAACTGCAACATCAACGACTTCTACATAACCGAGTCCGACCGAAAAGCGGAGTGCGCGGGACATTTCCGCTATGGCGAAGTGACGGAAGTGCCCGAATTCGCGGCAGCGACGACGTCGGCGCGCACCATCCTGACCCGTTTCAAGGAGGAGACCGGGCAGGAGGGATACCTGGAGCTCGGACGCGAGGTCGTGGTCGAACTGCGATGTGGGCGCTGTCGAACCGCGGAGACTCTCGGTGAACCTCTTCGCGTGGTGAATGAGGACATGGCGCGTTGTCCGCAATGCGAGCAAATCCGACAGCTGGAGACTACCCACGTAGTGCGGGGGAACGAATCTTACGCGTCTTGGCCGCTGAGCCGGTTGGGACTTCCCAAACTCGATGTGCTTGAGGTTCAAGGGCCGGAGTCGGCGTTGTGGTACGAAATGACCGGTGATCTCGAAGCCTTTCCATTTGCTTTGCAAACAGAACCGGTCAACATCTTGCATGCGAGAAAGCTGGCATGAAAGGCGGAGAGAGTGTCTGCTCTCACGGTGACGGCACTGGTTGTGTTGGGACTGGCGATCCTCTGCGTCTTTATCTTTCTCGCCAAGACCGGGAGACTGTATGGGCGCAGACCACGAATCAAGATTCTGCCAAAGGAAACGGTCATCATCCTTGCACGGGGCGACAGCCCGTGTCCGGCATGCGGCCATCCTTTGTGCGAAGGGGATGCGGTGGCGAAGTGTAAGGCAAATGCGGCTCACGTCATTCACAAGGAATGCAAACGAATGGTCAAAGAAAGGTGCCCCTCATGTGGGGGCAAGCTCGAGTAGTTAGTCACAAATGATTTATCGGTTCGGATCACTATGCAGAGTAATGAGGAGAAACGGCATGCCGGATATAAGAGTACACATTCACACTCAAGGCGGGGCCTCTCATCCCATCGAGGCTCCGACTGACATTAAGACGGAGGAGTTTATCAAGGAGCTTATCGCCGGCCTCGATCTCCCCAAAGTGGACGCTGAGGGGCACCCGGTAAGTTGGACCATCGACGATAAGGACACAGGGAGGACTTTGGACTACCAGAGTACTCTCGGTGAAGCCGGCGTAGCTAACGGCCATCAACTGTATATGCGTCGCCAGGTAACAGCGGGTTGTCGCGGAGCTTTCCACCGCGACTGATGTTGCTCGCGGAGCCGCTGTCCGGCGCGCCGCTGGTACCTCGCCCGATTGATGCGCGCGAGCAGCCCCGCCGGCATAAGAATCCGCGAGTTGGTTTCGAAATCTGGATTGCAGGAGTTGTTATGGCAGTAAGATCCCTAAATCCCCGCCAGAGTCGTCTGTCACTAGAGCGACAGAGACTAGAGGCTATTAATAAGGATAGTGACTATGTGAGAGTCGAGCCGATCGACCTTCTGCCCGGCCGAGCACCCGAGCGATACAAGGTCACGTTCCGGTGTCGCGGCATCGTCGGTATCGATCCATCGCAAAGCCCGGTGTATGGCGTCCAGCACGAAGTCCAGATCTACTGTGACGATGATTTCCCGGCTGACGTTCCCAGATTGCGATGGAACACGCCCATCTGGCATCCGAACATTCAGCACGAGGAGCCGAAAAATGTCTGCGTGAACAAGGCTGAATGGCTGGGCGGCATGGGACTCAACGATCTATGCCAACAACTGTTCGAGATGGTGCAGTACAAGAACTACCATGCCGAACTGAGTCCACCATACCCTCTGGATGCTGAGGCGGCGACTTGGGTTCGTGAATATGCCGAGCCACGCGGCGTAGTCAACAAGAACCGTGGCGTTTCGATCGATAACCGGCCGTTTTATAAGCCGACTGTTGTCGAGCCCGTGCAACGCACAATCCACCTTCTGGACTCCAAACCAAACGCCTCGCAGAGTCTGAAAATCAAGATCCAGCGAGGTGTGCTACCATCCAACGAACAGAACCAGCGAGTAGTTCTTCAGGCTGGTGCGCCGGCGCTGCGTTGCGGAACTTGCGGGTCAGAAATACCAATCGACTCTCAGTTTTGTGACAAGTGCGGAGCCAGAGTGGCGAGTGTGGTCCGCCGCGTCCGATTCAGAAATTGACAAGGTGCAAGGCTATGCCGGTAGGCGAGTTACACAGCCGCACGACAACCGGGCTTCCCTCCACGGGGACATCGTCTCGAGTCAAGTTTGTCGGTCGCCAGGAAAGCGCCGCGATTGGAGCGGTGAGTGTTTTGACGACTCCGACCCATCGAGTCACGTTCTTGCAACGGGAGCAGCAAGCAGTGCCACCGCGGCCGTCTGGCAGATCTCAATCCGACATTCACCTCATGGACCGGCAATGCGCGAAAACCGTTCCTGAGTTGTCGTACGAGCTGGATTCAGGTTGCAATATAACTGCTACCATGTCGGACCATCTGTGCCGCTCACTTATTGAGCATTGCGGAGAAAGCAATGTTCATGGTCGGGAAGTGGGAGGAATTTTGATCGGATATCGGTGCGAGCGGCGCGGGCACGTAAGTCAAGAGTATCGTCTGGTAGTGACCGATTTGATTCGGATCGAATCCTTTGATAGTTCGAGCGCCCATATTTGTTTCACCGAGAGCGCATGGGCCCGAGCCGAGGGTGAGTTCCGCGCCCGGTTTGCGCCGGAAGGCAAGTGCAGGCTGGGCTGGTACCACACTCACCCCGTGCAGGGAATCTTCTTCTCCACTCAAGACCAGAACGCCCATGCAATCTTCGCGGAGCCTTATCAGTTCGCGCTGGTGGTTGACCCACGGCGCATGGAGGCGGGGCTTTTCTACTGGAGCTCCTACTGCGACCGGGGTGTGGCCGGACCCATTCAATTCCCGCTCGTGCGAGGTGGGGAGTGAGTCTATGGGCGAGAGTGCCAAGAACCGGGTCAAGATTTTTCCTGAGTCCGAGTTGCCGGCTTCGGCACAGAGTCCACGCTCGCGGATTTCGGCGGGTTTCGGACTTGTGTCCAACCAAGAAGGCGGCCTCGGAAGTTTAGCTCTCTATCGCTGCGAGGGTGAGACTGAGAAGAACCAGGGATGCCACATAGTTTTCCCGCAAAGCCTGTATCGCAAAGTCGTCGACCATCTTTCTCAGGATACGACACGCGAACACGGTGGTTTTCTCTTCGGGTACGAGATCCTCGGAGATGAATCGGCAAGTCCAACAGTTTTTGTGACGGACGCCATCGCTGCCCGGTGCACGGAGGGATCAGCCGTCAGACTAACGTTCACGACCGAGACCTGGCGTGATCTGGATAAACAAATAACCGATAAATACAAGGAACCGGGAGAAGTGCCGCAACGGATAGGCTGGTACCACTCTCATCCGAATATCTCCATTTTCTTGTCGCATTGGGATCTGGATGTCTGCAAAACTTATGATCGCCGGAAATACCCAATCGCTCTGGTCGTCGATCCCGTGCAAGACCGTGGCGGCTTCTTTGTCGGCGGAAAGAATGGGTATCGACCGCGGTCCCCGCAAGGCTTCTATGAACAGCGGGACCTGCAAAGCGACTCGATGGTGACGTGGGTGAACATGGTCCACATCCCGGACCAGAACCTCAAGCAAGAACTGGGCATCACTCTTCTAGGGGACGGGAAGAACCGGCCGGTGGAAGAGTCCACAAACGGAAAAGGCGAACGTCGCCCGGCGCGGGTTTCAGGAGTGGTCTTGGGCCTGATTCTGTTGCTCATGGGGGCCGCTATTGTCGCCCTGTTTATGAAGCAACGGGACGACGAGATCACCATTCATGCTCTGGCCATCGAAGCGCGCGTGGTCCAGACACCCCGCCCACCTGACGACGGGGTCACAACAAAGCCTCTGCCCACGGTTTCAGTCAATCCCCACGCGGTTAGCCTTTTGTCATCGCAACCCCAGGACTTCGAAGCAGACGTTAAAGGCCTCGATGACAAAGGAGTTACATGGTCAAGAATGCCTAAGATTGGCACTATGTCGTCGAGCGGCTTGTACACCGCTCCGCTCGCGATCACAGAAAAGACCGTCGTGACCGTCACCGCAACCAGTACTGCGGATCCTACACGATATGACAGCGCGACGGTCACGCTCGAGCCACCCGCCCCAAAGCCTGTGAGCGGCAAGCCAAGCAAAGCTGAGGTGGCGGTAAAGCCCTTATCATCAGCGTCAACTTCTATGCCGCCTGCACCTGCTTCTCGGGGAGACACACCAAAACCCTTAGATAAGAGTCCCTCTGCCGTGGCTGCGACTACCGCATCCGGGACCAATGGTTCCACTGGAGCAGCTAAACCAAGCCCATCGGAAGTGCCCGCGATGGTGGACCGGGGAGATGCGAAAGTTGAAACGAAGGAGGCGTCGTCGACACTACCAGACAGGACGATGAGGGTGAGCGCTAACGATGGTAAGACGATTCTGTCAGAAGGCGGGTCCGCAACATTTTTCGCGACGCTGGGCGATGACGTTGTAAAAGGCGTGACCTGGAGCGCCGATGGAGTTGGAAGTATTTCTGCGGAAGGCGTATACACGGCCCCGTCTGAGATCAAGGCTGCGGGAGATACGGTGACCATCACCGCGGTCAGCAACGATGGGTCGCGGAATGTCGGCAGTCTCAAGATCAGTCTGAGGCCACGCGAGAAATCGGAGTCGCCGGCTCGCTAGGTGAGGACAACGAAGCGCGGATGCTCAGCAGTTTCGCCAGGCGGTCAAAACCAGCCAAGCCGCTTTTTGGACGTCGTCGTTGGGCTGGAGACGTGGAGGGTTGGTTAATTGAGAGAGCCCAGGTTGATAGAGGCGGGCTAACAACGACCCATTTTTGGTAGTAGGCTGTGGGGTCGAATGCGATGTCTTCTGAATCCACAAAATCCCGCACCACTCGCAGCAGCAGCCGTAGACGGACCGCGAGCGGAAGGGAGTGCATCGTTAGCCGTCCGGGTTGGGCTCACGCAATCCGAATGGACTCGCTTGCTTTTCGAATCACTGTGGGTGCCTCCTGAAGCCGATCAACCGTTTATTGGTGATGATATGACCGGCCGTACCATCGTGCGTTGATGTTCATGTCCCGAGCAGGTGCCCGGAAGGTGGTTCACAAAACCATGCACTCCCAAGACGGTAACGCGAAGCATTTATGAGCGACATCGCACTACATGTAAGTACTGAGGACGGCAAAACACATCACGTCGACGTGCCGCCGGACATCAAGACAGAGGAATTCCTCAAGGAACTCCTTGAAGGGATACCTCCGTCCGACGGGAATCGTCAAGCCGCAGATTGGAGCCTCCATGACAAAGACACCGGCCGACCCTTGCAGCCGGACAAAACCCTGGAAGAAAATGGCGTCCGAGCTGGCCAGAATCTTTTGCTCCGGGAGCGTCGAAGTGACGTTGCCATTTGCCAGTACTGTGGTTTTGAGAATGCCCTGGGAGGCAAGTTCTGTCGCAGTTGCGGAAAGCCTTTTATCCCGCCCTCACTTTCAAGGGACATTAGACTTTATCTTTCTACGGAAAGTGGCGGCAGTCACCCCATAGAAGTTGCGGAAGACATTAGCACGCGGGATTTCATCGCAGAGTTGATAAGTACTACGAGCCTCTCGGTTGAAGAGGCGAAAATTGAAGCGGGCAATTGGATTCTGGATGATAAAGATACTGCCAGAACTCTAGACCACGGGAAAAGCCTTGCGGACAACGGGGTTGTCCACGGACACCATCTGTACCTCCGGTCGCACGTTCCTGCACAGCCCCCGATCAAGCCCGACATCGATAAGCCGCCCGCCAAGCCCGGGAAGGCACCCGATAAGAAGGATAGGAAGCCTCCTCGTCCGTTCCCACTGTGGCTAAAACTTGCGCTTGTGTTAGGCGCCATTACAGCGCTGGCGATGGGCGGGTATTTCGAATTCCTCCCTAAGTTTACGCGGGTCGCTCTGAGCCCCGTTGAAGCCGGACTTTTGGGAAAGCAACAACAGCAGTTCACGGCGAAAGTCAGTGGCAAGAACCCGGCAGTTCAATGGTCGCTCACTCCTGAGGTTGGAAATATCTCTCCGGACGGATTGTACTCGGCTCCGCCCTTCGTCTTGAGTGAACAGACAGTAACGGTCACCGCCAGAAGTCAACAGGATCCGACGAAATCAGCCAGTGCGACCATCACGCTGAAGCCCTCTACGGAGACGGTGGTACATGTGAATCCGCCGAGTGCGACTCTGGGAGCCCTGGGGACCGCGAAGTTCGCGGCCCAAGTCAGCGGTAGTCCCAACACCGATGTGCAGTGGACTGTGGACCCGCAGATAGGGAGTATTTCCCAAGACGGCATCTACACAGCGCCCGCATCGGTTCCCGCCCAGCTCACCGTCAAAGTGATAGCTTCGAGCGAGGCCCACCCAAGCGCATCAGAAAGCGCAATCGTCACTCTGGAACCGGTGGTGGTTACCCTTAAACCTACTAGTAGTGTGCTACTGGTATCCGCATCCGGATCGCTGCTGTTTAGTGCAACGGTGGCCGGCAGCTCCAATCGAGCTGTCAAGTGGTCGTTATCGGGGCCGGGGAGCGTTTCCAGAAACGGTGTATATTTCCCCCCGCCCTCAGTTCCAAAAGAGCAGACGGCAAAGGTCACTGCTATCAGCATCGCGGATTCGACAAAATCGGCCACTGCGATCGTCACACTGAAGCCGGTTGTGCAGATCAGTCTGAACTTTTCGACGGTCGTCCTTGGAGCATCGCAGCAACTGCGGTTTTCGGCATCAGTTATTGGCAGCAATAACCCGGCAGTCAGGTGGTCAATTTCCGGGCGTGGAAACATGACACAGGAGGGTGTGTATTTCGCTCCACCTTCGGTACCGGCGGAGGAGACCGTGAAAGTGACGGCCACCAGCGAAGCGGACCCGACAAAATCCGCAAGTATACCTATCTCGTTAAGACCAGTATCCGTTTCCCTGAGTCCGGCCAACGCCGAGCTGAAGGCATCGGAAACGACGAAGTTTTCCGCGACCGTTGCCTACAGTTCCGACATCACTGTCCGGTGGTCGGTTTCCGGGCGCGGGAACATTTCTCAGAATGGCTTGTACGCGGCGCCTGCGTCGATTCCGGCCGACCAAACTGTAAGAATCACTGCAACAAGCGTCGCCGACCCAACCAGATTCGCCACCGCGCTGGTGACCTTAAAACGCTATTCCGGCCCGCAAAAAGGCGTGCTCATCTGGTCCGGGCAGATCGAGAAAAATGGCGTGATCGTTATTGAAGGCAACAAAATTGTCGACAGCCAAGGACCTTCCCTAAGTTCGTTGGAGGGAGACATGCTGCCGGGCGTTCCGGTACAGGTCAGTATCGAGGCGAAGGATTTTGCCATTGAGGAAGCCCCCGGGCCATCGAACGGCTGGAATCGTCTGAGTCTTCGAAGCAAAAAGGGAAAACGCGGGGTGGTAAAGATTACGTGGATGGTGGTCGTTCCATGAAGGAGGAAAACCCTTATGTCCGTCAAGAAAAAGTGCCAATAGCGATCGCCGCTTATCAGTATTTGATTTTTCCGTGAGGCATGGGAATTGCCTTTGCACTGGGAAGCGACTTCGCCTTCGCCGTTAAGGAGCAAGAGTAAAGGGAGCGAGGTTTCCCTTGGCCGACTCGACGCAGTTTAGGGAATGTCGACTGCCATCTGCAGAGGTTGGGGGAGTGTTCTCTCCAACACTGAGCTAGACCATGAGCCAGCCATCTCTATTAGTCTTCGAGGGGGCCACCGTTCTGCGTGATGTTATCTCGGAGTCGATGTTGCGTCACGGCTTCGAGGTAACCCACGTGTTCGAGAAAGCAGTGCTCACCCGCCTCTTGCGAGACCGGCAAGCGGACCTCGTGATCCTCGGCCAGTCGGGAGTCGATCCCGGCAACATTCTGGAATTGGCGCAAGATATCCGGCAATTTTGCCGCACAATTCCGCTCCTACTGATCACATCCCACAGTTCCGAGGAACTGGCTATCGCTGCTTTGCGGGCGGGTATCAACGAGTACATTAAGCACCCGTTTGGTCTGGACGAATTGGTTGACGCGGTTAGGCGGTGTCTAAGCCAGACGATTGGAGAGCCCCCGTTGCCCCTGGCAGGGACAGGGGGAATCATCGGCGAGAGCGCTCCGATGCGCGAAATGAGGGCCCGCCTTGCCAAGATGGCGTCGACCGACAGCAACGTTCTAGTAACCGGGGAGACTGGAACCGGCAAGGAATTGGTGGCCGAACTGTTGCACAGGAGCAGCCGCAGACGCCAGAAGCCTTTCTTGACCATAAATTGCGCCGCAATTCCCGACAGCCTTGTGGAAAGCGAACTTTTCGGTTACGAAAAAGGGGCTTTCACCGGCGCCCAGTCCCGTAAGGAAGGCAAGCTGAAGGCGGCGGATGGGGGAACTGTTTTCCTGGATGAAATCGGCGATATGAGCGGTTACGGTCAGGCCAAAATACTACGGATGATTGAAGCCAAAGAGGTCCAGCGTCTGGGCCGGGAGGGTGGTATATCGGTGGACGTTCGGTTTATCGCTGCCACGAATCAGGATCTAGAGCAACTGGTAAGACAGGAAAAGTTCCGGAGAGACTTGTTTTTCAGGATCAACGTTGCCCGAATTCATATCCCTCCCCTTCGGGAACGGAAGGAAGATCTGCTCCTGCTTGTTGATTACTACATTCGTTACTTTAACAGCCGGTTCGGACTGAATGTGCGCCGACTTTCCGACGAGGCGCTGGACTGTTTCTTCGCGCATGACTGGCCGGGCAATATTCGTGAGTTGAAAAATCTCCTGGAGGCCATCTTCGTGGATCTTCCCTCTGGCGACGTCTCCACGGCGCAACTTCCGCCCCACTTCAGCCGCGGCTGTGCGGAGACGAAGCCAGCCCCTCCAGATGAACGGGAGCGTTTGCTGTCGGCCTTGTCAGCCACCAATTGGAACAAAAGCAAGGCAGCCGACAAACTGCAGTGGTCCCGAATGACCCTGTACCGCAAGATGGCTCGATACAACATCTCGCGCGCCTCATAGCTTCTTCGGGCGGATGCAACCCCTGCATGATCATCTACCCATCTCCAAGGTTGTCCGCCTTCGTGTAACACCGGTCTTGCCCCGTGATACAGGTGAGTTACATATCCTGTGACACTTCCAAACTCATCTCTTGAAATCGGTCGGTTGCCTCTTATGTCCCTTGCCTTCAGAGTCGAAGAGCCCTCCCGCGGCATGACTAACAATACCGGGAGCCGCCAGGTGCGTATCAGTGGGTGTACAGGCAGCGGCCTGCTGGGAGCGGGAGAAAGCAGACCGTTCCCGATAAGTTCTTTCTCTTCTGGCCATTCTTCGATGCGATCACCGTCAGATTGCCGGTGGTCTCATGATTGCAACGATGCGTTGCAATGGATGGCCTGCGGTTTGGGAATCGTCACGATCAATTCAGCTACTGATGTGCGCCGTCGCGGAGCGCTGATGCCTGACGAACGCCAGGAAAAACAAGGCTCAAGTCAAGGCGTTGGAATCGAAGGCAAGTACGCCAACTATTTCCAAGTTGGCCACAATGCTTTCGAGTTCCTGCTCGACTTCGGACAATTGTACTTGGAAGGAAAGCAGGAACACTTTCATACCAGGATTGTGACCAGTCCTACATACGCCGTGGAGTTACTGAAGGTGCTGGCTGAATCGATTGAGCAGTACGAGCGAACGTTTGGCTCATTGGAGAGCAAAGATGACGATGACAGGGACCGGTGCTGACGCTATGCAACCGCCAACACTTCCCATCGGGATTCACCCAGGTGAATCAAAAGCCGGGCTCGGCCAATGGTCCGCTCGGACGGAGGACCAGTACGCCACATCGCTGGATCACCTCTTGGCCGAGTTGGGAGGAGTACATCTGCTGGTCGCCGCGCAAGTGAAGCGGGCGCGACAACTGCATAAAGCGGATGAGCAGTTTCAGGGCCTGGTGATCGCAGAGGAGGAGGTCGACGAACTTCTGACCCGGTCATCGGGTTTGCCTCGATTTGGGCTCGCTCTGGAACCGCCGGACTGGTCGGATGTCTTGGCGACGCTCGACAGGACGCGCGCAGAAATTGCTTCATGCAAGTCTAGGAGCATTCAACGCGGCATCAGGCTGCGCCTGGCCGAACTGGAGCGGCTCTTTTCTCTCACTCGGTTTGAGATTGATTGTCTCCTGATTTGCTTGGCTCCCGAACTCGATTCCCGGTACCAGCGTTTGTACGCCTACCTCCAGGACGACGTAACCAGAAAACGACCCAGCGTGGATCTGGTTTTGAACCTGTTATGCCCGTCCTTCCGGGACAAGCTTGCTCAACGCCGTTGCTTCATGCCAGGGGCTCCGCTGCTGGACGGCAGGCTTGTGTTCGTCACCGAGGACCCGGCACAGGGTCCGACGACGCTGCTCGGGAAGTATCTCAACGTGGACGAAAGGATAATCGGTTACCTGCTCGGCTCGGATGACCCCGATTCTCACCTGATCCCTCATGTGCGGTGCATCACGCCAGAGGCTCGGCTAGAGGATCTAGTCCTGTCGGCGGAAACAAAGAAACGGTTCTCGCTGCTGGCCCGACGAAGCCATGAAGACCGAACCATCCTGTACTTTCAGGGGCCATATGGGAGCGGGAGAAAAACGGCTGCTGAGGTGCTCTGTCGCGACTCAGAATTGGGGCTCCTGGTGGTGGACACCGAGAGTTTAGCAAGTAGCCAGTCTATGAATTTTGAAACCGCCGTGCGACTCGCGGGACGAGAAGCTTTGTTGCAAGGAGACGCTCTCTACTGGGACGGATTCGAATTCTTGTTAGCAGACGAAAAGAAAGGTCTGCGCAAGGTACTGCTTGCCGAACTGCGGCGCTGCCAGAATGTGGCATTCTTGGCCGGGACGACCGCTTGGGAACCGGCGGAGGAGTTGCAGGGGCCAACCTTCGTTCGCGTAGAATTCCCGTGCTCAACCTATGCCGACAGGGTGCACCTGTGGCAAGCGGCGTTGCCGGGTGACATAGCTAGCGAAGTCGACCTTTCCGCGTTAGCTAACAAGTTTCGCTTCAGCGGAGGACAGATCAGGGATGCGGCACGGAGCGCTTGGAGTTCGGCGTGCTGGCGAGATCCCGAAGCGAATCAGCTCACCACGGCTGAGCTTTACGAAGCTTGTCGTCTGCACTCCAGCCGCAAGCTGTCCTCGCTCGGCCGCAAGATCAAGCCCCACCATACATGGAAAGATATCGTTCTGCCTGAAGACCGGTTGCAACAGTTGCGGGAAATCTGCAATTCGATGAAGTACCGATCCCTTGTGTTCGATCAGTGGGGTTTCGATCGCAAACTTTCTCTCGGAAAAGGCCTGAACATCCTCTTCGCGGGGCCATCCGGTACCGGCAAAACCATGGCCGCGGACATTATGGCCGGGGAGTTGGGACTCGATCTCTACAAGATCGATCTCTCCACCGTGGTCAGCAAGTATATCGGCGAAACGGAGAAGAATCTGGCTCGCATCTTCGCCGAAGCAGAGGCCAGCAATGCCATCCTCTTTTTTGACGAAGCCGATGCTCTCTTTGGCAAGCGCAGCGAAGTGCGCGACTCTCACGACCGGTATGCGAACATTGAGGTCAATTACTTGCTGCAAAAAATGGAAGAGCACGAAGGCGTGGTCATTCTGGCCACCAATTTCCGCAAGAACATGGACGACGCTTTCGTTCGCCGCATGCACTTTACGGTCGAGTTTGCGTTCCCCAATGAAAGCGACCGGCGCCGAATCTGGGAACAGATCTGGCCCAAGGAAACGCCGCAGAGTCCCGATCTCGATCTTGACTTTATGGCGCGACGCTTCGAAATGCCCGGCGGAAATATTCGCAACATTGCGACGGCTGCGGCGTTTCTGGCCGCCAGCGACGGCGGCGTGGTCAATATGACGCATCTGCTTCACGGCACTCGGCGCGAGTATCAGAAGATGGGCAAGGTAGTTAGGCAAGGAGAGTTTCAGTGAGGCGGTGGATTCTTATGCGCGAACATCAAAACGATACATCCGCCGAAAGCAGCTTGCACGGCTTGGTGGTTCGAGAGCGGCACGGTGAAGAAGCGCCTATTGCTTCGCACCAAAACCCTTTGGCGCACTTGGCCAATCGTGCGCCTTCCGCCGCCAGCGCCCGAGCACACTCTTCGGCATTGAATCGCGAGACCGCGTCGCAGCCAGCACGCGCGAGCGGCTCTATCTTGCAGTTGCAGCGGCAATATGGAAACCATTATGTGCAGCGGGTATTGGCGCTGGCCAGACATGGAGAAGGCGAAGCGGACGTTGCGCCTGAGGTTGAATCGGCCATCGAGCGGTCACGCGGCGGCGCGCAGGGACTCGATCATAGTGTGCGTCGAAAGATGGAATCTGCTTTCGGCGCGGACTTCAGCGGAGTACGAATTCACACTGGAGCCGAGGCTCACTCCCTCAACCGCGCTGTGAATGCCATTGCTTTCACGACGGGTCAGGACATCTTCTTCCGCGATGGAGCGTACAGCCCTCATAGTTCTGACGGCAGACAACTGCTAGCACATGAGTTGACCCACGTCGTTCAACAGAGTGCAGCCCCAACAGCCCCAATGCGGGCACAACATGTCGGAGTCCAGCGTCTATGCCCAGAGTGCGATGAAGAAGCGCACGGGCCCAAAGTTCAGGCAAAGTTCACGGTTAGCCAGCCACAAGATGCGGACGAAGTGGAAGCAGAACAGATGGCGAAGAAGGTCGACGCCACGCTGACTTCTCTATCTTCGGAGAGTGGAGTTGACACGGAGCGGGCGAGCGCAACAATGAGCCCGCAGCTTGCCGTCCTTACTGGCGGCCTGCAACTCGCACGTGCAAAGCGCGATCCTACGGTAATCGAGTTGCTGCTGCGTTCGATAGACTTCGTAACGACAAATCCCGATCATCCTGCGCTTGCACAAGGACGCGCGCCATCGGCCATCACTGGTGATTGTGCGTGCGGGGGACGATGCTCGAAGTGCGCAGCGAAGCGGTCGCGGCAACAAACACCGCAGATTGGAGTTCGGCGCACCGCCGTAGTGGCCCGCCAGAGAATAGCGCGTCAGGACGGGGGTAGTCGGTCCACGTGGGAGTGCATCAAGTGGAACCTCGCGAACGCTGGTGTTGCGGGATGGACAATTGCAATCATCGGCGCAGTCTGTGGCGCGGTCGGAGCAGTGATTGGTCTTGCGGGCGGCCCAGCTGCTCCTGCGACCGTTCCCACGGGTGGCGCCACGGCAGCAGCGGTGTGTCTGGCTGGCGTGGCCGGCCTATCGGTCGGTTTCGTCTTGGGGATCATTACGGGGTGCCTGAATGATTCTTCGTTCCAGAATATAACGACACCGCAGGCCGCAGCCGAGGGTAGCCCGGACGGCGGTGGCGAGGTGGCGACGGCGTAAACCGGCGACAATTCTACGCTTGAAATTTGGCTGCCCTTGGAAGCAGGAGTTTGCGACAGGTCGCAACACGCAAACGAAGCCGGACGGAGTGGGAATGCAGATCTTCGACAAGACAGAGGGAGCGACAGCCGAGAATTCAACCGCGGAGGGAGCATGAGGTGGATTGCTGCGGTATTGGGAACAGGTATTTTACTCGCGTTGTTTGTCGCCGTCCTGAGATATATCCCACCCGGGCAAAAACGGCTGCCGATCATTGTCTTCGTCGTTGTCGCGGTTGCGACAACCGTGATTGTCGCCTTGTTTAGGAAAGCTCGGTAAAGGATTTCTGATCGTTTTGCTTCAAATGCAAGATAAGTGATTGCGACTCAAGAGAGTGGGAGTTCCAATGGTAAAGCGGAATGATAGCAGCCAATGCTGAAACGGGAAACGAGCGCCTCCCGCGGAGTGTCACTGCTCTTGCGCCCGCGAGTGACCTGCGACAGGAGGTCGCCGAAGGTTTGTTCTATACCCACATGCGGCTCAGTCAGGTGACAAACAAGACGCTGGAAGCATCGGCGTTTCTCTACAGTCTGATCGAACGACTGAACGAGAAAGGGCTGATAAGTATCCAGGACCTCGACGAGCGCAAGAAGGCGGTCGGTGAGCGGCTGGCGGCACAGTTCAAGCAAAACGGTCTGGGGGTGATGCTCCAGGACCCGGAGGAAGACAAGTACACGTTCCAAGGTGAAGCAAAGATTGACTGCGAAAACCGCGTGCATCTTTGTCACGCCACCTGCTGCCGCCTGCGTTTTGCTTTGTCCAAGCAGGACGTCTACGAGGGAGTCGTCAAGTGGGACTTAGGACATCCCTACATGATTGCGCATGACAAAGACGGCTACTGCACGCACGTGGAACGTGTCACATGCCGCTGCACAATACGCGACCAGCGGCCCGTGCCGTGCCGGGGTTACGAATGCCGCAACGACAAGCGCATTTGGCTCGATTTTGAAAATAAGATCATCAACCCCAACATCAACCGGCCCGACTGGCCGCAATGTGAGGCTCCCGTGGAAGATCAGGCGATAACCGGCGGGTCCACGGCCAAGGAGCTTGAAGAAAAGCGAGCTTGAGTCTCTGGTTCTAACATGATCGACGATCTGGACAGAACGGTGGAAGAACTTCTCAAGCGCGAGCTCTCGCCTGCGTTGGTGGATCAGGTAGCCATCAGCTTTGCCGCGCCTGACGCCGAGTTTCCGCCGTCCTCGGTCACGTTGCCGGCGGTCGATCTGTTTCTTTACGACATCCGGGAAAATCTGGAGTTGCGCCGTACGGGGTGGATTATCGAGCACAACGACGATGGGACCGCGACCAAGAGGCACCCTCTGGTGCGCGTGGACTGCTCATATTTGATCACCGCGTGGGCCAGCGAAAGTTCCACCAGCCGGCCGCTCGACGAACACCGGCTGCTCAGTGAAGTGATGAAAGTTTTGATTCGGCACCCCATGATTCCGGAGGTTCTGCTGCAAGGCTCGCTGAAGGGGCAAGAGCCGCCGCTGCCTTCGAGCACGCTACAACCGGGCAGGCTCCAAAGCGTGGCGGAGTTTTGGCAGGCGCTTGGGGGCAAGCCCAAAGCGGCCCTGAATTACACCGTCACCATCGGCGTGGTGCCGGAGCAGCCGATTGAAACCGAAGTGCCGGTCATTGACAAGACGTTGAAAATCCGTCCGGAGATGATTGCGCCATGAGCGATTGGCAAATTGCGCGGCATCGAGTTGCCATCGCTGGGCGAGTGCTCGATGCGGGCACAGGAAAGCCGGTGGCTGATGCTGCGGTGTCCTTTAGCAAAATGCCGGCGTCTTTTGAAACGAAGATGACAATCGCTTCCCTATCGTATGGGGATCGTTGGAACAGCATGCTCGCGCGACCGGACAGGACCAGGACTAGAGAGGATGGTCTCTTTTATTTCCTCGATCTGCCGGACGGCGAGTACAGCCTGAGCGCTTCGATTCCTGGTTGCGGCAAACGCTATGGCGCAAATGAGCAGCCGGCGACGGTATCGCGGGACAAGAAGGGCAATATCAAAATTGCCTTCGTTACCCTGCCGCTGCAACCCACTGCGGTCAAGGGGAAGATCACGGGCTCCAGCCACAAAACGGGTGTGATGTTGGCCGAGGTGCGAGTCAAGGGCAGCGGTGAGCGGACATTTACAGATGCACAAGGGCAATACAGCGTGGCCGGAATTGAGCCAGGGAAGCGCGTGCTGCAAGTTGCCGCACAAGGCTACCGTGCACAATCGCAGCCGGTCACGGTGGGGGATCCGGGCACATCGCAGACCCTGAACTTCAGTTTGACAAGGGAGAGTGGATGATCATCGTTCGGGCAAGAGCATGGCCCAGCCCGGCTGGCTGTCCAGTTGGTCGATTCGTTTGAGAAATCTGCGGTGAGCGGCAAAAAGGAGGGCGAACAGGATGAGCACCAAAAAACCAGGCGAAGACTCGGAAGTCGAGCGCGATTCTGAAGGACGTCAAACCGAAGCCGGGCCGCACGCGGAGACGGAGTCGAAACCGGAAACAGTTTCGAAGCCCGAGAGCAGGGTTCCGGCGAAGGCGAAGGGTCGGCCTGAAAACGAACCAAAGCCCGCAGCAAAACCGGCGGGGCCGAAGAGTATCGCGGAAATCATGAAGTTCAGCTTAAGAACTCCAAGAAGACCGCGCCGCTGATGGAGATTTCCATTTAGGGGGCGCGTACTGCAGTCCCACGGGACAGAAAGATTTCAATATAAGGAGCGATCAGAATGCCAGAATATTTATCACCGGGTGTTTATGTCGAAGAAGTCCCTTCCAGTATTAAACCGATCGTTGGTGTCAGCACCAGCACAGCAGCCTTTGTCGGCATCGTCAAGGAGACGATCCAGATTCC
>DATDGS010000056.1:0-98556 GCA_036521955.1 Terriglobales bacterium
TGCGCCGCCGCACTCGCCCCATGGTGTGCTTTGTGAACGTGGAAAGCGTGGACCGCATCATCTACTCCATCTTCCAGAGATTCAACCTGGAATGGAAATCCCGCACCCTCAACCTTTTTACACAAGCCGCTTGACGTCACCCTTTTGATCGCAGCCATAGGAGCCGTCCCAATCGCTGGTTTATACTGACTCCATGCCGGGGAGCGCTGACAAGACGTTTTACCTCGAAACCTTTGGCTGCCAGATGAATGCGCACGACTCCGAAAAGGTGGTCGGGACGCTTTTGCAACAGGGGTATCGGCAGGTTCCGACGGTCGAAGAGGCTGGACTGGTGCTGTATAACACCTGCTCGATTCGCGATAAGGCGGAGCAGAAGGTGTTTAACAGACTGGCGGATTATAAGAAATATCGGGCGCAGGGGAAGCGGTTTGGCGTCCTGGGGTGCGTGGCGCAGCAGGAGGGGGAAAGGATTTTTGAGCGCGCTCCTTATGTATCGCTGGTCTGCGGGTCAGCTTCTTACCGCAATCTTCCGCAGATGCTGGTGCAGCTGGAAACTGGCGTGCAGCGCGTTACAGGGCTCGACGATCGCGAGACTGACAAGTGCTTTGAAACCGAATACACGGCTCGCACGAATCCGCACCGCGGGTACATTACGATCATCGAGGGATGCGACAAATTCTGCGCTTATTGCGTGGTGCCTTACACGCGCGGCAAGGAGCGCAGCCGGACTTCGTCCTCGGTTTTGGAGGAAGCGCGGCAGCTGGTGGATCTCGGGTATACGGAGATTCAACTGCTTGGGCAAAACGTGAACTCTTATCGCGATCCTGATGGAAAGAAGAGCTTTGCGGAGCTGCTGGCAGCTGTCGCTTCGGTTCCAGGGATGCGCCGGGTTCGGTTTACTACTTCGCATCCTCGTGATTTTGGGCGCGATATTGTCGACGTGATCGACTCCGTGCCTGCGCTTTGCGACCATGTGCATCTGCCGGTGCAGAGCGGGTCCACTCGCGTGTTGGAGGCTATGCAAAGGCTTTATACCCGGGACCAGTATCTGGAGCGCGTCGCATGGATTCAGGCGGCGCGGCGCGATATATCGCTCACCAGCGATTTGATTGTTGGATTTCCGGGAGAGACGGAACGGGAGTTTGAGGAAACTTTGAGCTTGATGGACGTGGTTGGATATGACAGCGTGTTTACGTTTAAATATTCTCCGCGTCCGAACACTTCGGCTTTGCGGCTGGAGGATGCGATCCCGGACGCGGAGAAGGCTCGGCGGCTGGCGGTGTTGAATGACAAGCAAAAGCAGATCGGGGCTGCGCGCAATCGGCGGCACCTGGAGCAAGTGATCGAGGTTATGGTGGAAGGGAAGAATCCGGCCCGCGGACAGTGGATCGGACGGACTTCGCAGATCAAGGTGATGAACTTTACGGTTCCCGAAGGAGTTGAGCTGAAGACGGGGAGCTACGTGCAGGTGCGGGTTACGGGAAGTTTCCCGAACAGCTTGGTGGGCGAGATGGCTGGTGGTGGCATCTGCTTCCTGGTGCCTCGCGCAGAGTGAGACGGGGGAAGCCCCGTCTCTACCCGTGGTTTGTTGAGGGTCTTATGGAAGTCGAAATGAAAATTCGGGGACTGATGATGGATCCGGTTTCGAACATGCCGATTGTGCTGCTCAAGGATGTCGGCAGCGAAACGGTGCTGCCCATCTGGGTGGGGGTGTACGAAGCCAATGCCATCGCGCTTGAAATTGAAAAGGTCAGCACACCGCGGCCCATGACCCACGACTTGATCAAGAACGTTCTCACTGGCCTGGACGCGCTGGTTCACAAGGTCGTGGTCACGGAACTGAAAGACGATACTTTCTATGCGGTAATTTGGTTGGAAAGGGAAGGCCACGTGGTGAGCATCGACTCGCGTCCGTCGGACGCACTGGCGCTGGCGCTGCGCGTGGATTGCCCGATCTTTGTTGAAGACGAGGTGCTGAAGCACTCGAAACAGGCCGCCAATCCCGTGCCCGCCGTTAGCAGCGATGAATTGCGCAAGTGGCTGGAGGACCTGGGCGACGATGACCTGGGCAAATACAAGATGTAGGAAGGGGAGCGCCCAGCCGTCAGCTCTCAGCTAGTTCTTCTCCATGCCTGATTCCGCCGAACAGCTGCAGCGTCTTTACCTAGCGGGATTCGAGCTCAAAACTTTTGAACGCTTTCCGAAGTGCATTGGCGTGACGCGCGCAGGCTGCGTCGCGCTGCTGGTCCCTGGCGTGGACGGATTGCAAGTCCTGGGCACTCCGGGCTGGCGCATGGGCGAAGTGATGGGCGTGCTTACTGAAAGGGAAGGCCGGAAAGTCTTTCAGGCGAAGAGCGAAGTGTTGGAGGCTACTCCGGAACGGCTTGAGGTATTGCAGAAATTCCGCGATGCGCTTACCGAACTGTTGCACACGCAGAGCTAGTTCATCGGCTATTGGTCCCCAGTGCTGGTCGCCAGCTGTTCTTTCATCCACGCCAGGATGGTTGGAACGAGTTCGTTACAGAACTTGTTGTTGATGGTGAAGCCGTGGGCCATACCGTCGATCTCGAGATAGCGGGCGTGTCCGGGATGAACTTGGTTCACGATTTGTGCGATGGCCTCGCTGTCGGCGCGGCTCATAATGGTGTCGGCGGTGCCATGGATGACGAGCACGGCTGGTTCAGCATTTCCCAGGCTTTGCCCAGGTTCAGGGCTTGCAACTGCTGGTAGAAGGCTGCTGGACGGCCGTACTGGCCGTCGGGCGAGTCATACCACACACTCTTCCACTCGGGATGCTGGGTCAGGATTTGGCCGGGCGTCATTCCTTTCATGAGGTACAGAGCGTAGAACTCGGCAAAGGCCTTGATTGCGGCGTTGACCTCGGCTGGCGGTTTGTCCTCTTCCGTCAGGCGACGGCGTTCCATCTCCAGCATGTGCTCGTACCAGGTTCGGCCCCAGGAACTGGCGGCAATGTATCCGCGCACCGGATGCTGGCGGGGAACTAACGCCGAGGTGCCGCCGCCGTTGCTTAGGCCGGCGACAAAGATCTTCGTGCCATCGATAAAGTCATATTTCAACATTTCATCGAAAGCGGACTGATAGCCTGAGAGTTCCTCATCGAAATCAGCCTTGGCACAATTTCCTTGGCTCTCGCCCACGCCAGGCTTGTCCATTCGAACCGTCGCGTAGCCGGATGGCTCGATGAGGCGGCGCAGGAGAATACCAAAACCGTCCTTTGTGTCGGCGTCGGGATATTCCATGCTGTCGCAGCTCAGCCAGCCCGCGACAAAGATGGCGGGAACCTTGCCCGTGGCGTTGTTCGGGCGCGTGATGAAGGTTCGCAGGCGATTGGCGTGGTTGTCTTGCACCCAACTGTAGAGCACCTCGGCGTTTTGAAAGTGCTCGCGTTCGGGTTGCGAGGGAACTGGTTGGCCCAGGAGCAAAGGGGTGATGGCGACGGACAACAAAAGCAGGAGAAAGAGAAGAGGCGACGCGTTTTTTCGGAGCATCGTAGAGCCTGAGGGGAAATGCCTCGATGTAACAGACGTCGAAAGAAGCTTAGGGTAATCAGCAGCAGGCCGAACCATCTGGGCTGCGATTTCGTTAACTTCACATAATACTCGTTATCGGACATTGTGACAGAGAGTGCGCCGCCCCTCCGCCCGGCGAACGCCCCGGATCTTCATGCTTGAGGTAAGCTGGCGGGTCATGGGAGACCTACTTGGGGGTTGCAAAGCGAAGGGGCCCCGGATCGAATCGCCAGTGCGTGGGCTCTGAGGTCGGGAGAGACGCTCGTGCGTTTGGGAGTGTGCAGGCGGAGGGGAGGTCAAAGTCCACATCGGAATCAAAGTCAAGATCAAAATCAAGATCGAAATCAGAGTCAAAGGCAACGGACAGGGCCTGCCCCTTCGGCACGCTCTGAGCTTGCCGAAGGAGTGTCCGTCCGACACGGACTATGCACATGGGAAGACGATCCTGGGATGGAAGAGGGTGCCGGCTAAGCGCGTGGCGATGGCGATCAGGTCGCGTTGGCCATAGAAGACCTTTACCTGGGGAGCCCGGGACATTTCCGGCAGATTCACGGCGCGGCCGCTGCGGATGAGGGCGACGCTTTCTTCGCTGGCGGTGACGCAAGGCAACTGCGGCATCAGCTTTCTGGGATGGACAAACAACGACTCAGCAATTCCCTGCCGCGCTGCAGCTTCCAGTGCCTCGAGCGAGTGGGCATCTTCGATGGTGAACTCGGCAGCCGCGGTGCGCCGCAGGGATGCCAGATGCGCGCCACAACCCAGCTTCTGGCCTATGTCGTGGGCGACCGACCTTATGTAGGTGCCCGAGGCCACGCGCGCACGGAAAGTGGCTTGATCGGCGGTGGTCTCCAGAATCTCGAACTCCTTAATTTCTACTTGTACGGGCTTGAGCACGACCTCTTGTTTCTTGCGGGCCAGTTTGTAGGCCGGAACTCCGGCAATTTTCTTGGCGGAAAACGGGGGAGGCATCTGCTCGATCGAGCCGCGAAACTGAGCAGCCAGGCTACGCACTTCATCGGCATTCATGTGTGCTTCTTGCACGGGCGTGGTGGGATCGCCATCGGCGTCGTAGGTGTCGGTGGCAAAGCCGAAGCGGATTACGCCTTCGTAGGTCTTCTCGGAATGGGCATAGAACTGGGCCAGGCGCGTGAGGTTGCCGAGGACGACCGGCAGCACTCCGGTGGCCGAGGGGTCGAGGGTTCCGAGATGTCCGACCGAGCGCTGACTGAGAATTCGGCGCACGCGATTGACGACGTCGTGCGACGTCAGGCCGGGCGGCTTATCGATGACTACGACACCATTCATAGGGATTTGTAATCTGGTAATTTGTAATTGGTCATTTGAAATCTCGATCATCGCCGTGTTCGCGATCTGGTTTCCAGATTACCGATTACAAATTGCCAATTAAATGATTCCACTTCGTGACGATCAGCCCACGTTCTCGACGCCGTTCGTCAACTATTTTCTGATCGCGTTGAACGTGGTGGTTTTTTTCTGGGAACTCCAGCAGGGCCATCGGGCGCTGAATTCGGTCATGGTCGAGTTTGGCGTGGTTCCTCACCATACCCTCGCCGTGCTCACCAGGCACTCCTACGGTGGGCTGGCTACGGCAGTTTTGCCGCTGTTCACTTCGATGTTTCTGCATGCTTCATTCTTACACGTCGCGGGCAACATGCTCTTCCTGTGGATCTTTGGCGACAACATTGAAGACTACTTGGGACACTTCACATATCTGGTCTTCTACCTGGCCAGTGGAGTGGCGGCGGCTGTCGCGCACATTCTGCTGAACCAGGGCTCGCGCGTGCCGAGCGTTGGGGCGAGCGGAGCGATCGCGGGGGTGATGGGCGCATACTTCATCCTGTTTCCGCGGGCGCGAGTGCTGATCTGGTTTCCTCCGATATTTCTGTTTCACGTGCCGGCGTGGCTGATGCTTGGCTACTGGTTTGTGGGGAATTTTCTGAGCGGTACCGTTACCGCGATCGCAGAAACCAGCCAGACCTCGGGCGGGATCGCCTTTTGGGCGCATGTCGGAGGTTTTGTCGCGGGCGTGGTCATGATTCGCGTGTTTCGTGAACGACCGAACCGGTATCGGTATAGCACCTGGTAGGCGGCTCTCAGCTGTCGGCTCTCCGTAAGGAGCAATCGATGCTGACGGCGGAAAGCTGATCGCAGCCAGTCTGCGGAATTTCTCAGCGGCGCGGTTCCGGGGCGGGACCGGGCGGGAGAATCTCCGGCTCAGAACTAGGGGTCGCATTCGAGCTCGAACTGGAATCGCCGCTCAGCTTCTGGCGGGTGACGAACCAGACGGCTGTGGTCCAGGTGGGAAAAAGATCCGCGCCGGGAATTAGTTTCGCGGCCGCGGTCGGCAAGAAAGCCCAGTGCCATCCGAGGAGACGAATCATCACGAACGCGACAATCAGATCGAGCACCGAGTCTGCCGGGGACACGCCCCCTTCGACGAAGAATGGGAAGGCGGCGATCTGGAGGACGTCGGCGGCTACAGCCACGGCCCACGCGGCTCGGTGTTCTGGCTTCAGCGAGTTGAAGTAATCGGGGAATGACATACCGTTTCCTCAGTGTTGGTCGCTATCACCCACCTGTCGTTGGATGCCCAAGCGGTCGTCCGCGACGCCACTATCCTGCCTGTTGCTACAGTACGCCGCTTGACGGCATCACCACAATTTTTTCTGCGGTCGCGTTTTCCGGCAGGAGTAGGGCGCTGAGCACCGTACGGGCTACGGTTTCAGCAGAGATCATTTTGCGCCTGGACGCTTTTGGCCACATCGTCTCCCAGATTGCCGTATCGGTTGCGCCGGGCATGAGCGCGATGACGCGGATGCCCTTCGGTCGCAGCTCTTCGCGCAAGGTGTTGGTGAGGCCAAGGGCGCCATGCTTCGACGCATTGTAGGCTGCGGACCCGGGAAAGACGCGCTCGGCGGCGATGGAGAGATTGTTCACGATTGTGCCACCGCGCTTCATCACGGCCAGCGCCGCCTGCGTCATCAGGAACAGGCCATTGAGGTTGGTGTCGATCACTTCCATCCAGGTGGGGTAGGGCAACTCGGTGATGGCGCGATTGGGATGTCCTATGCCAGCGTTGTTGATGAGGATGTCCAGAGGCTGGTGCAATCCGCGGACGAGCGCGAAGAGATAGTCGACCGAGTCGGGGCTGCGGACGTCGCAGGACTGCGCGAGAACATATGCGTTCCTTTTCTCCCACTGGAGTTTCTCCAGTTCAGCGCGTGCCTTGGCCAAGGCGCGCTCGTCGCGGCCGGTGATGATCAGGTTGCATCCTTCAAGCGCCAGCGCGCGGGCTATGGCGAGACCGATGCCACGGTTGGCGCCGGTGACCAGGACGAGGCGGCCGGCGAGCGGTTGACGCTGACTGGGCTTGCGTTTTGGCATGCGGCATTTTTCAGCTTATTCCAACCACGGTCGTCTTTCGAGGAGGGAGTCCACAATTCGACAATAGGACTTGGAGAGAATTGACAGCCGGTGTCACCACAGGTGGTAACCACAGGCGGTGCCGAGCTGTGCTCCGCTTGGACGGCCGGGGGCGGCCGTCCCTACGCGAACTTAGCACTCAGACTACATTGGTGTGCTGGCGGATCAGCGACAGGAATTCGGTTCGCGTTTCCTCTTCGCTGCGGAAGCAGCCGAGCATGGACGAAGTCACCGCCGAAGAATGCTGCTTCTCGACGCCACGCATCATCATGCAGAGATGTCGCGCCTCGATGACGACGCCGACACCCTGCGGCTCGATGGTATTCCGGATCGCTTCAGCAATTTGTGTGGTCAGCCGCTCCTGGATCTGCAGGCGCCGCGAGAAGGCCTCGACGAGGCGCGGGATCTTGCTCAGGCCGATGACTTTTCCGTTGGGGATATAGGCCACGTGCACCTTGCCAAAGAAGGGCAACAGGTGGTGCTCGCACAGGCTGAACATTTCTATGTCCTTCACGATCACCATCTCGTCGTAGCTGACCGTGAACAGCGCTTCACGCAAGAGCACATCGGGGTCATCCTTGTAGCCCTTGACGAGAAACTGCATGGCTTTCTCGACGCGCTCGGGGGTGCGCGAAAGACCTTCGCGGTCGGGGTCTTCGCCGAGCCGGATAAGCATTTCGCGCACCAGTTCTTCGTAACTGGCGCTGGTCAGGGTGGTGGCGGGTAGGTCGGTGGATTTCATAGGGTCCTGGTCGTTATCGGTTCTCGCCTGAGTATTCAAACGAATTCATCATCGTCTCTTCAATTCGTACCTTTTCTAGATGAGCCTGACGGAAGCCGCGCTTCACAATTTCGTAGATCGCCATGCATAGGTTTTCCGTGGTCGGAACCTGTTCTACAAATTCTGAGAGCAGATTCAGATTCTGATGGTCGTACCGTTCGAGGATCTGGGTGAGCAGGAAGCCGTCCAGATCGCCCAGATTGCAGACCATACCGGTCTGGCCATCCACCGGTCCGCTGACGGTGACCTCGACCCTGTAGTTGTGTCCATGCCCGTAGGGATTATTGCACTTGCCGTAGGTCGCGCGATTTTCTTCCTCCGACATTTCATCGCTATGCAAGCGATGCGACGCGGAGAACATGTAGCGGCGGGTCAGGTGCGCTTTCATGCTTCTCCGTAAACATCGACAAACAAGTCGGGAGTTTCATAGACGCGCACCCGATGTAATCGCGCGCCTTTAAGCTTCGGCGCCAGGCGCTGCCAAATGGCGATCGCGAGATTCTCGGTTGTCGGAATCCTGGTAAGAAACTCGGGTACTTCTTTATTCAGGAAGCGATGGTCGAACGCGTCGAGCACTTCCCTGCTCATCACGTCTTTCAACTGCTTCAGGTCGACCACGAATCCCGACTTGCGATCGACTGCGCCTTTCACGGTAACCTCGAGTGTGTAGTTGTGCCCGTGTCCATTGGGATTATTGCACTTGCCGAAAACGCGCTGGTTCTCTTCCGGGGTGAACTCGGGATTGTGATAGAAGTGCGATGCGGAAAATTCCGCTTTGCGTGTGAGATAGACCATAGAGGCAGCTCTCAGTTCTTAGTTGTCCGTCCTCCGTTTTTGGCTCTCAATTCTTGAAAGCGCTTGCGCAGCTTGCATTTTGGCGGGAACACTTTCACTTGGAGCCACGACGCGGTAATTACGGCCCTTCCACGATATTTGCCCATTCGCGTGGGCCTTCTTTGATCGTAGCAACAGATAGGCGAATATCGGAGGACCGAACGCGATGGCGATCAAATTATTTGCGGCGGTGAAACGCGCCGCGCGAATTCGCCGATACAGGAACAGCCAGATGGCGGCGAACACGCTCCACAGAAAGTGCCATCGGGCTGTGCCGTACGCGGCGATGCCAAGCGCCGACCATGCTGCGGACCACCAAAGCAAACTCTGGAATGCCAGAAATTCTGCTCGCGGAAAAAGCAGCGCCAGATTCTTTGTCCAGCCTTCACGAAGCTGCGCCCAGTTGCGGTACATGCGCGTGCGCACGGCGTCCCCGCCATAACGGAAGTGCACGTGCCGGCCGGCGTTGCGGAACAGTCGGGCCAGAGCCACGTCCTCAAGTATCTCCGTGGCCACGGCGGCGTGGCCCCCTACGGCGTCGTGGGCGGCGCGGCGGACGAGAATGTACTGCCCGTTCGCAGCTGCGATTCCAGAACTCTGCTCACGCACTTTGTGGGGTGGGTACTGCGCCGCTAGTTCCGCGAAGATTACGGGCATCACGGCCCGCTCGGCGAAGGTGACGACCACCTGCTCGGGCGAGTATGACAGCAAATCGGCTCGTTCCTGCTTCGCTTCATCCACGGCGCGCGCCAGCGATCCCGGCAGATGCACGGTGTCCGCGTCGGTGAACAACAGCCACGGCGCACGCGCGTCTTTGGAATTGGAATCGGCCCCGGCAACGAGGGCGTTGTTCTTTCCCGTCCACAGCTTCCCTTTCCGATCTTTTCCGATCCGATCGATGCCTGTCCCGTCCGTTGGCAGAGGCTCCGAGGAAATCACACGTACTCCGGGGTAACTCTGCGCGATCTCTCGCGTGCGGTCGGTTGAGGCGTCGTCGACCACGATGATCTCGAATGGCACGCCAGTTTGCGCGGTCAGCGACTGTAGACACGCGCCCAGGCTGGCCTCTTCATTCCGGGCCGGTACGATTATCGAGACCTCTGGAACCGAGAATTCGGCGGTCGAGAACTGGGGCGGCGTGGTTGGGAGTGAACTCTCCATCAGTTTTTCGCTATTATAGCGGTGTGAGACGAACCCTTCTTCGTGCACTCTCAGTCATTGGATTGCTCTCCATCCTGATCGGATGCTACAGCGGCGGCCATCCCGCGCGCATCGGTTCGAATGCTCCCGACTTCACCTTGCAGGATTCCGACCACAAAGTCACGCTCAGCCAGTTTCACGGGCAGGTGGTGGTGCTGAATTTCTGGGCGACTTGGTGTCCGCCATGTGTCGAAGAGACTCCATCGCTGGTTCAGATGCAGGCGCGCTTCAAAAGCAAAGGCGTCGTAGTGCTGGCCGTCAGTATTGACGCCGACGACTCGGAGTATCACAAGTTTCTCAAGGACTACAGCGTCAACATGGTCACGGTGCGGGATCAAGCGCAGAAGGCGGCCAGACTCTACGGCACTTTTGGCTGGCCGGAAAGCTACGTGATCGACCGCAACGGAGTGATTCGCCGCAAATTTATCGGATCCGTGGATTGGAATAGTCCGGAAGTCACGGATTACTTGAGCAAGCTCTAGGGCAGCTCTTCAGGTCTTAGGGGTCAGGTCTCAGGAAACCCGACCCATCGCAGGCTTTGCTTTTTCCCGACAGCTGAGACCTAGCAACTGAAACGTGCTTCCTACAGCCTCACCTTCCGCAAGCTTAGCGAGTTCGTGATTACCGACACCGAACTGAAGCTCATGGCGGCGGCGGCCAAAATAGGGCTCAGCAGCAATCCGAAGACTGGATAGAGCACACCTGCGGCTATCGGCACTCCAATCGAGTTGTAGAGAAAAGCGAAGAACAGGTTCTGCCGGATGTTGCGCATGGTTGCCTGGCTCAGCTTGCGGGCGCGCAAAATTCCTTCAAGGTCTCCTTTAAGTAGGGTGATGCCACCGCTTTCCATGGCGATATCGGTTCCCGTCCCCATGGCGATGCCAACTTGCGCTTGGGCCAGTGCGGGTGCGTCGTTGATGCCGTCGCCGGCCATCGCGACTACGCGACCTTCGTTCTGCAGACCCCTGACAATCTCGGCTTTTTGCGCCGGAAGAACTTCAGCTTTGAAGTCTTCGATTCCGAGTTTCCGCGCAATCTCATGGGCCGTTGCTTGGTTGTCGCCGGTAAGCATGACCAGCTGGATGCCTTGGGCTTTCAGTGCGATTAGTGCGTCGAGCGCGGTGGGCTTGAGCGGATCTGCGATTGCAATGTTCCCGGCGTATTGACCGTCGATGGCAACGTAGACATGGGTCGCGCCGGGCGCCGTCGCCACCGAAACCGCGTCCTTCCGGCCGGAACCGAAAACGCCAAGATCAGTCATAAGCGCCCAGTTCCCTGCCACGATTCTCTTGCCCTCGACCAAGCCTTTGATGCCCTTGCCGGGTACAGACTCGAACGCGGAGGCATCGGAGAGTCGCAGATTCCTCTGACTAGCTAACTCCACGATGGCGGCCGCTAACGGATGTTCGCTGGCGCGCTCCACGCTGGCTGCGAGCCGAACTACCTCGGCATCGCTGTATGCCACTACTTTCGGTTTGCCCTCGGTCAGTGTTCCGGTCTTATCGAAGACGATGGTGTCTACCTTTTCCAGCGTCTCCAGCGCCTCGGCATTTTTTATGAGGACCCCTGCGCGCGCGCCGCGTCCGGTGCCAACCATGATCGCCATCGGCGTTGCCAGTCCCAGTGCGCACGGACATGCGATGATCAGCACGGCGACGGCGTTTACCATGGCATGCGCGAAGCGCGGCTCCGGTCCGAAGCTCACCCACACGATGAAGGTCACTACCGCAATCGCCATCACCGCCGGAACAAACCATCCCGCAACTTTATCCGCCAGTCGTTGGATCGGGGCGCGGGTGCGTTGCGCATGGCCAACCATCTGCACGATCTGCGCAAGCATGGTCTCGCTGCCGACACGCTCGGCTCGCATGACGAGCGATCCGTTGCCGTTCACGGTCGCGCCTATAACTCGCCCACCCGCCGTCTTCTCCACCGGGATGGATTCGCCGGTGATCATGGACTCATCGACCGCGCTCGATCCATCGAGTACTACCCCGTCGACAGGAATCTTTTCGCCTGGACGTACGCGCAGGCGATCTCCCGGTCTAACGGCAGCGAGCGGAATGTCGCGGTCACCTTCGGAGCCGTCTGCGCCGCCGTTTTCGATCACCAGGCGCGCCATCTTCGGGCTGAGATCGAGTAGCGCCCGGATTGCGCTTGACGTGCGGCTGCGGGCGCGCAGTTCCAGTACCTGTCCGAGCAATACGAGCGTAACGATCGCGGCGGCAGCTTCAAAGTACACATCCGGACGGTCGTCCATGCGGCGGAATGGCGCCGGGAAGATTTGCGGAAATAAAGTCGCCACCACGCTGTAGAGGTAGGCGACGCCCGTGCCCATGGCAATCAGGGTGAACATGTTGGTGCTGCGATTGACCACCGACGCCCATCCGCGCTGGAAGAACGGCCAGCCACACCAGAGAACGGCGGGCGTCGAGAGCAGCAGTTCGACCCAGGGCCGCGCCCCTCCCGACAAAGGCCGCGCCCCCAAACCGGACGACCTGACCGCCATCGCCTCCATGGCAACAACCAAGAGCGGCACAGTCAGCGCCAAGCTGATCCAGAACCGCCGCGTCATGTCGCGCAGCTCGGGATTGTCTTCTTCTGCCGTCACCGTGCGCGGCTCCAGCGCCATGCCGCAGATCGGACAGTGTCCCGGCTCTGAGCGCACGACGTCGGGATGCATCGGGCAGGTGTACTCCGTTTTGCTGGCGCGGATCGGCGGCGATTCGGGATCGAGAGCCATCCCACATTTCGGACACGGTCCGGGCGCGGACTCCCGCACCTCGGGGCACATTGGGCAAACGTAGGCTTGCGTATCTTTTCCCGAACCACTTGCCGACTTGGCAATAGGAGACGCGGCTGGCATGACCAATGCTGGCGTGACGATGGCTGGCTTGACCAAGGCGGGACCACCCAAAGACACCAGGCCCGACCCCATCGGCTTGGGCGGAGACGAAAGAATCTCCTCGGGATTTGCCTGGAACTTTGAGAGGCAGCCCGCCGAGCAGAAGAAATATTCCTTTTCTTTATGGAGCGTTTTGTGGCGCGCAGTTACGGGATTCACATTCATCCCGCAGACCGGGTCTTTTTCCTGCGGCTTAGTGGAGGACGCTGAGGGATTCGGGGCGTCGTCCGGGTCGAGGTGATCCATAGCTTAAGCTTAGTTCCCCAAAGTTGCTGCGATTGCACGCGGTTGCCGAGCTGCGCTCGCTGGACAGCCGAGGACGGCTGTCCCTACGCGAGCAGATCGTGCTTGGCGGAATCTGAGCCCTATTAGATACTCATATTTTAGATACACATATTTAGATACACAAAGAGTAATCCTCGAACCTTTTTCCTTGGGAGAAATGAAATGACCTACCTTGAAGTTGCCTACCGCTACCAGACTCCGCCCGGAGAAGCCGAGTTGCGGGCCATAGACAGTGTCCGCGAGGTCTATGGGATTCAACGCATCCAGTTCAACGAGAAAGAGCGGACGGTGCGCGTGCGATTTGACGCCTCTCGATTGAACGGCGACGCGGTAGCCAAGATGCTGCGGCAGGCCGGTATCGACGTGCAGGATCAGCGGGTTCTTGCCTGAGAATTTTCGCCGGGAATTTCTAGTTGGTGGTGCTGACAAGGGATCAAAACGGCACTCCGCCCATTTCCCTGGCTAGTCCTCGCTTTTCAGGAGGACGCTCGGGGGGAGGGCCCGAGAAACTGGGCGGAGTGCACCTTGGAACAACCAGAGAACTTTGCAAAGGGGCATTCGGAAAGACCTCTGGCCGAAGTATTGTCCGGAATGCCCCGTTGCGCGCCACTTCGTCTGGCCTCATGGGAAGCATGTAGGCTGCCATCGCTAACACGTTGCCAACATGCATAGATAGAACGCGAGGGCGGGTAGGTTTTGCGCGAGACAGGAAACTTTTACGCTAAACACCGCTTCGCGATTTTCGCAAGGTCGCCGATTTCCACAGCCAGCGCGGAATTTGGCGCGAATAGGAGGGTTTTTGGGCGAGCATTTCCGACAATCAGGTTGGGCGAAACAATTCTGTTTCCGTTATAATTCAAAGACACAATTCCACCAGACGCGCCCGTAGCTCAATTGGATAGAGTGCATGGCTACGAACCATGAGGTTGGGAGTTCGATTCTCTCCGGGCGCACCACATTTTAAAAGATTTGCAGTCGATGTGGTTCCCGCTCGAAAGCGCCTCTAGAATGCGTGTGCTCGTCTCTTCCCTTCCCCGTAGCTCTTCGCAAATTTTGAAGAGACTTGAGCTCATTTCTTCAGCAGGTTACTGCAGTCGCCCGTAATCCGCCTTGGCTTGGTTGAGGATGGGGATATCGGGGTCGGCATCCTTCCACAGCGTAAGGAAATCCTGGTAAGCAGTGCGGGCCTGGAACACCTCACCCTGTATGGCATAAGCTCGGGCGAGACCAAAATGAGCGAGAGCCCCGATGGGCTCGTTCACCACGACCCCGCGATGGTTGAGGATCTTCTGGAACTCGGCCGCTGCTTCGGTGCCCCGATTTGCGGCCAGGTAGGCTTCCCCACGAACGTAGATTGGATACAGGGCAGGCGCGAAACTCCCATCCCCCGGAAATCCCAGCTCATAAGGCGACGCCTTCTGCAATTCCTGGATGGCTTCCCCGGCATTCTTGCGGTCCAGCGCCAGTTGCCCGCGCAGGGTGGGCAGATAGTTGAATTGGACGACTGTACTCTCCGGAAATCGCTTCGCCATATCGGCGGCTAACTGCTGCGCCCGGGGCGCTGGCGGAGTGAGGGCCAGCGCCAGTCCGGCGGCAAACTCGACATCCTTTCCGCTCGACAGCGCGAGGGCAGCCGAAGCCCGCTTCCGTGCTTCCTCAGCATCGCCGAAAAGAGCCTCTCGCAAGGCGGCTGCCGCCTCGTAGTTTGCCGCCGTCTCCCGTTTCTTCGCATTCAGCGCCGACGTTACTGCTCGGCGCGAAAGCTCTTGAGCCTTCACCAGTAGCCCGGAATAGGCAGCGGTTTCAGCCTCATTCGCGCGAAGCGTGTCTTCCGCCTCCGGGTGGTTCGCAAACCAGGTCACTTGTTCCGCCATTCCCGCCGGATCGTGCTGCAAGAAGGCTGCCTGGTACATGTCGATTCTAAGAAAAGGGGAATCCAGCTTTCTCGCTTCCGTCTGCATGCCCATGGCCACGGCCTCTTCCAGACGATTCAGGCTGAGATAGTCGGCAATGATATTGGAATGTGCCGCACCGCTCGCTGGATCAAGTCGAAGTCTTTCCTGTGCCTCCGAGAGGCTTTTTTCGTAATTCCCCAGATAGCGGTAGATGATGCCGAGGTTGTTTGCTGGCACATAATCCCTGGGATAGGTCTGTGCCCAGAGTTCATAAATTCTGCGCGCTTCCTCCAGGTTTCCGGTAACGAACTGGTAGTAAAGGGATTCGATATAGAATTTCTCTTGCTCGCTCACTTGGTTTCGCAGGTCGAAGCTTTTCTTCGCGTTCTCCGCCGCCAAGCCGCTTTCCCCGAGGTTATTGTAGGTGGTCCCAAGCGATGCATAGGCCATTGCGAAATTCTTATCCGCTGCTATGGCCCTTTGGTACAGCGGGACTGCGGCCAAATAATCCCCTTTCACCACCATCATCTTCCGACCCAGGCTGTAGGCTTGCAGGGCTTCGAGCGAGCGGGTGGCGGCCTGCTCAACCGGTGTGTCGAATTTTTCGATCGTGCTGAGCGATTCGCCAAGTTTCTCGCGCAGGCTGGTCGCGCCCCGGTCGAGAGCCTTCAGGACGTGGTCCTTGCTGTCGGCTGTCACCTGCACCCTCCCCAACGAAGTGCCCGTGTCACAATTCGTGGCCTTGAGGGCAATAACATACTCGCTCCCTAACTTCGCAATCGAGCCTTCGAGCTGCGCAGATGCATCCACTCTTTGGCAAATTTCTCCGGCAATCGCCGGCGTGACTGGTACGTCGGGCGACTGTCGCATCAATCGCAGGGCCTGCCCGATGCGAGCTTCGGGAACGAGCGTCAGGAACGGCGACTGTTCAAGCTGAATGGCCAAGCCTTGCTTCAGGGAGTCATCAAACACCCCATCGCCCGTGGTATTCGTAAAATCGGCGAGCACAATCGTGTCTTTCGCCGTCAGCGGCGCGGCACGATGGAACCCGATGTAAACAACACCGGCAACAATGCCAGCGACCACCAGCATTACACTGGGAATCCAATCCTGCTGGCGGCGTCCCGGCTGCCGCTCCACCACCACTGGAATCGCGGAGCCGACTGTCTTCTGTCCTTCCTTCTGTTTGGCCGTCAAGGACAGACGTCTTGTTATGGGGATCACAACGACTTCCGTTTCTGGTTCCGCCGCTCCGGGCGAGATCGTTTTGACCGCTGCAGAACCGTTTCGGAATGGTAGGCGGTAGTTCCCGTTCGTTAGAACTGTCTGTTTTACCAGTTGTTCACATCCCCTTCTTCCGACTAAAAGTGAAGACAGTCACGACAAACGGGGTCTATTTGGGATCAGCGACCTGCAGAGGCCGGTCAAACACGCTGGGTTAAGGACACCAATGGGTCGAATTTGACCGTCGCGGTGGAGGGAAAGGGGGAACACGGTGAATTGCGGACCGGCCTCACAAAGGTATGGCGTCAAACGTTTGGATCCAGAATACAAAAAAGAAGGAGGACGATCATGAGAACGAGACTTGCGTTGTGCGTGATGCTCGCGTGCATCACATCCACCATTGCCGTCAGTCAACAGGTTTCAGTCAACTACAACCACAGCCAGAGCTTTTCGCAATTTCACACTTATGCCTGGGGTTCCAACAATGCCAACCAGGTACAGGATTCGATCATGGCGCAGGTAGCACAACAGGATATCGACACCGCACTGCAGGGCAAGGGTTGGCAGAAGGTACAGGAGAACCAGAATCCCGGCGTGATCGTGACCGCCAACGGCGGGATGAAACAGCAGACCTCCTATAGTGCGTGGGGCATGCGCGGGATCGGCGGCGGCATGGGCGGCATCACTCCGGAACAAAATGTTATCGGAACGTTGATCGTCGATCTTTATGACGCGAAGAATGAAAGTCTGATCTGGCGTGGGATCGCTCAAGCCACCCTGAACAACAACGGCAATAAGAATCAGCAAATGCTGCAGAAAGCCATCACAAACATGTTCAAGCAGTGGCCGAAGACGTAAGCGTATTGGAAGTGAAGTGGCGAACGATTGCCTCTTCGAAACATTCTGCCGCGTTTCTAACCCAACGCCACGACCACCATCGACGGGACACAACAAAGGAGATCGTGCGATGAGCCAGAACCATTTTACCCTCCACTTTCCCCTGAAGTCGCCCGCCGACCCAAAGGCGCTGGCCGAGCAGCTTCCGCCATTGATGCCGGAGATATTCCAAGCGCAGGATGCCATCGGCACCATTCACTACTCGCGCTTCACGGTTCTAAGCGAAAAGACTCTGCTGTTTATTGGCGACTTCGACGGAGAGTTCAGTCAGCTCATGACCGAGCTCGCCAACAACGCAGCGCCGGTATTCGATGCGATCTTCCACCACGTGGTCGATCCGCCGCCCACTCCCGTAGCCGAGAACCCAGGCGCGTTTGTCGAATGGACTGCGGACCATCTTCTCACCGCGGTGAATCTCTACACCGCCGACCCAGACGTAACCGCCAAGCAGGTTAAGGCCCTAGCGTCGGCCGCGGGCATCAGTCGTGCTGGTGAATTACATCCCTTTCTGGTGATCCTGCCCATGAAATCGAAACTTGCCTTCGTCGAGGTCCAACTGATCCGGCGCGCCAGGGGCCACGGGACAACCCAAGACCTCGACAAAGTCGGCACTCCGCGTTTCGCGCAGTTCGTGCCGCTTGCGGACAACCAGATTGGTTTCTTCACTGTCGACGACGGCTTTTTCGACAAGTACATTGCCGATTTCACCAAGAACATCGGACCGGCCTTTGACCTTATATTCAAGTTCACTAAGGGCGCACCGCCCTCGCCCTGCAGAAAGTACCTCCAGGAGTTCATTGACTTTGCGGCGGGAGCGAATCGGACTCCGATCGGGTTCTACCAGGCGTATCCAGGCTTGAGCTGATGAGCAGCTTCGACTTTGGAGTCCAGTTCCTCGACTCCCACCGGATTTCTTATTGGGGCAAGCGTCGGGACGCCAATTTCTGGATCGAAAACGCAAGTGTCGAATGGAACGAAGTGGAAGCGCCCTTGCACACGATCGCGCGGCTTACCCTGTTGCCGAAGTCGCACCTTCAGCCAGATGTAGCCGAAACCACCTATGTCGACGTCACTGGAAACTCGACACCGGACAGTACGCCCCTGCGGAGCATTACCCGTGCCCGCTGGCCTGCGGAGGTTGCCAGCAAAAAAGCACGCATGCGTGGCCAGCAATCGAAGACCACGATCCCCGGCCCTGAATCCGAAAGGAAATCAGCGTGAAGATATGCATATGAAAGAGTTGAGCAAAGCAGCCGCGAGGCTGTTGAATCCTGCCGCCGAAGCCAATGAGTTAGAGCAGTTGCTGGTTGATATCGGAATAAATCTAAACACAGGAGAAAGTCATGACTAAGCGTTATTACGCGTGGATCGTTGTTCCCTTGTTGCTTTCTGTCTTTGTTCTGACACTCACGTTCCTTCGCCCAGGCCACGTCCAGGCTCAAGCCCAACCTCAGTTCCCGATCATGGACAAGATCGCCGATAAGATCGTCGCACAATACCGGAATTCAAGCTGCGAGGAGTTGTGGCAGAAGAAGAGCCAAAAGGCTCCACCAACCCCCGAAGAGGTAAGAGCAGTGGGAATTCTTAAAAGCGATCCACAAATGCGCACTGCGTTCATCAACAGAGTTGCAGCGCCCATCGCCAACAAAATGTTCGATTGCGGGTTGATTCCCTGAAACTATCACGGCCACGAATTCAAGGCCGCCGATCGAACGATGTTCTTTCGGAAATTTGCACCCAGACTGAGGAGAGTGTTATGGATACAAGACTTGAAGTTAGGCAGGGCAAGAAATTTGGACCCGATACCATCGCGGCTATCGGCAAACGCTGGATGATGATTGGCGCGGTAGCGATTGTTGCTACGGCTCCGTTGCTTGCGCAGAGTCCTGAGATGCAGCAAAAGCTTGCAACCGTGAAGCAGACAGTTGCGGCAAATAAACAGAGACTGCAACAGTATCAATGGATTGAAACAACGCAGCTCACGCTGGATGGAGATGCCAAGCCTTCGACTCAAAACTTGTGCCGGTACGGTCCGGACGGGCAGGTTCAGAAGACTCCGATCGGCACTCCTCCTCCTCCTCCCAGCGGTGGCAGGCTGAAACAAAGAGTCATTGAGAAGAAAAAAGCAGAGATGAAGGAGTACCTGGACGAAGTGAAGGGCGTTCTCAGCCAGTACGTCCCGCCCGACCCGCAGAGAATGCAGCAAGCCTACGGGGCTGGCAAATTCTCATTGAATCCTGCAGGGAGCATCACGAATTTCATGTTCAAGGATTACGCCCAGCCCGGCGATCAGATGACTCTGTCTTTCGACCCTGCCAAATTAGCGGTCATCTCTTTGACGGTCAATACCTACATGGGTCAAGCAAAAGATGCCGTGACTCTGGCGGTTCAGATGGCCCTTCTTCCCGACGGCACGAGCTATGTACAGCAGACCGTTCTGACCGCAACCGCCAAGAAACTCGTCGTGACTACAACCAGTTCCAATTTCCAGAAACTCGGCGGGTAGTAACGCCGCGCGATCCGCGACCAGAATCTGGACGCGGTCACGTCGGCGAGTGCATGGCAAGTGCATGGTATGAGTGGGCCGACAAGCGTCGGCCCACTTGAGCGGAGCTGGAATTTGCGGCGAGCGGAGGTTTCGGTTAAGCGCTGCTGTTGGGCGAAGCCCCGAAGATGTCTAGCCCTGCTTCAGCTTCAGCTTGCTCTTATTCTCTTCAATAAAAGCCTTTAGATCGGGGGTGGCGTCGAGCAGTCTCGTCCACTGCTCGTAGTATAGCGTCACGGGAAAACGACCCAAACCGTACACGCTCACGCCGCCCTTCTCGCTCACCCGGAATTCCATGGCGCCGCTTCTCCTCTTCGTTTCGACCTGCTTTTCCAGATCGGCAAGGCGAGCTTTCAGTTCTTCGTAACTTGGTTCGGTCACGGATGCACCTCGAATGTCCTTTTTTTCTTGATCACAATCATAGGGAGGAAGGTAGCTTTCGTCCAGGCGTACCTTTTCAGTTGGTGGTTGCCCATCTCCAATCCGCCGAGAGCTTCCCTTTTAGCTGCAGAACTTTTCACCATCGTCTTTGCTGGCGGGACTTTCGCAGCCATCCCTCTCTGCCACAATATCTTGCGGAGCTGTCCTGGGCGGGGGATTGGAGGCGTAAATGCTAAAATCACCATGGCAACAGATTCCGACTGGAGAACACAGAATGGCGAAATTCCTAAAGAAGTCACTGCTTGAGAGCGTACCCGTGCTGGTGTTGCTGGGGCTCCTTGCGGGGGCCGTGGGAGGCTTGGGAGTCGGCATGATCCAGTTGAGGGCCATGTCGTCCGCGGCCAGCAGCTCGACCACACCTCCCAAATAATTCCGGATTGCCGCGTGGAATCAAACCAGATTTGTAGCGGGACCCACTCCGGCGACCGAGTCTCGGGCGCCCGAACCGCACTCTATTCCAGTTTGTCGGCTAGCCGCTGTACCGTGTGTTCAACTTTTATAGTTGAGTTCTGCTTGTCCAAGCCTCCGCGGATCTGCATCACACAACCGGGACAATCCGTAACCGCGAGCGGCGCGCCGCTCTTCTTTTTTATATTGACCAGCTTGCGCTTCAGGATGGGCGCCGAAATTTCCGGTAGTTTCAGCGAGTACGATCCGCCCATGCCGCAGCACATATCCGCTTCGTACATTTACGCTATTTCGTAGCCGGCCTGGCGAAGTAATTCGCGTGGCTCCTGGCTGGCGTGCAGCGTGCGCTTCAAATGGCAGGAGTCGTGATAAGGGATCTTTCCTAACTGTCGCCCGTCTTTGAATTTCGGCCTGCATCTACTAGAGATGGTCTCATAAACAATTTAAGGTCAACACCTTCGATGGAAAGAATGCAAGGTGTTCATGGAAATGCGATGCGGTATGATGCCCAGGTGACCGTTATGTACGAGAGAAGAAGATGCGCGCCACGATCTTCATTGTCCTTACAGCCATAATAACCGTGTCTCTCTTGCACGCGCAGAGCACTACACTCGACCAGGCCGCACGGCGTACGGTTATTGAGCGTGTTCTGAATGAAATCGCTGCCGGGTACATCTACTCGGAGAAAGCTCCGGACATCGCCCGAGAGATTCATAAGCACGAAGAGGGTGGTGCCTATGACACTCCGAGTGGCGAAGAATTTGCCCGTCGTTTGACCAAGAACTTGCAGTCCGCCGCGCATGACCTCCACTTCGAGGTTGATTATTCATCCGATGTTTTGCCACAGGAGCCTACAGCACCAGCAGCACCAACGCGCGAAGAGCGGTTCGATGCTGGGAAGGACGTCAATTACGGCTTCCGAAAAATCGAGATACTCAAAGGAAATGTAGGATACATCGCTTTTGACACCTTTCATCGTGCGGAAGCAATTGGTGAGACGCTTGCGGCTACAATGGATTTTGTCTCGAATACTGACGCTCTCATCCTCGATCTGCGCAATAACGACGGCGGACGCGCAGATGCAGTCGCTTTACTAGTGAGCTATTTCGTCGAAGGGAATCCCCAACAGCTTGTCGGAATTTACTGGAAACCGCTGTCGAAAACGGTGGAGTCTTTCAGCTCTCCGTCGATTAAGGGAAGGAAATATTTGGACCGCAATGTATACCTTCTCACCAGCAAGGACACAGTCTCTGCCGCCGAGGCGTTCTGCTATAACATGAAAAATCTTAAACTGGCGACTCTGGTGGGGGAAGTCACCGCCGGTGCCGCCAACCCAGGCAGCATGAAACGTATTGATGACCACTTTTCGTTGTTTCTCCCGACCGGAACAGCGGTCGACCCCGCTACTGGCAAAAACTGGGAGGGCACTGGCATAAACCCTGACGTTGTAGTCAGTGCTGCCGATAGTCTGGGGAAAGCCCAAATTCTTGCCCTCAAAGCCATCCAGGAGAAGGCCGATGCGAATAAGCGGCAAAGGCTGGAAGAGATTGTCCGCAAGCTAGAGGAAAAAAACTGATTACTGAAAGCCCACTAAAGAGACTCTCGAACATATCGGAATAAGATCTTCATACAGCCGAGACGAACCATCCCGAAGAAGTTCTCAACGTGGTACTCCCATCGTGTAACCAGACGGCGAAACTGGTGCAACCAGGCAAACATCCGTTCCACTCGCCAGCATTTCCGATAGCGCCGCAAGCGCCGAGCGTGTTCAGTGAAAACTCAAAACCAATTGAACAGTTTTCTGAACACAACGTTTGACGCTGCTCCGCTAAGTTGTTGGATTACTGGAGCGGGAGACGGGGATCGAACCCGTGACATCCAGCTTGGGAAGCTGGCGTTCTACCGCTGAACTACTCCCGCTCAACTTCGTTAGACTACCATTCCGATGTATCCCTGACAACGTTCCGTACGAGGGTTTGCCTTTCTCTCGCACTCTTCGTAAGATTCCCGCTCGGGACTTGCATCCGAACTCATCTCACGTCGCAGGAGCCTTGATGCCGACCGATTCGCTTCCGCCGCAGTTCAAGTCGACTTCCAACTCGAACTCCAACTCGCGCCGCAACTTCCTTCGCACCGGGGTGAGTGCAGCTCTGGCCACGGCTGCCTACCCAGCGCTGGGATCCGCTCGCGTTGCCGGTCTTCCATCTGCAACCGCACCTGCGCCCGTTCCAGCCGTCGTTGATTTCAAGAAGGACTTCGAGCTCGACGAGACGACCATTGACGATCTGCAGAAGGCACTGCAGTCCGGCCAGCACTCTTCCCGCTCCGTGACCGAGAAATATCTGGCGCGCATTCAGGAGATCGATAAAGCCGGACCCAAGGTCAACTCCGTCATCGAAATTAACCCCGATGCTCTCCAGATTGCCGACGCGCTCGACCAGGAGCGCAAGTCGAAGGGAGCGCGCGGGCCGCTGCACGGCATTCCGGTCCTTATCAAGGACAATATCGATACCGGGGACCGTATGAATACGACGGCGGGCTCGCTGGCGCTGCTGGGATCTCGTCCTTCGAACGACGCTTTCGTCGTGGCGCAATTGCGCAAGGCCGGCTTAGTGATCCTGGGCAAGACGAATCTCAGTGAGTGGGCCAATATTCGTTCCGGTCATTCCACCAGCGGATGGAGTGGGCGCGGCGGACTTACTCGCAACCCTTACGCTCTCGACCGCAATCCCTGTGGATCGAGTTCCGGGACTGGAGCTGGCGTCTCGGCAAATCTCTGCGTGGCCGGTGTGGGCACGGAGACGGATGGCTCGGTCGTGTGTCCTTCTTCTGCAAACGGTCTGGCCGGGCTTAAACCTACGGTCGGACTTATCAGTCGCAGCGGTATCATTCCGATCTCGCACAGCCAGGACACGGCGGGTCCCATGGCTCGCACCGTGCGAGATGTAGCCATTCTGCTCGGGGCTATGGCGGGCGCGGACCCAGAGGATAGCGCGACCGAGGACAGTCAACGTAAGCAATATGCCGACTACACGAAGTTCCTCGATCCCACGGGACTGAAAGGCGCGCGTTTGGGAGTGGTGCGCAAATATTTCGGGTTCAACGATGCCGTCGACCAGCTCATGGACAAGCTCCTCGACGAGATGAAGCGTGCGGGCGCCGAGATTGTCGATCCCGCCGACATCCCCACCATTGGCAAGTTTGACGACAGCGAGTTGACCGTCTTCCTCTATGAACTCAAGACGGACCTGTTGGCATATCTGGCTTGTCGCGGTAACTCTTCGATCAAGAACTTGAAGGATGTGATTGAGTTCAACGAACGCAATCGCGCCCGGGAAATGCCCTATTTCGGGCAAGACATTTTTCTTAAATCGGAGCTGAAGGGTCCGCTCACCACGAAAGAATACCTCGATGCGCTGGCCCAGAATCACCAACTCAGCCGCGCCGAGGGTATCGACTTCGTCATGGACAAATTCAAACTCGACGCGCTCGTCGCGCCCACGGGGGGTCCTGCGTGGCTCACCGATTTGATCAACGGCGATCACGTGGCCGGAGGCAGTTCGAGCGCCGCCGCCGTCGCTGGCTATCCCAATATCAACGTGACGGCCGGATATCTGTGGGGATTGCCGGTGGGTATCTCTTTCTTCGGACGCGCCTGGAGCGAGCCTACGCTGCTCAAAATCGCTTATTCGTTCGAGCAGTGGACCAAGGCTCGGCAGAAGCCGCGCTTTCTGTCGGCGATTGATGTGCCTGCATCGTAGCGGCTGGTGCCGGAAAAAATCTTTACCACAGGGGGCACCCGGGAACACCGGGGCAACCCTACCTTCTAGTTCCTTTGTGGACCCCTGTGCCCGCCGTGGTTCAAGCCTCTAGGGCTGCGGAGTTGACCCGGGGCTCGAGGGTTTCTCGAGACTCGGCTTGTCTTGTGCCGGTTTGTCTGGAATTACGGGAAAGATCGGTGGGAGGTCGGGTCCGTTCGCACCCGGAATCAACGACGACGGCGAAGCAAACAGCGGTTCCTGCAACGAATCAGGGGCCGATTGCGCTTGCGACGGCCGGATTCCCTTGGCTTCTACGATCGACCATCGCCAGTCTTCATCGGCACCGGGAGTGATCCCGATATTTTCGTGAAACGCGGTGGTGCTGAAGGGCTTGGCCTCGGCCTTGAGGTGATAGAGCAGGGTTACGTCAGAGCGCCGCTCGACGGCAATGGGCGCAAGCCCTTCGGCGGCGGGAATTACACGCGCACGCGCGGCCAGTTCGACGTTCTCTCCCGGCTTGCGTTCGAGCGTCAAGCCAATGGTGATTTCGCGGATATCCCAGTCCGTTCCATTGAATACTTCCAGTTGCAGACTTTCATCTTGAATGGAACCGGGGCCGTCGAGTTTGAGCAGTTCGGTGAGCGGCAAGTCTTCGATCAGAATGGGCCTGATGAGGAGTGAACTGGCCCGGGCGTTGAAAGAAAGGCTGCAAGTTACATCGGGTGACGATACTTTGACGGTATTGCCGGTAGGGTCAATCGAAAACACGGTCTTGTCTGATCTGACCGGCCGTGCGTTCTTGGCGTCATCCATGACCTGGATCATATTGTCATTATCGATCACCGAGCCGACGGCCGGGTCTGAGGGTTGCTGGGGCTGCTGCTCCAATTTGTTCTTGCGCAGACTGCGTGCAAGGTCACCGAGCGAGGGTGCATCGTCCTGAGCCAAAGCGGTCGAGCGACACAGCGTCGCAAAGAGAAAGAGCAGAGCGACGGGCACGATCAACCGCGATCTGGAGAATCTGAATCGCATGATTTGTGTCGCTGAGTGCGCGCTAACGTTCGTGTGGGCGCTCAGTGGGTCCACTGAGCAAGTTTAGGCGACATGGAACGGAAAAAAAGTTACCGCAAGGACACGATGGTACTAGCACTTCCAGAATTGGCACGAGGGACGGGAATGGGGCATGAACGCGCTCAGATCGAAGCGACGCGCAACGGGGCGCGCCCATGCCCCTCTTACCAATGGTGCTTACAGCAAGCCAGAGATACGGAAACGGGTGATGGGATCGGTTACTCGCATTGGTTGACGCTTAAAAACCCAGCGCGCCACCGCAATCCCCAATGCCGCATAAGCCAGATGCCAGATTTTCATAAAATCGCTCCCCACGCCGGACCCTTACCGGGGAGAGACTACGAAGGTCCCGTCGTGAACTAACCCTAACTCTGCTTCATTGGCAGGTCTAGGCCACGAAGGTGCTATGAAATCGACCGAAAGTACTCGCGCGTCACCTATGCGAGGTAACCAGAAACGATGATCAACGCGTGCCGATGGAGAGCCGGGCGTCCACGCCCGGCAGCCCACTGGACGGGCGGGGACGCCCGTCGCTCCACTTGTTTACTGGGTGGAGCTTTCGATCCAACCGCCACCGACTACAATGTCACCGTCGTAGAAGACTGCAGCTTGGCCAGGCGTGAGCGCGCGCTGCGGCTCGTCAAAAGTAACTTGGACCTCGTCCGGCTCGGCGGACTCGATTGTGGCGGGTGCAGGCTGATGTTTGTGTCGGATCTTCACTGTGACCCGCATGGGCTCGTGCAACTCCGTCGTCGAGATCAGGTTTACGCGGTGCGCACGCAGAGTGCTCGAGTAAAGTTCTTCATCCTTGCCGACCACCACCTGCCGCGTGTCATTCTTGATTTGAATAACATAGAGGGGCGATCCGGTGGCGACGCCGAGTCCCTTGCGCTGGCCGACCGTGAAGTTGTGAACCCCGGCGTGCTCGCCGATCACCTTGCCGTCGGTCGTGATCATCTCGCCGCCAACTTCGGTCGGGCTATTTCCTTGTTCGGTAAGATAAGCTTCAAGAAAACGCTTGTAATCGCCGCCAGGAACGAAGCAGATCTCCTGCGAGTCGGGCTTTTCGGCGATCACCAGATTGTGCTTGCGGGCGAGTTCGCGCACTTCCGGCTTGGTCATGCCGCCGAGCGGAAACAGCGTGCGGCTCAACTGCTCCTGCGTAAGGCCGAAGAGAAAGTAAGTCTGGTCTTTCGACTTGTCCGCCGGCCGCTTCAGCAGCCAGCGATTGCGCTGTTCATCAAAAGCGACCTGGGCGTAGTGGCCAGTGGCGATCTTATCGGCGCCAATCTGTTGTGCCACAATAAGAAGCTGGTCAAACTTCAAGTGATTGTTGCAGAGGCTGCAAGGGATCGGCGTACGCCCGGCAAGATATTCCTCGACGAAGGGACGAACCACGTCGCGCTCGAAGCGCTCTTCGTGATTGACCACGTAGTAGGGGACGCCAAGGGTTTCGGCAACGCGGCGCGCATCGTAAACGTCGTCGATCGAACAGCAGCGTCCCTGGACGGATTCTGGCATGCCCTCGTGTCCGGCGAGGCGGCGCTGGTTCCAGAGCTGCATGGTCAGGCCGATGACGGTGCGCCCTTCTGCGCGCAGCATGGCCGCAACGGTTGAGGAGTCAACTCCTCCCGACATGGCGACGGCGATGGTTTCAGCGGGCACCATTTTAGCAATTAGCATCTAGCATTTCGCTCATGGCAATTAGCTCCTCGCGATTCCGGTTTGGCGGAATGCTAAGTGCTAACGGCTAAGTACTTTGTTCGGCCACACTGGTGACAAGTCGCGCAAATGAGCAACCGTCTTCGGGATTAACCCCAGTGCGAAGTCTACATCCTCCGGCGTATTTTGCTTCCCCAGACTGAAGCGGATGCTGGCTTTCGCGCGGTCGTGACGCAGCCCCATCGCAGTCAGCACGTGCGACGGTTCGATTGCTCCGGAGGAGCACGCTGCGCCGGTCGAGACTGCCAGTCCCTTCAGGTCCAGCGCGATGACCAGCGCCTCACCCTCGATGCCGTCGAAATAAATGTTGGTCGTATTCGGCACGCGGGGCGCAAGTTCACCGTTTAAATCCACGCCGTTCAATCCCGTGGCTTCAATATTGAGCAGTTCCCTTTCGAGACGATCACGCGCAATCGCCATCTCTTGATTACCACCGTGTTCGAACCCGGCTTGCGCCCATTCGACGGCCTTGCCTAGCCCGACGATGCCGGGAACGTTCTCGGTTCCCGCACGGCGCGAGCGCTCGTGACTTCCTCCGTAGAGCATGGGTTCTAGTTGGGTTCCCTTGCGGACGTAAAGTGCGCCTACGCCTTGCGGGCCGTGAATCTTATGGCCGCAGATGGTCAGCAGATCGCATCCAATTTTGTTGACGTGGATCGCGATCTTGCCTGCCGCTTGCACGGCGTCGGTGTGAAAATAAATGTCAGCTTCGGCAGCAATCTTGCCAATCTCTGCGACGGGTTGCAACACGCCGGTCTCATTGTTGGCGAGCATGATGGTGATCAGCTTCGTCTTCGGCCGGATTGCGCGTTTCACGTCGTCCGGATCCACCAAGCCGCGGCCATCCACTGGAATGTAGGTGACTACGCATCCCTGAGCTGCGAGATGCTTGCAGGCGTTGAGTACGGCGTGATGCTCGATGGTCGAGGTGATTACGTGGTCACCCGCGCGCGTTAGACCAAATATCGCAAGATTGTCGGCTTCTGTGCCGCCGCTGGTAAACACGATCTCGGAGGCTCGGCAGCCCAACATGGCGGCCACCGATTCGCGCGCGCGCTCGATGGCGGCCCGCGTCTCCTGTCCATGATGATGGATGGAGGACGCGTTGCCGAAGCATTCGCCAAAGTAAGGCTGCATGGCCTCCAGCACCTCGGGAAGCACCGGAGAGGTCGCGTTGTTGTCGAGATAGACCCGTCGCTGCATGGAGCTTCTATTGTACCGATGTTGTGGCGATGCTCGATACAGGAAGTAGAGACGGGCTTGCCCCGTCTCATCGGCGGTGGGAGGTCAGAAGTCCCTTTGGTGCCTGGAGTCGAAAGTCGAAGATCAATGCCCTTGGGCCACTTGCGGCGTGTGTTCCCCCAGAGTGAAATTCACTTCCGTCGCTTCATGGGGAGTGACCCTGACCGATTTGCTCCAGACGACAGGATCGGAAAAGACAGGGCGTTTTACCCGCACTTGGGTTGCAATATCATAGAGCGGGCTCTCGCCGACCACCCTCCATCCTTCATGCCAGGCGACAATTTCGTAATCACCAGGAGGAACCTGTGTGAGCTCGAAGTTGCCGAACTGATCGGTCACCGCGTAGTAGGGATGTTTTGCCACAATCATCTCGCCGTTCATCCAGACATGGCCGGCGTTGCAGCGCAGGCTGACCTCGCCCTCGCGGGTCATGGGACGTGTGATCTCCTGCCCCTCGGAAGTAAATGGAAGGTTGTAATCCGCGTTGCCTGACATATGCACGGTGTGCAGCAAGGGGTCGCTGTTCTTCACGGTCAAAATCTCTTGCACCGGCACCAGCAGGATATGCGGTTCGTAACGGCAGTTCTTTTGATTGAGGTGCCGGCGCGCCGCCGGCAAATCCATGGCTTTTCCGCGGGTGACGTTCCTGAGATACACGACCGCGTTGGCCACGCCGCCGTTCGGGGAGACCAGCAAGCGTTCCAGGTCTCGCTTCTTCTGCCCCAGCGGGTCGCAGACCTGGGGGTCTTTATTGAGATCGGAGGCCATTAAGTGAGGCACAGCTCCCTGCCATGTCACCGTGCCCCTGATCGTTCCTCCGTCTTGCACGGATACAACCTCGTAGCCAGCCTGTGCGGCAGAAAGTTCCGGAGCAAAAGCGATCGCCAGCACTGCCAGCAAGCGAAATAGCGACTTCATATGCACCACCTTCTTGAAAAGGCGTCGATGAGGGTAAACGAGCCCGCGTGCAACACAGGTGGGAAACGGAGCCACGGCGGGAGGGGTGCCAGGTGGCTTCCAAATGTTATTGACTTCGCGGTTCCCCACATGACCGCACTGCTTCATTCATGACATTAGGGCACGCCCTAAGGTCCGGGCAAGTGACGAGAGGACAACCACGAACGGGCCATAATGCGGCAGAAAGGCCTCCCGATCAACAGAAACAGTTACTTGAATGCCGGGCGATAAAAGGGCCGGGAATACCCGTGGTCGCAATCACAATGACTTAACGGTTCTCCACCGGCACATATTTCTGGGGATAGAGCGGACCGATGTAATCGGCACGCGGGCGGATCAGCCGGTTATCGTCGAGTTGTTCGATGACGTGTGCCGTCCAGCCGCCCACCCGCGACACTGCAAAGATCGGCGTGAACAGGTCTACATCGATACCGAGGGTGTGGTAGGTGGAAGCCGAATAGAAGTCCACATTGGCGTTGAGCTTCTTGTCAGCCTTCACGAAGTCTTCGATCTTTTGCGAGTATTCGAACCACCTGGGATCGCCGCTGGAATATCCCAGATCGCGAGACATCTGCCGAAGGTGCGCGGCGCGTGGATCTTCCGTGTGGTAGACACGGTGTCCGAAGCCAGGGATTTTCTTCTTCTGGGCCAGCATCCCTTTGACGTACTCGACGGGGTCAGCGCGGTTGGCGTCAATTTCCATCAGGATGTGGAAGACAGCCTCGTTGGCGCCCCCGTGCAGTGGTCCCTTGAGCGTGCCGATGGCGGAGGTTATGGCTGAATGCATGTCGGAAAGGGTTGCGGCCGTGATCCTTGCCGCGAAAGTGGAGGCGTTCAGTTCATGGTCGGCATGCAGAATGAGTGCGATGTCAAAGGCGCGTTCGGCGGTCTTCGAGGGTGCGGTGCCGTTCAGCATGAGCAGGAAATTAGCCGCGTGGGAAAGCGAGCGCTCGGGCTCAACCAGCTCCTTCCCTTTGCGAATGCGATCGTAGTTAGCCACGACCATGGCGATCTGGGAGGTCAGGCGAATCGCTTTGTTGAGGTTTGCCTCGTGGTCAGTATTACTGCAGTCGTATTCCGGGTCGTAAAAAGAAAGCGCGGAAACCAACGTACGCAGGACGTCCATCGGCAACGCATGCTTAGGCGCCAACTGCAGGCGATAGATGATGGATGCCTCCAGCTTTCGTTCCTCCGCCATGCGCTGTTGCAGCGCCTTGAGTTCGCCGACATTGGGCAGACTTCCGAACCAGAGCAGGTAGCATACTTCCTCAAAGGTGGAGTGTTTGGCCAGATCGTGGATGTCATATCCGCGATAGGCGAGCACTCCCTGATCACCGTCGATGTAGCAGATCCTGGACGTGGTCGCGACAACCCCTTCCAATCCCTTGGGGGGGTGCAGGCTGGTAACGCTGGACATGGGCTCCTCGCAGCAAGGCGGACGAATCTACATTGCTCTTTCGCACAAAAAAGAATCGGCCGAGCAACCCTCCTTTATACGCTACACCGCCGGCAGTTTCCACACGCGCGCCTTGGCCAGGAAGGGCGCGCGGCGTACAATGGTTGCTCTGCCATTGACCGCTGGAGACGCGTGCCCCCGGCAAATCCCCAGAACGATTCGGAGAATCATGAAGACAAGACTGCGCATTTTTGGACTCACCCCCATCCTTGTTGTTCTTGCCCTTTTAACGCCGTTGGCGCTCGCCGACGAGGGCATGTGGCTATATAACGCATTTCCTAAAGATCGAGTCCAAAAGCAATACGGTTTTCTGCCGACGCAGGAATGGCTGGATCATCTGCGACTCTCGTCGGTGCGATTTAACAACGGAGGCTCAGGTTCGTTCGTGTCGGCCGACGGCCTGGCATTCACCAATCATCACGTCGGCGCCGACTGCATCGAGAAGCTTGGCACCGCCGGCACCGATTACATGAAGACTGGTTTTTACGCCAAGACCCAGGCGGACGAAGCCAAATGTCCCGACCTTGAACTGAACGTGCTGGTCGGCATCGACGACGTTACCGCAAAGGTAAGAGCCGCGGCTCCGCCAACCATGTCCGCCGCCGACGCTGGGCGGGCACAGCGCTCGGCTATGAGCGCCATCGAGAACGACTGCGCGACTTCGACCGGCCTGCGTTGCGACGTGGTCACACTTTACTCGGGCGAAGTTTACAACCTTTATAAATACCAGAAGTACACCGATGTGCGTCTGGTATTTGCGCCCGAATATGACGCGGCATTTTTTGGCGGCGATCCCGACAACTTCACCTTCCCGCGATATGACCTCGACATCACTTTCTTCCGCGTCTACGAGAACGATACGCCGGTTCATCTCGACAACTATCTGCGATGGTCGAAGGTGGGGGTCAAGGATGATGATCTGATTTTCGTTTCCGGGCACCCCGGAGGCACAGATCGCCTGAAAACCATGGCGGAATTGCAGTTTCTGAAGAACGTGGACTATCCCTCGCGCCTGGCCAGCTACAAGCGACGGATTGACATGCTCCAGATATTCGGAGCGGCGTCGGCGGAGAATGCGCGCTTAGCCCAGGAAGAGCTGTTCGGGTTACAAAACTCACAGAAGGCGTTTAAGGGTGAGTATGAAGGACTGCAGGATACGGCCGTGACGGTACAGATGAACACAGCGGAACTCGAGCGGGAGAACGCTTACATGGATAAGCACCCCGGCGAGCCTAATCCGTGGCAAGAGATTTCCAATGCCATGAGGGTTAACCGGGAGATTTATGACCGATATACTTACGTCGAGCGCATGCGTGGGTTCTACTCGGTTCACCTGACAGCATTCGCCCGGACTCTGGTGCGCTTCGCAGAGGAACAATCTAAGCCAAACGGCGACCGGCTGCGCGAGTATCGCGATTCCACCCTGCCCTCGCTCGAACAGCAACTCTTCAGCACCGCCCCTATCTATAAAAATCTTGAAAGCGCGACTTTGGCCGTCTCGCTGGCAATGATGCAGGAAGCGCTCGGACCCGAAGATGCTGCCGTGAAAGCGGCTCTGGGCGGCAAGTCTCCCGAAGCGGCTGCTAAGGCGCTGATCGCCGGCACAAAGCTGGATGATGTGATGGTCCGCAAGCAACTCTATGCAGGCGGAAAGGCAGCGGTAGATACGAGTACGGATCCATTGATAGTGCTGATGCGCAACGTGGACCCCGAGGCGCGAGCCGTCCGAAAGCGCTCCGACGACGAAGTGGATGCGGTGGTGCGGAGCGATGGCGCGATCATCGCACGGGCCCGGTTTGCCCAGACGGGCTTCACCCAGCCTCCGGACGCGACCTTCACCCTGCGCCTCAGTTATGGCACGGTGAAGGGATACGAGGAGAATGGAAAACAGATTCCTTACTTCACCACTTTCGCGGGCGCATTCCAGCATGCCGAGGAGCACAGGGACAAGCCTCCGTTCAAACTGGCCGCCAGTTGGCCGAAGATGAAGTCGAAGCTCAATCTTCATACGCCGCTGAATTATGTTTCAACGGCCGACATCATCGGCGGCAACTCGGGCAGCCCGACCGTGAACAAGGCTGGCGAAATAGTCGGAATTATTTTCGATGGGAATATTCAGTCGCTGGTTTTGGATTTCTACTACGAAGATCGACAATCGCGGGCCGTGCATGTCGATTCGCGCGGCATCATTGAAGCGCTTCGCAACATCTACGGCGCCAACACTCTGGTTAACGAATTGACCGGGACCAAGGACGTCAAGGCGGCGGGCGAATAGAACCTCATCGTTCTCCGCATTGGGATAGTACTTCAAGATCCTAACCACCGGGGCCACAGGGAACACCTTGGGCTTTCCCCGGTGTTCCTCTGTGGCCCTTGTGGTTAAGCCTTTTCTCGACTCATCACCGGTCATTCCGGCCAGAGCGAGGCCGCCGTCTTGCTCAAGATCTGCTCTCGCATCTGTTCGCTGATGGGCAGCGCCTTGAATTCCGCAAGATTCTGCCCGACGTCAGGAACGCCGGGGCCCGGCCAGTCGGTGCCAAACAGCGTCTTGTGCGCGATCTCATCGAGCCGCGGAAAATATTTCAGCAGTGTCTTCGGTGGAATGCCACTGATGTCGAGATAGACGTTCGGGTGCCGGCGGATAAGAAAAAACGCGGTGTGCATCCAGAGCGGCCGGCCACCATGTGCCAGCAAGATTTTGAGCTTGGGGAAATCGACCGCAACATCGTCAATATAGATCGGGTCGCCATATTTATTGCGGGCGCCCGGAAAAATCGACGTCCCGGTGTGGAACATCACGGGGATCCCGTTGGCCTCGGCCGCCCGGTAGATGATTTCCAGTTCCGTCACTCCGTTCAGATAATCGTTCGCATAGAGCAATTGATGTGGCGGGTGGATCTTGATCATGCGGAGCCCGAGGCGCAGGATGTGCTCGACATCCGCCATGATGTTGTTCGTGTGTCGCGGATGCAGGCTGCCACAGGAGATCATGCGCTTGGGATCGTACATCGTGTAGTGGGCGACGAATTGATTAACTTCCGGGGTAAAGCCGATCACTTCGGGCGCAACATAGTTGATCAGCGCGGCGCGGTCAACGCCGCAACGGTCCAGATATTTCAGAAACAACTTGGGTGAGCGGCAATATTCTGCGATCTCATCGAAATTAGCGCGCTTGCGCTTCATCAGTTCCAGCGCATGCGGCTTAAACAGTTCGAGCGGCTCGATGTGGATATGGCAGTCGGTGATCAAGGCAGCTCTCAGTCGTCAGTTCTCAGTTTCGCCGCTCGCCGCCGCAGAGGCTTTTGGTCCGCCAATGGCCAAGAGCTAAATGCTAACTTCTGCTTTTAGTAAAGCGGCACCTTGGGATCCACGGTTCGCGCCCAGCCGTCGATCCCGCCGCGCATGGATTGAACTTTCTCGTATCCCTGCTGGCGGAGCCAGTTGGTGACCGACAGCGAGCGCACGCCGTGATGGCACATGACCACGATGTGATCGTCGGGATCGAGTTCCTGGTGAGCTCGCGTCGGGATGTCGCCCATCGGAATGTGATTAGCTCCTTCGATGTGGGATGCTTCATATTCCCAAGCTTCGCGAACATCGAGCAGCGTAAATGTTTTCCCACGCTGCTGCAGCGCTTTAACCTGGTCGGGAGAGATTTCGAAGTCCATGGTTTGGTCTTATCCGTAGAGACGGGGCTTGCCCGTCTCACTCGGCAGCAAGACGCGGCAAGCAGCGTCCAAATCAGATTTTATTCCGGCGAAGCTCGGGTTCGCTTCGCAATGTAATCAGACTCACCAGCGCGGCCATCGCCCAGAGCGCGCCGGTTCCAATTCGTGCCACCCGCACGTCGACAGACGGAACGTTGTGCCACAGCGTCAACCCGCAGCCGACCACAAAATTGATGACCAGCAGGCCGAAAAATACGCGCTCGCGCGGACAGCGCGTGTCGAGCGCCAGGCCGACCAGCAGCACGATCCACACCATGTAGGTCGCTGCCGTCCAGAGGTCGTGCGGCCATTCGTACTCGTGGCGAGATACGTGGCCAAAGGAAATCCACGCGAAGTAAACGCAGCCGAGAAAGCAGGCCACGCCCCACAATGGCGTGAGGCACATCAGGTGACCGGACCTCTGCGGCTGTTTCGGGCCGGTCTTTGTTCTGGCGCCTGTCCCGACTTCAACCCTCGCGTTCTCTACTTGCCTGTCCATTTTGGTGGTCGTTTCTCAAGGAAGGCAATAATACCCTCGCGCGCGTCTGCGGTCGAGATGAGTTCTTCAAGATAAATCTTCTCGGCCCGAGCCAGCCCTTTGTCAAAGTGAATCGCATCCCAGGCGTAGATGGCTTTTTTGGCGTGAGCGAGCGCGGCCGGGCTGAGGGCGCGGAGTTCAGCCAGCGTCCGCTCGACGACCGAGTCGAGTTCTTCAGCCGCAACGGATCGGTTCGCCAAGCCCATCGCCGCGGCCTCGTGGCCCGAGAACTTGCGCCCGGTAAGGATGAGCTCCGCAGCGCGCTTCTGACCGATGAGCGTCGCCAGCGCCACCGCCGCCACTGGCGGAAAGCATGCCAGCTTGATCTCAGGAAATCCCCAGGTGGCGTCGTGCGCGGTGTAAACCATATCGCAGACGGCGGCTAGTTCCGCGCCTCCACCAAGACAAGCGCCGCGAACGGCGGCAATCGTAACTTTGCGCGAGGCCACAATCGCACGGACCACCGCATGAAAATTCGTTAGCGTCTCACGGATTTGTTCGGGGAGGTGGGCTTTGATATCCACACCGGCGGAGAACGCGCGGGCGTCGCCTTGGAAGAGAATTGCCGAGATTCCAGCGCGCGATTCGATTTCCGTTAGCGTCCGCTGCAACTCCAGCATCATCGGGAGGTCAATGATGTTGAGAGGTGGGTTGATCAGCGTGACGCGGGCGATACGCGTCGCAGCGACTACCTCGACTCGGCTTGTGGCGGCGGTGGTCATTCTCCCCAGTCGTTCGCTGTTGGCTGACTATAAATTGATCGCTTGCCGGCGCGGCTCACCAATGGTGGAGAGCGGATCGCGCGCTCCCTCTTTTTCTTTGATCCACTTCTTTTCGTTGCGGAGAATGTCAAGAAGCAATTCTTTATCTTTCGCGCTGGGAAGATTCTCTTCGCAGCACTCCTCGTAGCTGCGATCGTCCAATGGCTCGCCGGTCTCGCAGTGGTACTTCTGCCCTGCCCATCGTCCGATGTTTCGGTTGAAGCGGATGTCGGGTGTGAAGAACTTCTTTTCGCCTGGAGCCAGGAACGTGTTCAGCCGCTCCACCAATCCCCCGACTTCCCGCCGATATAAGTGGCGGCTATAGTCGTTCAGGTCGTCGAGATCGGCGGCCTTATCATTCTGCGGTTCGTCGTACCGGCCTTTAATTCCCCAGACATAGGCCCAGTGCGCCGAGGAAGAATGATCTGTACCAAAGAGGTCGAACGAACTCGAGATCCACTTGTTCAAGTATTTCTGCAAGAGCCATCGCGGGATCACGCCCGCTTCGACCACGCGGCGCAGGCCATCGTGGCCCGTCCCCATATGGAAGGCTTCCTCGCGCAGCATGTAAGAGGTCGAGCGTCCAAGCGGCGCGAACGATGAATACTTCAGCATCTGCAGCTGGAATTTGCCGTCGCGATCCACGAAATCGGTGTAGGTGAAAAAGTCGAGCCAGTTATCGACGTCGACATTGAAAGTACCTAGCAGCCGCTTGTTTTCAAACGCCCGGCGCTCCAGCATTTTCTGAGCTTCCACCTTGCCGGAAGAACCGAAGAAGTCGATGAGCAGAGCGCACATCTGCCAGCCGTGCCGCATCTCTTCGATCATGACGCGAGTGAGGGCGCGGCGATCATACTCCGTCGGCGCGGTTGTAAACAGGTTGCGCTGCTGCTCCACGCTGGCAAATTCGGTGTCGCCCTGGTAGATGATCATGTTCATGAGCGCGTCGCGCATCTGCTGCGTGGGTACCTGGCGCAGGTTCTCCCACTTGTTGCGGCCTTTGTAGGAACCGAACTGGATCTCCTCGGTCTCGATCGCACCGTAGAGCGTATCGAAGTGGAAGGCCTCGACGTCGTCTTTGTCGACGCCGACTTCCTTGCGCCATTCGTTGAACAGACCAACCCAGTCGCTGAAGTTTCCGATTTTCGCTACTTTGCCTGGCATAGGACCTCACATCTTTACCACAGGGGGCACAGAGGTGGGGCACAGAGGTTCACAGAAAAGCCCCTGCGGGTTCTCCCCTGTGAACCTCTGCGCCCCCTGTGGTTCAAGCTATTGTTCTCACTTCGCTGTAAATATTGCCGGACGCTTCTCAACATAAGCGGCCAGACCTTCTTTGGCGTCGTCGCTCTGGAACAATATCTGTTGATTCTCGCGCTCGACAGCGAGCGCCGACTCCATGGGGATTTCCCATCCCGTCTGCACGGCGCGCTTGATGCGTCCCACGGCCTTCGCGGCCTTGTTTGGTGGTGTGAACTGGCGCGCGTATTCCAGGATGTTCTCCATGAAACCATCGCGCTCGAAAATATCGTTCACAATGCCGAATTCCTGCGCCTCTTCGAATGAGAACGTGTTGCCGGTGATCATCAGTTCGATGGCTTTGCTCTTCCCCACGAGGCGAGAGAGGCGCTGCGTTCCCCCAGTGCCGGGCAGCACGCCGAGGTTCACTTCGGGCAGGCCGATCTTGCCCGCATCTTTGCGCGCAATTCGAAGGTCGGCAGCCATGGCGATCTCGAGCCCGCCGCCAACGCAATGCCCGTTGATCGCGGCAATCACGAGTTTCGGCGTGTGTTCCAGTCGCAGCAGCGTTTCATTCGCGTGCAGGCAGAAGTAATACTTGAAGGTCGGATCGACCGAGGCCAGCATCTTGATGTTGGCGCCGGCGGAGAAAAACTTGTCGCCCACACCGGTGAGCACGATCACGTGCACATCGTTATCCATGCGTGCCTTGAGGATGGCCTCGTCGAGCTGGCGGTTCATTTCGTAGGTGTAGGTGTTCGCCGGAGGATCGTTCATCTCGATCACCGCCACGCCGGCGTCGGTGCGATAATTGATGAGTTGCCTGGTGGTTTCGCCGGTGGCCGGCTGCGTGATGGTTGCCATAATGCGCTCCTTAGTTAATTTCGAGTTAACTTATTCGCGTTCGTTTTCTTGCGCGGCTTGCTGCCGCGCACAATTCCGTTGAGAACAATGTTGCCCATCTGCCGTGCGAGCCCTTCCGCGTTGCCGTCTACCCGCGGGCTGTACCAAGTGTAGATCCAGTTGATCATGCCAAACAGACTCATGACCGCGGTGCGTGTGTTGAAATCGAGGCCGCGCCTGCGCCGGAGGTCTTCCATCAGCCCGTGACAGATACGATAGTAATCACGTTTGATGCCAGCGATCTCGGAACCCAGGCCGTTCTTTAAAGAGTCGTCTTCATGCGAGAGCACCTTCAAACCCTGCTGATTGCTCACAAAATATTCGAGGTGGTTCAGGATGAAGATGCGGATCTGCTCTTCGGGATCGGTGCCATTCTCGAGCCGCGCTTTGAGCTTCTCGAGAATGGTCGAGAAAGTGTGCTTCTGAATCAGAAACAGCAAACGTTCTTTGGACTCGAAATAGTAATAAAGCCCCGCCAGCGACATGCCGGTGGCACGAGAAAGATCGCGCATGGAAGCGCCTTCGTATCCCTTGAGGCAGAAAACTTCCGTCGCATGGTCGAGAATTTGCCCGAGACGCCGGTGGAAACGGGTCACGGTTGCAGGCTTGGATTTCTTTCTGGGACGCCGGGAAGCGCGGGCTGCGGGTGGAGTGGCCATCTAGTCGAACGTTCGTTCCAATCATATGCCCCTGCATTGTCAAATACAAATACCTGGAGGGCGCCGCAGAAAGCAGGTCCTTCACTTCGTTCAGGATGACAATTCATCCACCAAGTTGCGTTTGACACAATGGCAAGTTAGCTCTTGATTCCGGCCATCAACTTCTCGATCTCTGCCTTCTGCTCGCCGCTGAGGGGCAGGAATGGCAGGCGCGACGGGCCTCCAAAGTAGCCGTTGATGTCCATGGAATGCTTCACGCCGGGGATTCCGAGCTCACCGACCACGCGTTGGGAAGCGAGTTTCACTCGCTCTTGTTTTTCGCGCGCGAGCGCATGGTCTCCGTCCTTGAGCGCGGCGAAGATTTCGTAGCATGCCATGGGTGCGGGACATGCGAACGCGAGGATCGCGCCTACCGCTCCCAGTCCGAGCGACGGTTCAAGCTGGTGAGCGGCGCCAACCATGACCTGGAAGCCGACTTCCTTCTGGCGGGTCTTCAATTTTCCTACGACGGATACGGCGGAAGACGAAGGCTTTGTGGCGCCGTCTGCGCCATCGTGGACGGTCGCGGACGCCGGTCGCTCCCTCGCTTCAGCCGAGCCCGCCAGCGAGGCTACGCTGAGCAGTTCCCCGCTTTGCTTTTCGCTTTCCGCAGCCGCGGCTTTGAGCATGCGCGGAGTGACGGCCTCAAATGTTTCCGACACTGTGGCTTGCCTTTTCATCTGGCGCGTGCCCTCGACCATGGCTTTCACTTTGTCGAGGTTGCCGCTAGATTCTTTGATGGCGACGATGTTGGGATGGCCAGAGAGTTCGATCACGATTTCAGCGGGGATGTCATATCCGGTGGCCTGCGGGAAGTTGTAGATGATGATCGGAAGCGTCGACCGGTCGGCTACGGTGCGATAAAAAGCGAGCAGGTTCGCCGGCAACATCTGCTTCTTGTAGTAATGCGGAGTACGTACCATGGCGGCGTCGTAACCGAGTTCGGCGGCGTATTCGGTGAGGCGTAAAGTTTCATGGGCGGACTCGATGCCGGTGCCTGCGATCATCACTTTATTGGGCGCGGCGGCGGCCAGTGCAGTCTTCAGCACGTCGCGGCGTTCCTGGTCAGAGAGCAGGATGGCTTCGCCCGTGGAGCCGAGCACCACGATGCCGGCCACAGGCGTGCGCGAGTAGCGCTCCACGTTCGTTTCGATTTTCTTGTAATAGACCTCGCCATCGGGATAGAAGGGCGTCGTAATCGGTGGGAAGATTCCGGACAAAAGCATGCTGGGCTCCAGGTCGTTAATAGTTGGTTGTTTGTCGCTCGTCGTTCGTCCTTGCGACCACCATCAATTATGGAGTCTGGGTCGAGAGTTTGTCACCTTGAACTCAGGCCGGGAGACTCACTCGCAGGCGGGTTCTTTGCCGTTGGGGTCGACTTCGTGGCGATATTGGTCTTCGGTCCCGACAAAGAAACGGGCAAACGGAGTCGAACTCGGCTCGTCAACCATGGTTTCAATTTGCCAGACGCCTTGCAAACTCCCGCGTTCGAGAGCGGGGTACGGCGGTCGCCCGAGTCGTAGAAAAAATCGTCCCTGCCGTGGCCAGACAGCGGATCGGAGGAAGTTTGCAGGGTACCCTGCGCACTGAGCTTGAGCAGAAAGCGGCCGTCTTCCATCGGCAACGGCGGCGATGAAGAGGGGAAGGCCGAGAATGGCGAAGAGGACGATCGGGACTTTGGTCATACTCATGCAAGCTTAGCCATTGCGACGTTATTTGGTGGCGGCTCTCTCCGCGTGCAGCGCCTGCAGAGCTTGCACTCGTACTTCTCCGCGCTGCAGGGCGGCGATACCTTCCGCGGCGGCTCGGGCAGCAGAGAGCGTGGTGATGGTGGTAATGTGGCCGGTGACCGCGGCCCGGCGGATGGCTTTCTCGTCGAAGTAAGGATCGGGACCGTGCGGCGTGTTCACGATCAACTGAATGCGATCGGCTTTGATCAGGTCCACTGCGTTGGGACGGCCCTCTTTTACCTTGTAGACGCGCTCCACCGCCAATCCAGATTCTTCCAGGACGTCCGCTGTGCCGTGCGTGGCCACTAGTTTGAATCCCATGTCGACAAAGCGATGCGCGACGTCGACCATCTGCGGCTTGTCATGGTCGGTGACGCTGATGAAGACCGTGCCTTTCGTCGGCAGTTTCTGGCCGGCGGCAATTTGGGCTTTGGCGAAAGCTTCGCCGAAGTTGTCGGCGATGCCCATGACTTCTCCGGTGGAGCGCATTTCGGGGCCAAGAACGGTGTCAACGCCGGGGAATTTCGACCAGGGAAAGACAGGCGACTTCACGTAGAAGCAGCGGCCCGTGTCGAGGTCTGTCCCGCGTTCGACGTATTCAGGAAGGAACTCACGCAGCTTGCGGCCGGTCATCAGTCGAGCAGCAATCTTGGCCATGGGCACGCCGGTCGCTTTTGAAACAAAGGGGACGGTGCGCGAGGCGCGCGGGTTCACTTCAAGCACGTAGACCTTACCGTTCCCGCTGGCCGTGTGCTGGCCGGGCTCCGATCTGCGCGGGATCGCGAACTGCACGTTCATCAGGCCGATTACTTTGAGCGCGCGCGCTAGTTTGAACGTGTAATCGCGCATGCGCTTAAGCAGCGGCGCCGGGATGTCAACCGCCGGTAGGACGCACGAAGAGTCACCGGAGTGGATGCCGGCCTCTTCGATATGCTGCATGATGCCGCCGATCACCACGTCTTCGCCGTCGGAGAGCGCGTCGACGTCAACTTCAATCGCGTCTTCCAGAAATTTGTCGATGAGAATGGACCGGTCTTGCGAATACTCGACGGCTTGCTTCATGTACTGTTGAATCGTGTCTTCGTCGTATGCGATAACCATGGCTCGCCCTCCGAGCACATACGAAGGACGCACCAGCACCGGGAATCCAATCTTTTTCGCCGCTTCGACGGCCTCTTCGACCGAAGCCACCATGGCCCCGGGAGCCTGCGGGATGTCGAGTTCCTCCAGCAGTTTCCCGAAGCGCTTGCGGTCTTCCGCCAGATCGATGCATTCGGGCGTGGTGCCAATGATGTTGACGCCTGCCGCCTTGAGCGGCAGCGAGAGATTCAGCGGGGTTTGCCCCCCAAACTGTACGATCACGCCGACCGGCGCGCCTCCGGAAGCTTCGTGTTCGCAGACGGCAAACACATCTTCAAGCGTGAGCGGCTCGAAGTAGAGACGGTCGCTGGTGTCGTAGTCGGTCGAGACCGTCTCGGGATTGCAGTTGATCATGATGGTTTCGTAGCCATCCTCACGCAGCGCGTAGCTGGCGTGGCAGCAGCAGTAATCAAATTCAATTCCCTGCCCGATGCGGTTGGGGCCGGAACCGAGTATGACGACTTTTTTCTTCGCGGTGGGCGTCGCCTCGTCTTCTTCCTCGTAGGTTGAGTAGAGATAGGGTGTGTAGCTTTCGAACTCCGCCGCACAGGTATCCACGCGCTTGTAGACCGGCTTCAGCGCGTGCTTCTGGCGGAAGTGACGAACTTGTTCCTGGCCGCCTTTGCCGTCCAGACGCCAGGTTCCGGCGAGGCGCCCATCGGAGAATCCCATGCGCTTGGCTTCGCGCAGCACCTCGGTGGGGATCGATTCCATCGGATGCTTCTCCATCTCCAGTTGCATGTCGTTAATCTCTTTGAGCTGGTAGAGGAACCAGGGGTCGATCGAGGTCATCTTCGCGATCTGCTTGATCGTGAAACCTTGGCGCAGCGCATACTGAACATAGGTCAGACGCTCGGGATGCGGAGTGACCAGGCGCTGCGTAAGAATTTTAGGTTCGATCTTTTGCGAGCCAACCCGCTTGCCGGTGTCGAGCGAACGGATTCCCTTCTGCAACGCTTCTTTGAAGGTGCGGCCGATGGCCATCACTTCGCCGACCGATTTCATCTGCGGTCCCAGCGATTCGTCGGCGCCAGGAAATTTTTCGAACTGCCACTTCGGGATCTTGACAACCACGTAGTCGAGCGTGGGCTCGAAGCAGGCCGGCGTCTTGCGCGTGATGTCGTTAGGAATCTCGTCAAGCGTATACCCTACGGCAAGCTTGGCGGCAATTTTCGCGATCGGGAATCCGGTCGCTTTCGAAGCCAGTGCGGATGAGCGTGAGACGCGTGGGTTCATTTCGATCACCACCATGCGCCCGGTCGACGGATTGACGCCGAACTGGATATTCGACCCCCCGGTTTCAACCCCGATCTCGCGAATCACGGCAATCGAGGCGTCGCGCATCACCTGGTACTCGCGGTCGGTGAGCGTCTGCGCAGGGGCGACGGTGATGGAATCGCCGGTGTGCACACCCATGGGATCGAAGTTTTCGATCGAACAGATGATGATGACGTTGTCCTTCGTGTCGCGCATCACCTCGAGCTCGTACTCTTTCCATCCAAGAACGGATTCCTCGATCAGGCACTCATGCGCGGGCGAGAGGTCGAGGCCGCGGGCGAGCACTTCCATCAGTTCTTCGCGGTTGTAGGCGATGCCTCCGCCAGTGCCACCCAGCGTGAACGAGGGACGAATGATGACCGGGAAACCGATTTTGCCGGCGAATTCGATGCCGTCTTTCAGGTTGCTCACGAGCGCCGATTTCGGCACGTCAAGCCCGATGCGTTGCATGGCGTCTTTGAAAAACAGACGGTCTTCAGCCTTCTTGATGGCGTTGATCTGCGCGCCGATCAGACTCACGTTGTACTTGTCGAGCACCCCGCCGTCAGCAAGTTCAATGGCGAGATTGAGCGCTGTCTGTCCGCCGACGGTGGGCAGAATGGCAAAACCCGCGCTGGGCGACATTTCGCGCTCGACGCGAATAATCTCTTCGAGATATTCACGCGTGAGTGGCTCGATGTAGGTGCGGTCCGCCGATCCGGGATCGGTCATGATCGTCGCCGGATTCGAGTTCGCAAGCACAACTGCAAAGCCCTCCGACTTGAGCGCTTTGCAAGCCTGCGTGCCGGAGTAGTCGAACTCGGCCGATTGGCCAATGACGATGGGGCCGGAGCCGAGGATCAGGATTTTCGAGATATCAGTTCGTTTTGGCATTTACACCAGTTGTTTGCGGCCATTGGCCAGTTGTCGGTTGCGGGACGCTTGAAGGCACGGTCTCGAACTCCTGCTAGGTTAACAGGCTCCAATCTGCAACAGTATTCATACATCTCGGATCCATTCTTCGCTAGTTCGAACGGCACGACGCACCGGAACGCGTGTTCCGCTCAAGCTCTTGTTTACTGACAACTGACCACCGACAACTGGTGACTATCTTTTGCACTCCTCCATCATCTTCACGAAATCCTTGAACAGATAGTGCGAATCATGCGGCCCCGGCGCAGCTTCCGGATGATACTGCACCGTGAACAGCGGCAAATTCCGATGCCGCATACCTTCAAGCGTCGAATCGTTCAGATCCATGTGCGTCAGTTCAACTTCGCTCTGCGGCAGCGAATCGGGATCGACGGCGAAGTTGTGATTATGCGCGGTGATCTCAATCTTGCCGCTCGCGAGCTGCTTCACCGGATGATTCCCACCGTGGTGGCCGAATTTCAACTTGAAGGTTTTTCCTCCGAGCGCAATTCCGACCAACTGATGTCCCAGGCAGATTCCGAAAATCGGCTGCCGTCCCATGAGGCGTCGAATATTGTCGACCGCGTAGGTGCAGGGCTCAGGGTCGCCCGGTCCGTTCGAAAGAAACACGCCGTCGGGCTTCAGCGCCAGCACGTCCTCCGCTGTCGTCTGCGCCGGGACGACTGTCACCTTGCAGCCTTCTCCGCGCAGTTTGCGCAGAATGTTCTGCTTGATGCCGAAATCATAGGCGACCACGTGGAAACGCGCCGGTTCGTCTTTTACTCCAACAATTTCATCGGGCAAGTGTGAGCGCTCGCCCGTCTCCCAGACGTAGGTACGGTTGGTGGAGACAACCTTGGCGAGATCCTGACCGTCCATTTTTGGGATCGCTCCCGCCTTGGCTACAAGCTTGTCGGTATCGTCTTCGAGCGTCGAGATCACGCCGCGCATCACTCCGTAGGTGCGCAGGTGGCGCACCAGCGCCCGCGTGTCAATGTCGGCGAGCACCGGAATCTTGAATTGCTCCATGAACTCGTCCGTGACCTGCTGCGAGCGCCAGTTGGAACTGACTTTCGAAAATTCGCGAACGATCAGACCCTCGATGTACGGACGCACCGCCTCGTTGTCTTCGGGATTGGTGCCGTAATTTCCGATTTCGGGATTAGTCAGGACTACGATCTGCCCGGCGTACGACGGGTCAGTGAAAATTTCCTGGTAGCCGGTGATGGACGTATTGAAAACGACTTCGCCCGAGCACTCGCCTTTAGCGCCGTAGCCTTTGCCTCGGAAGACCCTGCCGTCTTCGAGTGCAAGGATCGCTTGCATTGGAACTCCTGGGAGTTGATTTCAGAGATTCTAGCAGGAGAGCGAGAGGGTGTCAGTAGAAAGCTGTCAGCTCTCAGTACGATCAATCGTTATTCTGCGTTACGCGCATAATCGCCACTATTTCCGTTGCCTTCTTTGCGTTTACTGAGAGCTGACGGCTGACAGCCGAGAGCTGCCCTACCGCAGCCGCCCCAGCTTCTCCATCGGCCAATATCCGAAGACGGCTTTGCCGTAGATGTAGCGCTCATTAACGGTACCAAAATCCCGGCTGTCGTTCGACATATTGCGATGATCCCCGAGGACGAAAAAGCTATGCGACGGAACCAGGACTTCGCCATACGAGCGGGGATCCGCGTAATCGCTGGGAACGTAGCCTTCGTCGAGCGCCTTGCCGTTCACGTAGACCTGGCCGTTCTCGATGCGGATGCGGTCGCCGGCAGCACCGATGACGCGCTTGATGTAGCTCTTCGACGGGTCGCGGGGATAACGGAAGACAACGATGTCGCCGCGCTCGATCGGTTCCCAGCGATAGACGAATTTGTTGACGAAAATCCGCTCCTGGTCCTGGAGACCGGGCATCATGCTGGTGCCTTCGACCTTTACCGGCTGGTAGAGGAAGATAATGAATATAGCGGAAATGGCGACCGAGACGAGCAGATCGCGCGCCCACACGGCGACTACCGGCAGCGGGCGCGTGCCAGATTCTTTTGTAGCCTCCGCGATCGGCGGCTGAGGGCGCAACACATCAGGCATCGTGTTCCCATTTTATACGCAAGCGGGCCGAAGGAGCGAGAGGTGAAAGGTCAGAGGTGAGAGGTCAGATTGCAGAGGTGAAGAGCAAGGTCGGGTTTCACCTCTGCAATCTGACCTCTGACCTCGCCCAAACCTTGCCAAGTCGCTCCGTTCCCAGTACAAGTAGATTTCCCCTATGACCGACTACTCCATTTTCCCGAAGATCAACGCGACGCTCAACGGATTGAGCGCGGTGCTCCTGGTTACCGGACGGGCGCTAATTGCGCGCAGCAAGATGGCCGCACACCGTGCGGTAATGATCGCTGCGTTCGTCACCTCTTCCCTTTTCCTTACGTCGTATTTGTATTACCACTGGCCTGGTCACGGCGGCATCGTGTATTTTCACGGACCGGGCTGGGCCCGCATTCTCTACCGCACCATCTTGACGTCGCACACGATCCTGGCGATCGTGATTGTGCCGATGGTGCTCATTACGCTGACCCGTGGATTGCGCGAGCAGTTTGACCGGCATCGGGCCATCGCGCGCTGGACGTATCCACTTTGGCTTTATGTTTCGGTGACCGGCGTAATCGTATACCTGATGCTGTTTCAGATCTTTGGGTAGAAACGGGCACCTTGCCCCGTCTCCTGCGTGCCGCGTTCCCAAGTTTTGTGTCGCCCGAGGCGCAGCAAGCCAGGTATCTACAGGGGAATTGCGGCAGATCGGCTTCCCCAAGCCCGTCCGATTCATCACAAATTTCTTGTACGTGCGACACCGCCAAGAAGTCGTCCAATTCTGCTATAGTGAGCATCTTGGACGTCAGCCTCCTCGAAGGAGCTCGCACTCATGAAAAGTGTAAATAAGGTCATCCTGATTGGGAACCTGGGCAAGGATCCCGAAGTGAAGTTCACACCGCAGGGTACGCCGGTCGCGAAGATCACCCTGGCCACCAACGAGCGCTTCAAAGGCAAAGACGGCCAGTGGCAGGACCGCACCGAATGGCACAACGTGGTGCTCTGGCAGCGCCTGGCGGAGATTGCCGGCGAGTATCTGAAAAAAGGCGGCAAAGTCTACATCGAGGGCCGCCTGCAGACCCGCTCCTGGGACGACAAACAGACTGGCCAGAAGAAATACATGACCGAGGTCGTGGCCAACGATCTGGTGTTGCTCGGCGGACGCGGCGAAGGCGGCGGTGGCGACTATGCCGGCAGCTCGCGCGGATCGTCGTCATCGTCATCGGCAGGCGGGAACAACTTCGACCAGAGCGCACCTGAGCCGGAGCACGCGCCGGCGGGCAGTTCTCCGATTACGGACGAAGACATTCCGTTCTAGGGAAACTCTCATGAGTGGCTCTATGCTTGCAGACCGAAATTGTGTCCCCTGCCGAGGTGGTGTGCCGCCGCTCAAGGGAAACAGACTTGCGGAAATTCATCAGCAGTTGGCGGAACCTGCGCAGTGGAATATCGTCAACGAACATCACCTTGTGCGCACCTTCAAATTCCCCGATTTTAGGTCAGCCCTGGCTTTCGTGAATCGCGTTGGCGAAGTGGCCGAGGCGCAGGGACATCATCCTGACGTTCTACTGGGATGGGGGAAGGCAGAGATCACGACCTGGACACACGCGGTGGACGGGCTGACCGAGTCGGATTTCATCCTGGCGGCGAAGATCGACCAACTGGCTTAACCGCGCGAACCCAAAACCCCGAGAAGTAGGAGCACGGCAAATGCGCGCATCGCCGTGGAAGAGCGGCCCTTCAGGGCCGCGTGAGCTTCTCTAATCAATGTGGGCTTTAGCCCCGGTGATCGATCTACGCTGCCGCCGAATTCAGCCGCACCGCCAAACCCCAGAGCCCCGCCGGAATCAGCATCAACATGCCGGCGACGCTGGCGACGTGACGCGCGGCGAAACCCCAATCCACGAAGCGTCCGGCAAGATATGCCCCGGCGGCAATCGTGAACATGGAGAGGCCGAGGTCGGCGGCAAACACGCGCCCGCGAAATTTATCCTCACTTTGCATCTGCAACAGAGTGGTCGAAAACACCCACACGATCGAACTTCCGAAGTGCGCCAGCGCCACGCAAACACAAGCTTGCCAGAGATGCCCCGACACGCCGAGTAGCGTGTAGCCGGCGGCAGCGCCTAGGTACCCCCAGAAGATCGCGACTTCCAGGCGATGCCTCCAATGCCCCGCCCACCGAGCGGCGGAGACAGGCCCGAGCAGCGCGCCCAGGCCGCGGGCGCCGAGCAGCAGACTCATCCCGAGAAACGCGCCGCGTTCCGGCGCCATGCCGCGCCAGCGGACGGCAAACTCACTTTGTCCCATCACCGTGAACAGCACCCAGCCGGGTCCGACGATCAGGTTTCCGGCCTTCGCAAAAATCGTCGAGCGCAAGCGAACCTGCGCCCGCACGTAGCGGATTCCCGCAAGGATCGGCGAAAAATCCACCAACTCGCGCGCCCGAAACGGATGGCCGCCTTCGGCGTGGGGCTCGGCGAAACGCATCCTCCAGATCAACGCCGCGGAAGCTAGAAACGACAGCGCATTCAGTAGAAAGACTGCATTGCGGCCAAGCAGCGCCGCAACCACGCCTCCCAGGGTCGCGCCCACCATGAGATTGACGCTCCACGTAGTTGAGGAGAGCGTGTTCGCCACCACCATCTCTTCCCGCTCCACGATGTTCGGGATCACAGCATTGCGGGCCGGTTCAAAAAAAGCGGCCAGCAATGTTTCCGCCATCAGCAGTGGATAGACCAGCCACACCCTTTCTTTTGTGCGAACCAGCAACATGCAGAGCACGATCACCGTGCGTCCGATGTCGGACGCGATCATCACATGCTTGCGCCGCAGCCGATCGTTGAGTACGCCCGCTGTTGGCCCGATAAAAGTCTGCGGCAGAACTTGCAGCACCAGCGCCAGCGCCACCGATCCAGCGCGTCCCGTGAGTTGCAGCAGCAGGTTGTAAATCGCGAGCGTGTAAAACCAGTCGCCGATTTCGCTGACGACTTGCGCACTCCACAAGCGGCGAAAGTTCCGGTTGCCGCCCAGCAGGCGCGCGTACGACGCAAACGACACCGCGCTGACTTCTATCTCGGGAGCAGGCTCCATGCAGGTGCAGACAAAAGCTCAGAATTTCACAGCATACCGGATCGTGCCCGGGCCCCGCCCCCCGAGCCCGAAGTCGGCATTCCGTTGTCAAGACTGTGCAAAGTGGTGCACACAAAAAAGCCGAGCCTCTGGAAAACGTTTGAGCCTTTCAGCGTTCAGGGGCATAGTTTGCCCCAAAAACGTTCTCTGTGAACGGATTGTAATAATTCGGATGATTGGAGACGCACTTGCCACTGTTTAAGGTGAAAGGAGCTTCACCGTGCGAAAGTTGGGCCCTGTCATTCTGCTAGTCCTGATCCTGGCTGCGTATTCCTTTGCAGCACCTGCCGTCGTAAAATCCTCTGTCTCTCCGGAACCTGGTCTGCTCGCCTTACTCGGCGGCGGCCTGGTTGGCTTGGCCACTTTGATTCGGCGTCGCCTGAGTCACTAAATTCCTTCTTGCCGAGAGCCCCCTCAGCGCCCTTCACCGTTTTCAAATTCATGGCTGTGGGCCGCTCCTCAGACGGTCAGCCTCCGGAATGCTTTCCGTTCGCAACCAGGTCCAGAAAGTATTGGTGAACGCGCCGGTCGTCGCTCAATTCAGGGTGGAATGTTGCCGCCAGGGTTTTGCCTTTGCACACCAGCACCGGATCTTTCCCTTCAGTCGCAATCACTAGCACGCCCTCGCCAACGCGTTCAATCTTCGGAGCGCGGATGAATACCATTTCGATAGGCGCATTAAGAAATCGGCCTTCGCGTATGGAGCTGTCGATCTGGCGTCCATAAGCATTGCGGCGCACCGTGATGTCGAGCGCACCGAGGCCGGCCTGCTTCGGATTTTCAACGTCTGTGGCCAGCAGGATGCATCCCGCGCACGTGCCAAAAGTTGGCTTCGCGCGCACGAACTTTTTCAGCTTCGCGAATCCGTCTTCGCCGAGCAGCTTCAGAAATGTGCCCGACTCGCCGCCGGGAATCACCAGGCCGTCGATCTCACGCAGTTGCTCTGGCTTTTTGACCAGCACAACTTCCGCGCCGAGTTGTTCTAGACGGCGGCGGTGGGCATCGAAATCGCCCTGGAGAGCGAGGACTCCGATTTTCATGGCTATCGTCGATTGATCGTCGTTGGTCTCTGGTCGTTGGTCGTTGGCCAAAACGCTCTGAGCTGATTTTACACGACGGCTGGCGGTGATTCTTGTTGGCGGTGGATGCAAGGAATCGCGCGGCGGCACCGGGGCTTTGAGGGGAAAGGCGGGCCAGCCCGCCCTACACCACGTCTAGCGACGCGGCACTGCTTCCTGCACCAGAAGTTCCTCCTCCAGCTGTTGGCGCAGCCGAGCTTCGGGCATTCTCAAATCCTCCGAGTCGGGGTGTGATCTTTTCTCGATTTCGCACATCCGATGGTAGGGAAATTCGAACGCCCTACAGACGGCGTTCGTATCCGTTTGCTGTGCGCCGATATGGTGTTTCCGGGCCCGCCAGGTCGATCCAGTGAAAGAAGAGTGAGTAAGCGATGTTTTCGTCCAGTGCTCCTAACTGTACGAACTTCCCAACGGTGTTGAAGAAGTCGAATACGTCTTCCGCGTCGACTTCGTCCGCCGCCAGTGCGAGCTTGTATTCCTCTAACTACCTTCCAATAACTACCTTCCAAAGTTTTCTTGCTGATCATTAATTGCTTTTCGGGCGTAAAACGCGCTAGCGATGGCAGCTAGGGCAGCGGCGATTGTGGCTGCCGCGATCGCCCCGTTAGCATAGATCAGCTGTGTATCGGTGATGGCCGCTGCGGCGTTACCAGCCCCGCGTCTGCAGCAAGTGGGACTCATCGAGCGAAGACACCGCCAGCCCCTTCATCGCTCCCGCCAGATCTTCGCTGACTTCAAGTAACACTTTAGGGTCTTTGAAGTGGGTCGCCGCCTGCACGATTGCCTTCGCCCGCTTCTCGGCTTCCGCGGGGTCGGCGAATTCGGTCGAGTTCTTCATGAAGATGCCCGAGCCGACAAATACCGCCTCGGCGCCGAGTTGCATCACGAGCGATGCGTCCGCCGGAGTCGCGATTCCGCCTGCGGAGAAATTCGGCACCGGCAGCTTGCCGTCTCGCGCCACCATCTTCACCAGTTCGTAGGGCGCGCCGTGCTCTTTAGCTTTGGCGTAGAGTTCTTCTTCCCCGAGCACGGTGAGAATCCGCATGTCCTGCACGATCTGGCGAATGTGGCGGACGGCGTGGACTACGTCTCCGGTGCCAGCCTCGCCCTTGGTGCGAATCATTGCCGCACCTTCGGCGATGCGTCGTAATGCCTCGCCCAGGTTGCGCGCGCCGCAGACGAACGGAACCGTGAACGCGTGCTTATCCACATGATGCACTTCGTCCGCCGGGGTAAGCACTTCGGACTCGTCAATGTAGTCGACGCCCAGCTCCTGAAGTATTTGGGCTTCCGCGAAGTGCCCAATGCGGCACTTCGCCATGACCGGAATATCGACCACCGCCATGATCTCGCGAATCCTTTTCGGCGAGGCCATGCGCGCCACTCCACCTTCGGCGCGGATCTGCGCCGGGACGCGTTCCAGAGCCATCACCGCGACAGCCCCGGCGCGCTCGGCGATCTCCGCCTGCTTCGCGTCGGTTACGTCCATGATCACGCCGCCCTTGAGCATTTCGGCAAGGCCGGTCTTCAGACGAAGATTGGTGCTGGTGTGTCCGTTATTCTGCGACATAGGTTACTCTTTTCTGAATCTGGCGCGAGCGTTGGCGCGCAAATATGGTGCGCGAACCTCGCGGGCCGGAAATCCATCCCGAATGAGTATTTTACATCGCGGGATGGCTTTCTGCGGCGGGGTTTACGCCACCGCTTTGGGCTTTGCGGTTTTTAAGAATGGGAGGGTGCCGAGCAGCAGAGCCGCACTGGGAAGAGCAATCCCTAACCCAACCGCCAGCAAACCATACCACCAGTGCGGTCGGGCGAATACGACGAGGCGCGTGAGAACCAGGATCGTACCCAGACCGGACAAGACAATGGTTGGTAACAAGCCGGCAAGCAGGCGAACCCGGCGGTCTGCACCGCCGCGACGCGACAGGTAAGCGCCGGCTCCGCCGCAGAAGGGCAGCAGAACCAGCCATGGCAGAAGAACCAATTCCAGCGGGCTGCGCCCCAGCAGACGGGGCTGCTGCGAAATCTGGATCAGGATCATCAGCAAGACCATGGCGGCGGTCAAGCTCACCAGGCCGGGCAGCCAAAGATGTTTGGTTCGTGCGTTCATAGTCTCCTCCTTGTGCTTCGCGCGTTGAATTTTACGTGCCAGGTTGTGCCATTGGACGACTTCGTCCAGCGCGCTTCTCTGTGTTCCGCTCTCGCTTAAACCTCGTCCTACTTGTTCTTCGTAGAAATCCTCGAGATGAGCGGCCAGTTCGGCAATGACTTCCCGGTTTTCTTCCAGCGTAGGTTTCAGCGGACCCAGACGCTCGCTGACCAGGGCTCTCCAATCAGGCATTGGTCACGCCAAAGAGAAATTCCATTCCCTCCGCAGCGGCACCAGGTCCTTCTTGCCGGCGGCCGTGAAGCAATCGTAACGCCGGTCGCGCCCGGCATGGTTCGCTTCCCAGCGGCCGGCAATCCACCCGCGCTTTTCAAGGTCGTAGAGCATCAGTAGAGAGAAGCCAGCGTAAAGTGCAGCGACCGCCGGTGTTTTCCTCAATGCGTTTGGAGATATCGAAGCCGAGTCGCTGGGACCAACCTGTTTTCGCATCTGGACCTGCCTTCATTTGTCCCCGTATTTCGCGAACATACGATGCGGATCGATGGCGATGAACAACCCCTGACTGCGCGCCAGCACTTCACCTTTTTCATTGAGAATCTCGGCCATATTGATGTGTTTTCGGTCCTCCACCTTCACCTCGCGCGATTCCACCCGCAGTGGTTGTTGCAGCGGCACGGGCTTTAGATATTTCACGGTCATCTCGGAGGTCACCGCCACCACGTGACGCAATTTGTTCACCTTTCCCATGGCTTCGTCGAGGATGGTCGCGATAATGCCGCCGTGGCAGTGTCCGGGTGGTCCCGTGTAGCGTTTGCCCAGCCGGAAGCGGCATACGAAGCAGTCACGCTCCTTGTCGTAGGTGAAGCGTAGCCGCATGCTGTCGGGGTTATCCTTGCCGCAGACGAAACAGTGGTTCTTCTGCAGTTGCATGAAGCGGGTGTTGTGCCCGGCTCCATGGCTTGCAGCTTTGGATTTCTTAGCAGCCATTGAAAGATTTTATCGCGAACCGGAGTCGGGGCTGTGTGTCACGTCGTGCGATTCGCCAGCACCCAGGAGATCCGCATGTCTTCCGCCCCAATGTCGGCCGCAACCAAGACAAACTGCTACTCCGTTCAGCCCAGTGTCGCCATGGTTCAGAAGTGGATCGAGGAACTGCCGCAGAAAACCGGGCGCTCGCTCGAAGAATGGATCGCTCTCGCGAAGAAGTCTGGTCCGCCGACGGAGAAAGAATGCCGCGAGTGGCTGAAGAAAGAACACAAGCTAGGCACAAACTCCGCGTCGTGGATCGCCGAGCGCACCGAGGGCAAAGGCACGGAGGTGTTTGACTCGCAAGAGGCGTATCTGAAAACCGCCGCCGAATGGGTGGAGACGCAGTACTCCGGCCCGCGCGCCGCGGTGCGTCCGCTGTATGAGGAGTTGCTGAAGCTGGGGCTTTCTCTCGGCAAGGACGTGAAGGCTTGCCCGTGCAAGACGATGGTGCCGCTCTATCGCAATCACGTGTTCGCGAAGCTCAAGCCGTCGACGAATGCGCACATCGATCTCGGATTCGCGCTGGGAAACATGAAGACGCCCAAGCGGCTGATCGATACTGGCGGGTATGAAAAGAAAGACCGGATTACTCGGCGGATTGAGGTCAGGTCAAAAGCGGATATTGACGACGAACTGAAGCGGTGGTTGAAGAAGGCATATGAACGGGACGAGTAGGCAAGATGGTCGTATGAAGGAGAAGACTTCTATCACACTTTCGCGAGATCTTCTGACCGGGATCGACCGCCTGGCCGGATCCGATTGTTCACGCTCCGCATTTATTGAGCGCGTTTTGCGACGGTATTTGCGGGAGCACGTGCGCGCGCAGACTAATGCCCGTGACTTGGAACGGATCAATCGTGCGGCCGAGCGCTTGAACCCCGAGGCGGCCGACGTCCTCTATCAGGCGGCCGAGGACTGACTGCCCTTGGGACAGAAAGGCGAGAGAAAGAGGAACGAGCGTGAAGCGCGGTGACCTATACCGGGTTCGCAAGCCGCGCGGCGACCCGAAGTCTTATCGGGACTTCGTCATAGTGAGCCGGCAAGTGCTCATCGAGTCCCGCTTCTCCACTCTGATCTGTGCTCCCGTCTTCAGCAGGGGGGAGGAGCTATCCACTCCGGTCGCGGTCGGACCGGCGGAAGGACTCAAACATTCCGGTTGGGTTATGTGTGACAATCTGGTTAGTCTACGAAAAACCGACCTCACCCAATACATCGGGTGATTGTCCAGAACAAAGATCGTGGAATTCAATGTGGCCCTGAAGATGGCCTTGGACTTCGCCTAGGCGGCTGTACAGACACAGAGACGGACGGGCCGAAGGCCCGTCACCACACAAGCTTGATCTAGTCGTAGTATTCCAGCCCCAGATGCGTAATCAGCTCCTCGCCCTTCAAATGCCGCAGTGTGTTCTTCAGCTTCATCAACTGGATGAACAGATCGTGTTCCGGATAAAGCCCGGGCGCCGTCATCGGCGACTTGAAGTAGAAGCTCAGCCATTCCTGAATTCCCAGGCGGCGTAGTTCGGGCGCGCGCTGTGCCAGGTCGAGGAATAGCACTAAATCAAGCACGATCGGCGCCGCTAGAATCGAGTCGCGGCACAGGAAGTCCACTTTGATCTGCATCGGATAGCCGAGCCATCCGAAGATGTCGATGTTGTCCCATCCTTCTTTGTTGTCGCCGCGCGGCGGGTAATAGTTGATGCGGACTTTGTGGAAGATATTTCCGTACAACTCCGGATACAAAGCAGGCTGCAGAATATGCTCGAGCGCTCCTAGCTTCGATTCCTCCTTGGTCTTGAACGATCCGGGGTCATCCAGCACTTCGCCGTCCCGGTTGCCTAGGATGTTGGTCGAGTACCACCCGCTCAGCCCGAGTAGCCGCGCCTTGAAGGCCGGAGCTAGCACGGTCTTTATCAAGGTCTGGCCGGTCTTGAAATCCTTGCCGCAGATGGGAACTTCGCGCTCGCGCGCGAGTTCGTGCATCGCTGGTATGTCCACCGTCAGATTCGGCGCGCCATTGGCGAAGGGCACGCCCTCCATCAGCGAGGCGTAGGCATAGACCATTGAGGGCGCGATATTTTCGTCGTTCCCTTTCATCGCCTTTTCGAGTGACCGCACGCTCTCATGAATGGCCGTGGGCTTGATGAAGCTCTCGGTCGAGGCGCACCAGATGGTGATCAACCGATTGGCGCCGGTTGACTTCTTGAAGTCGCGGATGTCTTGGCGAAGCTGCTCGGCCAGATCCAACTTGTTCTTCCCTTTCTTCACATTCGGACCGTCAATGTTCTTGACGTAGTTGTGATCGAACACCGCTTTCATCGGCGTGATCGCGCTGAGCCGCCCCTTCACTTTGTCGAGCAGATCGCGCTCCAGCACGCCCGCATTACGAGCCGCCGCGTACATGTTGTCTTCGAAAATGTCCCAGCCGGTGAAGACGAGATCATTGAGCCCGGCCAGAGGAACGAACTCCTTGATTTTAGGAGACCGGCCATCGGTCCGTTTCCCGAGACGGATGGTTCCCATCTGCGTGAGCGATCCGATGGGGTGGGCGATTCCCTTGCGCACGGCTTCCACGCCCGCAACAAAAGTCGTAGCCACGGCACCCATGCCGGGGATCATTACTCCCAGTTTTCCCTTGGCAGGTTCGATCACACGCTCGTACCCGTCGCTGCTGCGTGTTCTGCTTGAAGACCTCAGCTCGCCAGATTTCACCTCGACGCTTGCCACCTTCTTGACTGCTGTTTTTATTGTTGCCGCGGACTTCTTCAGCTTCGCCATATTGGGGGTGCTTCCTTGTAGTAATCGTGGGATGTATGCAAACCAAGTATGTTCTCGTATCGGATTAGCTTTTTGCAATCGCGCACGCCTGAATCTGCAGGAAAGCCACTTCAATGGTGTTTACCAAGCATTGGGTGGTGTTTGCGAAGGCCGCCCCGAGAGTTTCAGAAAGAAATCTGGGCCGTCGGTGTGACCGTGATGGAATGAAGTCCCGCAGAAAAACCGTCGAGGACAAGGTTGTGGTGTGCAATGATCTGCGCGGCCGTCAGGTCCGGAGTGTCGCGTGTGAGATGCGCGTCCGCTGCCAGCGTTACATCGTAGCCAAGCGTAACCGCGCGGCGGCAAGTCGTATCAACGCAGTATTCGGTCATGGCGCCCGCAATGACGAGATGGCTGATTTCGGCGCTCCGAAGTTCTTCCGCCAGCCGCGTCTCGAAGAAAGAGTCCGACGCCTTCTTTCTGAGGACGGGCTCCGTGCGCAGCGGAAGAACAGCTGGATGTATCTCCCACGCTGCGGACTCAGCTTCCAAGGGATGTCCCTTGGGACCGTCGTGCTGAATGAAAAAGACCGGCATTCCTGAAGAGCGCGCCTCGCCCAGCAGAACCGTGAGCTTCGGCAAAACACGATCCTGCACTTCAGGCGGCATAAGCCGCACCAGACCAATCTGAACATCGATGATCACCAGCGCGGATTTCAGTCAGCCCTCCGGGCACCACAATAGCCAAGGAAAACAATTGTACTGCGGAGTTCCGCCTACAATCGGTGAGCGCAAGGGACGGTGTCTAACTCCAAATTTTGATCACAACGATCACGGATTCATGGGGGAGACATTCGTCTTCATGACGCTGAAAAAAATTCGAGCTGGCTCCCTGTGGAACCGGCTCGAAAAGATGAACGATCGGATCGATGCCCGATGTCGCTGACTGCCCGGCAAGGATCAAATCGTCATCACCGTTCTCCGTGATCGTGCGCAAAGCTGCCGTCACCGACGCGTCACCGTCAAGGTAATGGTCGTACCGTGGCTGAGTGAGCCGGAAGTTCCGGTCACAGTCACGGTCGCGGTTCCGATGGTCGCCTTGCCGGAAGCGGTTAGCGTGAGAGTCGAGGTCGCTCTGCCGTTTGCCGCCGGAGTCACCGGGTTCTTCGAAAACTTCGCCGTCACGCCACTGGGCAGGCCGGTAGCGCTAAGCGTGGTTGCAGAGCTGAAACTGTTCTGGCTGGTGATGGTGATGGTGCTCTTGCCGCTGCTGCCTCGCTCGATGGTCAGAGAAGTAGGCGAGGCGCTGATGGTGAAGTTCGCCGACCCCGCAGCAGCATTGACCGTGAGAGCTATCGTAGTGGTTGCAGTCAGGCTGCCGGAGGTTCCGGTGATGGTCACCGTCGCCGTTCCGGTGGCGGCCGTGGCGCTCGCCGTCAGCGTCAGCACGCTGGTCCCGGTAGTGGGGTTCGTGCCGAACGTTGCGGTCACGCCGCTCGGCAGACCGGACGCCGCCAGCGTTACACTGCCGGTGAATCCATTCTCGTCATTCACCGTAATGGTGATGGTGCCGTCGGCTCCGCCTTGGGTGATGGTCAGACTGCCGGGCGAATCGGAGAGCGTAAAGCTCGGCGTCGCAGGCCCAGACAGGGTGTTGATCAGGGTAGCTCCGTTCGGACTTCCCCATCCCGTCACCAAATCATACCCAGTCACTGCGGGGTAGCCGTTATTGCCGCTGGTAATGTCGTGGAAGTTGCTATCGTAGCTGGAACCAAAACCGATCGGGTAGATCAGCGGATTAAGGTAACCGAGAGTCTTGCCGTTGTTGGTTACGTTTTGTTGATTGGCCAGCGCGATATAGCCGGCCCAGCGCGGCGCCGCGTAGCTGGTGCCGCCGTATTCGTTGTAGTAACAAGTTCCGTCGTCGCACAGGATGTTGTCGAAATTCGCTTCCGCAGCCACGTCCGGCAAATCGCGTATGGTCGAAGAAGCGTCATTGGACGAATTGGCCACGCCCACCTGCCAGCTGGGAATCGCGAAGCCATTGTCAGCCGGACCGCCACTGCTGTCAGACCATGCCGTCTCCGATTCCCATGGGCCACCGGCGCCACCCGTTGTCAAGTCGGTTCCGCCAACCGCCACGACGTAAACGTCTTCCGCCGGATAACTTTCGTCGTTGTTGTTATTGCCTGTGTATTTTCCGGCGTCCCCGGAAGCGACGAAAAGATTCTGACCCTGCGTCGCAAATTCCTCGAAGATGGGATCGTCGTCCGAAGGGTCATCCGGCGCCCAGCCCCAGGAACAGCTCAATTGTTTAGAAATGTTGTCGGTGGCCATTTTGTTGAAGATGTCCACGTCACCCACGCCGATCGCGGAAGTACCAGGCGCGATATAGACGCGTACAGAAGTCAGGCCGGGGGCCATGCCAATCGGCTGGGCAATGTCAATTCCCTGTTCGCCGTCGTCGCCGTCCGACCCAGCGCTGGCGCCGTCCACCAACACGTTGGTGATGGTGACGGTGTAGGACTCTCCGCCCATGTCTGAGTTCACATCGGCGAGGTCGTAGCCGTCAAATTCCACCAGACCGACAGACTGGCCGGTGCCAGTGAGAGGGCCGGAGCCGTAGTAGGCGGCGCGCATATCGGAGGGACGGTAGGCGCCATCCGGACCCGAGCCGGTGGCGTTGCTCTTGATTCGCCCCAGCCCGGCTTTCTTCAGCATGGGACGCGGAATGGAGAAGTTGTTCAAACCGGAGATGCGTTTCACCGGCACGCTCAGATCGAGCGAGGGCTCACGATCCGGAGAATAAAAAGTGCGGTTCTCGGTGGGATGCTGATATAGCGTCATCACCACATGAAAAGCCTTTTCGATTTGCGCCACGGATCCGTTGATATCCACAATCAGGCGATTCGCAGGCGTATTGGTCACGGTAAATCCGTTGGCCCTTGCAAAATCGACCACGGCCTGGTAATCCTGCTTCGTGGGTCCGAACCTTTCGGTGAACTGATCCACGGTCAGGAAATGTTCATAGTCGGCACTGGTTGGGTCATTCAGCCGGCTGAGCAAACTGGTCAGTTCCGATTGGTTGCGCAGCGGCAACATGATGGCAAGCTGCAGGCGCTCATTGGGTGCGAGATGGCCCACCGGCAGGGCTTGTCCGCCGGCCACCGCTGGCCGCACGTGATGCTGTAAAACCTGTAGTGTGCGTTGTGCTTGTCCTGGGATTGCGAACAACAAGAACCCGGCGGCACAGACTACAGCAGCCAGTCCTGGCAGAGGGCGGTTACTTTTTCTCATGTTCTTAGTCCTCTCGATTTTGATATTTCACAACGGAACAGCTTTTCGGATCCACCCATCCTATTCGGCCAAAAGCCTGAGCATCTTAACTCACAATTAGAGTTTTCTTGACACATATTTCTGGACTGGCCGATCGGAGAACTCGTGCCGGAAGCCTTGTTTGGGGACAAACGCTTCGCCGCGACACTTACTTGGCGTCCAGATCCACGGTCTTGATCGGCAAGTCCCAATGTGAATCGAGAATTTCAAATCGCCGCTGCTCTTCCTTTGTATAGGTGGCCTGGTCTGGCCAAAGCTGCTTCTTCAGTGCGTCTTCTTCGAACGGCTCATTCGCGGCGGTCGAGTTCTTGAACACGATGGTGACGCGATAATCCCAGCGCCCGTCTTCGGTGGTATGGTAACGCGGCTGATCCATCCAGACCTTGAGCATGCGGCCCATTTCCACCTCCTTTTTCAGCAGCGGGTAATGGTTCTTCTTGAACAGCTGCAGAAACTCGTCTGCATGCCCCCACTTGGTCTTGTAATAGTACTCGACGACAAAAGGCTTGCCCGTTTCGGGCGCAGACTGGGCAGAGAGAAATATGGGTAGCAGAGTCAGTAACAAGAGAAGGAATCTCACTTTCATCGTCATAGATGGTCTCCGTGGGTCATCAATTGTCGCACAGCAGAGAAAGTGGAGCGACGGGCGTCTCGCCCGTCACTTCAGGCGGCCGGGCGGGGACGCTCCGGAGTCCACTAGCCAACGCGAATGCTAAGATGGTGTGTGGCCGCCGACTCCCTCCGCCTGATCGCCATCGATATTGACGGCACCCTGCTCAACCCCGAATTTCGGATTTCCGAAACCGATCTCGCAACCCTCAGACAAGTGCACACCCAGGGCATCGAAGTCATCCTGGTCACCGGACGCCGCCACACTTTTGCCCTGCCCATCGCTCAACAACTGGGGTTCGACCTATGGCTGATCAGCTCTAACGGCGCCGTCACCCGCTCTCTTGCCGGAGAAACCTTTCACCGTGACCTGCTCCCCGAGCCGACATGCCGCGAACTCGTCCACGTGATGCAAGAATTTCGCGGTCAGACCGTTCTAACTTTTGACAGCAACGATCTTCACGGCGAAGCTCCGGGCGCCATCGTGATCGAACGTCTGGACAAGCTCGAAGCGAGCATTCAGCGCTGGCTGGAAAAAAATATGAAGTACACCAAGTTCGTGGTTCCGATCGAGGATGCGCTCACCGCCGACCCGGTGCAGGCCATGTTCTGCGGCCCGGTCGCGGAGATGCAGCGCGTATTGCAAGTCCTCGGCAGCTGCGGCCTGCCTATCACGGTTTTGCGCACCGAATACCCCGGCCGCGATCTTTCGATTGTCGATGTGCTCAACGCCGGCTGCTCCAAGGGACACGCGCTCGAGCGCTGGGCCAATTACCGGCAGATTACCCGCGAGCAGGTCATGGCCGTTGGTGATAACTATAATGACATTGAAATGCTTGCTTTCGCCGCCCACCCCTTTATCATGGGGAATGCGTCCGAAGAATTGCGGAGCCGAGGCTGGACGCTCACACGCTCGAACGCCGAGAGCGGCGTGGCGGCAGCGATTGAGCACGTGCTAAATGGAAAAACGCTCGAACCGCCAGTCGTTGGCCAAAGCAGCGGACCGGTAATTGGCGAATCAACGATCGCGAGCAGCTTGTGACGATTCGAATAAGATGATTCGAAAAAGACCATCAGCGATGGGAATTGCGGCAAGAGCTGCCGCGCTTTTGTGTGCTGTAGCTCTGGTTCTACTCGCTCGCCCCGCCGCTGCCGCTGAGGTAGCTTTCCTCCGCAACGGCTTCAGCATTCGCCACGAGCATCGTCAGGTGATGGGCGCAACCACGCGCCTCTATCTTTCCGCCGACGATTCCAGCTTCACCGATGTGCCCACCGAAGAAATCACTGGGTACGAACCGGCCCCCGCGGATTCGCGCGCCTCCACAAATTCGCAGGCCAGCAACGCCGCGCCTGACTCTACGAAATCCGCGCTCCCTCTGAACGAAGTCGTGAACACCGCCAGCGCCAACTTCCATCTCGATCCCGATCTGGTGAACAGCGTCATTCACGCCGAAAGCGGATTCAACCCGCACGCCATTTCTCCGAAAGGCGCCAGCGGACTTATGCAGCTGATGCCCGGCACCGCGAACCAGCTGGGCGTGGGGAATGTGTTCGATCCGCAAGCCAATGTCGAGGGCGGAAGCCGCTATCTGCGCGAACTTCTGGAACGCTACAATTTCGACCTGGTCAAAGCGTTGGCCGCTTATAACGCGGGTCCCGAGCGCGTCGAGCAGTATCAGGGAATGCCGCCATTCCCCGAAACTCGCGCCTACGTCGCCCGCATCGTGCACGACTATAACCTCAAGAAGATCGCCCAGGAAAAAGAGGCGAAACAGAAACAGGTCCCAGGCAAAACCACGCATAACACGACGAGCCCCCCGAGTCACGTCCCCAGCGCTCCGAAACCGGCCGCCGTCGTCGCAGCAGCACCTCCGCAGTGATCCTCCTCAATCGATCGCGCTCACGTTGACCCTGCGTGTTTCCTCATTTACCTTCAAGTGGGGCTGTGCTCGCTACAACTGCGCCTCTCTGCAACTTCGCACCGCATGAACAAGAAATGAACCAGAAAAAATACGCAGCGTATGCGGTTGTCTTCGTCGTGCTGACCGTGTTGGTCTATCTCCAGTTCCGCACCTGGCAGAATTTCGACTGGGGTCGGCTCTTTCAATTTGGACTGAACTGGCGCCACATCCTGCATGGCGTGATTTACATCTACATCGCCTATTTGTTGCGGGCGGTTCGATGGAAGATATTTCTCCGACCGGTGCGCAAGGAAGCGTCCATCATGGGACTAGTCCCGCCGACCATGATCGGATTCACCGGGCTCGCTCTGCTCGGCCGTGCCGGCGAACTGATTCGTCCATACCTGATCGCGCGCCGTCATAACCTGCCTTTCGCCTCGCAAGTGGCAGTCTGGGCGGTGGAGCGAATTTTTGATGTGGGCGGATTCACCGTCCTGTTGGTGGCGGCCATTTTTCTGCCCTCGAAACTGCGTGCGTTCACGCTCGCTGCCCCGCCCGAAGTGAGGCACGGGATTCATCTCATCGGATACGCCCTGATCGCGCTCGTATTGGGATTGCTTTCGGGAGCGGTGCTGACTTCCTACCGCGGAAATCGAATTGCCCAGTGGGTCGAAGACCGTTTCTCGCATCTCGCCGAGAATCTGGGCCATCGCATCGCGCAAAAGATTCGCGAGTTTACCGTCGGGCTGAATACCATTCACGGCCCGGTCGCATTCCTTCAATTGTCTGCCGTGTCGGTCGTGATGTGGTGGGTTATCGCGCTGGCTTACAAAGAAGTGACACACGCCTACGGGGCACCGATGGCTGCCATGAGCGTCACCAAGGTTCTCCTTCTTATGGGAGCCAGCATGATCGGCTCGCTGGTGCAGCTGCCCGGTGTGGGCGGCGGCTCCCAACTGGCGACCATCAGCGCGCTCGACCACGTCTTTGATATTGTCCCCAAGGAACTCACGGTCAGTTGCGGCATCATGCTGTGGCTGGTAACGTTTGTCGCCGTCGTTCCCGCCGGACTACTGCTCTCCCATCACGAACGCCTGTCGCTGCGCAAGCTTTCGGCCGAGAGCGCGGAGGCCGAAGCAGGCGCCGCGGTGGAGGAAGCATCGTGATCAGCTGCACCGTTAGGTCTCATTTACCCTCCAAACCGAGAGACACCTCGTTGCCGCCAGGCGTTGTGAAGACCTTGGACTTTTCGAAATTGAAATCCTTGCCGCGACGGACGGACATCGTTTATCAGTACAACGCCGGCTATAGCCTGACCATCGATAATTTGCCGTGGGGCAAAAAAGCGTTCAGCATCGAGCGCCGCCGGATTGACAAGACGCACAATCTCGACTTAGTGGAAGAGAAGGGCAGGCGAGGGGGGCGTCTTGGAGTTGTCCATTGCGTTCGCGCCGGACGCGCTGGAGCTTATCACGCTTCGCAAACGCTGAACGCCGACCTCTGCGTCTTTGGATTTCTTCCGGATAACGAGTTCGTTTGGAGAGCTTCTCGGCTCTTCCCGCATCCCCTGCTACAATCGTGTTTATTCTCGAGTGCAGCCAAGCGCATGAAATGCCCCTTTTGCGGGTTTGAAAATGACAAAGTCGTGGATTCGCGCGAGAGCAAGGAAGCGGATTCCATCCGCCGCCGCCGCGAATGCCTGAAGTGCGAAAAGCGCTTTACCACCTACGAGCGCATCGACGAGATTCCCTACATAGTGGTGAAGAAGGACGGTCGCCGCGAGCGCTTCGACCGCCAGAAAGTGCTCAACGGCCTGATGCGCGCCTGCGAGAAGCGCCCGGTACCAATCAGCAAGCTCGAGCAGATCGTGAATGAAGCCGAGACTTTCGTCATCGAGTCCGCCGAGCGCGAGCGTAAGACCAGCGAAATCGGCGAGCTCATCATGAACCGCCTCCGCCGCTATGACAAAGTTGCGTATGTAAGGTTCGCCTCCGTCTATCTCGACTTCAAAGACGTGCAGGAGTTCATGGCCGAACTGAAAGATCTGCTGAAAACGAAAGATGCGCCCGAACCAAAAAGCAAGATTGCGAAGACCTGACTTAGATTCACGTAGGGAGCGACGCATTCGTCCGTCCAGCGAGCGCTCGCAGCTTCATATTCTATGGCACACAAAGTAACGTTAATCCCCGGCGACGGAATCGGCCCCGAGGTCGTCCAGGCCACGGTTCGAATGATTGAAGCCACCGGCGTCAAATTCGAATGGGAAAGCTTTGCCGCCGGCGCCGAAGCCTTCGAGAAGTACCACGAATACATTCCCAAGGAACTCAGCGAATCCATCGAGCGTACCCGCGTCGGACTGAAGGGCCCGGTGACCACGCCCATCGGTGGTGGATTCTCCAGCATCAACGTCGAACTGCGCAAGCGCTTTGAACTCTTCGCCAACTTCCGGCCCATCCGCAACCTGCCGCATATTCCCACCCGCTACCCGGGCGTGGACCTGATCGTCGTGCGCGAAAACACCGAGGGACTTTATTCTGGCATCGAACACGAAGTTGTTCCCGGGGTGGTTGAGAGCATCAAGGTCATCACCGAAAAGGCTTCCACCCGCGTCTCGCGTTTTGCCTTCGAGTATGCCCGCAAGAACCAGCGCAAGAAAATTCATTGCATCCACAAAGCCAACATCATGAAGTTATCCGATGGATTATTTCTGCGCTGCTCCCGCAACGTGTCCAAGGAGTATCCCGAAATCTCTTACGGTGAGCACATCGTCGACAACACCTGCATGCAGCTGGTGATGAACCCCTACCAGTACGACATGCTGCTGCTGGAGAATTTCTACGGCGACATTATTTCCGATCTGTGCGCGGGATTGGTCGGCGGTCTAGGTCTGGTTCCCGGCGCGAATTTCGGTCACGAATGCGCCATCTTCGAAGCCGTCCACGGTTCTGCACCCGACATCGCCGGCAAGAATATCGCTAACCCCACCGCCGTGTTGCGATCCGCCCTGCTCATGCTGCGCCATCTCGGGGAGCGTGACGCCGCCTTGAAGATCCGCAACGCCATCGACGAGGTCTACCGCGACCGCAGCAAGCTTACCCGGGATGTAGGAGGCAGCGCCGGCACCTCGGAATTCGCCGACGCCATTATCCAGGCACTGGAATCGCAGAGCGCCGCGGCGGCGGGGCAACGGGCGCACCCGTAGTCTTCGGGCTAACACAGCCTATGTGCGCAACATAATGTGTTCGTGCGTATCACTCTTTCCGTGGACGAAAAGACTGTCGCCCGCGCTCGAAAACGGGCCGAGGCAATGCGCAGGAGCCTCAACCAGTTGATCCGCGAATGCCTTCAAAAGTTGGCCGGGGCAGACGATCCGGAACGGAGTATCGAAGAATTTCGGCGTCTATCTGGGACCGGCGATTCCCGGGGTTGGCGCTTCAATCGCGACGAGATCCATGAACGCTCGTGGCTTCTTCTATACCCCTATTCTCGTGTATGCGGACGATAAGCGTGCGGGTGCAAAACAAAGCCGTGCGATTGACCTGGTCGCGAAGCATCGGCGTGACGGAACAGGCGTTATCTCTATCCAGGTGTTGCAGGAGTCGTCACCGTCACGCGAAAGCTGAACGTCGATTCGCCTCTCGCGCGGCGGAAGGTCGAAATACTTTCGGAACTCGATGTCGTCGCTCCCGACGTGGCGTACATCCTGGCAGCGATTGCTCTTCACCGGCTCCATGGGCTTTCTTTCTGGGATGCTCTGTCGTCCGCGCTGCCAAGCGGGCCGGCTGTCGCGTTCTTTTGTCTGAGGATTTTCAAGATGGCCGTGAGATCGATGGCCTCCAAGTCCTCAATCCTTTCCGCGATCTCCTCTGCTAAACTATTGCGTTTCGGGAATCGTGCCGGGCGCCGCCGCTCGCGCCGATTCACTGGGGGTATCCTTGGGGACTGATCTGAAAAGAATCGAAATTCCATACCATCGCGGACTGCATCGCTTCGCCGTCTTCACTGCCTGTGCGACGCTCGTCCTCATCGTCGCCGGGGCGCTCGTTACCAGCAACGACGCCGGGTTGTCCGTCCCCGACTGGCCCACTAGCTTCGGCTCTTTCTACAAAATGCCGCACATGGTGGGCGGAGTTAAGTACGAACACAGCCATCGCATGGTGGCCGAATTCATAGGACTGCTCACCATCATCCTGGCCGTCTGGACCTGGCAAGTAGAAAAGCGGCACTGGCTGCGCCTTCTGGGCCTGGCAGCGCTCGCGACCGTGATCACGCAAGGCGTCCTCGGCGGACTGACCGTCTTATTCTTTCTACCGGCACCCATCTCCAGTGCGCACGCTGCCGTGGCGCAGACCTTCTTCTGTATCGCCGTCTCGATCGCGGTCTTCACCGGCCGCCGCTGGGTCGAAGAGCAACCGCGCGCCGAACTCGACCAGCGCCGCCCCGCTCTCTTCACGCTTACTCTGCTCTCGATTTTTGTGCTCTATGTGCAACTGATCCTCGGAGCCATGTTCCGCCACCACGGCTTGAGCTGGTGGCCGCATGTCATCAACGCTGGCGTCGTGGCCATCGTTCTCTCCTGGACTGCGATTCGCGCCATCTCGGTCTACCCCAACGTGGACGCGGTCCGCCGTCCGGCAATCGCCATGCTTGGTCTGATGGTCGCGCAACTCTGCCTCGGATTTCTAGCCTTCATCACGCGCGTCATGTGGGGAAGAGACGCCGCGCAGCCCGAGCTGCCCATGGTGATCTCGACCGTTGTCCATGTCGCCGTAGGGGCGCTGCTGCTCGCCACCACCGTTGTTCTGGCCATCCAGGTCTGGCGCCACGTGCCCGTCGCTTTCGAAGAGCGCGTCCCCGGCGGGAACCCCGTCGCCGCATAACTATTTCTGTAGAGACGGAGCTTGCCCCGTCTCACCGGGACGCGGCGCGAGAACGCGGCAAGCCGCGTCTCTACCGGGAAATCGGAGGCCCCTTTAGGGGCTGGCCTTCCCCCGGATGATAATTCCCTGCTCGCCGTCGTAGAATAGCGTGTGACTCAGAATTCAACCGCCATCGACTTAGCTCCGCCCGCCCAACCCCTGATTCCGTCAGGGCAGCCCGGCAGCATTATTGCCGTTCGCGACCTCGTCCATCGCTATCAGGATCGCGCCGCCCTCAACGGCGTCTCCTTCGACGTTCGCCCTGCTGAACTGTTCGGATTGCTCGGCCCGAACGGCAGCGGCAAGACCACTCTGTTTCGCATTCTCTCCACGCTCATGGTCCCCACCTCCGGCAGCGCGAACATCGCCGGCTTCGACGCCGTTCGCCAGCCCGGAGCCCTGCGCCGCCATATCGGCGTCGTATTCCAGGCTCAAAGCGTCGATCTCAAGCTCACCGCCTACGAAAACCTCTGGCATCAGGGGCACCTTTACGGCTTGCGCGGCCCCGAACTCAAAACACGAATCAACGAGATTCTTACCCGCGTCGGATTGGTCGACCGCTCCGCTGATCGCGTCGAAACGTTTTCAGGAGGCATGCAGCGCCGTATCGAGCTAGCCAAAGGCCTGCTCCACCATCCCGAGGTTCTGCTTCTCGACGAACCCACCACCGGCCTCGATCCCGGCGCCCGGTACGACCTTTGGCAATATCTCCAGATCCTCCGCGATCAGGAGCGCGTCTCCGTCATCGTCACCACCCACCTGATGGAAGAAGCTGAACGGTGCGACCGCCTCGCCATCCTGAACGAAGGCAACCTGGTGGCGCTAGGCACGCCCGAAGCCCTGACCCGTGAGATCGGAGGCGACGTAATTCTGCTCGAAGCGCGCGACCCGCAAACGCTAGCTGACCGCATTCGCAGCAAGTTTCATGTCGATGCCACCGTCATGGATAACCAGGTCCGCCTCGAAATTGAAAATGGACATCGCTTCGTCCCCGACGTAGTCGAAGCGTTTCCCGGAGAAATCCAGTCCCTAAGCGTAAGCAAGCCGACCCTCGAAGACGTCTTCATCCATCGCACCGGCCACCGCTTCTGGAACGAAGACGCCGAACCTAAACCAGAAATCGGCAAAAAGAAGAAGAAATCCTCCTAGCTGCTCCGTTCGTGTGGGGACGGGCGCCTCGCCTGTCCAATCCAAGCGCAGCTCGGCCCCCTCCTCGGAGTTGAAATCATCACAGGTGTTGGCACCCAGCCTTAGACCGCCTACCAGAAGCCAAAACTAGCGTAAAAGGCCTTCTGCTTTCCAGCCAAGGAGGAAACCTCAGTGAAAATTCAAATAGGCTGTTTGACGCTGTTGCCGTTGTCACTTTCACTGTCCGCCGGAGCCCAAGCCGGTGGCCAACAAGCCGCCCCGGCGCGGGGCACGCGTTCCAGTTGAGCAGCACGACCTTTACGAACGACACAACCCTGCCCCTCAGCATGATCTATAACGACATTGTTAACGGCTCCAACGCGTGCTCGCTCAATGGAGTCCCGGTGGAAATCAATCTCCCGAACTCTCGTGGACCAACGCTCCCCGGGCACGGCTGGTTTCGTCGTGACCGTGTACGACGCCACTGCTGCCTTTACGCACTGGGGGATGTACAACATCTCTCCCACCGCGACCGGGCTTCCCGAAAACGCCGGAGTTGCCGGGAGCCAGTGCGGCAATCAGATTCTTAACGACTTTCTTGTCGGCCAGGAGTAAGACCGCCCATGCCCGCCCGCAGACTATCGGCCATATGTCCATCACTAGTGTTCACGGTCTATGCGCTCGACATCATCCTTCGCCTGCCCTCGTCGGCAAATTTCCCGGCAATCGCCGGGGCTCTATGTCAGGCGTTGATTAAGGCGGGAGCAAACGGCCACATTTTAGTAAGATCTAGCATCACCGGCTTCTACTCGACCACGCCGTAGTCTGAATAAGAAGCGAGGCAAGCTTTCGCTACATTTCGCGACCACCACTGTCGCTGAGAACTGACAGCAGAGAGCTGATCCCTGCGACCCGAACCTCCAACGCTGCTAAACTAACAACAATGGCCACCCAAACCGCGAGCTTTCCCGCAACCGCTCCCGCATCCGCCGGAATCCTGCTGCCCGCCTTCACCCTCTGGTGGCGCGAAATCGTGCGCTTCTATCGGCAGCGGGCGCGGGTGGTCGGCGTAATCGCTTCTCCGCTCTTGTTCTGGGTCGTCCTCGGATCCGGTTTCGGAACATCTTTTCGCTCCGGACAAGGCGCCGGCCAGCAGAACTATCTTGATTATTTCTATCCCGGTGTATTGGTGATGATCGTTCTCTTCACCGCCATTTTCACCATGATGTCGGTGATCGAAGATCGCAACGAAGGTTTCCTGCTTTCGGTGCTGGTGGCGCCAGTGCCGCGCGCGGCTATTGTTCTGGGAAAAGTTTTGGGCGGCACCACTCTCGCCGCAGCCCAAGGATTGATTTTTCTGGTCTTTTCGCCACTCGTCGGCATACACATGACGCTCGCCTCGTTCGGGCTGATCGTCCTTACCGTGTTCCTGGTGTCATTCGCACTGACTGCGCTCGGCTTCGCCATCGCCTGGCCCATGGATTCGACGCAAGCGTTTCACGCCATTATCAATTTATTTCTGATTCCGCTATGGCTGCTTTCGGGAGCGCTCTTCCCGCTGTCCAAAGCCTCCGGATGGATTCGCTGGTTGATGTATGCCAATCCTCTGACCTACGGCGTTGAGGCGTTGCGCACGCTGATGTATCCCGATGCGCCCAGCTCATTTTCGTTTGACTTCTCGCTCACCGCGTCCATTTTGACGCTGGTGCTGTTTGCGCTATTCATGTTCGGATTAGCCTTCGTGCTGGCGAATCGGCGCACCACGAAGCCTGCAGCCTAAGAACCGTCGTTGGTCGATGGTCGTTGGCATTCTAGAATTCTGGGAGCTGCACGGTTCCCGCGATAGCTGCCAGCACGCGAAGGACTAACGACCTATGACCATCGACGAACCAGCAGCGACGTACTTATGCCCCTCGACATTCTCGCCCTGGCCGCGCACCGCGACGACGTAGAGCAAACCTGCGCCGGAACTCTGCTCAAAATGGCTGAACGCGGATACCGCACCGGCATCCTCGATCTGACGCAAGGTGAGATGGGGACACGTGGTACCGCCGACGACCGCGCGCGCGAGGCGGCGGACGCGGCACGCATCCTGAAAGTTTCCTGGCGCCATCCGCTCGATATTCCCGACGGCCGCGTCGAAAATACCTGGGAGAATCGTCTGAAGGTCGTTCGCGTGTTTCGAGAGCAGAGTCCGCGAGTGCTGATTCTCCCCTACTGGGAGGGGCGTCATCCGGATCACTACACGGCCTCGATTCTGGGATACGAAGCGGCATTTCTATCGGGACTCGCCAAGTTGCCGCAGGAGGGTCCCGCTCATCGTCCTTTCAAAATTATTTACGCCAGCCTGTATCGCGACGTGCGGCCAACGTTTGTCGTGGACATCACGGGCCAGTTCGAAACGCGCTTCCAAGCGCTGATGGCGTACAAGTCTCAGTTCACTGACCAGGATGCAGGCGGCGGGATATTTCCCGCGCAGAAAGAGATTCGCGCGCGAGTGGAATCCATGGCCCGCTATTACGGGATGCTCGGCGGCGTCACCTATGCTGAGCCGTTTGTGCAGAAAGAAGTCGGGCTGGTGGATGATGTGATGGCGATTCCGGTGAAGTCGATTTAATCCGGACAATGCCAAGCGCTCGGTCCAGTGCCTCTAGGTCTGGACCGAGCGCTGGAGCCGAAGCGCTCACGCACTCTCCGCTGCTAAGCAGCTGCGCTTACCTCGATCGACGCGGCTGCGTCGATCGCGAACTCAGCAACCTTCTCCGGTTGCGAAAGCATGGCCAATGGCTGGTCGGCAAAGTTCACTTCTCGCAAGAAGTGAGAAGTTACCCACCTGTCGATCGAGGCTGGTTATGCTATGACGGTCGTCGTTGGCGGAGTCTCGAACGGCGTCAGTGTTCCCGCAGCGAGCAACAGACAACATATGCTTCATACGACACGGGACCTGACTGACGCTCAATGGGCAATTCTCGGTAACCTCATTCCCGAACCAATGCGCCCCAGAGACGGAAGAGGACGACCGTGGAAGGAACGACGTACTGTCTTAAACGGAATTCTTTGGGTACTTCGGACCGGCGCTCCTTGGTCGGACCTGCCTGAGCGCTATCCCTCCTACCAGACGTGCCATCGCCGATTTCAGCAGTGGGTACGTTCCGGAATCATGCGAGGGGTTCTCGAAGCATTGGCAGAAGACCTGCAAGTTCGAAGTCGCCTAGATGTTCGTGAATCCTTCATCGACGGCAGCTTTGCTCCAGCCAAAAAAGGGGGCCGAAGGTCGGCAAGACCAAGCGCGGCAAAGGAACGAAGATCATGGCTGTTGCAGATAGCCATGGTCTGCCAGTTGCCGTGTGCGTCGAAAGCGCTACACCTCATGAAGTGAAACTGGCCACATCCACGCTTGTCCGGTTGATTGTGTCGGACGCGCCACAGAATCGGATCGGGGACAACGCCTATGATTCCGACAATTTGCGTACAGAACTCCGGCAATACGGAATTGAACTGATTGCTCCGCACCGAAGCAATCGAAAGAACCGAACACAAGACCTACGCCGGATGCGACGGTACCGTCGCCGTTGGAAGGTCGAGAGGCTGTTCGCCTGGCTGCAACACTTCCGCAGATTGGTCGTACGCTACGAGCGTTATGCCGAGAACTTTCTTGGAATGCTCTACCTAGGATGCTGCATTATCCTGCTGAGGCATTTGTGAGATGCGTTGTAGTTGTTACTGGTACCCCGGCAATCGAATCATGGCCTTGAAAGGCAAACCCGCGTTATACTTTCGCGTTACATTGGCCTGCACGCCCGACAGTGTGGGTTATCATAACCAATCGCAGAATCGATGCACCCAGTCCAGCCCGTGTTTCATCTAACTCGCGGACTGGGTTGGTCTGAGATGCCATGAAGAAGAAGATCGGGTTTGTAGCAGCAATGGTGCTGGTCGGACTGGCGTTGTTGTCCACTCGCTACTACATGGTGGACTTGCCGGTATGGCATTTTCTTGGCGGCGGCAACGGGCCCGACCCTGTGACCTTGCACCTACAGGGGGAATTCGTGGAGAGCAATCTGGGCGCGGCCGAAGGGCCGCCCGGATCACTTACCGTGCGCATGATTGCGCAGCAATTTGTTTTCGTGCCTCAGTGCATCGTGGTCCCTGCCGGTGTTCCCATCACGTTTCGAATCACCAGCGCCGATGCGGTGCACAAGCTGAGCTTCCTGGGAACGAACTCTGGCCTCACAGCCGTGCCTGGGGCGGTGACCGAAGCGACTTTTACTTTTGCCAAGCCAGGCGAATTCAAGATCCCCTGCCATGAGTTCTGCGGTGCCGGCCATTATGCGATGAGGGGCCATCTGGATGTGGTGCCGCGAGACCAATTTGCCTCCATGCTTCCCGGTGAAAGGCGGACTTGTGAGCCACGCTAGTCAGGCGGCGCGCCCGCGAGTAGGGGTTCCATGGCTTGGAACCCTGTCGGTTCTCCTTGCGATTACCCTCTTATTTTCGGGAAGGGATTCTTCCGCGCAGAGCGAATCGAAGAATTCTGAAGCTCCAGTTCGCATCGCTTCGAACGTGGCCTGGACAGAAGAAACCCTTGCGATTATTTCCCGTGGCGATGCTTTTCGCGGACTGCTGCTTGCCCGGCGCTGCAATCACTGTCATGGCGAAGAGGGATTCAGCTCCGTTCCCGCCTTCCCCAACCTGGCGGGCGAGGACCGGTTGTCGTTCTGGAAACAGATGCAGGATTTTCGATCCGGGAAGCGTACTTCACCAGTGATGCAGGGCATCGCCGAGGGATTTTCTGGGCGCGACTCGGCCGATTTGGCGGCGTATTACGCGATGCTGCCTACAGCCAGTGATGCGCAAGACAACCGGACATTTCCGCAGGCCATGAAGGGCCCCTCTCGTGCCTCGATGGCCATCCGCCTCATCGTTTTCGGAGACGGTCAGCGCGGCATACCACCCTGCCAGTCGTGCCACGGTCCCGTGAGTTATGTGAAGGGAGCTCCCCCACTCGCCACCCAGAACGGCAACTATCTGGAGTTGCAGCTCGAGCATTTTTCAACTGGAAATCGGGCCAACGATATTAACGTCCGAATGCGTAGTATCGCCAGACAATTAACCACGGAGGAAAGGACGGCAATTTCGCAATTCTATGGCGCCGGAATGGGGCCAGGAGTGAACTCGAGGTAGCAGAGGTATGATCCGATTGCGCTGCGGGCGGGTGGTGCGCGGGCGGCCCGTCCTATCGCGAAAGCGAAGTGCGGGACTGCTCAACTGGATGGCGCAGCCGGGGTGGCCCACATCTCGGCCGCGAGATCGCGCGTGTGACATGAACTTCTACCAGACGCGGCACCGTTGATTTACCGGACGCACCATCTCGTCACCTGGTTTACAGGCAAATGCTCTGGAGAATTCCTTCAGGTTGGACAAAGGGCCGAGAACGCGAAATGGAGGCAACGGAGTCGGGAAGGATTTTGCCCATTCACGTGCAAATGCTGGGCGCGTATTGCTGGCCCAAAGATGTGCCCAGGCTAGAAAGAATCGCTGCTCGGGCGTGAAACCGTCGATCAGTGCCTTTGGACGTCTGCTTTGCGGCGTCTGCTGGAAGGCGGCAAGGGCTATCGCCTCGTCCCTGTGCGAAAACCCGCGCCGTATAATAATCGGTTCCTTACATCCGTCGACGCGCTCGGCAGCTTTCCCCTCTCGAATCCAGCGCCCGACGCACAGGAGATTTCATCATGTCTACTCTCACCGAGCCCGCCACTGAGATCCAAACGGTAAAGACCCGCACCGAAACTGACAGCATGGGGAAGATCGAAGTCCCGGCGAATGTGTATTGGGGAGCGCAGACGCAGCGCTCGCTGCTGCATTTTAATATTGGACGCGACACCATGCCTCCGGAGCTGATTCGGGCTTTTGGCACGCTCAAGAAGGCTTGCGCGCTGGTGAATCAGGATCTGGGAAAACTCCCGCCCCACGTTGCGAAGCTCATCGTCGAAGCCGCCGACGAAGTCATCGCCGGCAAGCTGGATGACCAGTTCCCGCTGCGCATCTGGCAGACGGGAAGCGGCACGCAGACCAATATGAACGTGAATGAGGTCATCTCCAATCGTGCCATCCAGATTGCGGGAGGCGAAATGGGATCGAAGAAGCCGGTGCATCCGAACGATCACGTCAACATGTCGCAGTCGTCGAACGACACGTTTCCAGCGGCGATGCATATCGCGGCAGCCGAGCGGGTGAAGAACGCACTGATTCCGGCGATCAAGACAGTGCGCGATGCGATTGCGGCCAAAGCTAAGGAGTTTGACGACCTGGTAAAGATTGGCCGCACCCATTTACAGGACGCTGTGCCGTTGACGATTGGGCAGGAATTCGGCGGCTGGGCGAGTCTGTTAGACCGCGACATCAAGCGACTGGAGCAGGTGTTGGACGGGCTTTACGATCTCGCGATCGGTGGAACGGCAGTGGGGACGGGGCTGAACACCCATCCGGAGTTTGCCGAGCGCGCCGCCAGGAAGATCGCTGAACTGGCGAGACTTCCCTTTCGCTCGCATCCCAACAAGTTCGCCGCACTCTCGGCGCACGATGAGATCGTGTTTGCACAAGGCGCGATGGAAACGCTGGCCGCGTCGCTGATGAAGATCTCCAACGACATTCGCTGGCTGGCTTCCGGTCCGCGATGTGGACTGGGCGAACTCTCCATTCCGGAAAACGAACCGGGATCGTCGATCATGCCAGGCAAAGTGAATCCCACGCAATGCGAAGCGATGACGATGGTCTGCGTGCAGGTGCACGGAGCGACGGCCGCGGTCGGATTCGCCGGATCGCAGGGCAATTTTGAACTCAACGTGTACAAGCCGGTGATCATCTATAACTTTTTGCACTCGGTCACTTTGATCGCGGACGCTTGCCACGGCTACGTGGAATATATGATCAAGGGCATTGAAGTCGATCGCGCCAAGGTGGACTTCTACGTGAAGAATTCGCTAATGCTGGTCACGGCGCTCGCCCCGAAAGTGGGATACGACAAAGCGGCGCAGATCGCACACACGGCGCACGTCGACAAAAGCAGCCTGCTCGATGCGGCATTGAAGCTGGGATATCTCACGCGCGAGGAATTCGAGTTGCTGATGAAGCCGAAAAAGATGACGCATCCGTAGCGAACGGGCTCAGTTCTTCTTTAGGAAACGCCGGCGGTTGAGGTGGGTCGAGGCGGTGGGCTCGATGTCGTCGTACTTCAGCACGCTGATAGAGCCATCCACTTCCAGCACAGCGAGCGCAGCGTCTTTGTAAGTACCGACGCCGTGCTCACGGAGCGCGCGCTGCAGTTCGTCCATGCTGACGTGCTCTTTCGCCATGTGCGATTCGATGACCGCGCCGTCGTGCACCAGCAGGCTGGGCTGTCCCTGAATATATCGCCGGAAGCGGCGATTCCCGCCGGAAAGCTCGGCCACCAAGTAGTTCAAAATGAGCAGCGTGGTGGCGGCGATCGCGCCTCCGGCGAGCGAGGTATCAGGACCAGTCATGGCATTTTGCACGGAATTCGAAAGCAGCAGGAGGAGCACGAGGTCGAACGGAGTCATCTGTCCAACTTCCCTCTTGCCGCTGATGCGAATTCCAACCAGCACGAGGCAGTAGATGACTCCGGTGCGGAGTGCGATTTCACCGAGCGTGTGCAGGTTCGCGGGCAGCATTGCGGTCGTTACTGGTCGTGACTCGTGCAACCCTTACTGCGGCGTAGCGGTGATGGGTATCGGAGCATTTTTTGGCGTGCTCAGGTAGCCGGTGATTTTGTTCTTGTCGACCGTCCAGACCACGAGTTCATAGAGCATGTGTTCGCGTCCCGTGTAAAACTGCACCGGCTCACTCTGGTTCCTATCTTTTTTCTCGATGGTTTTGTCGTCAGCGGTGACGTCCATCGTGTATTTGCCCTTTTTGGGATCGGTCTTCTTGAGCTGCAAGGCCACTGTAGAAATCGCCTGTGGCTTCGCCCCTTTCAGCAAAGTGAACTCGTAGTACTGGCGGTCGCCCTTGTGTTTCAGGGCTTCGAGATCGCCGCGCGTGTTGGCGATCAGGCCGCTTTGTACGTTGAGATCGCCGACGGTGCTCTGCAACTTCGCGATGGTCTGCTCAAGCGATACCTTGGTGGCAGCCACGTCGGTCTTCACGCCGCCGACATCGGTCTTTACGCTGCCTACTTCTCCGGCAACGGCGTTCACATCTTTCTTCTCTTCTGCAGCCTGTGCCGCGATGCTTGCGGCAGCGACTTGCTGCTGATGTTGCAACTGGTCGGTGCGTGCTGCCAATTCTTTCTTGGTCATGCCCAGCTGATGGGCCAGGGTTTCCGAATCGCCTTCGGCGGATTGCATGCGCTTGGTCAGGTCGCCAATCTGTTTTTGGCTGACGCTCTGATCTTGCGTGACTTTTTCCAGCTTGCCGTGCTGGTCGTAAATGAAAAACGACGATGCGCCGGCGTAGGCAACGGCCAGCACGATAAGAATCCATTTGCCGATATTGCTCGGTGGCTCGGGGTGGTACGCGTGCGGTTGTTCGCCTTCAGACATAAGTGGGGTCTCCGGTTGAATGTGGACTGTAGTGCTTATTGTTTGTGAGATATCGATTGCTGTCAATTGCGTTTCGGGTTCTTGGGCGGACGTGACTTCCGGCTAGAATGGAGGCGTGAAGAGCTGGGATGCGATCGTCGTCGGCGCGGGCATCATCGGGCTTTCTCTGGCGATTGAACTCAATAGGCAAGGATTGTGCGTGCTGGTGGTGGAGAAAGGCGAACCGGGGCGCGAAGCGTCCTGGGCGGCGGGCGGAATGCTGGTCGACTTCCCCGGTGAAACGCCGCTCGCGTTACGGGAACTGGCGACTGCGAGCGTCGGGATGTATCCCGAGTTTGTTCGCGAACTTGAGGACGAGTCGGGTCTGAAGATCGATTTGCGATCGGTAGGGACGCTGGTTTTGACTCGTGCGGAGACGGGGCAGAGCCCCGCCACCCCACAAGCTTATGCTTTGCCCCAACCGATCGCGGAATTGGAACCTGCGCTTCGGATTTTGCATCACCCCGAACTGCAGTTTACCGCGCTGCATATACACGAGCGCTGCGTCGATCCTCGTCATCTGACGGCGGCTGCCATCGCCGCCGCGCGGCATCGCGGCGTGGATTTTTCATCCGGCGACAAGGTACTGGCCGTGGAAGTCGCGGACGGCAAAGCGTCCGGCGTCCGCACCGCCAAAACGCAATTTGCCGCGGGCATGGTGGTGAATTGCGCCGGAGCCTGGGCCGGACAGGTCGGGCCGCATCCGTTTCCGACGCGGCCCGTCAAAGGGCAGATGCTGTGCGTCGCTATGCCGGAAAAAGAACTGGTGCGCCATGTGGTGCGGGCGCCCGAGGTTTATTTGATCCCGCGCAGTGACGGACGCATGTTGATCGGGGCGACCGCCGAAGAAGCGGGATTCGACAAGCAGACGGCGCCAGAGGCGATCCAGAAATTGCGGCAGGCAGCGCTCGATCTGGTTCCAAGATTAGCCGACGCGCGCATTCTGGAAGCTTGGGCGGGTCTGCGTCCGGGAACGCCAGACGGGCTGCCCATCCTGGGCGCGACGCCGACGCCGGGGTACTTTGTGGCGACCGGGCATTTTCGGGATGGAATCATGCTGGCGCCAGCGACCGCGAAGGTGATGGGACAGATTATGACCGGGCAGAGAGCTCCGATGGATGTGTCGAAACTCTCGGCGGACCGCTTTGCCAATTGAAGGGAGGCGATCTACGCTGCAGCAGAGCAGCGCCCGGCAGGATATACTGAATCGTTTTCGGCGATCATCTTACGAAATGCGCCCACCGCGCCAGAAAGGCAGCACCCGATGGCATCCCCGGCAGTCGATTTTGCCCGCAATAATCAGCCGCGTTTTCTTGACGAGTTGAAGACTCTCCTCCGCATCCCCAGCATCAGCACGCTCGATGAACATAAAGGCGACGTGCAGAAGGCGGCAGAATTTGTGGCCGCTGAACTGCGTCACATCGGAATGGACAACGTTGAAATCATCCCCACCAAAGGACACCCTCTGCTCTACGCTGACTGGCTGCATGCAAATGGCAAGCCGACGGTTTTGATGTATGCACATTATGACGTGCAGCCGCCCGATCCTCTGGACCAGTGGAAGACACCGCCGTTTGAGCCAACCGAGCGCAACAACAATATTTACGCGCGCGGCGCGGTGGACGACAAAGGCCAGCTCTGGATGGAAGTGAAGGCGCTCGAGTCCCTGATGCAGGCGCATGGGGGCAAATTGCCGATCAACGTCAAGGTTATTTTTGAAGGCGAAGAAGAAGTGGGCGGCGAATCGATTGCCGAGTACGTCCGCAAAGAAAAGGCAAACTTGAAGGCGGATTTCGCCCTTGTCTGCGATACGGAGCTGTTTGCGCCCGACCTGCCTACTCTGTGCGTCGGCCTGCGTGGGCTGGTGTACACGGAAATTGAAGCAGTCGGCGCGAAGACCGACCTGCACTCCGGGATGTACGGCGGCGCGGCACCGAATCCGTTCTTTGCACTGATTGAGATCATCAGCAAACTGAAAGATGCGAAGGGGAAGGTGCTGATCCCCGGCTTCTACAAGAATGTAAAAGCGCCCAGCAAAGATGAGCTGAAGGCGTGGAAGCGTCTGCCCTTCAACGAAGAGCATTATCGCAAGACCGAAGTCGGCTCGAAAGTGCTGACGGGCGAGCCGGGATATTCGGTGCTGTATCGGACTTGGGCGCGTCCTACGCTCGAAGTGCACGGGATGCCGGGTGGGTTTGTGGCTGCGGGGGCGAAGACGGTGATTCCGGCGAAGGCGGCGGCGAAGGTTTCCATGCGCCTCGTACCGAACCAGGATCCGGCCGACATCTTCAAGCGCTACTCCGCGTTCGTCAAGAAACTCACGCCTAAAGGGATCGAGACAAAAGTCAAAGTCTATAGCAAAGGACCGGCCTGCGTGGTCGGCACCGACAACCGTTTCGTCAAGGCGGCGACTGAGGCGCTGCATAACACGTTCAAGAAAGAGACCGTGTTTATTCGATCCGGCGGGTCGATTCCGATCGTGACTGATTTCCAGGACGTGCTGAAGATTCCATCGGTCATGATGGGCTTTGGGCTTCCTGATGACAATTTGCATGCTCCGAATGAGAAGTTTCATATTCCGAATTTCCATCGGGGGATTGAGACGATCTGTTTGTTTTTTGAGAAGCTGGGGTAGAGCAGGCGTAGGGACAGCCGGCCCTCGGCTGTCCGAGTTAGCGCAGCGAGCGGTTCTTGTTTGTGCGTCCCAGCGAGCGAGGCGGGGCTTCGACCCGCCGGGCAGCCGTGGGCGGCTGTCCCTACGCGGTTTGCCCCGAACCCTCCCGGTAATCCCCAATTCCGTGCCTTCAGGTAAGATATGAGTTTGGGGTTGATGGCATGCGAGCACGGGTTTTCGGGTCGGCAGTGCTGTTTTTGATGGTCACGATGGTGTCCGCGCCATGGCTTCAATCCGAAGCCGATCAGGGAGTCCCGCATTTCAACGCCGGTCCTCCGGCGGCGGGCAGTAGGCTGCCACTGATCCTGACCAAGGATCAGCTTTGGGGCGCGAACGCGCAGTTTCCGTATCAGACGCATGCCTATGAACTGGCGGCGAAGATTCCAAAAGTGCTCTACCAGCTGCCGTGTTACTGCTACTGCGACCGCGGAATGGGACACAACAGTCTGCACAGTTGTTTTTCGGGCATGCACGGCGCGGAGTGCGCAACCTGCCTCAAAGAGCTTTATTACACTTACACGATGTACAAGCAGGGCAAGACGGCGCGGCAGATTCGGGCCGGAATTATCAAGGGCGACTGGAAGTTGTTCGATCTGGCGACAGCGGCCAGCATTAATTGAGTGAACGTGCAAAAACCGCCGACCACAGAGGTCACTGGGGGAAAACCGACGGAGCAAAAGCTTTTTGCAGAAAAGGTTTCCTCGGCGCACTCTGCGTCTCGGCGGTGAAGCGTTTCGATTTTCAAATCTGAACTAAATTTCGAACTAGAGGCGGTTTGATGGCACTAAAGATAGCTCCCAAGAAACAAGTGACCGAAGATCCACGACACACCCAGGCCGTGCAAAGCTATGAGTTGGGGCTTCGTGCCTTGCAGGAACACAAGTTCGAGAAGGCCAAAGGCCACCTGCAAAAGGTACTAAGCGGGCCGAACAAATCCCTGGTCGACCGGGCCCAGGTGCATATCCTCACCTGCGACAAGCATCTGGGGACGCCCGCGTTGCAGTTCAAAACAACGGAAGAGCATTACGACTATGCCGTGTCGCTGATCAACGTGGGTGACTACATGACGGCGCGCGAGCAGCTCGACAAGCTCTTGAAGCAGAATCCGAAGGCAGAGTACGTTCTGTATGGTCTGGCTGCGTTGAATTGCCTGACCGGTCATATCGAAGAGTCGCTCAAGACGCTCGACGAGGCGATTCGGGTGAAACCGGCGCTGCGCTTCCAGGCGCGAAACGATACCGACTTCCAGAATTTGGCGGAAGATCCGCGCTTCACCGAACTGCTCTATCCGGATCCGGCTGCCGGAGAATCTGAGTCGCGGGAAGAAGAAGCGAGCGCGTACTAGGACCAGCCTAAGATCGATTGAATCATTGAGGTAGTGAATCATTGAAAACCGAAGGTCCCGGCGGTTTGCGCAATGATTCAATGATTCAATAGTTGTATGCTTCCCCACATGCGTACGGATTCCGAAACCGGCAAGGCCGGCCCCGAACTGCGCGTGGTCGCGATCGGCGGCGGCACCGGCCTCTCCACGCTGCTGAAGGGGCTGAAGCGTTACGTCATGACGCCGGCGCTGGCCGCCTCCGGTCAGCCCACCATTCGCGAATTGTGTGGCGTGGTGACGGTAAGCGACGATGGCGGGTCGAGCGGCCGTCTGCGCAAAGAGCTCAACATGCTTCCGCCGGGCGATGTGCGCAATTGCATTGTCGCCCTCTCCGAAGACGAAGCCCTACTGTCGAGACTGTTCCAGCATCGCTTTCAAAAGGGTTCCGGACTGGAAGGGCACAGCTTCGGAAACCTTTTTCTGGCGGCGCTGACTTCGATTACCGGAGACTTTGCCGAGGCGGTGCGGCTGTCTTCTGAGATTTTGCTCACGCGCGGGCATATTTATCCGGCAACCATGTCAAGCGTGGAACTGGAAGCATCCTTCGAAGACGGGACGAAGGTGCGTGGCGAAACCCGGATCACGGCGAGCAAGGGCAAGATTCGAGAACTGGTGCTGGTCCCTCACGACGTGGAGCCGCTTCCCCAAACACTCGAGGCTATCGCCAGCGCCGACCTGATCACAATCGGTCCGGGATCGCTCTTCACCAGCCTGATCCCGAATTTGCTGGTCCGCGGAATCCCCGAGGCCATCGCGGAATCTCATGCCGTAAAGGTGTTCATTTGCAACCTAATGACGCAGGCGAATGAAAGTATCAGTTTAACTGCAGCGGATCACATCCGCGCCCTCAATGGTCATGCTGGCGTCCAGTTATTTGACTACACGCTGATCAATAATAAGGCGGCATCTCCGGAGCTGAAGGCCAAGTACGCGCTGGAGGGAGCGTCCCAGATCGTGTTGGATCTGGAAGCGATCGAGGCGCTGGGAGTATGCCCGGTGCTGGGAGATTATCTCGAACAGGGTGAGGTGGCCCGACACGCTACCGACCACGTCGCGCACGACTTGATGGCGCTGATGGCGCAAGCGCCGGATCGGCAGACGATGCAAGGGTGAATTTTGGAGCGACTCGCCCGTCCAAGTCTGGGTGGCCGGGCGAGGACGCCCGGCTCTCCATGGGTTCGCGATATATTGATTTAGCATGGCTAAAGCTTCCAACACCCAGTCCAAACCTTCTCCGCAGCGCCCGCGCATCGCCATTGCGATTATGGCGGCGGGCAAGGGCACGCGGCTCAAATCGAAACATCCCAAGGTTCTGCATGAAATTGGCGGCAAGCCGATTCTGGCGCATGTGATCTCTACCGCAGTAAACGTGGTGCCGGCGCACGACGTCTTCGTGATCATCGGCCATGAGGCGAAGCGCGTGCGCGAGGCAATGCGCGCCACCGGAGTGAACTTCGTGTTGCAAGCCGAACAACGTGGCACCGGACACGCGCTCATGGTGGCGCGGGAAGCGCTTTCGGGTTACGACCAGATCATCGTGCTCTACGGAGACGCTCCGCTGATTACCGCCGAAACCGTTCGCCGAGTCAGCGAATTTCACGCCGCTCAAAAGGCCACGATGACTTTGCTGAGCGCCGATCTCGACAATCCTTACGGATATGGGCGGGTGATCCGCAAAGGCGCAGGCGGACGAGTCGAAGTGCAGGCGATTGTCGAAGAAAAGGCTGCTACCCCGCAGCAGAAGAAAACTCGCGAGATCAACTCCGGGGTCTATGCATTCGATGGACCTACCCTGTACCAGAACATCGACCGCCTTTGCACCTCCAACCCGCACGGCGAATATTACCTGACCGATATGGCGGCAATATTTAACCGAGCGCGCAAGAAGGTAGTCGCGATCAAGACGCCGGATGCAGGCGAAGTCCTCGGCACCAACACCCGCGCGGAGATGATGATGCTCGATGCGCGCCTGCGGCTGGCGAAGTGCCGCGAGTTGCTGGAGCAAGGCGTCACGATTTTTTATCCGCATACCTGCGTAATCGACAGCGACGTGGAAGTTGGCGCCGACACTGTCATCGAACCCTTCGTGCAGTTGCTGGGCAAGACCAAGCTGGGCGCGGATTGCCGCATCCGCTCCTACAGCGTGATCGGCAATTCCATCCTCGGCGACCGGGTCACGGTGCGGCCGGGGACGATCATGGAGGACTCGCGGATTGGCGCGGGAGCTGTGCTGGGGCCGTATTCTCATCTGCGTCCTGGGACCGAGGTTGGCGAAGACGCTCACGTGGGGAACTTCGTTGAGACCAAGAAAATCAAGCTGGGCAAGGGCTCCAAGGCGAATCATCTCAGCTACCTGGGCGACGCGGAAATCGGTGAAGGCGTGAACATCGGCGCCGGTACCATCACCTGCAATTACGACGGTGTGAATAAGCACAAGACGCACATCGAAGATAACGTGTTCGTCGGCAGTGATTCGACGCTGGTGGCTCCGGTAAGAATCGGACGCCGGGCCTACATCGCCGCCGCCAGTTGCATTACCGAGGACGTGCCAGCGGATGCGCTGGCGCTCGGGCGGGCGCGGCAGAGCGTGAAAGAAGGCTGGGCGCGGGCGAAGCGCGAAGCGCAGAAAGAAAAGCGCCGTTAGAGGAGTTAGTGTGGGGATGGGGCTTCGCGCCGCTCTGGTGGGGCAAAGCCCCGCCACCACAGAATTCCGGCGCCATACGGTCTCGGCGATCCGACGGAATTGGACTACACTAAAACCCGAAACGAAACCATGACCCCGAAATCTCCAATTCAGGAACTATCTCCGGTCGGCTACGATGTTTCTCTGCTGACCGCCGAAGATTTTTATCTGTTCAACGAAGGCACCCACTATCGCATTTACGAAAAGCTGGGCGCACACCTCGTCGAATCCAAAGGAACCATGGGCACGGTTTTCAGCGTCTGGGCTCCCAACGCCCGCGAGGTATCGGTGGTTGGAGACTTCAATGGATGGAACCCGCAATCCCATCCGCTGCAGGCGCGCGGTTTGTCGGGAATCTGGGAAGGCTTTATCCCCGGCGTCGGCCAAGGCACGTTGTACAAGTTCCACATCCACTCCGCCCAACTCGCTTACCAGATTGAAAAGACCGACCCTGTGGGACTTTTCGCTGAGCAACCGCCGCGCACGGCTTCGGTGGTCTGGAACCTCGACTATACCTGGCGTGACGCGACCTTTCTTGAAAAACGCGCCGGCCTCAACTCGCTGCACGCACCCATGTCGATCTACGAGGTTCACCTCGGATCCTGGATGCGCGTCCCCGAAGAGGGCAACCGTTCGCTGACGTATCGCGAGATCGCGCCCCGCCTGGCCGACTATGTGAATAAGCTGGGATTCACCCACGTCGAGCTACTCCCCATCATGGAGCATCCCTTCTATGGCTCCTGGGGATACCAGACGACGGGCTATTTTTCTCCCACGTCGCGTTACGGCACGCCGCAGGATTTCATGTATCTGGTGGACTACCTGCACCAGCACGGTATTGCGGTCATTCTCGACTGGGTCCCATCGCACTTCCCTTCCGACGGACACGGCCTCGCGTTCTTCGATGGTACTCACCTGTTCGAGCACTCCGACGCACGCCAGGGGTTCCATCCCGACTGGAAGACGTTCATCTTTAACTACGGGCGCACCGAGGTGCGCAGCTTCCTGATGTCGAGCGCCATGTTCTGGCTGGACATGTATCATGCCGACGGCCTACGGGTTGACGCGGTCGCTTCCATGCTCTATCTCGACTACTCGCGCAATGAGGGCGAATGGATTCCCAACAAGTACGGGGGACGCGAGAACCTGGAAGCCATCGACTTCCTACGCCACTTCAACCTCGAAGCCTACAAAGAGCATCCGGATATTCAAACCTTCGCCGAGGAATCGACTTCATACCCCATGGTTTCGCGGCCCACCCATCTGGGCGGTCTGGGGTTCGGCTTAAAGTGGGACATGGGCTGGATGCACGACACGCTCCAGTACTTCAATCAAGACCCCATTCATCGCCAGTATCACCACAAAAAACTGACGTTTCGCATGCTTTATTCGTTCCACGAGAATTTCGTCCTGCCCCTGAGCCACGACGAGGTCGTGCACGGAAAAGGGTCCCTGATCGGTAAAATGCCCGGCGACGAGTGGCAGAAATTTGCCAACCTGCGCCTGCTGTTCGCCTATATGTTCGCGCAGCCCGGCAAGAAGCTGCTTTTTATGGGCTGCGAGTTCGGCCAGGTCAGTGAGTGGTCGCACGATCGCAGCCTGGACTGGGACGTGCTGCAGTACCCGGTGCATCGTGGCCTCGTGAACTGGGTGGAGCAACTCAACCGACTCTATCGCAGCGAATCTGCGTTGCACTGGTTCGATAACGATCCCAAGGGTTTCGAATGGGTGGACTGCAATGACGCGCCCACCAGCGTCATCTCGCTGTTGCGCAAAGGCAAGGCCGACGAGAACGCGGTGCTCGTCGCATGCAATTTCACACCGGTGGCCAGACTGGGATACATGGTGGGCGTGCCCACGGGCGGCTACTGGAAAGAACTTCTCAACAGCGATGCCAGGGAATACGGCGGCAGCGGCTCCGGCAACATGGGAGGCGCCGAGGCCCTCCCAATAAAAACCCACGGCCGCCCTTTTTCGTTGCGGCTCACATTGCCGCCGCTGGGCGCGCTATTTTTGAGGAAGGCATAGATGCAAAGAAACTTGGAAGGCGGTGACCAGGTAATGTGGTAGTCGGAAACTCGCCGGCTTTGAGCTTGAAATTACCAAATCACAAGTTACACAACTGCCAATTCCTTCAGCGCCCCCGCTCTCATGCTAGACTCGCAATTGAGTCAATCACCTTTGCGGATGCGCATCCTCACCCGCTACATTCTGGGAGAAGTCGTCTCTCACGCCTTGATCGGCGCGGCGGTTTTCACCTTTGTTCTTTTCACCCGCGCTCTCGACGTCATCCTCGAACTGGTGGTCCGCAACAGCGCCCCGCTGCCAAGCGTGGCCCAGGTTTTCTTCTACACCGTCCCAGGCGCGCTGACCTACACCATTCCCATGGGCGTGCTCGTGGGCATCCTGATCGGACTTAGCCGTCTGGCCGCGGACAGCGAAATCACGGCGATGCGCGCCAGCGGCCTGGGCGTATGGTACTTCCTACGCGTGATCTCAATTTTCGTGGTGGTGGCCTGGCTGCTCGCACTCGCTAACAGTGTCTATCTCGCTCCCCGCTCGCTCGCCGCCCTCGGACAACTTCAGGACCGTCTCAAGTCTTCTCAGGTGTCTTTCGAAGTCCAGCCCCGCGTGTTCTACGAGGAATTCCCGAAGAAAGTCCTCTACGTGCAGGACGCCAAAGCCATGTCCGGCGGAGCGCTATGGAAAGGCGTGTTCCTGGCCGATTTGACCGACCCATCTGCCCCCAGCATCAGTTTGGCGCGCGAAGGCCTGCTCGTCAGCCAAGGGCCGGACACCCTGGACCTGCATCTCACCACCGGGTCCACGCACGAAAGCGATCCCAAGATTCCGGACCAGTATCAGATCTCGACCTTCCAGACAACTGACATCCCGATCCAGATCCCCGCAACACAAAACGGCCAGGAACAAACCGCATCGCTGCATGAAATGAAAGTTGTCGACCTCCTCAGCAATGCACGAACCGCCGACCCCATCACGCGCCGCTTGGACCTGATCGAATACCATAACCGGTTCGCTCTGCCCACTGCCTGCATCGTGCTAGCCCTGGTCGGCATTCCTCTCGGCCTGTCGTCGAAGAAAGGCGGCAAGGCCAGCGGACTTGTCCTGACTATTCTCCTGGTCTTTCTGTACTATTCGATTTCCTTGATCGGAGTGTCTTTCGCGAAACAGGGTCACCTCTCACCCGCTGCCGGTGTTTGGCTCGCCGACCTGGTGTTCTTTGTCGGGGGAGTTTTTCTCTTGTGGCAATCGGAACGCCGACCGATCGAACTGGCTGGGTTCCGCGCATGGTCTAAGACGTTTAAGTCGAAAGCGTCAAGGTTTGGAAGCGCCGGGACCACGGCTGAGGCGGATCAATCTTCGCCGTCCATCCTGCCGGCGCTGCCACAGAGCGGCGGGCCGTCTCTCACGGGGATTAGCGGAGGCGTTGCCCGCGGCGTCAACCACAATCTGCCCACTCGCCGGCGGCTATTCAATCTTCGTTTTCCGACCATCCTCGACGGGTATGTACTGCGCGATTTTGCTCTCTACTTCGCCATGATCGTCGCGGCTTTCGTGATGCTGCTGCTGGTATTCACGCTGTTTGAGTTGCTCGGCGACATCCTGCGGAATCAGGTCTCGCCGATTACCGTGGGCGCATACTTGCTCAATGTCACGCCCTACTTCCTTTACTATCCGATTGCGCCGCTCAGTATGCTGCTGGCGGTGCTGGTCACATTTGGCCTGCTGCAGCGGACTAACGAAATCACCGCGATCAAGGCTACCGGCATCAGTCTCTACCGCGTCGTCGTGCCCGTCCTGATCGCTTCCACCCTGGTCGCCGGCGTGCTCTTTCTTTCCGACCAACTCTATCTTCCCTACACCAACAAACGTCAGGATGCGCTGCGCAGCGAAATCAAGGGCAAACCCGCGCAAACCTACCTTCGCCCCGATCGCAAGTGGATCTTCGGCCAGCACTCCGACATCTATTACTATCAATTCTTCGATCCCGAACGCGATGTTTTCGGCGGTATCTCCGTTTTCCAGTTCGATCCGCACACCTTCCAGATCACGCACCGTATCACCGCCGACCGCGCGCACTGGTCGAACTCCATGGGCCGCTGGGTTTATGAGCAAGGATGGGAACGCAGCCTGAACGGCTCCGCCATCGAGAGCTATCGCAAATTCGATGCCTCGACGTTCCCCGAGCTAGCCGAAGCTCCGGCCTACTTCAAGAAGGAAATAAAACAATCTTCGGAAATGAACTACGACGAACTGCGCCGCTACATTTACGATCTCGAGCAGAGTGGCTTCGACGTGGTGCGCCTGCGCGTGCAACTGCAAAAAAAGATTGCGTATCCGCTGATCACGTTCGTGATGGCCGTCCTGGCGATCCCTTTCGCGCTTTCTGCCGGCAAGCGCTCCGCTTTGACGGGGGTTGCGACGGCCATCGGCATCGGCCTGGTCTATTGGATGATCTCTGGCCTGTTCGAGGCGATGGGCAATTTCAGCCAGCTTCCGCCCACGGTCGCTGCCTGGTCTCCGGACCTGGTCTTCGGCTTCATCGGAGGCTATCTCATCCTTCGCATACCAACGTAGGGCATTGAGCCATTTAGTGAGCGGCCATTCCGCTCGGTGCCGCCGGAGTGATGGTCGTAGTCGGACTGCTCATGGATCCGTTGACTGTATTCAGCGAAAAGCCGGCGACGGTTTGCGAGTTACTGTTCGACACGAAGAGGTACTGGCCGGTGTTGTTTACACTCGGGTGCAGCGCTATCGAAATCGGCTGCAATCCCTGGCTGGGCTGGGGCGACCCAGTTAGCGCCGTCAACTTGCCCGCGGACGTATTGATGAGAAATCCAAAAACCTGGTTCGAACCTTCACTGGCCACGTAAAGAAAACTGTTCGTAGGATCCACCACCAGGCCAATCGGGCTTTGCCCCACCGAAGTTGGAGGCACGTCGCAAGACTGCTGGGGACACGTTGCCAGCGGAACCATCTGATTACTGGCCACGTTCTGCTGCGTGCAGACCGCACTGATCACCGTACACACCTGGAACGGATACAAATGCCCGCCGTTCGGGTCCTGATTGCCCACATAGACAAACAGGTTGCCGGTATTCTCCGTGGGCGGGTTGGTGTAGACCGCGATCACCGAGAGGGGATCGACCGCGGCAATAGTATAAGGAGAATATTGTTGCTCGGTCAGGACTCCCGATGAACTCACGCCATAAACGCTCAGCGTATTGTCATTGTTCGGAGACGGGTACGTACAATTTTGCGAACAAATGTCGAAATTGTTGCTAACGAAGAGGAGTTCCTGGACGGTGGAAGCGCCCGGCGGGGTAAAGGTAATGGCTGAGAGAGCGGTCGGAATCTTGCTCAGGTAGAACGGGCTTCCGCTGGCCAAGGTCAAGGTGTTTGAGCCTGAACCTGGCTTGGGCATGGCGAAGACCGAGATCGAAGGACATACATCGAATTGATTGGCGGGCGCATGCGGACAGCTTTGCGGAGTTACTGGCGTCGGTACCGGATATCCCGGCGACGGGGAGGAGCCCTGATCGATCACGAACAGGAATTGTCCTGCGGGGTCCCGCTGCATGGCTATGGCGGTGTCGGGGTAGGAATTGGCGGTCCAGGTTATCGCCGTGCCCGGGCTGGCCAAACTCCCGTCTGAGTTCACCGTGTACGGGTAAATCGAGGGTGGAGTGGGATTAGCGGAACCAGACACACACTGCGCACCCATCTGCGTAGACAGTAGCACGCACGGCACACCCTGATCCAAAACGAAAGCGTTCGCGCCCAAGGGGTCGAGCACAACGTTCAGGGGAATTCCGCAGGGGTTGGTGTCGACGTTGTTTCCCGGTGGGCACGCGCTGGCATTGGAATTAATCAGAGTCAGGTAGCCGTTATTAAAATCGATAACGAAGGAACTTACGTTGTTCCCAAAACCGGGGGTTCCCTGGGAACTGGTCCCCTGGGTCAGCACATACACGACTCCCGAAGGACGGGATGAGGAACTGCCGCAACTGAGCAGCAACAAACTCAGGGCACACAGGCCCATGAACGCAACGACTCCACTTATTTTCTTCAACATCTGTTCTCCCGAATCTGTTCTCCCGAGGGATCTCTAATCGGACAGCTTTTTCGCCGATTGGGGTGGTCAGCCGCTTCCCCTCCGCAGCGTTATCGCGCAACCGTCACGGCGATTGAAGCTGGTGGCTGAAATATATCTGTGTATCAGGAACGAGCAGGAAGAGCAAACCCGGGAACAGCCGGAATCCGGATTTCAATCTCTAACCCACCTTCTTTGCGGTTGGATGCACGAAGTTGCCCGCCGTGCAGCCTGATAGCGCGGTCCGCGATCGACAAGCCCAGACCCGCTCCCCCGGTCTGCCGGTTGCGGGCATCGTCCAGTCGATAAAACGGCTCCAATATCTTCGACAGCGCTTCGTCTGGAACGCCGGGGCCGGAATCCAAGACGCGAATCACAATTTCGTCATCGTTGCCGTTCGCAGTCTGCTGCCGCTCCAGTCGCACCTCCACCGTCGTGCCTTCAGCAGTATACCGCGTGGCGTTCCTCACCGCATTCTCCACTGCGCTCCGGAGCAGGTCCGGGTCGGCTTCCACCAGAAATTCATCCGCGGCAGCGGCCGGCGTATTGCCCGGCGAGGTCACGCGGCAGCCCCGTCCCGGGGTTTCGTACTCGGCGTCGTGCGCCACTTGCTCGACCAATTCCCGCAGCGAAAACTGCGTCTTGTACAAGCCATCGGCTCCCGACTCCAGCCGCGAAATGGTCAGCAACCGCTGGATCAGCCCATTCAGCCGATCGGCTTCCATCTCGATCCGATTCAGCGCAATTTCGAGTTCCGGCGCGACCTCCGGGTCGACTCCGGAAGCAGCACGTTGCCGCGCCAGCCCCAGCGCCACACTCAGCCTGGCCAGGGGAGACCTTAGTTCGTGCGATACGTCCTTCAGCAGCCGTGATTGCGACTCCATCAGCCCTTCGATCCGTTCGGCCATGCGATCAAAATCGCGCATCAACTCCGTCAGTTCATCGCGGCGACCACCGACAGGTGCTCCCGTGCGCGCGCTCAAGTCGCCCGCCCCCAGGCCTTGCACCGCCATGCGCAGGCGAGTTACCGGACTGGTCACCGACCATGACAGCAGGTAACAGACGAGTCCGGACAAAATTACAGCGATGGCCAGCAAAGGAATGTCAAAGGGTCCGAAGAAGCCGCGCGGTCCCGGCGGCAATTCCAGGATCAGCGTGTACCGTTTTCCGTCCAGAGTCAGTGCCTGCCGCCTGATGCGGTCGGGCAGAAGATTGTCTATGAAGCTATGGTGATATGCCGGACCACCGTGCGAGTCTCCGCTCGGCCGCGCCGCACCTGGCGCCGCGCCCTCTCGTGAAGCCTCTATCCAGGGTGGCACATGCCGGCCCGAGAGTTCGTTTCCCGCAGGATCAAAAACGTAAGCCCGGACGTGTTGCCCACGCCAGATTTCTTCGAGATAGTCGTGGGCGGCGTGCGGTCCACCAGTCTGGTAGGCGTTCACCGCCTCCGCCAAAGTCTGCGGTGCCTGACTCTCGATCCCCCGCCGCTCCGGACGCAAGGCAATGGTCACGACAATCGCCAACACCAGTGACAACGCCAGGACTGCCCAGAATGACAGGAAAATTTTGAGGAAAAGGCTCTTCATTTTTATTATTTTTTCGGCTTCGTCGCCGGCCGCGCGAACATGTACCCCACTCCGCGAATCGTCTTGATGTGGTCGCCGTCTTCTTCCGAGTCGCCCAACTTCCGCCGCACCTTGCTGACGTGCATATCAATGCTGCGATCAAAGGGCATGAACTTGCGGCTGAGCACGGAATTCACTAGGCGCTCCCGCGTCACCACCCGTCCCGCCTCGCGCAGCAGCACTTCCAGCAGATTGAACTCCACCGAAGTAAGATCGACCGGTTGCCCTGCCCGCAGCACACTGCGCGTCGCCGGATCCAGCTCCACGTCGCCGACGCTCAGCACTTCCGGAACTGCGTCCGCCGCCCTGACCGGCTTGGTGCGGCGCAGGATGGCGCGGATTCGCGCCACCAGCTCCCGCGGGTTGAACGGCTTGGGGAGATAATCGTCCGCCCCGATCTCTAACCCGACAATGCGGTCGACATCCTCGCCGCGCGCCGTCAACAGCAGCACCGGAATCTTCGACACACTGCGAATCCGCCGCAGCACCTCGAAGCCATTGATCCCGGGCAGCATTACATCGAGAACGACCAGCGTATACTCGTTGGTCAGTGCCTGCTGCAGCCCCTGTTCGCCGTCATGGACGGCCTTCAGGCTGAACCCTTCGGCCGTCAGATACTCCTGCACCAGACCGCACAATTCGACGTCGTCATCCACCACCAACACACGTTCCATTCTTTTAATCATCTAACACCCTCGCTGGACTCCGCGCGGTAAAGATTTGTGATTACGAGCGGTTGTCGATCTTGACCCCCGTTTACAAAACTTTACCGCGCTTGACCGACTCTTTACCTCATATTTTCTAGAATGGTGTTCTTATCAGCATAGATGTTCGGGCTGCCACCCGGACCCCTATGAGATCTAAGCAGATTAGAAGCAAGTCCAAAGGAGTTCCTATGAAATCAACTCGTATTCGCATTCTCTCCATCGGCGCGGCTGTGCTGCTGGCGGCGGTAGCCGCGATTGCACAGGGCAGGCACGGTTATGGTGGCCCCGGCGGGGACTTCCACCACATGCTCAAGCAGCTCGATTTGACCGCCGATCAACACACCCAGGTCAAGGCGATCTTTGAAAAGGAGAAGCCCACCCTGCAGCCGCTGATGCAGCAGATGCGCCAGAACCACGCCGCCATGAGCACGCTCGAGGCGAGTGGCCCATTCGATGAAGCCAAGACGCGCGCGCTGGCTACGCAAAACTCGCAGACCATGGTCGAGCTACAGGTCGAGCATGCTCGCATCAAGTCCGAAATAATGCAAATTCTGACTCCCGATCAGAAAGCCAAACTGGCGCAGATCGAGGCCAATCACGCAGCACGCATGAGCAAACAAGCGCCGGCTCCGCCCGCGGACTAGCTCTTTGAGTTTTTAGGGTCTCTCTCCTGTCCGGGTGAGGAACAGAAACTCCAACCTCCGTCCTCACCCGCTTTTTCAACGCGCTTTAAGAGTGGAGAAACCGCATGGAACGCGCTGACATCCTCTACTCGGGATTGATGTTCGCCGCCGGAATGCTGGCCGTCTGGACGGCACTGCTGCTTACTGTCACCTTCGTTACCCTCGCGCCGTGGTTCCGAAAATCCGCACCCACCGCTGCTACAATTTCATCTACAAGAAGTCGCGGCTGTTTACACCATGGTGCCGAAGAATCTACGCCCCCTCGTTCCTTATCTGAAGCGCCACCGCAGCGGTCTTGTCTGGGGCGGGCTCTGCGTCTTATTCAATAACGGCATCTGGGTACTGTTTCCGCAAGTCCTCCGCCGGGCGATCAACGATCTTCACTCCGGCGTCACCCGCCAGAAGCTTCTCACCTACTCGCTCCTCATCCTCGCCATCGCGCTGATCAAGGGCATCTTCCAGTTTCTGACGCGCTGGGTAGTCATCGGCATCTCGCGCGATATCGAGTTCGATCTGCGCAACGACCTGTTCGCGCACCTCGAGCGCCTTTCCCACTCCTACTACCAGCGCAACCGCACCGGCGACATTATGGCCCGCGCCACCAACGACCTGAACGCGGTCCGGATGCTGCTCGGCCCGGCCATCATGTACTCGGCCAACACCATCGTCTTCACCGCCGGTGCCCTGGGATTCATGCTCGCCATCAGTCCCAAGCTGACCGTATTTGCGTTTCTGCCGCTGCCCATCGCCAGCATCGTCATCCAGTATTTCGGACGCCGCATACACGAACGCTTCGAACGCATCCAGGCCATGTTCTCCGACATTTCGGCACGCGCCCAGGAAAACTTTTCCGGCGCCCGCGTCATCCGCGCCTACGTGCAGGAACAGGCCGAAATCGCCGCCTTCGAAGGCGCCAATGAGGAATACATCCGCCGCAGCCTCGGCCTGGTCCGCTTGATGGGAATGCTCTGGCCGACGCTGGAATTCATGCTCGGAGCCGCCGTGGTCATCGTGCTGTGGCTCGGGGGACTGCAAGTCCTAAAAGGCAAAATGAACGTAGGCGATTTCGTCGCCTTCAACACCTACATGATGCAACTCACCTGGCCGGTCATCGCCCTGGGATGGGTGATCAACATCTTCCAGCGCGGCACCGCGTCCATGGTGCGTATTCAGGAAATCCTCTCGGAGCAACCCGAAATCGCGGACGCAGTTATTGGTGGAGAGACGGGCGTCCCGCCCGTCCTGCCGGGCGAGGGCGCCGGGCTCTCCACCGATCTTTTTGGCGAAATTGAATTCCGCAATCTCAACTTCGCCTACAATGGCACGGCGGTTCTTAAAGACATCAACCTGCGCATCCCCGCCGGCTCCAGCCTCGCCATTGTTGGTCCCACCGGTTCGGGCAAGACTACGCTCGTCAACCTCATCCCGCGCATCTACGATGCTGCGCCCGGCGCCGTTCTCATCGACGGCCGTCCCGTTCGCCAATTCCCTCTCGATTCTCTGCGCCGCTACATCGGATTCGTTCCCCAGGAAACTTTCCTCTTCAGCGACACCATCCGCGAAAACATCGCTTACGGAGTGTCGCACGAGGTTTCGGGGGGAGGCGGCGAACCCTCGTTAGGCGACATCGAGGCCGCCGCCGTAGCCGCCAACATCGCCGACGACATCGAAAGTTTCCCGGAAGGCTACAACACCACGGTCGGCGAACGCGGCATCACTCTCTCTGGAGGCCAGAAGCAGCGCACCGCCATCGCCCGCGCCCTGCTGCGCAGTCCTCGCATCCTGATCCTCGACGACGCACTCTCCAGTGTCGACACCCACACCGAAGATAAAATCCTCAACCATCTCCGCGAAGTCATGTGCGGACGCACCACCATCTTCATCTCCCACCGCGTTTCCACCGTCCGCAACGCCGACTCCATCGCCGTCCTCTACCAGGGGCGCATAGTAGAACAAGGCACCCACGACCAACTAATAGCCCGTAACGGTTATTACACCGAACTCTATAACAAGCAGTTGCTGGAAGAAGAGCTGGCCGAAGTCTAGCCCGTGTTGAGTGCGGGTGGGATTCGGGTCACGCAGGCCTTCAGGGATACCGAAATCCGCCTCCGGGCGTTGGACACGGGTTTTGGGTGTCACCCCGCGGTGCTGCGAGCGGTCGTGGACAGAACTCTGCCATGGCCTACGCGGAACAATTGTAACTTTCCGTCAACAAATCCAACTATCAATCACTCGCGATACAACCTCGCAAGGAATAACTTGATCAGACAAGGAGAAGCAGTGATAATGCTTCCCAGTTCCCAACCAATCTGGTGTGTCACGGAGTGACCATGCAAAGCTCGCGCCCGGCCTTGCCGACCTCGTCCAAACCTTCGACATCCAAACTTTCAACGTCCGACCTGTTGACGCTTGTTTTCTGTATCCTGATTCTTTCGACTCTCAGCTTCGCGGCCGCGCCTGACCGCATCACCGGGCCGATCGCCTCCAGCCAACCCATGAGGCTTTCGGCGGGCGTCCCGATGAAAGCGCGGCCCCAGTACGATCAGGGCCCAGTCGATCCGGCGCTCAAGCTCGGCTACATGACGCTGCTCACCGTACCGAGCGCAAGTCAGCAGAAGGCCATCACCCGGCTTCTGCTGCAACAGCAGGATCCCCACTCGCCTCAGTACCACCGTTGGCTCACTCCCGATCAGTATGCCGACCGCTTCGGCCTCAGCCCCAGCGATGTTCAGAAGCTCACCACATGGCTGCAGTCCCAGGGATTTACCGTCGTCAGGGTCGCGCGTGCGCGCAACTTCATCGTCTTCAGTGGAACCGCCGCTCAGGCCGAAACCGCCTTCCAGACCCAGATTCACAACTTCGACATTGATGGAGAAAAGCGCTTCTCCAATGTCGTTCCCCCTTCGATTCCCGCCGCGCTCACCGGGATCGTGACCGGAATTCGCGGGCTCAGCAATTTCCCATTGAGGTCGCACGCTCTCCATGCAAAACCGGACTACACCGAGCCGGTCGCCGGCGGCAACCACTATTGGATCGCTCCGGGCGACGTCACAACCATGTACGACCTGCAAAAACTCTACAACGCGGGCATAACCGGTGCCGGGTATACGATGGCGGTCATCGGCCAGACCGACGTATATCTGGCTGACCTGAATGATTTCCGCACAGCCTTCGACCTCCCACAAATCAGCGGCTGCACCTTTTTCACTGGCACTAATGTTATTCAGACCTGCGACACGACAAATTTCCAGTACGTGGTGGTGACGGGCGACACCGATCCGGGGATGCCGAACTCCATCCAGGACGATCTAACCGAGGCCGACATCGATCTCGAATATTCCGCGGCGGTTGCGCAGCAGGCACAGATTATTTATGTCAACGCTCCCGAAAGCGGCGTCACGAATGCCTGGTACTTCGCGATCGATCATGACCTATCACCGGTGATCTCCCTGAGCTATGGGATCTGCGAGCTGGGCGAGGCACAAAACGGGGATTTCGCTTCCGATGAAGCAGAACTGTCCTCGGCGGGCACCTATGGCATCACGTTCATGAATTCGAGCGGCGATTTTGGCGCGACCGAGTGCGAGCCGAACAACTTCGGCGATCCGAACGGTACACTCGCCACGCTCGGCCTAGCCGTGAGCTATCCAGCCAGCAGCCAATATGTTACCGGCGTCGGCGGCACGATGATTCCCTCCACGGAGTACACCAACACCTACTGGAGCCCGAGCAACGGCTCCACTGGCGGCTCTGCCACTCAATACATTCCCGAGCAGGGGTGGAATGATGCGCAGGAGTTCGGCGTGTATTGCATGGCCAACCCCACCAACAGCTTCTGCACTGATAATGGCAGCGGCATTACTATTACTTCATGGGAAACGGCGCAGGAGGCCCTCGGCATTATTGCGGGCGGCGGCGGCGCGAGCAACTGCACCACCATCAATAACGGAACCGGCGTCTGCGTCAGTGGCTCTCCGCAACCGGTTTATCAGCAAAGCCTGAAAGTTCCCGGGCAAACGACTGCCGTTCGCTTCTCGCCCGATGTCTCGCTGCTCGCATCGGTATTTTGGCCCGGCTTCATCATCTGTACTCCGGTGGATGAAGTCCTACACAACGGCGACACCTCCAGTATGTGCGCGCCCCCCGCCGGACTTAGTGGGTTCTTCAGCTACGGCTTTACGTTCGGAGGTACTTCCATTGCGACTCCGATGTTTGCCGGCATCGTGACGCTGTTGAATCAGGACGTGGTGCAGAGCGGACTTCAGACCCAGCCCGGCTTGGGAAATATCAACCCAACGCTCTACAAATTGGCGGCGACGCCTGCCAATGCCGCCTTTAACCTTCTCGCTTCTAGCACCAGTACGGGCTCCAACAGCGTTTACTGCGAGCCCGGAATGCCCAACCTAGCAGGATGGCCTGCGGCCCTGGTATGTCCTGCGGCGGTGGCACCAGCGACGGAGGGTTTTTTTGGCTTCGACGCCTCGAACTTCGACCCGACTACAAACTATAACCTAGTGACCGGCCTCGGCTCCGTCGATGCCTACAACCTAGCGAAGGCGTGGCTTGGCACCGCGACTGCCTCCACTGCAACCACCGTTACCTCCAGCCAGAACCCGTCGAATTTCGGTACCGCGGTAACTTTCACTGCGACGGTCACGACCACGGGCCCAAACGCGCCGACCGGCACCATAACCTTTTACAATGGCACTACATCTCTGGGCACTGGCACCTTGGTTAACCTGAACCCCACCCAGGCAACGGCAACTTTTACCACCCCCTCAACCTCACCACTACCGCCCGGCACGGATCCGATCACCGCCGCCTACGGCGGAGACACGAACAACTCTGCCAGCACATCGGCAATCCTGAATCAGACCGTCAATCCCCCCTCCTTCACGTTTATTAGCAACGGCCCCCCTTCGCATACCGTCTTAGCGGGGCAGCAGACCCTGACGACTACGCCCTATACCTTCCTCGCGACGCCCACCAGTGGGGCTACCTTTGCCGGTGCGGTGAGTTTTGGGTGTACTTTTGCTCCCACAGACCCGACGCTGACACTCAGCGCTTGCACCTTCACACCGTCGTCGGTCGCTGCGGGGGCCGGGCCGACGACCGTTTCATTGGTCATAGAGACGGCAGGCCCGAACACGGGCATGGGGAGCCAATTCCGGCGCCGGGCTGACAATCGTTCTCCGTGGCTCCCACTGGCATTGCCGCTCGCGGGCATCGTCATGGTCGGCTTCGCAGGACGGAAAATGTCGAGGTTCGCCGCGATTGCCTGCCTTAGCATCTCGCTGGTGCTTCTCGGGCTTCTGGTTGCCTGCGGAGGCAGCAGCAGCCCGCCACCAATCGTCGTTAGCGTAAGTCCGGGAGCAACCGTGTTCCCGAATAACACAGGCTGGCCGTCTCAAACGACGACCTTTACGGCGACTGTTACGAATGGCACCAATACAGCCGTGAATTGGACCTTGACCAGTTCGGTGTTATGCACGACCGCCTCGAATCCGTGCGGTTCATTGAGTTCGGCCACGGGCAGCCCGACGACGTACACGGCTCCTACGATCGCTGCCGGACTCCCGCCGAGCGTAACCGTCACAGCAACGTCCCAAGCCGACCCGACCAAGTCTGGTCAGGCCATAGAAACAATCTCGCCCGCGACCATCCCCGGGACGTATACCGTAACAGTAACGGCAACCGAGGCCGGCCAATCGGTTATGGCGACACCGCCAACGACGCTAGTCGTGCAGTAGGTAAACGCTTTTGTAGTTGGCTGATTTTTACTCAGGGCGCGGATAAGTTCCGCGCCCTTTTCTTTGTACGCCGTGCATGTTCGACAGCTGGGAGTGAAAGTCCTCTACCAACCTCATGAAGGTGAAGGGTAGCGAAGCGCAAGGGCGTCATCGCGAGGTGGGGTCCGAAGGAAGCGTGGAGCAAAAATGCGGGCCGATGAACAAGAACCGGATGAAGAGGCCTACGGCGCCGGGCGAGTGAGCAAAGAATCGGGAAGCCCATATCCATCAAGGACACTGGTGGTAAATCCGGCGGTCGCGCGTGGAAAGCGATCGAGCTTATCGCGGGAGATCTGCTGTGTGTCGCGGAATCGTGACTGAGGAGATCAAGAGGTGTCCTGACCGCATGGCAGAAGTCAGCAGAGGGCGTAGTAGTCGCGGGAGCGACGAAGGCCCGAACGGTAGGAAGGGTTGGTAGTGCTTGGGTCTCGATGAGGGTACTGCACTAGCCATCCTGCTTCGGCAGGCCTTGGGTAGGCACAGCGCGGTGACGCTGCAACGGATGCTAGCCCGAGAAGTGAAACCCACACGGCGTCCCCAAACTGTGAACGTCCAGCCCATTGATTCGTCGGTGGGACTAACCTATCGAACCGCCGTATGCGGGACCCGCCTGTACGGTGGTGTGGCAGGTTGTGTCAAGAAGACGCGCAAGCATCATGCTGTACGAAAGATGAAGGTAGGCCCTTCGGAGCCACCCTGTAGGGGGAGGCTTCAAACAGCCGCGAGCTGCTTCAGTCAAAAGCT
>DATDGS010000057.1:0-134715 GCA_036521955.1 Terriglobales bacterium
GCGGAATACAATCTCGGTCTCCGGTACAGGGATGGAGACGGAGTAGATGCCAACCTCCCGCAGGCAGAAAAGTGGCTCCGCAGAGCGCTGGCGCACAAGAATTCGAATGCCGAGCGGGCGCTCGACGCCCTGCCATCCTACTACCCAGAACCATCCGCCGGTAAAATGGCGAAGACCACGCCGCTAGCCGTCTCCACCCCGTAACTTTGACTTGACTACGGGCCAAGCTTTGAATTCTCGTGACGGGCAAACCGCCCCGCAACTTCGCTCGAAAACGCCGCAACTCGCGTGGCACGTTCTACGGCTTCCCTCCGGTGCTGATTAGTCGCCGCGAGCGTGCAGCTCCTCCTTTTTTTCTTCGCCCGCCGCGTCCGGCTTCAGCATCGCCATCGCCAGGTCTTCGCAAGCGGCTTTTTCATCACATTCCAGATGTGATACCCATCCTAGACACCAACTCGCCGTGCGCAAAAATGTGTCGGCGCTGATTGGCAACCCAAATGACACTTGGGATTTCGCCGCCGCTCTCGACCTCGACTGAATCGAAGCCATTTCTAAGCTAAGTCATTATTTATGAATACTTTGCAAGTTAAGTCCTTATTGTGAATACTTTAGCGCAAATGGGGGGGTAAAAACCCCAAAAATAACGTCTGGCCGTTTAGGCCGGGCGAACCCTTCGTTTCCCAAGCGGACAGATTCCCCGCCAGTGCGCACGTCGGGATTTCTCACACTCCCGCAACGATCAACGATTTGAGGATCGACAACTCGCTGATCGCTGCACCCATTACAATGACCTTCATGCCCGACGATCTTCTGCAGGACGATCTTCTGCGCCGCCGCCCCGAGTTTCCCATCCTCGAGCGCACCAACTACCTGATCTCCAACTCCCTCGGAGCCATGCCGCGCGCCGTTTACGACACGCTCCGCGCCTACGCCGATATCTGGGCAACGCGTGGCGTTCGCGCATGGGAAGAGCGCTGGTGGATGCTGGCGCTCGAAGTCGGCAACGAACTCGGGGCTCTGATGAACGCGCCCAAGGATTCCGTCTCTCTTCACCAGAACGTGACCACCTGCCAGGCCGTGGTCGCCTCCTGTTTCGATTTCAGTGGCCCGCGCAACAAAGTCGTTTACAGCGATATGAACTTTCCCTCGGTCATGTATTTCTGGGAAGCGCAGCGCCCTTACGGCGCACGGGTTCACATGGTGAAGACGGATGACGGCATCAGCGTCCCCACCGCGCGTCTGCTCGACGCTATCGACGAGCACACGATGATCGTGCCCATTTCTCACGTTGTTTTTCGCAGCTCCTACATCAACGACGCCAAGGCCATCATCGACAAAGCGCACAAAGTTGGAGCTCACGTGGTCCTCGACACCTTCCAGTCTCTCGGCACGGTCCCCGTGGATATTCAGTCGCTCAACGCCGACTTCGCCTGCGGAGGCGTTCTCAAGTGGCTTTGCGGCGGTCCCGGCATGGCATATCTCTACGTCCGCCCCGACCTCGGCAAGAAATTGGAGCCGAAACTTACCGGATGGTTCGCGCACGAAAATTCATTTGCCTTCGCCACCGGCCCCATCCGCTACGCCGATCCTCCGTTCCGATTCATGAGCGGGACCACGCACATTCCCGCCATCGAAGCGGCGCGTCCAGGTTTAAAAATTATTCAGGAAGTTGGAGTAGAAAAAATTCGCGAGAAATCCAAACGCCAAACCGCCCGCCTCATCGAGTTCGCCGACCGGCAAGGATGGCGAGTCAACACTCCTCGCGACCCCGAGCAACGCGGCGGAACCGTGTCCATTGACATGCCCGATTCCCAACAGGTAAGCCGAGAACTACTGGTCCGTGACATCCTCGTGGACTGGCGTCCCAAAGCAGGCGTCCGCTTCTCGCCGCACTTCTATAACACCGACGCTGAAATAGACGCAGCCATGACAGCCGTAGACGATATTCTGAAAGCTGGCACCGTGACCGCATGATGAACCATGCGGTGGAGCGACGGGCGCCTCGCCCGTCCTTGCGGCAGTCGGGTGGCCGAGCGCGCCCGGTAACCGTTACCTCCGTAAGCCCATCGCGACTCTTTCTCCGTGTCCTTTGTGCAATCTCTTCTTATCCTCATAGCAGATCATTCCGAGGCCATCCAGGAACGTGCCGTGAACGTCTGCCTTTCCCTCTTCATCCCGATTAACCACCTCACGATTCTTTCGGCGGTCGCGATTGCCGGAGGTTTGTACTTCTTCTTTCTCGGATTCCATTTGCTGGCTCGCAAACGCTTGCTGCTCACCACACCCACCTCCAAAGTTCGCAGCGCCGCATTGGGACTGGTCGAAGTCAACGGCATGGCCGCCGGCCCTTACACCATGCCTGCGCCGATCACCGGCAAGCCTTGCTTTCTATACCACACCACCGCGTGGCAGCAGCGTGCCGACAAGAAGCAGGAATGGGAGAAAGTCGCCGACGAAACTCTGCACCTGCCGTTCTTCATCGACGACGGCACCGGCCAGTTGCTCATCGAGCCTCTCGGAGCCGATCTGGACTTGCACCGCGACTTTCGCGAAGAATACGCCTCTTCTTTCGTTTCTTCGACCTTGTTCTCGAACCAGGCTGACGTCTCGCCCCGCATCAGCGTTTTTCTTTCGCGCCACGGCATCGTAGCGGCTCGACGCTTGCGCATCGAGGAATGCTTGATCAAGCCCGAAGATGCGCTCTTCATCGCCGGAACTCTCACGGAAAATGCAGGCGTTGCGGTGCAGCCGTTTTCGCCGCGCGAAGTGCGGGTCGACGGACGAATCGACGAAAGAATGGACGTGCCCCTGAACCACGTGCGCGCGGACGACTCGCGCGCCGATAATCCGAGCAACTCGTCTGACAATTTTTCGGGGCCGCTACCTGCCCAGCAGGTCATCAGACTGCAGAGCGGCGTAGATCCTTCCACCGCTCAGGAAATGAGCCAGCAGGCGAAAATCGCGGCCGCACTCACCCGCGCCGGCATCACCAAGCCAGAGGCGTGGTCTGCGGCTGGAGTCCCGTACCAAAGCGTAGCCGTCCAAGAGAACGCGCCGCCCGAGCCAGCCTCCGAGCGCGACGAAGGGCGTCAGCCCGAAGAGCGTCGGCGCGAGGACGGGCCCGAGCCGTCCGGCTACAATCTCACTCCGCCCGTCGTGCTGATGAAAGGCGCGAATGATCCTACGTTTGTGATCTCGTTCCGCAGCCAGAAGGAATTCGTCAGCGCCCTGGCATCGAAATCCGCCGCCATGGTCTGGGGAGGCGCCGCTATCACGCTGCTCGGCCTCTACATGCTGCTGGCGCAGATGGAATTGCTGTAGGCGAAAGTGAAACCGGCCATCCAAAAGGTAATGGCGTCCGTGCAGCCCGTAGCTAACTGCTCAATGCCAAGCGCGAAACCGCTAATTTAGAATGTCTCATGTGACCGAATCCGTCCGGATCGGAATTCTCGGCGACTTCAATCCCGAATTCCGTTCCCATCACGCGACCAACGATTCGCTGCAGCACGCGGCGCGGAAGCTCCAGCTTACAGTGGAATCGGCTTGGCTTCCGACGCCATCACTGCTCGAGCCGGGTGCCGATGCGGTCCTCGATTCCTTCGACGGCCTATGGGCCTCGCCAGGCAGTCCCTTCAAGAGCTTCGACGGAATGCTCAAAGGCATCGAGTTCGCGCGTATCCACGATCGCCCCTTTATCGGCACCTGCGCAGGCTTTCACTACGCGCTGATCGAGTGCGCCCGCAACGTGCTCGGCATCGCCGATGCCACCACCGCCGAGGAAGATCCGAACGCTAAAAACATCGTCATCTATCCCGTAGCCTGCGCCGTTCCCAACCGCGACAAGAATGCGCCCAAGCTGTCCGGAAAAGTGAGCAAGATCCGCCTTCGTCCCGGATCCTATCTGGCGGCGTTTTATGGAAAGGAAACGATCGAGGAAGAATTCTTCTGCAACTACGAGATGAATCCCGAATTCGAATGGATGGCCATGGAAGCCGGTTTTCCCGTCGTGGCCCGCGGCTCCAAGGAAGAATGCCGCGCCATCGAATCGCCCGCACATTTGTTTTACGTCGCGACGTTGTTCCAGCCACAACTTTCGTCGCGCCAGGGCCACCCGCACCCGCTGATCATGGCCTTCGTGCAGCACGTCGCCGACTTCCGCCGCAAACGGCTCGACGACTCCATCCTCACGTAGAGCTAGGAAAAAAGTGCGGCGCAGTTCTGCCGCATAGACGAATGACGGGATCGCACAGTACTCTGATCGCTGGGGCAGTCCAAGCCGGCGATAAAAGCTCCTCTTGGCCGCGCCCTCCCGCGGGCGCAGCCCCGCCTGCAAAATCGAAGCAGTTGTCCGTTGCATCCCTCAGGAGGCGGCACATGGTTTCTCTCGCTTCTCTTTGGCTGCCGATCCTGTTGTCGGCGGTCTTTGTCTTCGTGGCCAGTTCCCTCATGCACATGTTGCTGCCCTATCATCGCAATGATTATGGCCGACTCCCCGACGAGGACAAGATCCTCGCCGTGTTGCGCGCCGCCGCTCCCAAGCGGGGTCTCTATGTGTTTCCCTATTGCACCCACAAGGACATGACGTCGCCCGCCTTGCTCGAAAAGCAAAAACAGGGGCCGGTTGGCTTCATGACCATCCTTCCCTGCGGCCCGCCGGCGATGCCGAAGTTCCTGATCCAGTGGTTCGTGTATTGCCTCTTGATCGGATTCTTCGTTGCCTATCTCACCGCACACACGGTGGCGTCTGGCGCAAACTCTCAGGTGGTCTTTCGCGTCGTCGGAACCGCCGCGTTCCTCGCCTACGGTCTGGGACAGCTGAGTAACGGCATCTGGAAAGGCCAGAAATGGTCAGTGACCATCAAGGAAGTGATCGACGGCCTCGTCTACGGTTTGTTGACCGCCGGCACCTTCGGCTGGCTGTGGCCGCGCTAAGTACCGGACCTGAGTGGGCGAGAGTGTCATGTCATCAGTCGAGCCGTGGTTGCGCGGTAGGGAGACAGATGTTCCGGCGGTGGGGGGCGCGGTTTTGCACGCACTGCGACTGGCCGACGAAGATCTGCGTAAGTGGTGCGGCAATCTTTCGGATACTGAAATCAATGTGCGCTCCGCGGGAACGGCGCCGGTTGCGTTTCACATTCGGCACCTGGCGCGCAGTCTGGATCGTCTGCTGACTTATGCCGAGGGGCGGAGCCTGAGCGAGGGGCAGACGTCTCGTCTGCGGACAGAACTGGATCCCGGGGCAACGCGCGATGGACTGTTCGCAGAACTGACAGCGGCTGCTGGCGGATGGCGCGGAGCGGGTGCGAGCACTGGCGAAGACGAATCTGGAAGAGGCGCGAACCGCGGGAAAAAAGTGGCTGCCGACTACCGTGGGAGGATTGCTCGTCCATGTGGCTGACCACACGCAGCGCCACACAGGGCAGGCCATCACAACGGCGAAAATGATCTTGCTGATGAGAAATCCGTAGTATCGCGTCCCGCAAAATCGCTGCCGGGCTCAAACCCATAGGTCCTTCGCTTCGCTCCCGATGACAGCGTAGATTTATGCTCGGCAATTGCCGCCATTACAGCCCGATGCCGGATCCGAGCAGACTATAAAGCAGGATGGCGAGCACGATCAGGGTAAAAGCAACGTACATGCGATCGCGTTCGATGGCGAATCCCACGATGGAAAACGCTACGCGGGCGATGGGCGTGGCGATGAGGAAGAGCAATCCGAGTTGGATTAAGCCGCGGCCTCGGCCATTCATGACGCTTCGGATGACTCCGGGGATGGTGCGGAATTCGGAGGGCTCGCCAAGAAAGACGCGGTAATCGGCCCTCTCATGCGCGTGGCGATAAAGGTAGACACACGCGCCCGCGAGGACGACCGCCGCCGAGAGCAGGACCCCGGTGCGGAGCAGGTTGCCGAGGATGATCTCCAAGCGGCGATCTCTCCACGGTTGGGGCTTGAACGGATGCGGTTGGCGCGCGAGCGCTTGGGCGGCGGGCATCAGATTTTCCCCCAGAATCCGTTGTAGAGCATTTGCAAGCCTAGAACCAGAATTACCAAGCTAAAGACAAGGCGGAGCGATCTCGTTTCCGCTTTGACCAGAATGCGGCTGCCCAGCAACGAGCCGCCGAGCACTCCTAACATGACGGGCATCGCGAGGCCGGGATCGACGTACCCGCGGCTGAGGTACACACCCGCGCTGGCGGCGGCGGTCACGCCAATCATGAAGTTGCTGGTGGTGGTGGAAACTTTGAAGGGGACCCTCATCGCCTGATCCATGGCCAGCACTTTGACGGCGCCGGAACCGATGCCAAGTAATCCGGAGAGCGCACCGGCGCCGAACATCAGACTGAAGCCGGCGGGAACGCGCTGGACGTTATAACTGCGCGGGCTTTCGAGGTCGGGGAAACTGCCATTCAACCGCAAACGCGTGGCCAGCGGATCGGGTGGAAGGTTGCGCTGCGCCTCGGTGCGCGGCTTGCGGGAGAGAAACGCCGAGTAGAGCAGCATGGCTCCGAAAATGACCGCCAAGGCGCTGGTCGGGATCCGGGTGGCGAGGAAGGCTCCGAGCAGCGCGCCAAACGTGGTCGCGATTTCCAAAAACGTGCCGATGCGTATGTTGGAAAAGCCCTCTTTCACATACGCGGCAGCAGCGCCGGAGGAGGTCGCGATCACCGAGACCAGTGACGCCCCGATGGCGTAGCGGATATCCACGTGGAAGAAAATGGTGAGCAGGGGCACGAGGACGACACCACCACCCAGGCCGGTGAGCGATCCGAGAAGCCCCGCGACGAAGGAAACGATCGCAACAACGCCGGTGAATTCCAGGATGGTCATTCGTTTCTCTTAGCAGCCCGTGGTGGAAGTGAGATTCGTATCAGGACATGCCTTCGGGCATGCCGCAAGCGGATTCGCATAAACGCGCCTTCTGGCGCTGGATCTCGAAATCTTAGTCTCGCCACAGGCTCTTAGGTTAACATTTCCTTTCTGAAGCGCGTCGCTGGGCAATCGCTGGTAAGAGAAGAGATTTGTATGAGGACGATGAAGCGGACCGTGCTAGCGACGATCGGCATATCGATTTTCGCGGCGGCGATGGTGCACTCGACTGTGGCCGAGTCGCAGCAGCAACAGACCCCCGATTCGGCGACGGCCACAACTAAGGCGGAGAGCAACGGTTCCTCTCGCAGAGAGTTTTACACGCTCGAAGTAGACGGATCAAGGCAATGGAGGGATACCTTTATCGACCTGCGCAGCGGCGAGAAAGTGCAAATCACGGCGGAGGGAACGGTCACTTATGCCAAGGGAAATCAATTTGGCCCAGCAGGAATCCCGCGGAGCATTAAGGACGTAATTCATCAATACCCGGTGCCGAATGGAGCACACGGGGAGTTGATCGGGCGTTTGGGATCGGGCGCTGGCACGGTGGCGTTTGAGGTGGGAGTGGACGCCACCTACACGGCTCCAGTGGCGGGGCGGCTGTTTCTCGGGATCAACCAGGGTATGCGAGATGCGGAGGGAGCAAGCGGAAGTTTCCAGGTGAAGATCGAAGTGTTAAGCGCGGGGTTGAGCACGACAGATGCGACGTCGGTGGGCGGTCCTGTCGAAACGGCAATGCCGGCGATCACGATGAGGCTACTGGATTCAATCCCGCGGCGGGTTGCGGATCCGAACCACAAACCGGGGGATATGGTGAATATCCTGATCGTCGGAACGGAAGAAGAATTGGTGAAAGCGTTCACCGCGGCGCAGTGGGTGAAGGTGGATGAATCGGTGGAAAGCACGGTGCTGTCGGGGCTGATGGCCACGCTCGAGAATAAAGACTATCTGACGATGCCGATGAGCACGCTGTATTTGTTCGATCGTCCTCAGGATTACGGGTTTGCGCATGCGGAGCCGGTGCGAGTGGTCATGTCGCGAAATCATTTGCGCGTGTGGAAGTCGCCGTACCAGGTGAACGGACGTCCGCTGTGGTGCGTGGCAGCGACCCACGATATCGGATTCGAACGCGATCAGCGGAATAACGGGGTAACGCATAAGATCGATCCGGCGATTGATGGCGAGCGGGAATTTGTGAACCAGACGCTCTCCGGTACGGGACTGGTTTCGGCGCGGGGGCATGGGGTTCCGACGCATCCGCTGACGGACGCAAAAACGGCGACCGGCGGAGAATTTCGCTCCGATGGACGGATTCTGGTGCTGGTGCTTGGGCAAGGTCAAGGACCAAAGCCAAAGAGTGTGGCGGCAGAAGATAAGTAGGAGGGCGTTTTCGGCCGGCTGGCAGTTTGCGGAATTGACCTTTCGCAGGAACCACGAGAGCGCCAATGCCGCGTCCCCTACTGGTTTACCCAGACCACGTGGGATTTTTTCAGTTGGGCGTGCTCCTTCTTGAGTTCGCGGGCAGCGGTGCCCAGAGGAACGGGCTCTGGCTGCGGGAAATCCGAAACCGGCCGTTCTCCCTGGGCGGACGTGTAACTGCCCGAACCAAGGACGGTCCTCTCCTGAGACATGGGCGCATAAGATGCGTGCGCCGGATGATTCGGTGACGCGAAGGTCGACGGCTCAGTACTGGTACGGGATCCGGCGTACTGCGCAAAGGCCGCGCTGGTGGAAAGCAGACAGAGGACAAACAGGATATTCTTCATCTTCATCGTAGGGTCTCCCGATTACGGAGAAGGCCAGAAATCACCCGCCTGACGAAGCGGCGGATATAAGCTCCTCCAGGCGGAATAAGAGCAAGCCCGGTACCAAACTTTGCCGGGGCAAAATGGCGGGTTGGCGGGGAGTAGGGGCAATTGTTTGCACAATTGTGGAGAGCGCGTGGAATAGGCAAAATAGGCTTCCGGGGCAAGCCTCCAACTGCGGGCTGGATTGGCTGCACCCACTCCCAGGGATCTTTGTTTTTTAAATTACGATAAGGTGAGGGACATGAAAATAAGAACAGGGATACGAGACTCTTTGACCTTGCTGGCAACCGTGGTGACGCTGGTAGTGGCGTCGGCCGGCGCGGATTACAAGGTCGTTAAGACATGGAAACTCGGCGGCGACGGCGGATGGGATTACTTGACTGCGGACAGCGCTGGGCATCGCTTGTTCATTGCTCGAGCCACGCGGGTGATGGTCATTGACACCGAGTCAGGCAAGCAGGTGGGCGAGATTCCGGACACGGCAGGCGTGCATGGAATCGCGCTGGACTACGAAATCGGCCGCGGATTTACCAGCAACGGCCGCGAAGATACGGTGAGCGTATTCGATCTCAAGTCGCTAGCGGTGGAAAAAAAGATCAAAGTCGGCAGCGGTCCCGACGCGATTCTGTATGACCCGTTTTCGAAACGCGTCTTCACGTTCAACGGAAAAGGTCAAGACAGGAGTGCAACGGCCATCGACGCGTCCAAAGGCGAGGTGGTGGGCAAGGTCGAGTTGGGTGGCAAGCCGGAATTTGCCGCGACTGACGAAAAGGGGACGGTGTTCGTAAATATCGAAGACACGTCAGAGTTGGTGGCGTTCGATCCGCAGAAGCTGACGGTGAAATCGCGGTGGAAGCTGGCAGATTGCGAAGAACCGACCGGCTTGGCGATCGACCGGAAAAACCGGCGCCTGTTCGCCGGCTGCGGTGGGAATAAGAAGATGGCGATAGTAGATGCGGACACCGGGAAAGTGGTGGCGACTCCCACCATCGGAGAGGGATGCGATGCGACCGGGTTCGATGCCGATCGCGGCCTGGCGTTTGCGTCAGCGGGCGACGGCACGATCACGGTGATTAAGGAAGATGGGCCCGACAAGTTCACTGTCGCGCAGACGGTCACCACGCAGAAAGGAGCCCGCACCATGGCGGTCGATGCGAAGACACATCAGCTTTTCACCGTAACCTCGAATGTGACGGGCACTCGGCAGGATAGAAAAATCGAGCCGGATTCGTTCGTAGTGCTGGTGGTGGAGGCCCACTAACGGGTTGTCGCGACGAGCTAAACGACCGCGCCGCTTGCGCAGGTCGGCAGCGAAAACGTTCTTAGGGATCATGGCGTGGACGCCGCGCACGATGTCCACCACCTGCGTCACCCGGAAACTGACGGCGATGCTGCACAAAGCATAGGCATCGAGCTTGGTGAGATCGGCGCGCGCGGCCAGGAAGTTGATGGGGTTGCGTGCCGCCAGGGTCATGGCCACGTTGAGGTCCTTGTCCAGGCCCAGAGTGATCCTGTGGGTCGCGGTCTCCGCTACCGGTCAGACAAAATTGTTTTGCTTGTGCAAGACGACTTGGACACGTAATTCCTGCATGCGCGTTTCCAATGCGGAAAGATTGATTTCTCCGTCGCCCTGCACGGCATGCGAATCGCCGGTATAGAGCAGCGCTCCCGGCTTCCAATCCGGGATGAACATGGTCGAACCTTCGGCCATTTCGCTGAGGTCGGTGTTGCCGGGTGCTGCGGATGGAGATCATATGGCATCGGTTCCTCCTCCCTCGGTCATTGGTCCATCATGATACGACTGCACAGGAGTTGCAAGGGTAAGTGCGCGCATCATACCGCACGAAATTCGCCGGCGAGGATTGTGCTATGAAGCTTGCGCTTTCACCTTGCGAACGTTCGCGTTCCCGGCTGAGCGGACCGTGGTACCGTCGAGACACGGCCAATGGGACCCCCCTTTAGTAACCTCCCTCTTCACGTCCCGGTAACCGTTCACCATTTACAATATTTGTAGACAAATAAATTGTGGGGTGTATGCAGTGGATAGCGTAACTAGAACTCGCGAACGACAGAAACTGATGATGGAATTGCTGGAGAGAAAAATACGGCTGCGCGCGCAACAGCTTTACGACGAGCGCGGCCAGGTCGAAGGACGAGATCTGGAAGACTGGGTCAGAGCCGAAAAGGAAATTCTGAAATCGAGTATCCTTGCGCCGCTGTGGAACAAACGGCAGGAGCGAGACCTGGTGGAAGCATAGAGCGAGTGCATAAACTGAAAATGTAGGGCAAAACTGCCGTGGGTTGCCAGCCTGTACACTCAAAAAATGGCCGACGCCGCGCCACAACGTAGCTCCAGCCGGACAGCTTTGGGCGTCGCCGCGCTTCGAGCCGTTCACCAACTGCTGGACGGCGAACCCAAGATTCTCGACGATCCGATCGCCGTCCGCCTGCTGGATGCGGACTCTCTCCAGCAAATTCAATCGAATTCTGCGCGCACTCGCGAACCGCTGACCATGGGACTACGCTCCCACGTGGTTCTACGAAGCCGCTATGCGGAAGAGCGCATGGCCCAGGCAGTACAACGGGGCGTGCGTCAGTGCGTGATCCTCGGCGCGGGTTTCGATACATTTGCCTATCGCCAACCCGACTGGGCGCGCAGCGTGCGTATTTATGAAGTCGATCACCGAGCCACGCAGGAGGACAAGCGCCAGAAACTACAATCGGCTGGTATTCCCATCCCTGCAAATCTGGAATTCGTGGCCATTGATTTCGAATTGGTCTCGTTGCGCCAAGGGTTACAAAGCAGCACTCTCAATTTCTCTGAGTCCGCTTTCTTTTCCTGTCTTGGCGTGTTGGTTTACCTGAGCCGGGAGGCAGCCGACGCAGTCTTCCAGCTGGTCGCGTCTTTCCCCGCGAGCAGCGAGATTGTTTTTACCTTCTCCACGCCAGATTCTTCGCTCCCCGCCAACGAGGCGACGAGTCGAAGCGCCCTGGCGAACATGGCGAACTCCTTGGGCGAGCCCTGGCAGACGCATTTCGATCCTCAGACGCTTATCTGCGATCTTCGTGCACTGGGGTTTTCAGCGATCTCGTTCTTGAGTCCCGAAGCAGCGGACCAAATCTATTTTCAAATCCGCGACGACCGATTACGGGCGCCTCGTCGAGGAGGCATTGGCGCCGCTATCGTTGCTAGCTGCGGCGGCGGTCGCGAAGCTGGAAATCCGCAGCAGCAGTAACGCGGACGACAGACTGAGCGCCGGACCGGCGATGCTGAAGAGCGCTCTCCCCACGGTTCCCGGCGCGCCTCCAAAATACGCATCCAGCGCAAAAGCGGTGACGCAGGTTGCGCCCACTGGAATGAGCCACGATTTTGAAAAGCGCTTCAGGTTGGGAATGGCAGTGGGTAATAACCACAAAAAGATGTACCAGAGATTTCGATCATGCAACGAAGCGGTGAAGTGGCCGAGGTAGTTGGTGCCACGATGAAGCGCAAGTCCAAACTGCAGCGGACTTACAAATCTGCCGGTGATTGACCATTGCAGGCCGATCATCGCGGCAAGACTTAACACCCAACTGATCAGAATCCAGGCGCCCGGCGGGAAATGACTGCGAAAGCGACCGGAATTTCGATCATGCCGGGTCGCGAACCACCAGGCCGACGTAAACACCACGCCGAAGGGGATGAACGATTCTTTGGTCATAGCTCCCAGCACGGCAATCACGGGCAAGACCCGCAGTTCGCATTCCGACAAACTCCAGAGCAGCGCCAGGAGAAAGAAGCCTTCGCCGGCATCCACCAACCCGACCAGGCGAAGATTCGGGACAGCGAAGTTGACCAGGTAGAGCAAAGCGCCTGCTAATCCTGCGGCCGGGCTGCGTAGCTGACGGTTGCCAAGAATTACGATAAGAAAAGCGGTCCCGGCAACAAACAGAGAGTCGGCAACGAGAAGCCCGAACGTCACCGGATCCCAGGTTCCGAATCGTCCTTGCGCGAGCCGGTAGAATGGCTTGGCGAGCCACGGCACCAGTACCCGGAAGCGAATGTGGCCGGCGTCAGGGCTGAGAGTTCCAGCTACGAGCGATGCATAGTTCTTGACGTCGGAGAGACCCGGCGTCTGGCGCGGGTCGAATCGGTTGAGGACCGGGTAGCCCAGACCGCACGCGATCAGGAAGAAAATGCAAAAGAGTAACGCCATTCTGGCATTGGCAATTCTCATCCGATTGTCAGCCACGCTCGTCATTTGTCTTGGCGAAGGGTAGCGTTGGGAGTTCGACATTGCAACTCGATTTCCCGGTCACGTTCGCGGGCAAGTTTGGTTTTGCGGAGCGAATCTGTTAGCTTTCAGCCTCAGCGTGTGGCAGAACTTAATTGCGGCAAATCTGTTGGAGGATAAACGTGGGATCTAGGAAATTGTGGTTGGGCCCGTTGTTTTCTGTGATCTTTGTGGTTTCGATGCAAGCGCAACAACTGTCGCCAGCCGACGAAGCCACGCGGCGATTGGCGCTGGATATTTTCAAACAGTTGATTGAAATCAATACGACGGACTCGGTTGGCAGCGTGACCGCAGCCGCGGAAGTTATGGCACAGCGATTTCGTGATGCTGGATTTCCCGAGGGCGACATTCACGTGCTGGGCCCAAACGACCGCAAGAAGAATGTCGTCGTGCGGCTGCACGGATCGGGCAAGCACAAGCCGGTTCTGCTGATCGGCCATCTCGATGTGGTGGAAGCGCGCCGCCAGGACTGGACGACCGATCCGTTTCAGTTCGTCGAGAAGGACGGATATTACTACGGTCGCGGCAGCAGCGATATGAAGGATGGCGACGCGATCATGTCGGCCACGCTGATCCGCATGAAGAAAGAAGGATACGTGCCCAGTCGCGACATTATTCTTGCGCTGACCTCGGATGAGGAAGGCGGCACATCGAATGGAGTGGATTGGCTGATCAAGAATCATCGCGAACTGATCGATGCCGAGTTCGTGCTGAACCACGATGGCGGCGGCGTGCTGGCGGATCACGGGAAGCCGCTGATGATGGAAGTGGACGCCACGGAGAAGCTTTATGGCGATTTCGCGCTGACTGCAACTAATCCCGGCGGCCACAGCTCGCTGCCCCGTCCGGAGAATGCGATCTACGAGCTGGCGGAAGCGCTGACGCGGATCGCACATTACCGGTTTCCCTTCGAACTGAATAACATCACGCGCGCCTATTACGAGCGGCAGGTAAAGATGTCAACCGGGCAGCGGGCGGCGGATTTGAAAGCGATGCTGAAGACTCCGCCAGACATGGCGGCGGTGGCGCGCCTATCAACAGATCCGATGGACAACTCGACCATGCACACCACCTGCGTCGCGACACGCTTGAGTGGAGGACATGCCAATAACGCGCTGCCGCAAATGGCGCAGGCGAACATTAATTGCCGCATCGAGCCCGGACATTCGCTGGAGGAAATCCGGTTGACGCTGGAAAAAGTGGTGGCGGATCCGAAAATCAAGGTGCAGTTCCACGAAAACACCAACGTCCTGATGGATCACGGCTCTGACCGTCACAGCTACGTGCCGCCGCCGCCGCGGAAAGATGTCTTCGATCCACTGGAGAAAGTCGTGGCACAGATGTGGCCCGGGATCCCGGTACTTCCGGACATGAGCACGGGCGCCTCCGATGGTGTGTACACGAACGCCGCGGGGATGCCGACGTACGGCGTCTCGGGAGAACAGTATGACCGGGACGACGTCCGGGCGCATGGAAAAGATGAGCGGATAGGGGTCGAGGCGTTTGCCCGGGGCGTGGATTTTTACTACGTGTTTTTGAAGGGAGTTACGGCGGAGTAGGAGGAAATTGACCGCCTCAACAAGCGGCGACTCTGCTCGGGAGAACCGTCGGCATGGCCCGATTCATTGCATTCCTGCTTGTTTTTGTTGCACAGGTGTTTCCCGTGTTCGGCAACGACGGCCACCAGCACCATGACACGATCTGGAAGCGGCCCTATTTTATGCCCTTGCATTGGAGAATTCCGATAGCGATGACGATCCGACGCACGCCAACCGAAAGCAGGCAGCGGCGATCTTGGAAAAATTATTTGCGCTTGAACCAAATCATCCGGGCATCGCGCATTACCTGATTCATACCTACGATTATCCTGGCATGGCTGAGTTGGGACTTCCGGCTGCACTCCGGTAAGCCAAGATCGCTCCAGCGGCACCTCACGCACTCTGCGTCTGCTCGCATGGGAGACGAAGGACATCAGTACCACGCCACGGAGTTCCTTATCTACGCTTGCCTGCAGAGCGGCCGAGATGCAGAGGCACAGCAACTAATCGAGGAAGTAAAGTCTTTGCTGAAAATGAAAGACATGCACGGATCGGGCTTCGATCCACAAATTTCCGCTCTGACGCAATTCTCGGCGGCTTATGCGCTGGAGTTGCATCACTGGAAGGAAGCAGAGGCATTGCCCCTACTTTCGCCTAGCGACGATGCCGACGCATCAATTACCTATAGAGCTCGTGCGATCGGTGCTGCCCGCAGTGGAGACTTGCAGGTCGCCCACGCGAACCTTCTAGCGATTCAGGATCTCCACTCGACCCTGGTGAAGGAGAAAAAGCCGTCGATCTCTATCAACGCCGTTGAAGAGGATCGACGGGTGTGGTTTCGGCCGGGATTGACCACGCCGAAGGCCGGACCGGTGAAACCATCAGCACTCTCCGCGAGGTCGCAAATAAGGAGCAGGGGGTCTTCGCGCCGGGTGGAGGGATTCCGGCATATGAAATGCTTGGAGACATTCTCCTCGAAATGAACCAGCCGGAGCAGGCACTCGGAGAATATGAGGCCGAACTGAAGCTCAGCCCCAACCGATTCAATTCGCTTTACGGAGCCGGGCGTGCTGCTGAAATGGCTCAGAACTCCGGCGAAGCAAATGCCTACTACCAATAACTATTGAAAGTGTGTGCGGGCGGAAGGTCCAGCCGCCCTGAACTTGCCTATGCCCACAGATTTCGGTCCACAATCGCGAAGCAGAACTAGATTCCACGCGGCTGAATGGTGCGCTCCTTCGCGGCCATCACATCGATATTGACATTCGCCTTACGTTCGCCTATGCTCCCGGCATGGCGATTACTCGGCGTCAACGCGATCTGTATGACTTCATTTCACGCTTCGTGGCGGAGAAGCAGTACTCCCCTTCGTTTGAAGAGATCAAGGAGGGCATGGGGCTGAGTTCTTTGGCCACGGTGCACAAGCACGTCACCAATTTGGAGAAAAAAGGGCTGCTGACAAGGGACTACAACCGCAGCCGTTCGATTGATCTGCTCCCGCCGAAAGGAAAGTTGAAGCAATCGATGGCGGTGAACACGGCGGTCGTGCTGCCGCTGGTGGGCAGGATCGCGGCGGGGCGTCCGATCGAGGCGGTCGAGCACAACGAGAGCATCTCGCTGGCGGATTTTGTGCGCTCGAAGGAAGTGTTCGTGCTCGAAGTGCGCGGCGAATCCATGCAGGACGAAGCGATTCTCGACGGAGATTACGTGCTGGTCGAGAAGACGAAAACCGCGCACAACGGCGACATTGTGGTGGCGCTGCTCGAGTCATCGGACGCGACGCTGAAGCGCCTCTTTCGCGAAGGAGAGAACATCCGTCTGCAGCCTTCGAATGCGGCCATGAAGCCGATCATCGTGCCCGCGGCGTCGGTCGAGATTCAGGGACGCGTGATTGGCGTGCTGCGGAAATACTGACAACGGCTCAGCCTATGTGGCGATCCAAGGCCTTCTGAATGTCGTCTTTCGAGCGGTAGCCGACCAGTTGTTCCACGACCTGTCCGTTCTTGAAGACGAGCAGGGTAGGAATGCCGGTGACTTTGTAGCGCATGGGCGTGGCGGCGTTGCGGTCAACATCCATTTTGCCAAATGTGACTTTGCCCTGATATTCGCCAGCGAGTTGTTCGACAATAGGAGCGATGGCGCGGCAGGGGCCACACCATGCAGCCCAGAAATCTATCAACACGGGTTTATCGGACTTCAATACATCGGAATCGAAATTAGCGTCGGTGACTTCGACGGTGGTGGTGCTTGCCATTCATCCTCCCGGGTTCCCGTTTCTACTTCTTAGTTAGCTGCTCGTTCCCCGCCAGTGTCGACCGAATGGTCTCCTGCGGGCGGGACCTCTATCCTAGCACTGTTGATTGGATGCTCCGCAAGGGCGGAAGTCGCAGGAGGTGCCGAAAGTTTGGATGCGGGGCGGAGCACCGTAGAATGGCTGTTTGGGAATCACGCTTTAGGAATCAGCCTTTAGGAATCACGGCTTTGGAATTTGGGTTTTCGAATTGGGTTTTCGAATCATGACTGGCAATCTCGATAATCTCCGCGTGGTGCTCGTCGCAACCAGGAATCCGCTGAATATTGGGGCGGCGGCGAGAGCCATGAGTAATTTTGGTGTCCGGCGATTGCGGGTGGTAAATCCTTACGAGGTGGCGTTTCGGGAGGCGCGGTCGGCGGTGGGCGCTTCGGGGCTTCTGGCAAAGTCCGAACTGTACGAAGGCGTAGCCGAGGCCGTCGCGGATTGCAGGCTGGTGGTGGGAACGACAGCAGCAGGGCGGCGAGATTTGCAGCATCGTTTGTTGCGGCTGGATGCGGGCGCGCGGGCAATCAAGCGCCAACTGAAGACTGGAGCGGTGGCATTGCTCTTCGGCTCGGAAAGGTACGGACTGTCGAACGAGGAACTGAGCCACTGCCATTGGGCGATGCGGATTCCGACGCGAGAAGAGCATGGTTCGATGAATCTAGGGCAGGCGGTGGCTGTCTGCCTGTACGAACTCGTGCGAGGAAAGAAGACAGCGCCGGCAAAAACGAAGGCGGCGCCCGGTGGAAACGAAAAGAAGTCCGCCGCGTCGCGAGAAGTGGAGCGGCTTACCCAAATGCTGCTTGCAGTTCTGCACACCAGCGGATACGTGAAGCCGCGGGCAGTTGCAGCCGACGAAAAGTTGCGGCGCCTGGTCCGGCGGTTGGAGCTGAACGCCGATGACACCGCGGTATTGTTGGGAATGGTGCGGCAGATCGCCTGGAAGTTGGGCGCGAACCAGAAGGAAGACGAATAGTCTAAACAACTTTGCTTGTTAAGTGTTAATTGTGCTGCGCCGATACACGTTGCCCCCGGCACAACCTGTTCGTATCCTCGAACAAATTGCGCGCTAACGCCTGACGGTTCCGCGAGTCGAAGTAATGACAGCCGGGGCTGGTCGACGTTTCCAGACGTTTCCTTACCCTCAATGCTCAAGGTGGGCGACATGCGCATGCTGCTGGACACCTTCGCGCAAACCTTACGAACTCTGTGGGCGCACAAATTGCGGTCCTTCCTCACCATGTTTGGAATCGCCTGGGGCGTAGGTTCGCTGCTGCTGCTGGCCGGTGTGGGTGAAGGCTTCCGCAACGGCAATCGAAAGCAACTGGAAACCTTTGGAAAAAACATCATCTTCTTTTTCGGCGGACGCGCACCGGTTGTCGAGGGCAGTTTCAACGCGATGAAGTGGTTCAACCTCACCTATGACGATTACCTCGCCATCAAGAGCGAATCGAAGCTCGCGATCAATATTTCGCCGCTGATCGCGCGTGACGATATTCGCGCGGTCAGCGACTATACCAGCACTAACGGCCAAGTCTCGGGCGTGCCTCCAATTTACAGCCAAGTGCGGACGATTCCGCTGGCCGTTGGACGCTGGATCAATGACGACGACAATGACCAGCGACGCCGGGTGTGCATCCTGGGGCGGGAGATGACGCGCAATATGTTTCCGGGGCGGCCTGCGGTTGGCAACACCATCCTGCTCAACGGTGTTCGTTTCCAGGTGATCGGCGTACTCTCGATGATCGGACACGAGGAGCAGAACGCAACCAACATTCGCATCTTTGTTCCCTTTAACACCATGCGCGAGTTGTTTCCGCTGACCGGGGACAATTCGAAAGAGGGCAACGCGATTTCGTTCATCAACTATCAGCCGCGCAGCTTTGACGAAAACGAAACCGTCAAGGATGAGTTGCACCGGATCGTGGCCCGCAATCATGGAGGCTTCGACCCGAAGGGCGCCGACACCTGGGAGGAATGGGACACGATCAAGAACCAGAAGACCATGGGAAAGATCTTCACCGCCATGGATTGGTTTCTGGGCGGGGTCGGGCTGGTGACACTCGCGCTGGGCGCGATTGGCATCGTGAATATCATGCTGGTGGCCGTGACCGAGCGCACGCGCGAGATCGGTCTGCGCAAGGCTCTGGGCGCGACCAACCGCAATATCCTTTTTCAGTTTTTTCTAGAGGGCGCATTCCTGACGCTGTTGAGCGGCGCGATCGGAGTCGGCGGCGCCATGCTCGTCATCCACCTGCTTTCGGGAGTACAGCTCCCGCAGGGCTTCGATAGCCCGCGGATTGTGCCCGTCTCGGCGATCGGCGCCGTGCTCTCGCTGGCGCTGGCGGGCATTACAGCCGGGCTGTACCCGGCGCGCAAAGCGGCAATGCTAGAGCCGGTAGAAGCGCTGCGTCAGGAGTAGAGAAAAGTGGAGCGAGCGGGCGTCTCGCGCGTCCAGGCAAGCCTGGAGGCCCGGCTCTTCCGCAGCATGCGCGCAGAGGAACATCAATCATGACCAACGATCTGCTGAAAGAAGCTTATGGCGCGATGCAGTACAACCGCCGCCGCACCACGTTGACGATGCTTGGAATGGCTTGGGGGATTGCGACGGTGGTCATCCTGCTGGCCTTCGGCTCCGGATTCGAGCACGCCATCAACCTGATTTTCAGCTCATGGGGAATCGACGTCATCGGAGCGTTCCCGGGACGAACCTCACTGCAGGCGGGCGGTGCGAAGGCAGGCAGCGAAGTGCGGCTGAAGCTGGCCGATGTCGACTACGTCCGCAATGAAGTGCCGATGGTGAAAGGGGTCACTCCGATTTTCGACAAGCGCGGCGCCACCATTCAGCACGACACGCGCACCTTCACCAACCTGTTTCTCACCGGCGTCTACCCCGTGTACCAACGCATTCGCGGCTTTGGCGTTGCCACCGGCCGCGGCCTGAGCGAACAGGATCAGGCGGAGCACGCTCGCGTGGTGGTGATCGGCGATGAAGCGAAACGGAGACTTTTCTCCGGCGAACAAGCTCTGGGCCAGAGCATCCGGATCAACGGCGTGAGCTTCCAGGTGATCGGCGTATACCAGCACAAAGTGCAGGGCGGCGACGATAACGACAACAATATGGTGGTGATTCCCTTCAGCGCCATGGGCGATCTCTACGATACGCAGTACATCACCGGCATTTTCATGGACTATGAAGCGCAGGATCATCAGCAACTGGCGCGCGTGGTGCGAAGTGTACTTGCCGGGCACCACAACTTCCGCCCGGACGACCGCCGAGCTGTGTTCATCGCCGACTTCAAGCAGGACTTTGACGAGTTCACCACAGTGACTACCGCTCTCAAGGTGCTGTTAGCTTTTATCGGTGCGCTGACCCTGGGGATCGGTGGCATCGGGTTGATGAACATCATGCTGGTTTCCGTGCAACAGCGAACGCGGGAGATCGGCGTGGAGAAGGCACTGGGCGCGCAAAAGAGCCACATCCTTATTCAATTTCTCGCGGAGGCGCTGGCCATCACCTTTGCCGGAGGAGTAGCGGGGATTGGAATCGCCTACCTGATCTCGTGGGGCGTGGGCGCACTGCCGCTCATGAGTGCCTTTGGTGATAATTTGCAGGCGGGTGATATCCATCTGCATATCAATGTCAGCAGCCTCGCGGTGGCGACGGGAATTCTTGGCATAGTCGGTGTGCTGAGTGGGATGGTGCCGGCCATTCGCGCGGCGCGACTGGACCCGATCGAAAGTCTTCGCTACGAGTAGGACTGCCGCGGCCGCTTGGTCGAATCGACAATCACTGTGCCGACTACGAGCAGAGTTATGAGGGTAATGATTCCCAGCGAGATGACGCAGTAGATACACCAAACGCCCAGGACCAGGGATTCGACATCCGCGAGGTGGATCGCAAAGGCAAAAGCGATGATCACGAATGGCAGCATCCAAGCGTAGGCTTTTCGAGCGGCGAGCGCGCCGAGCAGCAGATATCCGGCAATGCCAATCACAGCCACGGGAACTCCGTGGAACATGGCGTAAGGACTGTGATTCACGATGCCGCAATCCCAACGCTCATTGATACTGCAGGGCGAAGCGTCGGTGCGGTAATGCTCGCGCCACGCGAGTGAAGAAGCGACGATACCGACGATCGCGAGCACAATCAGCACCCATCTCATGTCAGGACTCCCAAATCAATCTAAATTGAGCATAGACATTATCCACGATTCATGGCAACCAATGCGGTGTGGTGGACTAGCAAGCGGGGCACTCCCCGCTTCCACGCGTGAATACGGTCGCGGAAGCACTATGCCCCTTTCAATCGTGGTAACGCTGCTCGCCAGCCGGTATCGGAACGCTGAGACGATTCTGGCGAGGAGGCAAAGGACACGTGGCATAGGCCGTGAAGGCACAGGGCGGGTTCACCAGTTTATTGAAATCGAGCCAAACCTCGCCGGGCTGATCTACGCCATGGTCGGGAAGTTCGGTATAGAGAAAGCGTCCCGCTCCGTATGTCGTAGTCTTGCTGGTGGCGTCGCGCATAATAAAGAAAAGGTCGGTCGATTTCGGGTCTTCGAGCACGGGCTCGAGCCGGACAACTTGTCCGTCCAAAGCGAATTCGGCGGCACCGGGTGCGGGCATATGGGTGGTGGTGCCGAGCACGGTTGGGATGTCGAGCATTTTCGGTGGATGGTACGGGATCCAGCGGGCGTGCACGCGGTAGGCGGCGTTCGGTGCATACCAGCGCAATCCGTGGAAACCGACGCGGGTGGGCGCTTGCAGATCCTTGACGCGCAAACCAAATTGATCGTCGCGATGGATCACGATGACGGTGAGCGTGCCGATCGTGAGCTTCGAGGGTTTGTCGGCATCGTCGGCAAATAGGACCGAATCCTTCGCGGGTTGACCATCCAGTAGAAGGTCTTTAGGGAAACCCTCGGCCGGAGGTAGCAAGCGCAGCGCACCTTTTTCAAGGCGCACGATCGCGATGTGCGCTGGCGCCTTGCCCGTGATCCGAATGCGGCTGTCTTCAGCAGACCCAAAACTGTTGTCGCCTTCTTTCAACCATCCGAGAGCGATCAAGGAAAGCCAGCCTTCGGGAGCTTGGAGGCTGGTTGCCCGAAGAGCGCGCCAGGCAAGCAGGTCGCGTGTCCACGCGTCACCCGCAGTGGTCGTGCCGGCAACAAATATCTGCGATAGCAGCGCCGCAAGAATGAGCACTACGGCCGGCAGAAATATTCTCTTCATCCGTAAGTCTCCGCTTTCTAAGGTCTGGCAACTGTCAGGCGTCGATCTCCCGGAATCGCCGGACGCCACACAGTCAACCCAACTTTCTTATATTAAATAATACTGCGCTTGCCTGTCGGCCGCAGTCGGCTGCATTTTGCCTGCGAAGAAACCAATGTCCGCCATCAGGAGTATATTGATTGCGCGCGAAAACACCTTTCGCTGAGTCGATGAAAGCCGCTACTCTAACCTCACCTCAAGAAGTTTCGAAGCGGCCTCTTCGGATTGGCCAAGTTCCAACGCCGGAGCCGATGCCAGGTCAGGTCCTGGTGCGGGTGCGTGTGTGCGGAGTGTGCCGCACCGATTTGCATATCGTCGAAGGCGACTTGCCACCGTGTCGCGCTGGAATAATCCCCGGACATCAGATTGTCGGCGAAGTCGTAGCCGGAGCCACAAACGAACTCCCTGTCGGCACGCGCGTCGGCGTTTCCTGGATGGGAGGAACGGACGGCACGTGCCGGTATTGTCACTTGGGTCTGGAGAATCTCTGCGACTCACCCACCTTTACCGGTTATACCGTAGACGGCGGCTATGCGGAATACGCAGTCGTTCGCTCCGATTTCACTTTCCCTCTTCCCGATCAACTCGATGATTTACACGCCGCCCCGCTATTGTGCGCTGGAATTATCGGTTTTCGCAGCCTTCGTGTCGCTGGCGTCAAACATGGTGACCGCGTCGGGCTGTTCGGGTTTGGTGCTTCGGCCCATCTGGCAATCGCGGTCTTGCGTTCCTGGAATTGCGCGGTGTATGTCTCCACGCGAGGAGCGACCCATCGCCAGCTGGCGGTTTCTCTTGGCGCGGTTTGGGTGGGAACTGACACTGACAAACCACCCGCGGAACTCGACTGCGCAGTGACGTTCGCTCCTAGTGGCGATGTTGTGGTAGCAGCTCTCGCCAGCCTGAGGAAGGGAGGAGTGGTGGCCATCAACGCCATACACTTGGACCGGATTCCTCAATTCGACTACGACCACCTGCTGTGGGGCGAACGTCAGCTTCGGAGCGTCGCGAACATGACTCGCGTTGACGCTCGAGATTTCCTACAGGTCGCGAGCGAAATCGGCCTGAAGCCGAAGGTAACGGCAGTCCCACTTGACCAGGCCAACGAAGCGTTGATCGCGATAAAAGAGGATTCCATCGACGGAGCTGCCGCCATCGCCATGTGAGGCGATCGAGCGGACGGCTCAAATCTCCACGGTCTGCCACCGACGGCTGCTGTCGGCACCCATGAGACACGAATAACTAAGTTGCCCAGATCATCGCACGTTTGGGGAGCTTGCAGCGTTATTCGTCGAGGAGGATCCGGATCTTGCGGGTCAAGGCGTCCAGCGAAAACGGCTTTTGCAGGACGGCGGCAGTTTCATCGACTCGATCGCCGGCCCAGGAGGCGTGGTCGGGATACCCCGACATAAAGAGGACCTTCATGTGCGGTCGCGATTGGGCCAGGCGGTGGGCTAATTCCTGGCCGCCTAGGTTGGGCATTACGACGTCGGTGAGTAAGAGATGAATCGGAAGTCTGTACTCGTCGGCGATCTGGAAAGCCTGATTGCCGTCTCCGGCCCACAGGACGGTGTAACCGCCTTGCTGAAGGAACTCGCAGACGAGATCGCGGATTCCATCCTGGTCTTCCACCAGCAGAACGGTCTCGGTTCCGCGGGCCGGAGAGATCTCTGCCTGGGAGGCGGGCTCTTTCGGCTCGGCCTCATTCTCCAGCATTTGAGGGAAATATAGGTCGAAGGTGGTGCCTTGTTCCAACTTGCTTGAGGTCGTGATCCAACCGCCGGTTTGTTTGACCACTCCGTAGACGATGGCTAGGCCTAAGCCGGTTCCTTTGCCGGGTTTCTTGGTGGTGAAGAAGGGTTCAAAAATGTGGGCCTGAGTATCGCTGTGCATTCCGATGCCGTTGTCATTCACGGTTAGGACTACATATTTCCCCGGCGGGATCGGAGCGTGGCTGCCGGCTTGAGGCTGGTGAAGTTCGATGTCTCTGGTCTCGATGGTGAGGCGTCCGCCCTGGGGCATAGCATCGCGCGCATTGACGGCGAGGTTCAAAATCACTTGCTCCATTTGCCCGGGATCGGCTTTGATGCGATTCGACGACTTGGCGGGCAGGATATTCAACTCGATGTTGGCGGGAATGAGGCGATCCAGCATCTTCGCGACCTCGGTCACCACCGCGCCTAAATCGAGCGCCTTAAGCTGGAGCACTTGCCTGCGACTAAAGGCCAGGAGTTGCTGGGTAAGGGCCGCAGCGCGAGTGACGGCGCGTTCAATTTCACCGGCATCCTTGTGGGCGGGATCGTCCGGAGCGAGGCGGCCGCGAAGGCGTTCATTGTGCGCCTGGATCACCATCAGAAGATTGTTGAAGTCGTGAGCCACACCGCCCGCCAGGTGGCCCATGGCCTCCAGCTTCTGCGAGTGTCGGAGCTGTTCCTCCAAACGCTTGTGCTCGGTGATGTCGTAGAGCACGCCGTGCATCAGGAGTTCGCGATCGCCCGCCGTCGTCGGCAACATGACGGCCTCGTCCCGGAACCAGATGACGCGACCGTCGCGGGCAAACATGCGATACTCCGCCTGGAAAACATTATGAGTTTCCTGGATGCGTTTCTCCGCCGCGAGGGCGATTTCACGATCCTCTGGGTGGATGTGGCTCAGCCAATTCATCTGGTTTGAGCACCACTCTTCGGGTGAAAAACCCAAGATGGAATTGATTTGCGGGCTCACGTAACGCCATTGCCCGTCGGCGCCGAGTTCGGCGATATAGGTGATCGCCGGCAAACATTCGACCAGCGTGCGATAGCGATCTTCCGCGGCACGAAGCTGGGTCTTGTCTCGATCTCGCTCAATGGCGAGTGCAACCAGATGCGTGGCCTGGGCAATGATTTGTAGATGTTGAGCGTCCGGCGTGCGCGGTTCGCGGTAGTAGATGGCAAAGGTGCCAAGCAGGCTGCCGTCCTGCGATGGGATGGGCGTTGACCAGCAGGCTCGCAGGCCGTGAGCCAGTGCCACCTGGCGATAGTCCATCCACAAGGGGTCGGTGGCAATATCGGAGACGATGACTGGCTGCTTACGATGAACAGCGGTGCCGCACGATCCCGCGTTAGACCCGATCTTCAACGCGTCGATGGCCTGGCAGTATTCCGGCGGAAGACTGGGAGCAGCGCCACCCCGCAAAGTTGCACCGTCGGCGTCCAGAAGAAGGACGGAGCACAGCATTCCGGGATTAAGATGCTCGAGGTCAGTGCACAGAGCGTCTAGTATTATGGGGAGCGGAGCCTGGCCCATGATCATTGCGAGTACCCGGTCGTCGAGCAATGAGAATGAAAGGGCCTGAGAAGTCGGTAGCGCAATGGGCGCTTTCTTAACTCCCTCAGACATTGCGGTTCGTTTCCATCCTCTCAGAGCTTGGCGGGTTTAATGAACGGACGTGAGCTTCGCTTCCGACCCAACACACCTTGTGGAAGTATAAAGCGCAAATTAGCGGGATTCTATTCCCGGAGCCGGGAATGAAGCGCGACTTTAGTGTCGAAAGTAACCTAGTCGGCTATGGTCGATGACGCGCACCGCTGCCTACGGGCGCGCTTGCACATCTCGGTTCGGCCCGTGCCTACGTTGTGCGGGGCGACACGACTAAAGCCGCGGCGGCGTATCAGGAGTTCCTCGCGCTGTGGAAAACCGAGGCACACTGTGTCAGCATCGGCTCGCAGGCGGATGAGCCTCGCGCAGAAGGCGCGATGGGCAACCAGAGCCTCGAAAAACCAATCGGCTACCGCGAAACCCAAACGCATCATGCCAGCATCCGCCCGTCGGAAGATCGCTGCGGCACAGCGGGCAGAATGCCCGCGAGTAGCAGAAGGGCGATTGCCAGTAGCGTTTCACTAGGCGTAGCAGAGAATTAGCACATAACAATGGCACCAAGTAATACTGCAGTGTTTATGCCGGTTTTTGATTGGAGGCGCGGGTCGGAATCGAACCGACGTATAAAGGTTTTGCAGACCTCTCCCTTACCACTTGGGTACCGCGCCCGACCGCTTCACAGTAGGCCTCAGTCGTGGCTTTGTCTAGAAGGGCTGGGAAATATTAGCGGCTCGTGCCTAATCTCGCCGACTCCTAGCACCTCGGTTCGCACTGGCTTGCAAGAACGTCATGTTTTCTCTTAACTGAATCCGCGCTTCAACGCCGGACATGAGTTCGAGATTGAATTCGACCGGGAGTTTATCAATTTCCAAGATTGCACCATGGGCGTCTGAAGATGCGACTGGCGCTGCTTCGAGTCTTGTCTCTCGGAATTTGCGGGGGCATGCATCTTCAATCTGTCCCAATTGTTCGACCGAGTTGCTTCGACACAGCGGCAACGTCGTTTGCAGGAAATGCGGATTTTACCTGAGTTGCTCTGATTTCTACTGAGGCAGGCGGCGGTCTCGTCGCGATTTACTTCCTGACCTTCTACAATTGCTAAGACTCGTTTTAATCGTCACACCAGGAGATTGTATGCAACGCAAAGCGAGTGCAGTCTGGAAGGGTGGTCTGAAAGACGGGCAGGGGACGGTTTCGTCCGCCAGCGGCATTCTTTCGAACACCAAGTATTCGTTTACCACGCGGTTTGAGAACGCTCCGGGGACGAATCCGGAAGAGCTGATTGCGGCGGCGCATGCGGCCTGCTTTTCGATGGCGCTGTCGGCGCAACTCGGAGGCGCGAACCTGACGCCGGAGAGCATCCATACGTCGGCTACGCTCACCATGGAGAAGCTCGATGCCGGCTGGACCATCACCGCCGTGCACTTGGACGTAGTCGCAAAGGTTCCCGGCGCGAGCGCGGAAGCGTTTAGCACCGCCGCGCACAATGCCGAAACAGGCTGCCCGGTATCGAAGGTGCTGAACGCGAAAATTACGATGGACGCAAAGCTGGGATAGCGGGCGTCTGATTCCCGCGGTAGAGACCGGGCTTGCCGCGTCTCCTGCCGCAGAAGGAGACGGGGAAAGCCCCGTCTCTACCTTTGGAACCGGTTAGCTTTGCGAGCGCAGGACCTGGCGTAGTTTGTTGTTGAGTTTTACCGCTTCCTGCGAGGCCTGATCGATCATTTCCACCCAGCGTCGTGAGTTCTCGTGCGGGCCTGCTTGCGAAATCAGGTAAGTGGCTTGCACGATGGTTTCGAGAGCATTGCTGAGATCGTGCGCCATGGCGCGAAGTTCTTTCGCCAGTTCTGCGGGGATTTTGTCGGAGGCTTTTCCCATGGTTTTCAGGCGGCCTGCGCCGGGCAAATCACTGAGCACAGCAAAAGGCTGCGACATTGCGCTCGTTTGACAGCTACACGCCAGCCAGTAGAATATTAGTGTAGTCGCCTTTCAAGAAGGCCCTGCCGATTTTTTCTTTCAATGCGGATATGGCGGAACTGGCAGACGCGCTAGGTTCAGGTCCTAGTGGCCGCAAGGTCGTGGAGGTTCGAGTCCTCTTATCCGCACCAAGATCAGCACTTAGTTGTTAGGAATCACGCCTCGCAGGGACGCCCGTCCCCGCAAACACTCGTAGCTCGCGGCGTTTTCTCTCACGCGCCGGCGGAGAGCCGGTGCGTGCTGCGGCTTTGCGCTATTCCGTACTGGCGGATTTTGTAGAGCAGAGCTTTGTAGCTGATCTGCAGCAGCGCTGCCGCCTGTTTCCGATTCCAGTTCGTCTCTTCCAGAGCCCGGGCGATGGCTTCGGCCTCAGCTTCATCTTTGGCGTTGCGTGACAGCGACTTCAGTCCGCCGCCTGACTCAGTCGCCGCGGCTGCGCTTCTGCCATCGGCGTGCGCTCCGCTACCGCCATCGGGCCGGGGCCGCAACTCGGATGCGGCCAGCGTTTCGTCTCCCAGAACCAGATAGCGCTTGATGAAGTTGCTCAGTTCGCGCAGGTTGCCCGGCCAGGAATGCCGCAGGCACGCCTCCATTAATGGAGGCGAAAGTGGTAACGGAGAACGCGCGTAAGACTCCGACATGCGCGACATGAAATGCTTCAGCAGGATCGGAATTTCCTCCTTGCGCTCACGCAGCGGAGGCAGCGACATGGTGAAAGCGTTCAGGCGGTAATAGAGATCCTCGCGCAGACGCTTGTTGGCGAGCGCTTCGGGAATGTTGATGTTGGTGGCCGCCAGGATGCGGACGTCGACTTTGACCACGGTGCGGCTGCCCAGACGGGAGAAAGTTTGGTCCTGAAGGACGTGCAACAGCTTGGCCTGCAGCCCCGCCGGCATTTCGCCAATTTCGTCGAGCAGGATGGTGCCTTTGTTGCACAGTTCGAACTTGCCGGGCTTGGCGTGATTGGCGCCGGTGAAAGCTCCCGCTTCGTAGCCGAACAGTTCGCTTTCGAGCAGGTCGGCGGGCACCGCCGCACAGTTCACTTTGAGGAAAGTACGGTGGGCGCGCGGAGAAAGCTTGTGGATCAGGCGGGCAAGCACTTCCTTGCCGGTACCGCTTTCGCCAAGCAGGAGCACCGGGATGTCCACGTTGGCGACGAGTGCGGCCTGGGAGCGAATCTTTTTCATTGCCGGGCTGGCAGCAATGAAAAACACATCGTCGCAAAGTTCTTCGACCTCGCCCGCGTAACTCTCACCCTTGGCCGTGCCAACGCACTGTCCAATGACCGCATCGAGTTCGGCTTTCTGGAAGGGCTTGGTCAGATAATCGATGGCCCCGAGGCGCATGGCCTGCACGACTTTGCGAGTGTCGTTCACGCACGAGAGCATGACGACTTTTAATCCGGGCTTGAGATGGCGGAGTTGTTCCAGAGTCTGTAGTCCGTCGATGCCGGGCATGAGCAGATCGAGCAACACCAGGTCGGGCTGCAATCCCTTCTGGACGTGCTCGACCGCTTCTTCGCCGGTGCTGGCGGTTTGAACTTTGTGCTCGTCCACTTCGAGCAGCGTGCGGATATAACGCAGCATTCCCGGTTCGTCATCCACGAGCAAGATGTTGGCGGCTTGGCTCATTTTGTTCCTCGTGGCGGACTGCTCAGAATTGGCTTCGTCGGAATCAGAAAAGAAAACTTGCAACCTGCGCCCGGTTCGCTCTCCACCCAGATCTTGCCACCCATACCTTGGAGAAGGCGGCGAGCAATGGCCAGTCCCAGGCCCATGCCCTCGGCTGCTTCACTGCCGGGCAGGCGGAAGAAATCATCGAAGATTTCAAGGTGAAACTCTGGCCGAATTCCAGGGCCAGTATCGGCGACACTCACTCTAACGGCGTTCGGTACTTTTATTGACTGACGGCGGCGCTCTCCATTGACTGCGGAATTGCTCACGCCCCGACGCTCCCACATATACGGTTCGGCGTACAGCCAGACCGTGCCGCCCTGAGGAGTGTATTTGGAGGCGTTCTCCAGAAGATTGGAAATCACGCGCTGAATCTTGGGCCCATCGAATGCAAATGGCGTTAGTTTGTCATTGGCCAGGAAATACAGGGCGAGACCGCGCTCCTGAAACCGCGCTGACCAGAGCCGGCAAACTTCGGAGAGGCATCCGTTCACATCACCCTCGATGTACTGCATGCGCAATTCGCCGGTTTCGAGCACGCTGAAGGTCAGGAAATCCTGAATGAAGTGTTGCAATCGCTGTCCGCTCAAAAACATGTCACCCATCACTTCGCGCTGGCGGTCGTTGAGTGGTCCAAGTTTCTGGCTCTGCAGCAGTTCAATGTAGCCGTTGAGAATGGCCAAGGGAGTCTTCAGGTCGTGGGCGGCAGAGGCCAGGGCGTTCGTGGTCTTGCGGAAACGATCGCGCAAGTGTTCGAGATCGCGCGCGACATCGTCCGCCGAACTGAACGTGGAAAGCTCAGCCGGGGTGGACGACGGCTGACCATCTTTCGAACCGGTGCCAGCCGGTGCAGCGGCTGGGCTTTTGTCTGACATAGTAGCCATGGGGTACCAAATCACGCACAACACTGGGGAGGAGGGAATTCTACTACCGTCAGAACGTGGGGCATCTTGATCCTAATGTCAGGTACCAAGACTGTCAATTGGAAACAAACCCAAAGCCAAGCACGAAGCGGAAAAACCTTGCACTTTTCTTATATGACCAATGGTCATTATGAAATCTCTTGCGCTCTGAAGCCACATCGGCAATCTCCGTGTCGCTGGCGAGGTTCGGACCGATTCCGGGTAGGCTCGGCTCCTCCCCTAAGTTTGGCCCCTAAGATGCGGTCTTAGGGGTGTTGATACCTCTGAATCGGTGGGTCGGACGCGTGCGGCGTAACTTATCCAAGAAGGAAGAACGGAAGTGGGCACGTTTGCAGCTTGCCATTCCGGTTTTTGTCCGCATCAGAGACGGAAACGGCAAGGATTCCCTGGAGTTTGCCACCTCCATTAACATCTCTCCCGGGGGTGCTTTGGTGGCAGTTCGCCGTTCCTTACCCAAATCAACCCTGGTTTCACTGGAGATTCCGAGCGCTCCTATCGGGCCCACCAACGGTTTAAAGACCTCTTCTCGGATCATGCAAGCGAAGGCCGTGTGGGTCACGCATCTCGATGACTACCATCTTCTAGGTCTCAAGTTCGCCCGCCCTCTGAACACCGACGCGGTGGCTGTTTCGGGCAAGCGTTTGAGGAAGACGGCTTCCGCTTTGTGAATTATTTTTCCCTCCCCAAGTCTTTCTCAGCATGGCACTTTGGTGCCATGTCGCACGTTCCTCTTCCCGAGCTATCATGCTTTTAAGTCATTAAGAGTTGAGCGTTTAGCAGAGATTTTCCCGGTCGCTCGACTCTCTCCTCCGGTTTGGTGCTTGGGATGCACTTTTAGTGCATGCGGTTGACACTTGCCGCAATGGGGGTTTCAGTCTCATGACGACACTTTCGGTAAGTCCTTTGGCGCAGTCGCTAGGCGAGGTTCCCCCTGACAGCATCATTTTTGGCCACTCTGAGGCCATGCAGGCGGTTCGTTCGCGCATGGGAAAAGTAGCCGCGGCGAACGTTCCGGTCCTTATCACCGGCGAAAGCGGCACCGGGAAAGACATCATTGCCCGCCTCATCCATGGGCTATCGCCATGGAAGACAGGGCCGTATGTAAAGGTGAACTGCCCCGCAATCCCCGGAACGCTGCTCGAAAGCGAATTGTTCGGCTACGAAAAAGGAGCCTTCACCGGTGCTGTCGGATCCAAGCCCGGACGTGTCGAATTGGCCCACCGCGGCACCTTGTTTCTAGATGAAATCTCCGAGCTTGACCCGTCCTTGCAATCCAAACTCTTGCAACTTTTACAGGATGGTCAGTTCTGCCGAATCGGCGCCCAGGAAGACAAGAAGGTCGAGGTGAGGGTAGTGTGCGCGACCAACCGCCGACTGGAAGCTGAGATCGAAGCGGGAAGTTTTCGTCAGGATCTCTACTACCGCATCAACGTGGTGAATCTGCATATGCCGGCGCTGCGGGAACGCCGTGGCGACATTGAAGATCTGTGCATCTACTTCCTCGAATACTACAATCGCAAGTTCAATTGCCGGGCAAAGCCGGTGTCGAATGAAGTGCTGGCGGTGCTGCAGAAATATCACTGGCCGGGAAACATCCGCGAACTGGAAAATCTGATCAAGCGCTACGTGATCCTCGGGCATGAGGAAGTGATCACCAACGACCTGGTAGCGCGCGAGCCAGACTTTTTCAATCCCGAAATCTCGTTCGACGGGCCAATTTCTTTGAAGAAGCTGACGCGCCAGTGTGTGCGCGAACTGGAGCGTAAGGTCATCCTGAAGGTGCTGCAACAGCACCACTGGAACCGCAAACAGGCGGCCCGCACGCTCGGCATCAGCTATCGCGCACTGCTTTACAAGATCCGCGATGCCGGCCTGCCCTCGAACCGCGCTCTGCGCCTGCGGCAGGCGGAGAAGAACGGCATTGACGGCGATAACAGCGATTCAATCACCGGGGTCGCCGCCGCGTGAGGATAATCTACCCGGTGGAGCGACGGGCGCTTCGTCCGTCCAAGCCGAGTCTCGCGAGGTGCCGTCGGTCACATCGACGCTGATTTGCTATCGAGCATTCACCCGTTAAGTCTTTCTTCCAGGTTGCGAAGCGCCGCGCTCCACTCGTTCAGTCCCTCGGCCTCGAGCCACAAATCTTTGAGTTCAGAGTTGGTTCGCACCCGTTCCACGGCGCGGCGCGCGAGGTCGACCAAATCCGGCGGAGCTCCTGTCTCGCTCTTGCTGAGCCAATTGAAAATTTGCCGCGGAGTCGACGACGATGCGGTCTCGTCTTTCGCGGCAGCAACCAGCGCCGCCACAATTTCCGCAGCCGCCACCGCAACACCGCTCTCCGGCGCTTCGAGATAGTCTCCCTGATCGGCGGCGCGGGACAGTATCTGTCTTAGGTCATCGATTCCCAGAGAACCAAGCCGCTCCAGAAAATTCTGCGCGTCCTCGTTTTCGAAACTGCCTGCTCCCCATCCCGGCATGAATCCTCCGGATCGATTATAGAATGTGCAGCGCGCCCTCCTTCGTAGAGTCTTGTCTGCGTGCTTTTACCGACCTCACATGCCCGCGCGCGTTTGGGTGGCGGGCGTGGTGTGCTCCGTGCTGCCTGATCCTGACGTGGTTGGGTTTCGTTTTGGAATCAGGTACGGGCGACGCCACGGTTCTTCAGCCCACGGGGCTTCGCCATTTTCCACAGTGAATTCCTGTGGATCTGGGTTCCCGCAACACCGTTTGCAGCGTTGATTTTGACATTGCGTCGAACCGGCCGACCGGATGTCGCAACGACAAACTAGTAGCAGTCGGCGTCTTGAGTACAGTGGGGCACGGGAAGTGATATTTCGATGTGATTGGGACTTGGAGTCAATGCGATCTGGCATGTAACTTGGACCGACCCCGGTAGGGCTTTGATGGTCACCCCCCTCATCGCAGGGGGAAGGCCGGGAGGCAATACGCGGCAAACCATGTGGGTGTTGCCGACCACTTAACTTTTTCGGAATCAGAGAAAGCTGATGGGACGGCTCTGCTCCCGCGGCGGCGATGAGTTAAGACTGAGGAGACGCTCCAGAACTTTATGTGCAGGCTCGTCATTGGCTTCAAACTGCACGATCTGCCGCCCCCATCGGTTACCACCATTCATCGATTCGCAACAACTGACGTGCAGACCAGTTTGCGAGGACAGAGCGTCGGCCATCAAATGTCCGCTCTCGAAAATGCTTCGAGTACCTGCCGGGATCGTGATCCGTCGATCCAAGAGCGGTGTGACCTCCATCACAACACCATCCGCATTGCGAGTTGTGGTCGGCACAAAACTGAAAGGCTTGCCGTCGACATCTAAACGATACCCAAATGGAAGTTGTCTGTTGACCTTCTCCAAAATCCGCCGCAGCAAGTCGCCAACATCGCGGGGGCGAACCGTCCGCAAGAACCGAAAAACGAATTTCCATACGTCGGCGTTTGCGGACTGGATCATGTGCCTTCGGGTGCTGGGCGCTCTAGTCGGGATCGGCCTCCCTCACGTCTTGCCAGTCCCCAGCGAATTGATACTGCGGCTCTTCCGCACTGACCAAGATGCCGAACCTTTGCGCCAGAGTATTCGCGATGGAGTCTACCAGCCTGATGCTGTCGCCGACCCGCGTACCCTCGTCGCCGTTCTTCGTTGCTTTAGCACATTCTGTGGTTTGCCGGAATGCCCTCGTAGCCATCGCTGCCGTCAGAACCGCTCGGAGGACCGCGTTTTTCATAGATGCGCTCTACTTTGAAGTGCAGCAGAGAACTGAGACGCTCGAACCTCAAGGGATGGATCAGTCAGCGTATATATCCTGCACGCAGAATCATCGCTTCATGCTCTTCCGCAACACTATCGCGGCTTTCGCGGACGGCAGCATCGGGTAGGCCGACCGTGTGAAAGTGGTCTTCCGTCATTTTGACGCCAGAGACATCCACTTCCACTTCGATGATGTTGGCGTCAATGCCGTAAACCGCGGCACTCAGAGTCTTATAGAGCATAGGGACACCAGTGGGCGCACAAAGGGGGTAATGCGGATGGGAGAGTCCTGCCGACATCATAGCCGGCGCAACACCGCAACGTTGTGATGGGCATCACTCGGTGAGGGTGAACAGCAAAACGTTCTGTCGTGAACTGCCGTTTTCGGTGCTACCCTAAGGCAACCTGCGGAAACGCGGAGTTCCCCGATGCCCGACGAAGGTCCCGCTTCTAACCGACCCACTCCGCCGTCGAACCGGCTGGAGCGCGAAGAAAGCCAGTTGTGGCGATGGGCACTTAGCCTGCTCGTCTTGTTGGCCGCCGCGGTGGCGGCGTTGTCGTGGGAGCAACTGAAAGACCTTCCTTACCGGCTGTGGGCAATTCCTGCCGGACTCTTCGTGCTTGCCATCCTCTTTGCCGCCTACGCGTTCGGCCGCAAGCGCGAGGTTTCGGAGCTCAAGCAGATTCTGAAAGGCTTTCAGGACCGGGCGGGAGCTACGCCCTCCGAAGAGCAACTGGATCAGTTGGGCCAACTGATCATGCGGTCGCAGCGCAACTTCAAGGATCTGATCGATTCTCTGGATGAAGTGGCGCTCGCGATCTCACTCGACGGAACCCTGCGAACCGTAAACCGCCGAACCGCGGAGATTCTCGGTCTTCCTTATCCCCAACTGGTTGGTCACAAACTCGATGAATTCCTGGTCGCGCCGCTGCGAACCGAGATGCCCGCGGACCTGGTTCGGTTCCTGGAAAAGCGGAACTGGTCGGGAGTGGTCGAGGTCCACCTCAAGAACGGCTTCCGGCGGCTTTACTACGACTGCGTCGTCAACGCTATCGTCAAGGGCGATGATGTGACCGGAGCGAGTGTTCTGGCGCGCGACGTCACCAGCCATCGTGAGAAGGAGCAGCGGTTCACGCAGTTGTTCGAATCCCTGCAGGAAGGCGTCTACATCAGCAATGCGCAAGGTAAGCTCCTCGAGGTAAATCCGGCGCTGCTGACGATTTTGGGATACGAAAGCAAAGAAGATTTGTTGAACCAGCCCCCCGAGCAACTGAGTGCGGATCCCGCCGGTGAGCCTCCGCTGGGGCACGGGGGAAGCCAGAGCGGCCGCACACGCACTCGCGAGGTTCGACTCAGAAAAAAAGATGGCGGAGTCGCGGTGTGCGTCGATACCTCGACCGGCGTAATGCTGGAGGGACGCATTGTCCGTTACCAGGGCACACTGGTGGACGTTACTGAGAAGCACGCACTGGAGCGGCAGTTGCGGCGGCAGGAAGAATTCCGTCAGCACCTGCTCGAAAGCTTCCCAGATCTGATTCTCGTGCTCGATCTGAAGGGACAGTACACGTTCGTGAGCGCACGCATCGGCGAGCTTCTCGGCTTCGGGCCGGAACACCTCATGGGCAAGAACGTCGATGATGTGGAGAACACTTCACCGGAACTGGCCGCGCTCTACCGGACGGTCGCTACCGGAGAGAGTTCACGAACCTCATGCGAATACGGATCCCGTCACCACGACGGCAGTTGGCGCACCATGCTGGGCATGGCGAGTCCACTGCTGGATGCCGAAGGTAAACCAGCGGGCGTGATCATCTCCGTCCGCGACGTGACGATAGAGAAAAAACTGGAGCAGCAGATTATTCAGAGCGAACGTCTCGCGGCCATGGGGCAGATGATCGGGGGCTTTGCCCACGAGCTCAATAATCCGTTGACCAGCATTCTGGGCATGGCGGAACTGCTGCAGGAAGGCGATGCCAGTGAAGGTGCCCGCAAACAAATTGGTGTTCTGCAGCAGCAGGCGCGCCGCGCCGCTGAAATCGTGCAGAACCTGCAGTACTTCGCCAGGCCGCCGGTTCCGGGCCGCAGTCAGGTCGATCTGAATGAGCTCGTGCAGCGTACCGTGCAGATGCAAGCGTATCCCCTGCGCAAGAGCAACATCGCGGTGGACTTTCTGCCAGAGCTGGCGATGCCCCCGGTCGAGGCTGATCCCAACCAGTTGATGCAGGTGTTCTTGAACCTCCTGCTGAATGCGGAGCAAGCCATCCGCGAGAGTCGGGAGAAAGGCACGATTCGTGTGCGCATCGGCCGCAAGCCCGACTCGGTGTGGATCGTGTTTCAGGACGATGGTCCCGGAATCGCAACCGAAAACCTGGCGCACATCTTTGATCCATTCTTCACCACCAAGCGGCCCGGCCGCGGAACTGGTCTGGGCCTGAGCATCTGCAAGACCGTGCTGCGCGAGCACGGCGGCAACATCGAAGCCGCCTCGGCCCCGGGTGGAGGCGCGGTTTTCACCATCACGCTGCCGTTGACGGCGACGGCAAACTCGGCCCCGGCGGCGGGTTAGAGGACGGAATTGTTGCGGAGATCGACATCATCGTTCTTCCAGCCCATTGCTTCCAGGCCAGCGTCCCAATTGAAACGTGCAAGCGCAGACACAATTTCATGTGAGAACATGCGAGAGCGTTTTGTAACAATCATGCAAACTTTTTTCGCGTGCGCATCGCGCAGGTGACTCCCGTACAGCGTTGCCTGCGTACGTGCCGATCATTTTTCTCTTGACTTCGTTGTGCGTTGACTCTATACATTCAAACAGTTGCAACAAAACACCGTTGCGAAATTCCATGAAGAATGGAAAGGGAGAATAGATCCATGGCAACCAAAAAGAAAGCCGCAAAAAAGAAAAAGCACTAAGCAACTGCAACAGGCAACGACAAAGGGGACGCGATGAGCGTCCCCAAAGTTTTTTGCGGCGTTAATCACCGTGGAGCGACCGACGCCTCGCCCGTCCGCTGCCCTAGTTCACCCGTCGAGATGCCGAATTCTTCGGCGGAGCTGCAACCACCTTCTCAGTCGCGGGACACAGATTCCGGTAGGGACAAAACGCACAGTGATATTTGGGATTCGGCGGGAACTCCCCCCGTGCGATTCCATCGGCCACCTTCTGAACGCGCACCTTTGCCGCTTCCAACTCGGCGTCGGTCCGGGTGGTGCAGACAGGCGTGTTGTTTTCGAGGTTATAAAAAATCAAGCGGTCAGCGCGCTTTCCCAGCGTTTCCCGGGCCGCCAGCGCATATAAGGAGAGTTGCAGGCTCTCATCTGCATCCTCCTGCGTCTTCGGCTTGCCTGTCTTGTAGTCCACAATGGCAACCGTGTCCGGTCCGGTGCGATCCATGCGATCCACCCGTCCGGTCAATTTCGCCGTACCCACTTGCAGTTCAAATCGGTGTTCCGTCTCCATGACTTCGGGTGCTGCGCTTGCGCGAGCTGCCTCGAAGAACTGCCGCAACTGCTCAGCCCCCTGACGCAAATACAACTCATACTGATAGCGGTCGGCGATGCCAGCCGATGCCAAAGCGGACCGGAACTGCTCGAGCAAATCATCGTCGCTGATTTCACGCCGATAGCGCTGCACGTCATAGAAGGTATGCAGTACATCGTGCATCGCCGCTCCGTAGTGCAGTGACGCGGACACGTCGCGCGGCAGGTTCCACTCTCTCTCGAGTTTGAAGCGAAGCGGACACTCTTCATAAATTTCAATGGCGGATGCGCTCAGCCCGGAGACGAAACCGGCCGACGGCGGCATCATCAGCCACGCGGCAACGTTTGATTGCTGCAAAGCGATTCTCTGCTCTTCCTCGGCAAACAAGGTATCCTGCAGGGCTGCCGCCGAGTGCGTGCACCAGAACTTTCTGCAAGCTGGGTGAACCATAAGCTCTCGCAGGAACTTTGTCGGCCTCGGATCCTTGCCCTTGCCCTGGTTCGCATAGATGGCCAGAGTGTCTCTGGCGCGTGTCATCGCAACGTAAAAAAGGCGGCGCTCTTCTTCTTCGTGCAAAGTCTTGTCGTCAGTCGTATGCCCGTCCGAAGAAGAGCCTGAGCGGCGTAGTTCCGCCGGAAAAGCAATAAGCGGTTCTCGATACCCGATTGGAAACGAGGTCGACGAGCCGCGAATGACCGCGACGTGCTGAAACTCAAGTCCCTTGGCGGCGTGCGCGGTCAGCAAGCACACAGCATCCTTCTCGACGCTCGGAAGCGGAATTGTGCCTCGCGCCTGGACAAAATAATCGAGGTATTCGAGAAACTCGGAAGGACTTCCAGTTTCAGCAATGGTCTTCTTATTCCACTCTTCCACAAACTTCAGAAAGGCGGCCACCAGGTCCGATTGCTGCAGATCGAAGTACCGCACCACAAAGTTAGTCGCATCGTCCGCGCTCACTCCGTCCTTCTCCACTTCGCGATGCGCCTTCTTCACGCTACCGAGTACTGACGAACCGTTGGGCAAATTTCCCAGCACCGTGCGGAGATCCAGTTCCTGCCGCCGTACCGTTCTCATCGCCGCGCGCAATTCCACTGGGTTGATGCCGAACTGCGGCAGCGCCGCCACGCGAAACAGACTGGCGGCATCGTTCGGAGACACAGCAGCGGTCAGGCATGCCACTACGTCGCGCACCTCGGGAGTGTCGAGGACATCCAGCCCTTCAATGGAAAATGGAATGCCTCGCTCGGCGAGCTCATGGACCAGTTCATCGCGATGGTTGTGCTGGCGATAGAGCACCGCGAAATCGCTCCACCGGCCGCGCCGGTCCTTGCGCTTCTTCTGGATCCGCCGGGCAAGGTCGGCGGCCTCGACCTCTTTATCCCTCCAGGTAACGATTTCGACTAGCGACGCGGACGCGGTCTCGCCTCGTGGTTTCGCCTCTTCGTCTCGCAGCGACTCAAGCGGCGTCCGTTTGTAGGAAATCGAATTTCCTTTCTGCCCGAACGTTTGCCCGAACACCGGCGGGTTCTCATTCACAATGCCAAAAGCGCAGCCGAGGATGGGCGACAGCGAGCGGCGATTCTTTCCCAGCACCACCATTCGCGCCGCGGGAAAGTTCTTCAAGAACAGTGTGAACGCTTCACTCGAAGCCCCGCGGAATTGGTAGATCGCCTGGTCCGGATCGCCCACGACAAAAACGTTCGCTGCCGACCCCGCGAGCAGCGAAAGAACTTCGACCTGGGCAAAATTCGCGTCCTGGAATTCATCCACCAGCAGAAAGCGGGTGCGGCGCCGTTCTTCTTCGAGCAACGTGGAATCGTCCTTCAGCAGCTGGTAGGCCTTGGTGATCATGTGGCCGAAGGTGCCCAGGTTTTTCTCCCGGAGCATGTTCTCGACGCTCCCGAAAACACGCGAGATTTCCTGGCAGCGTTCCAAAATCTCAACATCTTCCAATTCCGTTTGCTTCTTCGAGCGCGCAACTCGAGGCAGCGGCGCCTGGCCACGTTCCAGCCGCTCTACATAGCGCGCGTATTCTTCGGGGCCAACCAGTTCGTCCTGGCAACGGCGCATGAAATCGAGCAGGCTGTCGAGAAACTGGCCGACGTTGGCAGCCCGCACGAAGTGCTTAAGGCGCAGGTCGCGGATGCGGCGGCGCAAGAACACCCAGAGGTCTTTGTCGTCGAGCACACGAAAATCGGCGCCGCGACGCTGGAGCAACCCGTTGCACCAGGCGTGGAAAGTGCAGGCCTGCAGCCCGTCGATGGCCGTGCCCTTCAGTTCCTCGCGGACGCGGGTCGTCATTTCCGCCGCTGAATTGTCGGTATAGGCGAGCGCAAGAATTTCATCGGCACGGGCGCGATCTTCGCGGATAAGACTGGCCACGCGCTGCGTGAGCACGGTGGTCTTACCGGTGCCAGCACCAGCGATCACCAGCATCGGGCCATGAACGTGTTCTATGGCTTGTTGCTGGCGTTCATCGGGGATGATCTTCGTCGCTGGTAGAGCGGTTGCAATCACGTGAAAGTCTCAGACCGGAGAATAGCAGAGCCGGTTGTGGAAGACTCTATGGTCGAACCAGAAAAGTCCAGGCATAAATCTGCGCTGTCATCCTGAGCGAAGCGAAGGACCTATTCATTGGGACGGCAGCAGACTCATAAGTCCTTCGCTTCGCTCAGGATGACAAACCAAATGCAAACGAAGGCGACACGATACTGAGGTATCAACGCAGTGACTCAAGCGCGAGTGCGGTGGCAACGATCGCCGCGGTTTCGGCGCGCAGGATCGTGTCGCCGAGCGACGCCGCAATCCATCCCGTGGCGCGAAACCACTCCAGCTCTTCGTCGACCCATCCCCCTTCGGGTCCTATGGCAAGTACCACTCCGGCTTCGGACAACCGGGATTGCAGGATTTCTCGCAAGCGACTGTCCGCTTCAGATTCGGCAAGCGATTCGGCGAGAACGACGCGTGTCAATCCGCCTTCTGGCAAGACGCCAGCGAGACCCTTAAGTTTTACCGGAGCTGCCATCCCAGGCGGAGCTGACCTGCGCGACTGCTCGGACGCCTGACGAACGAGACGCTGCCAGCGATCGTGGCGCTTCACCGCGGCAGCGGCCAGATGAGCATCGCTGCGGCGTGCGATCACCGGAATGATGCGTGACACTCCGAGTTCCGTGCACTTCTCGATCGCCCACTCCATGCGGTCGAACTTAAAAATGGCTAGGACCAGCGTAATCGAAGCGGACTTCGGGCCCTTATTCAGCGTCCGGTGCCTCCGGTCGAGCGCGAACTCAATCCGATCGTAAGAAATCGTAGTGATCGTCCCTCGCCGAACTTCGTCCCCGGTTGCAATGTCGAATTCCTGTCCAACTTCAGCACGCAGCACGCGAGCAAGATGAGCAGCATGGTCGCCCACCAAAGCAGCGGTGTCTCCGGTGATCTCGTCGGCGATCCAGCGGCGGCGCGTCATACGTCAGTTGTCAGTTTTCAGTAAAGACATAAGCAACGACACCTGGCTAGCTGCCGCGTGGTGCTCGTCGGCGCTCGAAAAAAAGATTTACTGAAAACTGACAACTGAGAACCGCCCTACGCGAACATGTCCTTCACGCGTCCCAACAGCGACCGGTGTTGCGGTTTGTTTTCCATCGGGGACAGTTCTCCGAACTCGGCCAGCAGTTCGCGCTGTCGTTTGTTAAGTTTTCCGGGTGTTTGGATTCGCACCTCGACGTAAAGATCGCCTTTGCCGTGCCCATTGAGCACCGGCACACCTTTGCTCCTTATGCGAAATGCGGTCCCCGACTGCGTGCCTTCAGGAATCTTCAGCTTGTGCTCTCCCTCCAGCGTCGGAACCATAATCTCGGTGCCAAGGGCAGCTTGCGGGAACGAAATTGGAACAATGCAGTGCAGGTCGTTGCCTTCCCGCTCAAAGAAGGCGTGTTCTTTGACGTGCAGAACAATATACAAGTCGCCAGCCGGCCCGCCGAACGCGCCCGCCTCACCGAGCCCGGTGAAACGAATTCGCGTTCCGTCCTCTACTCCCGCGGGCACCTTGGCTTCGACCATGCGCTCGCGCAACAAGCGGCCCTCGCCCTTGCACTTCGGACAGGGATCGGTGATGACGCTGCCCGCGCCCTGGCAGGCTGGGCAGGTTCGCGCGATGCTGAAGAAGCCTTGCTGATACCGCACCTGACCTCGCCCGTTACACGACTTGCAGCTGACCGGTGCTTTTCCCGGCGCCGCGCCGGTTCCGCGGCACGCGTCGCAAGTCTCATGGCGACGGACATTCACTTGCTTCTCGGTGCCGAAAGCCGCCTCCGTAAATTCGAGATGCAGGTCTTCGCGGAGGTCGGCTCCACGCTGCGCGCGGCTGCGACGACGGCTGCCCTGGCCGAACATGTCACCGAAGCCGAAAATGTCACCGAAGATGTCGCCGAAATCCTGGAAAATGGCGGGATCGAATCCAGCCGGACCGCCGCTGTTGGCCCCCAAGCCCGCATGCCCGAAGCGGTCATACAAAGATCGCTTCTCGCCGTCGGCAAGAATTGCGTATGCTTCCGTGATCTCCTTGAATTTGTCTTCCGCATCCGGATTATTGGGGTTGCGGTCAGGATGGTACGTCATCGCCAGCTTGCGGTACGCGCTCTTGATCTCAACCTCGGTGGACGCGCGGGTGACACCGAGTACTTCGTAATAATCACGTTTTGTATTAGCGGCCAGAAACTCCCCCTACTCAATAAAAAACTCACGTTTCGTATCAGGGCATCGCTTTAGCGATGCCGCAACTACCTCGAGATACATTGTCCCCTTAGGGGCTGGGCATCGAACAGCGGTTTTTGTTCAGCCGCCGAACTACCCGGCGCTACCCGCGGCTGCTGCGAGCGACCCGCACCATCGCGGGACGCAGCAGCCTTTCCTTATATTTGTAGCCCCGTTGCAGTTCGTCGAGGACATGGTGATCCGGAACCTCGGTGCTATCCACCATCTCGATGGCCTCGTGAACCCGGGGATCGAAAGGTTGCCCCACAGCAACAATCGGCTGCACTCCGATTTTCTGCAGCGCATCCTGAAACTGACGGTAGATCAGCTCAACGCCGTTGCGGAAGTCGGTGGAGTCAGCATCAGCCTTTAACGCGCGCTCAAAACTGTCGAGGATTGGTAGAAAGTTCTTAATGACCTCAACCGAGGCGAACTCGCGGAATTCCTGCTGTTCACGCACCGCGCGCTTGCGGGCATTATCGAACTCCGCCTGGAGACGCGCCAGACGATCCAGGAGCGCCTCACGCTCAGCCTTGAGCTTCTCTGTCTCCGACGTGGCGCTATCTTCCGCTCCCTTGCCCACCACCGCGGCCGTCGCCGCTTCTTCTCCGCCTTTCGCCGCCGGAAGCTCGCGCTCCAAGTCCTCACGCTCGAGATCCTGATTCTCCAGATGAAAGCGCGTCTCAGTCTTTCCGTTTCCCTTGCTCATGCTGCTTCCTTACTCCGATTCGTTCAAAAGTTTGTCGAACAGCCGTGCGATGTACGACACCGCCGACATGGTGTGTTGATAATCCAGCCGCGTTGGTCCAATCACCGCCAGCGACCCCATCACTTCGCCGCCAACCCGGGCGGGAGCTCCAATCAGCACGAAATTCTGCAAATTCGACGCAGGCAGCGCCTCGTCGAGCCCGATCACCACGCGCACCGCTTCCTGTCGCGTGTCGAGATAAGCGCCCAGGAGCTTCACAACTTTTTCCTTTTCCTCGAGCGTCCGCAGCATATCCTGCAACCGCTGCCGATCCTCCTGGCCGGTCATCTGGTTGGTTACAAGGTTCGTAACCAAGTTCGCCGCTCCTTCCACGAACACCGCCTGTGTATCGTCGCTCGCAGCGAGCGCTCCCTGCTGATAAAGCTGCTCAATCGACTTCATCAGGCGGTCATACTCGCTGCGTTCCTTTTCCAGACGGCGGGCCAGTTCGGCCCGCATATCGCCCATCGTCCACCCGCGAAAATTTTCATTGATGTAGCGCGCCGCCAAATCGAGATCGGATTGCTGGATGTCAAGCCGCAGCACGCGGTCGCGCACCACTCCCGAACGCGCAACCACCACCGCGAGCACCTTCGCATCGCTGAGCCGGGAAAAGTAAACGTGCTCCAGCGCGTTCCTCGGTCCGCTGGTCGCCACCGTAACCCCGACGCTGTGCGAGATCAATGAGAGCACATGCGAAGTCCGCTCCATGAACTCCGCCACGTCCCTAACGCCGGTTAAAGTGTCCTGAATGATGCTCTGATTCTCGTGCGAGAGACGCGCCTCTCCACTGAGTTGCTCGACATAATAACGATAAGCCTCGGCCGTAGGCACGCGTCCCGCCGACGCATGGGGCTGCTCCAGAAATCCGGCATCGGCCAGATCAGCCATCACGTTGCGAATCGTAGCCGCACTCAGCCCTTCGCGGCTGGCGCGCGCAAGCGTGCGCGACCCCACCGGCTCTCCGCTGGCGATGAATGTTTCGACGATAGCGGTAAGGATCTCGCGTTCCCGTCCGCCCGCTGGTCCTGGTGGCATTTCGATATCTGTCTTGGAGCTGAACCGCCCCTCTAAATTCTTTAGATGCAGTGGCTTAGATTAAGACTCCACCACTCCTAAATGGAATTCTAGGGAGCATGGGCGAGGGTGTCAAGGAAGGGCAGGGGCAAGCGGAAGGCGTCATGAAAACGGGGCCACCTCCGTGACGGGAGGGTAAGCGTCAACAGGAGGGGAAAATTTGTGTCTGCTGTGAGCGCTAGGCCGTCCGATTGTTCCTAGTGGTCGGTGCAAACTTGACAAGTGATGCGGAATGTACGCCGTGCTACGCGAGCGCTTCGGACCCCGCGCGGAAGCGATCAGAACGCGAAACGACCGCCGACTGTAGGTGTCGTAGTTTGATCATGGCCGTCATCCTAATCACGGTTGCCTTCCAAAACAATATGCCATCAAAATGTTTTATTACTTATTGAATACCATCGCGCAAAACTGAACACTCTGGCTTCAATCCTCAACCCCTGTGTCGCTGGTTACGCCTTCTCATTCCTCATTCTTGCGACGGAAAATAGTTAGGCTAGCGATTTGAGTATGAAGTGGTGGGACGTTGCTCACCTAAACCGCCACACAGGAGGCGGACTTCCAGCCCGCCTCCTGGGTAGCCTGTTAGGTCAGGATTTCCTTGCGCGCCTGCGCGTTTCCCTGTTCTTGTTTCTGGTCGCTTTCCCTATGGTTGCACCGGAGCAGTCGGTATCTGGGGCGGTCCGGGGTCAATCGTGGTCACCGTACTGTAAAAGGTGTTGGGAACCAACGTGTCCCCACCCGTAGTACCGTCGGCGAAGATCCCGAATTGCGCTTCGTTCACCGTGTTCTTGGTGATGTTATTCCCACCGGAGGAAGAATAGTCGATGATGCCGTCATACAAGGCATCGCTGATCTTATTGTTTTGGACGGTGTTAAGGTACCCTCCTCCGATTGCCAAGGGCCACGCCGAGTTGCTTACCACATTATTGGTGATGGTCTGGTTGTCTGCAAAGTACGTCCAGATGCCGACATAGGAATCGTTGAGCAAGGTGTTGTTCGTGATGGTTGCAGCCTTGGAAACTTCGGACAAAATGCCGGTACTGCCGTCCGACACGTTGTTTCCGGAGGCGACCGAACCGCTGGCATTATTGAAGAGAACGATCCCATAGGCGCCGGCGCGTTGAATGCTGTTATTCGTGATGCTGAACGTCGCGCTAAAGGCGTCTATGGCGGTTTGGTTGACATCGTGGATTTCGCTGTTGGTAATCGTGATATAGGAAGTGTCGGCCAGAATACCGTCCCCGAGACATGTCGTGTCATTGCGGACCACTACATTTTCGATCCGTGCGGCGGTAGTGCCGTCGTTTGCGGCACCAACGTCAAAAACTCCAATGCCGACGTTGCGATTGGAGCCAGCCGGGCAGTTGCCTCCATTACCATCGACAACGAGGTTTTTGATGGTCACTCCGACTGTGTTCTGTACCAGCAGTTGCACTGTTACCGGTCCGAAACTATTGGAAGTGCCGTTCTGAACCAAACCAGTTCCCGGAACCTGGACGACCGCCGCGTTCCCAGTTCCGTCGGTTACGCCTTCCAGAGTGAGTGGCTGACTGATCACAACCTGTTCGGGATAGAATCCCGGGCAGACCATGACCGTAGTGCTATAGCCGACTGAACTCACCGCCGACTGAATGGTGGAAAAGTGTTTGTAGGCGGACTGGCAGGTGCTAGGGCCCACAACCACCGTAGTTGCTGAAAGGCTCTGCCCCAACAGACCGCTCAAGAGCACAGCAGCGAAACAGATGGCCCACACTGTTTTTACCATAGAGATTTCCTCCTAGAGTTTTTGTTGTTTGAAGCCACGTGCTTACGCAAAAAAGCCGGGATGAAATGGAGTTCCGGGCAGCGGGGAAGTGCAGTGCCCGAACCGCGTCGTATTATCCGCGGCGGGTGTCGCCCTGTCAATCTGCAAATAGTTGCAAGCGTGAGGGCTATGGGCTTCACGAGAATTTGCACGAGTAGCTGTACTGTCGCATGAAGTGGTAAAACAAATCTCGAAACGTTTCGTCAAGGAAGGGCAGGCGCGAGGGAATGCCGAGGTTCAAGCTGAAAAACAATTGCTAACCCGTGTTAATACCTCACCGCTAAACAGGCAGGAACCCACATGCAAAGTTGTCAGGATATACTTCGCGAGCAAACAAGAGAGATAGAGCCAGCGACGACGAAGTCGCCACGCGGCCCAACCCATGTCTGAAGAACAGTCGAACCTCCCAGATAGTAGTGCGGTTCCCAGGCTTTCTCGCCGCACTGCCTGTAAGTTGGGAATCGCCACGGCGTTGGTCGCAGCAGGACGCAAGGTTGCAGGCGTAGTCTTGCCGTTGGCTACACATCGTGACTCTCCGGAGACTGCAAATTTCATGGCTACCAAACCTCATAGCGCAGTAATCGGTGCGGGCGCGTTCGGCGGATGGACCGCTCTCTATCTTCTTCGCAGCGGAGCACAAGTCTCTCTACTCGACGCCTGGGGTCCGGGAAATTCGCGAGCCTCGTCGGGTGGCGAGACTCGCATCATCCGCGGCGCATACGGTCCCGATCAGCCCTATACGAAACTGGCGGCGCGCGCCCTCGATCTGTGGAAGCAGCACCAAACCCAGTGGAAGCGGAAATTCTTTTTTCCCATCGGAGTGCTCTGGATGGCCGAAGCCGATGACACATTCGAGCGTGGCTCGCTGCCCTTGTTGAAAGACGCCGGAATCCCCTTCGAGCAGCTCACCGTTAACGAACTTAAGCGCCGCTGGCCGCAGATCAGTTCCGAGGACGTCAAGTGGGCCATCTACGAACCGCACAGCGGATACCTCGTCGCGCGCACTTCCACGCAGGCGGTGGTCGATCAGTTTGTGTCCGAAGGCGGAGACTATCGCCAGGCAACCGTCGCCGCGCAGGATCTCGAAAGCGGCCAGTGGAAAGCCCTCACTCTCTCGGACGGCTCGACCTTAGCCGCCGACCGCTACGTCTTCGCCTGCGGTCCGTGGCTCGGAAAACTGTTTCCGCGAACGGTGGGTCCGCATTTCATTTCGACCAGGCAAGAAGTGTTTTTCTTCGGCACTCCCGCGGGCGATCCGCGCTACGAGGAGGGCAACATGCCGGTGTGGGCCGATCACAGCGACCACTTCATGTATGGAATCCCCGGCAACCAGGGACGCGGCTTCAAAGTTGCCGACGACACCCGCGGGCCAGAGTTCGACCCAGCCTCAGGCCGGCGGCTAGTGAGTCAAGATGGCTTGGCTGCAGCGCAACGTTATCTCGCCTACCGTTTTCCCGGGATGAAAGATGCGCCGCTGCTCGAGAACCGAGTCTGCCAATATGAGAATACACCCGACCACAATTTCATCGTCGATCGCCATCCAGGCAACGCGAACGTATGGATTGTCGGCGGCGGCTCAGGCCACGGATTCAAGCATGGCCCTGCGCTGGGCGAGATGGTGGCAAAGCTCGTGATGAAAGATGATGCGGCGGATCCGCTGTACCGGCTGGCGCGATTCGAACATGAATCCAAAGTTTCATCCTGAGCGAAGCAAAGGACCTACGTATCCCGACGCTGCGAGCAAATACGTAGATCTTTCGCTTCGCTCAAGATGACAGGATGAAGTTATCCGTTGATTCTGTTGTCTCTACTGAATCTGAATCACGCTTTCCGAGCCGGAAGCTTTGATTTCCTCCACCCGCGCCGCCACTTTGCGGGCAAATGCGAACAGCGATCTCGCATGAGACGAGTCTTCTCCTTTGAGTGCAGCCGGTGAACCGCCGTCGCCTGCTTTGCGAATCTCCGGATCGAGTTCAACGTTTCCGAGGAAAGCGATGCCGAACTGTTTCGCCGTCTTTTCCGCTCCGCCGCGCGAGAAGATGTCGATTTCATGCTGGCAGTGCGGACAGACGAAGTAACTCATGTTTTCGACCATGCCAACAATATCCACCTTCATCTGGCGGAACATCTCGATGGCCTTGCGCGCATCCTGCAGCGCAACATCGGAGGGCGTAGAAACAACGACTGCGCCGGTCAATGGCACAGTCTGAATCAGCGAGAGTGCCACGTCGCCGGTACCCGGAGGCAGGTCAATGATCAGATAGTCAAGCTGTCCCCACTGCACCGATCCTATGAACTGCTTGATGATCGAATGCAACATGGGACCGCGCCAGATGAGCGGCTTGTCTCCGGGGTTGAGGAATCCGACGGAGATAACTTTGAGCCCATGTGAGTTGATGGGCGCGATCTGATTCTCGCCCATCACTTTGGGCTGTTCGTTGGTGCCCAGCATGAGCGGCACATTCGGCCCGTAGACGTCGCCGTCGAGCAATCCGACTTTGTGCCCCATCGTGCTGAGGGCGATTGCCAGATTGACCGAGAGCGTGGTCTTGCCGACTCCGCCCTTGCCCGAACCGACGGCGATGATGGCGTTGACGCCAGGCAAAGGTTGCGGAGTGGGCTGTTGTTGGCCGGCATGATGGGAATGTGCGCTCATTTGTTGATTATACGGGAACAACCATTGCAGAGGTCAGAAGTCAGATTGCAGAGGTAAGAGCTCAAAGGCTCACAATTCTGGTTTGCATTCGGAGTGGTTTCCCTTTTGCGATCTGACTTCTCACCTCTGACCTCAGTAGTGTCCCTCTCCAAATCGCACCTTGCCGCGAAACATGCGGTAGACGAACACAAAGTATGCAATCGCGAGCACTGCAGCCAACGTCCACCAAACAAAGCCAACCCTCAGTCCGTGACTGCCAGCTGCCGTGTTGTAGATAGTGAGATCGTAGCGGTGATTGCGGGCCGACAGTACTACGGGATAGAGCGCAAAAGCCGCGCCCACCAGCATAAAGGAGATGTACAGGCTGGAGGCAGCGAACGCGAGTTTCTCTTTGCCCTTGGGATTGGCCCAGAGCATTACCGCCAGGCTGGTGACAACGACGATCGGAATCAGCATCCCGACCGGGTGTTTCCCGTAGTTCGTCATGATTTCGGGCCGGATGAAATAGCTCGCGACCAACGCACTGAAGGTCAGGAAAAACTGCAGCGGCCAGCAGAGCAAGGCGAATCCGCGGGCGCGGCGGCCCAGGTCCTCGTCGGTTTTGAGGGCGATGTAGTAAGAACCGTGCGCGGCCAGCGTAACCAGCGCCAGGCCGCCGATGAGCATCGTGTACCAATCCAGGATGCCCGTCCGCGAGCTGAGTTTAAACGTGGTCCAAAGCGGCTCGAAGAAATATCCGGTTGCATCAAGCGGGACTCCGCGCACCACGTTCCCCAGCGCTGCCCCGAAGAACACCGCCAGCAGAATGCTGGAGACGCTGAAGACCACGTCAAAGAAGTCCTGCCAGACTGGGTTTTCGATGTGGACGCGGAATTCAATCCCGATGCCGCGCAGAATCAGCAGCCACAGCACAATCGTCAGAGGAAGGTAAAACCCGCTGAAGCTCGATGCGTAGAGTTGAGGGAAGGCAAAGTAGAGTGTGCCGCCGGTAGCCAGCAACCAGACTTCGTTGCCGTCCCAGACCGGACCGATGGCGCGCAGCACGCGGCGTCGTTCGTCGTTGGTTTTGGCCGCAACCAGATAAATCGCGCCCGCGCCAAGATCGAATCCGTCGAGCACGACATAGGTCGCGACCATCGCAGCGACAATCCAGAACCAAAGACTTGCCATACTTACTTTGCCTCCGTTACCTTGCGTCTGCAACCGGATGGAGATTGGAGGCCGATGCGTGTCCGGCCACAGGACCATGTTCAATTTCCCGCCAGAGCAGGAATAGACCCAGAATCCCCAGCACCATATAAATGCCCATGAATCCTAAAAGAGTGAACATGCCATTACCAGCCGAGACGAGCTTGGAGTAGCCGGCTTCGGTGCGCATCAGGCCATAGACCAGCCAAGGCTGGCGGCCGAGCTCGGCGGTCATCCATCCCGCGGTATTGGCGATATATGGAAACGGCGCTGCCAGCATCAGGATCCAGAGCATCCACTTGGCATTAAAGAGCCGACCGCGCCACAGCAGCAACAACGCGATCACCATGACGGCGACAAAAAACGTTCCGAGGCCGACCATGATGTGGTAGCTGTAATAGAGCAATGGGATGTTACCCGGCCAGTCTTGTTTGGGGAAAGAGTCAAGTCCGCGGACGTTGGCATTCCAGCGTCTGTAAGTCAGTATGCTCAACATTTTCGGAACTTCGAGCGGGTTATCGATCGTGCGTTGCTGCTGATCAGGTTGACCTATGATGACCAGCGGCGCACCGGACTGGCCCTGAAACAATCCCTCCATCGCCGCCAGAGTCACGGGTTGCAGGTCGGTGACCATCTTGCCTTGTCCGTCGCCGGTCGGAAAAATCTGCAGAATGCTGAACAGGCACCCGGCAATCACACCGGCCTTGACGAAGATGTGGGCGTGCGCGGTCCACTTGCCGGAGAGCAGATAGAACGCGCCCACCGACGCCATGATGAACGCCCCGGTGATGGCCGCTCCGCCCATGTTGTGCGCGTATTGCCATTCCGCCCAGGGATTCAGCACGAAATCCCAGAAGCTCGCCAGCTGCAAGCTCCCGTCTGCGGCCGTGAAATAGCCGACGGGATGCTGCATGAAAGCGTCAGTGGCAATAATGAAATAACCCGACAACCACGAACCCACAAAGACTGCGACGGCCGAAAGCCAGTGTGCTTTCGGGCTCAGCCGCTTCTCTCCGTAGAGGAATAGTCCGAGAAACGCCGATTCGAGAAAGAAGGCAAACATTCCTTCCATGGCCAGTGTCTGGCCAATGACGCCGCCTGCGAATCGCGAAAAGATTGACCAGTTGGTGCCGAACTGGAATTCCATCGGAATGCCGGTCACAACGCCCAACACGAAATTGATGCCGAAAATCCTTCCCCAAAAACTCGCCGCTTCGTGGTAAACGAGGTCGTTGCGCCGCAAGCCGATTGTCTTGAGCACGACGATTAACAGGGCTAGGCCCATGGTGAGCTGCGGAAAGAGATAGTGAAACGTCGCGGTGAAGGCAAAGTGAAGACGATGAACGAAGAGTGCGCTGTCCATAAACTCGTTCTCGGGTCCTTATTGGTTAAGGTCTCAGCTCTCAGACCCTCCAGCTTAGCAGCGATACAGGATAAGTTCTTGCTTAGTTCAAAAGCTTGGTTCAAAACAAAGTACCTAACTCCGGAACCTCTTTTCTGCGCGCCGATTCCGCACGGCGTATCTCGCGCCGCCGCGCCGCATCTTCGTAGCGGCGCTTTTCATCTGCGGTCTCGGGCATCACCGGCGGCACAGCCAGCTTATTCCCCGCCTCGTCAATCGCGACAAACGTCAGATACGCCGAGCTCACGTGCCGGCTCTCGTCGGAACGATAATTTTCCACCCAAACCTTGACTCCGACCTCCATCGAAGTATGAAAGACACGATTCACCGACGCCCGCAGAATCACCAGATCGCCGACGCGCACCGGCACCAGAAAGTCCATATGATCAATCGACGCCGTCACCACCCGCTGCCGCGAGTGGCGGTGAGCGGCCATGGCGCCGGCCAGATCGATCCAGTGCATCAACCGTCCGCCCACCAGCGCGTTCAGCGGGTTGGCATCGTTAGGCATGACGATCTCGGCCATTTCAGAGATCGATTCGCGTACTGGTCGCGGGCGGGTTAACTTCGCTTTGTCGTCGTCGTTCATAGCTTGTCAGAATATCGATTCTTAGGTCATCGATTATTAGATCATCGAAAGTTAGATGAGATAAGAGCAGCGCTCTGCCGGGCGCGATATGTTTCGAGAAAGCAGGTTGCGAGTGTAAGCACACGCGGGTCTGGATGCGAATCGAGCCAGGCCCCGTTTGCCAGGTCAAAGGACAAATTTCCATGTTCGATCGGAGCATGGGCCAACTCGCAGACAAAACCGATCGTGACCTGATCCTGGCCGGCGCGGGCAACCGAAAAACGGACTGCATCCCAGTCACGACTCCGAGGAAGTTGCGGACAGGCGGTGGCGTAACCAAGGTTGCAGAATTCGCGTATTTGGGTGTCGGACGCCGGTTGCCCCGAGGCGCGGCAGTTGCCAGCCCATCCCGCCCCCAGCGGCAGACGCGAAGGATGCGGCCAGGAGCCGTCGTTCACGATTTCAAGCGGCACAAAAAAGGGGCAGGCCAAATTGGTTTCTCGGAGAACAGCCATTGTAACGCGCGGCATGATATGAATGCTGAAGATCAGGTATCAGGAGTCAGGTCTTAGGTCACAGCTTTTGGCCTTCGGAATTTCCCTGCAACCTGACACCTGACACCTGAGACCTTTCCCTATGGATCGCATTGCCATGTTGCACGAAATCCTTACCGCCAATCCCGAGGATGCGTTTGCCCGCTATGGATTGGCCATGGAGTACTCGAAGGCCGGACAAATCGAGCAGGCGCTGCAGGAATATAAAACGCTGATCGAGAAAAATCCGGACTACACGCCCGCATACTTTATGGCCGCACAGACGCTGGCGAATGCGCGTCGCGTCGATGAGGCCAAGCGCTGGCTGGTGAATGGCGTTTCCTCCGCACGCCGCACCGGCAACGCGCATGCGCAATCAGAGATGACGGCCATGCTCGAAGAGCTCACCTAGGGACAGCCGCCCTCGGCTGTCCAGCGGAGCGCAGGTCCGTTGTATCAGGGCCCGCCATCGTCTCTCCTATGCATTTTTCATGCGCCTCCGGCACCATACTCCGTGCCGGGTTTTGCCCGGCTGGACAGCCGAGGGCGGCGGTCCTTACGCGAACCCTGCAGAGTGCTACACTCTTTTGTTCCGCGGAGGCACGTCATGCGCCGTTTTGCTTTTCTTTTCGTTTTCCTCATCACTTCTCTACCGTCTTTCTCTCAGCCCAAGCACCCCTTCACCTTCGAAGACATGATGAAGCTGAAGCGCGTCGGCGCACCCGTGCCTTCTCCGGATGGCAAGTGGGTGCTGTTCAGCGCGGTCGATGTGGATCTGGCCGCGAATAAGAAGACGCCGCACATCTGGATCGTGCCGCTGGCTGGCGGTCCGGAGAGCGTGCTTATCGGCGATCAGGATGGCGACCGTCCGCGCTGGGCTCCCGATGGGAAGCGATTTGCGTTTATCTCGAATAAGGAAGGCGGATCGCAGGTCTGGATTGCCGGTTTTGACGGTGGCACGGTCACCGGCGTCCACAAACTGACTTCGATTGCTACCGAAGCTGGCGGTGAACTCTGGTCGCCCGATGGCAAGAACATTCTCTTCACCTCTGATGTTTATCCAGAATGCGACGGGGCGCCTGCCGCGGAGACTGATTGCAACGCTCGACGACTGAAAGAATCCGAAGAATCTCACGTCAAGGCGCTCGTCTTTGATCGTCTCCTGTATCGCCACTGGAACGCCTACAAAGCCGGGAAGCGATCGCATATCTTGGTGGTCCCTGATGTGCTCGCTTCCCCGCGAACGATGCCTGGCGCCACGTCTGCGGGATCGGGTATCGCGCCACCTCCTCCCCGCGACCTTACGCCTGGCGACTACGACTCTCCTGTGTTCTCGCTCGGCGGACAGGACAACTACGCGTTCTCGCCTGACGGGCAGGAGATTTGCTACACCTCGAATCACGACAAGGTCGAAGCCACGTCCACCAACAACGATCTCTGGATCGTTCCGGTGAATGGAGGGACGGGCGGCGGGGCGCCCCTTGCTCCACGGAACATCACCGCCGACAATCCCGCCAGCGACTCGACTCCGCTCTATTCGCCCGATGGCAAGTACATCGCCTACCGCGCCCAGCAGCGTCCGGGATACGAGAGCGACCGGTTTCGGCTGATGCTGTACGACCGGAAGACGGGGGAGAAGAAGAATCTGACCGAAGCTTTTGATCGGTGGATCGGGACCTTCGCGTGGGCCAAGGACTCGAAACATATCTTCTTCGCTTCCGAAGAGACGGGGAACTCTCCGATCAACGCCCTGGATATCGATCATCCGCTCGACAGGGTCGTTACCAAAGAGGACGTTGTCTCGGGCGCGCTTTGGGCTCATCGCGTAGTTGATTTCGGCTTCGACGACGACCCGATCCCGACGCCTGACGGCAAACAGATCCTGTTCACTCGCATGTCAATCAAACGACCCACGGAGATTTACCGAGCCACATTCGGTCACATGGGAACGGCGGCACTTACACACCTCAACGATGCGCTTCTATCGGAGATCGAGATGTCCTCCATCGAGCCATTCTCATTCCCCGGCGCGAAAGGCGACAAAGTTCAAGGCTTCCTAGTTAAGCCGCCGAACTTCGACCCCACCAAAAAATATCCGGTGAAGTTCCTCATCCACGGCGGCCCGCAGGGAGCATGGGGAGACGACTGGTCTTATCGGTGGAATCCCGAACTCTTTGCCGCCGATGGATACGTGGTCATCATGATCAACTTCCACGGCTCGACCGGATACGGACAGAAGTTCATCGACGCCATCAACGGCGACTGGGGCGGCGCTCCGTTTGAAGATCTGATGACGGGCCTCGATTACGCCGAGAAGACTTATTCATTCATCGATAAGGATCGCGAGTGCGCGCTGGGCGCCAGCTATGGTGGATTCATGGCGAACTGGGTGCTCGGACATAGTGAACGCTTCAAGTGCATCGTCACGCACGATGGCATGTTCAATACTGTGTCTGCATGGGGCACAACCGAAGAAGTCTGGTTCAATGATTGGGAGTTCAAGGGCACTCCTTATACCAACCCCGAGATGTACGAGAAGTGGTCTCCGCGGAACTCGGCTGCGAAGTTCAAGACGCCTACGCTAGTCATCCATGGACAGCTTGACTACCGGCTCGATGTCAGCGAAGGCTTCCAGCTTTTCACCACGCTGCAGACTATGGGCGTGTCTTCGAAGATGCTCTACTTTCCGGACGAAGGGCATTGGGTGCTGAAGCCACAGAATTCTCAGCTTTGGTATAAGACGGTCAACGACTGGGTCGATCAGTGGACTAAGAAATAGCTGGTGATTGGAGAAAAAAATAAATTCCAGGTCTCGGCGCATGCTCAGACACGTTTTTGCCGCTCGGGTCGAGCGCCACCAGGCCGAGTGACCCACCCACCGGACTGGTGAGGCCCAATCGACTGAGCGGATATAAGAAGATCAAAATGTGCTGGCCCTTGGTCATCGGGCGATGCATGGACCATGCACCGGCCCACGCATGAATGGTATGAACTTGTCCTGGCTCGACCCCGGCAACCGCCTGGTCTACGCGAAAGCTCAACTCCATTGCCGGGACTGGCGCCGGGACTGGCGCCGGAGCCGCTTGATCGGCGGCCGCGGCCTGGTCTGTTACATTCTGCTTCGCGGCGGTGAACACCGTGCCCGCAAATATTATTCCGGCGCGAAAGCTGTTTCCATTGCGGACCGGGAACGCGCTCCGCGATGACTTGGCCCGATTCCTGCGCTGCTGCGTTGCTCGACACGAGAACGAGGGCGACGACCAACACAAGTTTTGACACACGCTTGGCGATCTCTTTCTGGAGGGAACGGGACCGGGAGCTGTCCTGGAAGTGGGTTCAGCTTCGTGCGTTAGGGATCGCGCGGATGTGCGCGCGGTCACTGTGGATTTGTGACGAATCGATATGAAAACACGAAAGGCTACTGCTTATAGCGCCGGTTCGCTCTTTTGGTCGCCTTCCGTTGCGTCTTCGCGGCTTTCTTCATTGCTTTCCGCTGTTTCTTGTTCGCTTTGTTCAACATCTTTTGCTGCTTCTTGATCGCCTTCCGGGATTGGCGAGCATTCTGTTCAGGACTGATGCGTTGAGCATGAGTCGGCATCGAGCCTGCAATGCTCAAGACGACCAGCAACATGAAAGCAGCAATTCGTTTCATAACCCGTCTCCGTGCGGAATATGTTGCTGCAATCTTACACCGAAGCTGCGCCCGGATTGGCACGGACGTGTTACTTCTGTAATATCACTTTTGGCGGGTGGAAGACCTTCGTTGACGTGCGAGAGCGCCCGTCGCTCCATCGTACGGCTCAGCTAGTGAATCGTCTTCGTCTTCCGTGACATGTAATCCATCAGCAAATACTGGCCGAGCGTGTACGGCGTCGTGAAGTACGCCTTGCCGCGGCACATCTGGCTCACTTTCTGGACGAACTGCACCAGCCCATAGTCCGACGCCAGCATGAAGGTGTTGATCAGCACGCCCGCCCGTTTACACTTTGACACTTCTTCGAGCGTCTGGCTGACCACGAGGGGATCGAGGCCGAAGGCATTTTTGTATATGCGACCGTCTTCGAGTGTAAGCGCCGACGGTTTGCCGTCGGTGATCATGACGATCTGCTTCATGTCTTTCCGCTGGCGTTGCAGAATGCGTTGCGCCATGCGCAGGCCCTCGCGCGTATTCGTGTAGTACGGGCCAACCTTCACCCTTGCCAGTTGCGAGAGCGGCACTTCTTCCGCCGAATCGTGAAACAGCACCAGCGACAGCGAGTCTCCGGGATACTGCGTCCGAATCAGTTGCGCCAGGGCCATGGCGACCTTCTTGGCAGGAGTGAAGCGGTCTTCGCCATACAGAATCATGGAATGCGAACAGTCGAGCATCAACACGGTCGCGCACGACGACTGGTATTCGCATTGATGCACCTGCAGGTCGCTGTATTCGAGGTTCAGAGGAAGTCCCAGGCCTTCGCGGTGGATGGCGCTCGAAAGCGTCGCCGTGATGTCGAGGTTCAGCGTGTCGCCAAATTCATATAGTTTCGAAGCGCCGCTTGCCTCGATGCCGGTCGCCATGTCGCGCGTGTCGTGACGTCCGAAGCTCGACTTACCGAGCGACCCCAGCAGATCGCGCAGAGCTTTGAACCCGAGGAAGTCGAGGCTCTTGTCGGTGATCTCGAACTTTGCCTGCTGCGCGTCGCCTACCTGTCCTCCCACGCTCGATTGCCTGGAAGGGTCATGCGGCCAGTCGATCGAGATGTAATCCTCCTGCTGCATGCGCTCGATCAACCTCTCGATCAACTCCTCGAGTTCGCCTTCCATCTGCATCTGCTGCAGGCGGTCGCGCATTTCTTCGTCAAACATCTCGGGGTTGAGCAGCGCCTGTTCCAGGGCGCGCTTCAGTTCGTCCAGCGTCTGCTCGCCGTCGGGCATTTCGTACCAGAAATTGTCGTTAAATCCGCTCTGCAGGAAATAATCCGAGAGCGCGCTGAGCAGGTCTTCCATGCTCATCTCGCTGGCGGGGTCGGGAACGTATTTGGAGTAGCGAATCCTCTTCATGGCAGCGGTCGTTGGCCGGTCATCGTTGGTCGTTAGTCGCCGGTCGTTAGCGGTTCTTCGTGAGTCTGCGCGTTCCCTCTGCTTCAATTTTCAGAGTAATAATCGAGAAATTGGCCGCAGCGCCTGCTCGCTAACGATTAGCGACCAGCGACTAACGACCAACAACTAATTAAACCCTCGTTTGCGCCCAAATCCGGTTTCATCGCGCTCAAACGGCTGCTTCTCGGCGACCTTCATTGGCTTTTCTCCCGCGGTAAACACGCGCTCCTCGTTGCGTCCGATTTTCTTGTGGGCGTGCAGGCCTTCGAGGACGAACTCCGCCGCTGACACCTGGATCTCGGGGCTGTCTTTCGGGCCAACATTCAGCTTGACGAGTTTTTCCATCAGGCCTTGAATCTGGCCCAGGCCTTCCAGCACTTCCTGCGCGGCAGCATTGTCGCTGAGTTGAATCTCGCCACCCAGATCGAACCACTGCACCACCTGACTCAAATTGACGCCGTGAAGATAGCTATCGAACGTCTTCGCGACTGCGGTGCGAATCAATTCGCGGCTCACGTGATCCGCACCTTTCATCTCGCCTTCGTATTCGAGTTCCAGTTTGCCCGTGATCGCCGGGAGGGCCGCGTAGATGTCGCTGATGCGCGGCACGACCAATTTTTCCTGATGGGTCAGCGCGCGCCGCTCGGCATTCGAAACTACGTTCTCGATGGCGGAGATCGGCAAGCGTTGGCTTACGCCCGATCGCTTGTCGATTTTCTTGTCGTCACGCGCCGCGAAGGCGATGCGTTCGATCAATTCGCCGATATAGTTCGGGATACGCAGCCGCGATCCGTCTCGAGCTATCCAAGCTTCCTGCGCGGTAATCGCGATGCCTTCTTCCACCGTCGCTGGATAGTGGGTGCGAATCTCCGAGCCGATACGATCCTTCAGCGGCGTGATGATCTTGCCGCGCGCGGTGTAGTCTTCGGGATTCGCGCTGAACACGATCGCGACATCGAGCGGCAAGCGGATGGGATATCCCTTTATCTGCACATCGCCTTCCTGCATGATGTTGAAGAGGCCGACCTGAATCTTGCCCGCGAGGTCCGGCAACTCATTAATGGCAAAGATTCCGCGATTGGCACGGGGCAGCAAACCATAGTGAACGGTGAACTCGCTGGATAGTTCGTGCCCGCCGCGCGCCGCCTTGATAGGATCGATATCACCGATCAGGTCGGCGATGGTGACATCGGGTGTTGCGAGCTTTTCTACGTAGCGGTGATCGGGCGCCAGCCAGGCGATCGGTGTCGCGTCTCCTTCTTTTGCAACCAGTTCACGGCAGCGCCGGCAGATCGGAGCATACGGATTATCGTGGATCTCGCAACCCACGACGTAAGGCATTTGCGGATCGAGCAACGCCGTCAGAGCGCGCAAGATGCGGCTTTTCGCCTGTCCGCGCAACCCCAGGAGAATAAAATTATGCCGCGAGAGGATCGCGTTCACGATCTGAGGCACCACCGTGTCGTCGTAGCCGACGATGCCCGGAAATATCTGGCTGCCTTCGCGCAGCCGCGACATCAAGTTCTCGCGCAGCTCATCTTTGACCAGCCGCGAACCGAGACGCTGTGCGGTGAAAGGACTTTGGCGCAATTCGCCGAGAGTCCGGGCAAAACTCATGATGAAACCCCCACAGGAAATCTTATGCGGATTATACCGCCGAGGAGTGTTGTCAGTTGTCGGCGCGAACTGATTCAGTGAAACTGGCTGGTGGATCAGGTTCCGGATAACCGAAGGCGGATCGCGTCGTCTAATCGATAACCGGACAACAACCGAGACGCCTTTGGAGGTTTGTAAACAGGAAAGGATGTTTTGTGTCTCGACTACCTGTGAAGCTAGGCGTAGTGGCGATGATGAGCTGCGTCGTCGTTTACGCGGACGTAGCGTTGAGCCCGGCAGGTGATGGACACCTTGTTCTACCCACTTTTGTCAACGGCCAGGGACCCTTTCCATTCATTTTGGACACGGGTGCGGATGGAAGCGGGTTCTACAACTGGTTTGCGGTTCAACAAAAGCTACGAGCCGGAAAATCTGACGAGCTCGTCGGTATGACCGGCAGCATAACGGTACCGACGTACAAGGTCAAAACGTTGACCGTCGATGAGCAAACCATCAGGAATACGATTGGCGACAATATCCCTGATCGCCACGATGCGGGCAAGGAGCGGGCGTTATCGGCAACGATTTCATGGATGGCAGGGTCGTCATTTTTGATTTCCCGTGTAGCACGGTGAAGATCATTCCTAAACCGCAAGACATGGGAGCGATTCTCGGATCGAACCTTGCCCCGATCCAAGCAGGCTCCGTCCGCAATGGAACTCAGTTGACCCTGCCAGTCACGGTGAATGGAGTAGAAGGCTTAGCGGTACTGGATACTGGATCGAGAGAAACGCGAATCCACAGCCGTTTTGCGGCAGCCGCAGGAATCAATCCCGCTTCCAGCACTTTTCGAGACGCCGATCTCACCTATGGAGCGAACTCGAAGGGAATGCCGTCAAGAAAAGGACCGGTCGGAATCATTCGTTTTGCTGGCGTCGAGGTTCGTAATGCTGAAGCAAGAGTGATGGACCTCTCCAGCTACGAAACCTTGGGGATTGTCGATCGTTCGGTAATGACGCTGGGGGCAGGATCTCATGCAAGGCTACCGACTGATTTAGGACCACCAGGCAAAGCGGTTCTGGTTCCAGCGGTCTAGGTGCGGGAACCAAGTCGAGGTACGTTAACTCGAAAATTTAAGGGCGCGCTGACGCCGCAGGAAGGCTCGCTTCTGAGCGATCGGCTGCTTGCGAACTGCCGCACTACTGAGGCGGCGGCTGAAAGCTAATTCCAGCGCGCTTTCGCCGCCCGCCGCAATCCAGGCAGAATCGCTTCGAGATAGCCGACTACCGCCTCCAGACGCTTTGCTTCCGATAGCGTCGAGAGCAGACTCTGCTTGAAGTCGAGGTCGAGGGGGAGCGATCCCGCGAGTAAGAACGATAGATTGCCGGCTTGCTCGTCGGGGCCGGAGGGCTCTGCCCCAGCTAGCTTCGCGATCTCGGCGTGCAAGCGCACCGCCTGTGTCACCATCTCGGTAGCGGGCTTGCCGGGTTCGTCTTCTTCGTCTTCGTCCTGCACCAGTGAAATTTCGGCCTGCAAGAATGATCGCTCTTCGTTGACCTGGATCACCTCGAAACGCTCGACCCCACGGGTCAGAATATCCATGCGCCCGTCGTCATATTTCTTGGTGACAGACATGATCTCGGCCGTGCAGCCGATGTCGGCGACTCCGTCGGAAGACGCGCGCACTATGCCGAAGGGTTTTTTCTGTTCCAGGCATTCCGCAATCATTTCCTTGTAGCGCGGCTCAAAGATGTGCAGCGGCAGCGGAACACCCGGCAGCAGCACCAGTTCGAGCGGAAAGATGGGCATCAGCGAACTCACATCGCCTCCCGTGCACACGATCTTACGCCACCGGCGGAGTCACGTAGGCCCGGACGCATTCGTCCGGGCATGGCGATCGCTGCCGGTCCCCGATGAAATAGCTATCACGACTAAGCTAGCTAACCATGCGAGGCTTCGCTCCGTTGGGCGGACGAATGCGTCCGCCCCTACGTGTGCATTGACTTGGCCGCCCTCCACGAGATACAAGGGTCGCGATGGAAATGGACGGAAAAGTCGTGGTCGTAACCGGAGCTTCCATGGGAATTGGGGAAGCGATTGTCAAAGTTTTTGCCGACGAGGGCGCCAGCGTGGTGTTGCTGTCGCGCGATGCCAGTCGCGCCGAGGTCGCCCGCCACCGGGTCGGTCACACTGACCGCACGCTTGCTCTGGCCTGCGATGTTCGCAATCGCGAAGATGTCGACCGCGCACTTGCCGTCACGTTGCATCACTTTGATCGCGTCGATGTGTGGGTCAATAATGCGGGGGTGGGCATTCGCGACTCGGTTGCCGATATGGAGACGTCGGCATTGCGCGAATTATTCGAAACCAATTTCTTTGGGACAATCGCCTGCATGCAGGCGGTGGTGCCGGCCATGCGCGAAGAAGGCGGCGGGAGCATCGTCAACGTCTCGAGCGTTGCCGGACACATCCCAGTGCCGTTTATGACTTTGTACTGTGCCAGCAAGTTTGCGTTGAACGCTCTCGGGAAAGGCGCGCGCATGGAGTTGAAGCGCGACCACATCAACGTGCTTACCGTCTGTCCCGGCTATGTGAGCACCGATTTCGGCGAGCACCTGGTCGCCAACCGCCAGGGCACCGTCCGTCCGCAATCGGTGCGTGGTATCACGGCTGAGCGAGTGGCTCGGGCGGCTTATCGCGGCTATCGCAAAGGAAAGCGTGAGGTCGTCGTGCCCTGGACCATGATTCCCGTCATAAAGCTTTATCAGCTATTTCCGGCACTGATCGAGTGGGGTTTGGCGATGGCCATGGGGAAATCGCATTAACAGCTCCTCGTGTAGTGCGATTCGTACCAGGGCATGCCCCCAGGCATGCCGCAAGCTCGTGAGCATCGCGCCTCCAGGCATTTGGATTCAGGAAATCGAGGTTCGTCGCCCGCAGCGTGCAAGGAATGAGCTTTCAGCACGCAGCCCCTAAAGGGGTGGCCGGTGCGAGAGCTTACGGTATCGCTAAAGCGACACCCTGATACGAATCAACGATACGAACCGAGGATACGAAGCGAAGATACGAAACAGAACTTTGGGCGCAATCTGGAAAAGCGCAAACGGTAAAGAAAAGTAAATTCGGCTAACTTTCACGCGTCGGCCGCATCGAATGAAGTAGGCAGAACTGCAGTCTTCCACCCCCTCCGAAAGGGCCGTAGCACGGCGGCCCTGGGGGTGGAGGCTGCTGTTAACTTTTTCGTGCTCCCTTTCGTTAGAATAGGGATTATGAGATTTCCCTCCCGACCCGGGCTAGGTTCCCGTTCGTTTCTTTCCCCAGCAAGACTGTTTAGCGTCGTGTTGCCTTTCATCATGTGGCTGGCCATCGTGATCCCGCAGGCGGCCTGGGCGCAAGAAGGCCCTCTCGACAAATCCGCGCCCAAGGGGATCACAGTCGAGGAAATCATCAAGCGCTTCGCCGCCAAGGAAAAAGAGTTCAAGGAGGCGCGCGATCAGTACACCTACCGGCAGGACGTCAAGGTCATGACGCTCGACGGAGAGACCATCGATGGCACCTATCAATATGTGTTCGATGTGACTTTCGACGACAAGGGACGCAAATTCAAGAACGTGGTCTTTGCACCGCAGACCTCGCTGACACGAATTCAGATGACCCAAGAAGACATCGACGACATCGAGAATCGACTCCCATTCGTACTGACCTCGGATGAAGTCGGGGAGTACGACATTATGTATATCGGCCAGCAAAAACAGGATGAACTGAACACCTATGTATTCGACATTGCCCCCAAGCAGATGGAGAAAAAAAGGCGCTATTTCCAGGGACGCATCTGGGTGGACGACCACGATTTTCAGATCGTAGAAACTTATGGCAAGACCGTACCCGATATCCATCCGGGGAAGAGAGGCAACGAGAACCTGTTCCCCAAGTTCACCACCTGGCGCGAACAGATTGACGGCCAGTACTGGTTTCCTACCTATACGCGGGCCGAGGACACACTCCACTTCTCCATGCAGGACGTAAAGATCCGCGAGATCGTCAAGTACACGAACTACCGGCGCTTCGGATCGAAATCGAGAATCACGTTCGAAGGACAGGAAGTGCAGAAGGCGGAGCCGAAGCCGGGAGAGCAACCGCCGCCTGAGCCGCCGAAGCCGCAGTAGTAAGGCTTGGAGCGAGGGTTGGGATGGTGGCGCCGAAGTCAAACCGGTAGACTTGCCGACATGGAACCTCGACACGCGTCGCGTATACGAACGGGCGTGGCTGCTTTTGCCCTGATTATTCCGCTCGCAATGTCCCTTCGGGCGCACGCGCAAGCGACCGCGTCTTTCCAGTCCCACGGAGTGCGTCCCGACGGAAGCATCACGTTCCGTTATCAGGATCCTGCCGCAGGCAAGGTTTTGCTCAACCTCGAAGGTGCGGCCGAGCCGCTGCCCATGGAGAAAGACAGCAACGGATTGTGGAGCGTGGTCACGCCTCCGCTGCCACCGGAGATTTACGGATATGCGTTTAAAGTGGACGGGCGAGCGCAATCCGACCCAAAGAATCCTGCAATCATCCCGAATCTGATCTCCGTCGGGAACCTGGTGACGGTGCCCGGCAACGTCCCTCAACTATGGGAGGCGCGCGACGTGCTCCACGGTGTGGTGCATCGTCACTTCTACCCATCCAAAGTGGTGCGCGGGCTGGTCGACGGGCAGAGTGAGTACTACGTCTATACTCCTCCGGGTTACGATCCGAAAAAGGGCAAGCGGTACCCGGTGCTGTATCTGCTGCACGGCTGGAGTGACATGGCTAACGGCTGGACAGCAGTCGGGCAGGCGAATTTCGTTTTCGATAACCTGATTGCCGCGGGCAAAGTGAAGCCGATGCTGGCGGTGATGCCGCTGGGATACGGGGACATGAAGTTTGTAACCAGCGGCGATGGAGTATGGGATGATGACGCGGCGATCAAACACAATGTGAGTCTCTTCAGCCAGGCGCTCCTGACCGAAGTGTTGCCGCAGGTGGAGTCCGAATATCGCGTTTCGAAGAAAAGGGACGATCGCGCGATTACTGGGCTCTCCATGGGCGGATTGGAAAGTCTGACGGTTGGTCTGACCCACCCGGAGCTATTCGGCTGGGTGGGGGGATTCAGCTCAGCGCTGGTACAACATGACGGGGAGCGATTCTCTGCACTGAATGGAAAGAGCGCGAATCTGCATCTGCTGTGGATTGCTTGCGGGACCGAGGATCACCTCATCACTCCGAACCGCAAGTTCATTGCGTGGCTCAAGTCCAAGGATGTTCCGGTGACGGCCATCGAAACTCCCGGCATGCATACATGGATGGTGTGGCGCGATGATCTGGCGCACTTCGCGCCGTTGTTATTTCAGGGTAAGTGAGAGTGCGGAATTCGCTGTTGCAACTTGTCATCTTGAGCAAAGCGAAGGATCCGTTGTCCATTCCACCGGTAAAAAGCAGGTCCTTCGTTCGCTCAAGATGACAATTTGATTTGGTACGCGTAAGACCTGGTTCCTGCTTCGCGACTTTCAGCCCTTTAGTAGAAAAGATACTTTCTCCACTTATCGTCGCTGTGCCCCATCAGACGCATGATATGGCGGCTGGTGTGGAGGTTGAAGGAGCGGGGCTCGCGCGCAGGCCTCATGTTGGCTTCGTGTGGAAGCTGGTTGCCTTTGCGGCGGTTGCAGGGATGGCAGCAGGCGACGAGGTTCTCCCAGGTGGAGAGCCCGCCGCGCGAGCGCGGAATCACGTGATCCAGCGTGAGTTCGCCGGAGGGCAGCGTGGTGCTGCAATACTGGCAGGTGTTGCGGTCGCGCAGCAGAATGTTTTTGCGCGAGAGCGCGCGCGACTGGTGCGGAATGCGGCGATACTCCAGCAGACGGATCACCGAAGGCACGCGCATGGCAATGCGGGCGGCGTGCAGGAAGTGTCCGTTTTCTTCTTCGGTCATGGCAACGCCCTTCAACACCAGCACAATCGCACGGCGCGCGGCACAAACGTTGATCGGCTCATACGAGGCGTTCAGCACCAGCACGGGCTGATGCAGCGCGTGGCCATCGCTTTGCTGGTGCATGCCGGAGGCGAGCATGGACGCCGGAAGGTGCGACCGCATACTTCCACCGAAATTGTGAAATCGCAACGACATGATTCTTACCCGTGCGCCGCCACGCGCACGCGATCTTCGCCTCCTTCCTCCGACGTATCCTCTGGCTGATGCCCCGATAACGAGATGACATCAGTAATCTTCAAAGTGCGGGCCACTGTCGCCACCCATACCCGCGCTGCGCCCGCACGACGAAGCACCCGCGCGCATTCGGATGCCGTGGTCCCAGTGGTATAGACATCATCAACCAATAAGATGTCGCGGTTCAATAGCCGCGTTGGATCGGCGACCGCAAAAGCGCCGCGCAGGTTCTCGCGCCGTTGATGGCGAGTCAGGCCGATCTGGCTTCCGGTCTCGCGGCGCCGCGCCAGGACTCCCGTGCACAATTCAAATCTTTTCAGGCGCGACAGTTGCTTCAGCGCGCTGCGCGCGATTATCTCCGCCTGGTTGAATCCGCGCTGCGCTTGCCTGTGCGTATGCAGGGGAACAGGGATGACCACAATTGTGCCCACGGGCATCGCCTGCTCCAGGCTGGCAATCGTCTCCGCCAGTATGCGGCCCAGAACCGCCGCCGCGGGCCGAACCTGCTGGAACTTGAGCACATGGATCAGGTCGCGCAATCCGCCGTCATAGCCGTCGTAGGCGACCGCTCGCTCAAAAGGAGGATCCACGCGCGGACAAAGGAGGCACCGTGTCTCAGTCTCACAGTGATCCGGCTCTAAGGGATCCCTACAGGCTGCAAAATGCAGCGCTTCTCCACAAACGGCGCAGTACGACCCCTTGAGCGGTCGAAGGGCGAGCCCACATGCCTTACAAACGGGAAGTCGGGAAACTAGTAGTGGAGAACCACAGATACGACAATCGGTAGGGAAAAAAGTGAAGAATAAAGTCGCAGCAACGCGCTCAGCCCAATCGGCGAAACCATGCCTTGCCAACTCATGATCCACCGCTTGGCCCTGGGCAGCCCGTATTCGAAACCCAGTACTGCTACTGCTGAAGACGGCCTCCCGCACCCGGCGCGTCGATGGCACATGGCCGGGCTAGACTCTAGCGCTACCGCGCCGGTCTTTGGTCAGTATAGACGCGCTGCATGTCGCTATGCAACGCGGTCATCGGACTTCGAACCGCCTGCCTTTTCACTCTGGGATTGTTTGCGGTCGGCCTGAAAGCGTTCGAGCACCTGAATCGTGGACCAGACGTAGCTCCGGTGATAACAGCGCTCACAGCGCACCGTTTGCAGCCAGAATAACGGAAGCACATGCTTTTCAAGGAAACCACGAGGGCGGGAGCGACATGCCTCTTGAAAACCACATCCCCGGCAGCGAAATTCTTCAAAAAACCGACTCCAAGAGGATCTGGCAGCAGGGGTCACGGAACACCTCCTGGACAGGATCATTCTAACCCTGATTGAGACGCAAAGTTGCGGATAAACGTTGCTGGCAAAAAGTTCTCCGCTCATCCGATTTGGTGAGTGACATGAGTGACAGGCTTTACTTGTAAATCTGCCTTTCGGCATGTTAAGTTGCGCCGTCTCTGCTACTGTGAATCGGCAACGAAATTTCCAGCGACCAAGAGGACCCAATGAGCACTCCCGCGGCGAATACTGAAGCCCCCCGCAAGCATCGCCCCTACGTTCCGGAGACAATGAAAATGAAGGAGTTCACATTCCGGGCCATGTTTCTGGGTCTGATCCTGACGGTGGTTCTGGGCGCGGCCAACGCTTATCTCGGTTTGCGCGCCGGCATCACCATCGCGGCAACATATCCGGCGGCTGTCATCTCCATGGCGGTATTGCGAGCCTGGAAGGGGTCGCTGCTTGAAGAGAACATCGCCCGAACCGCTGGTTCCATCGGGGAGTCGGTGGCGGCAGGGGCGATTTTCACTCTTCCAGCATTCGTACTCGCCGGTGTCTGGCCGAACTTTTGGTCGTTCGATTCGTACTGGAAATCGACCGCGCTGATTATGGTCGGAAGCATCCTCGGGGTGCTCTTTATCTCTTTAGTGCGGCGAGTCATGGTGGAAGACCCCGAACTTCCGTTCCCCGAATCGGTGGCGGCGTCGGAGATTCACAAGGCTGGACAGCGCGGCGCGCAAGCTGCCAAGTACCTTTTCTGGAACATCGGGATCGGCGGAGTCGTGTACATCCTGGGAAGCTTCGGCCTGTTTGCCGCCGGCAAGGACTTTACTTTTGGGGTGGGGAGACTGGGACGCAGCCAGGTACGGCTCGGTCTTGCCGGAAGCAAAACGGTGGTGGCGGCGGGCGGGACGAGTACCTTTGCGGCGCCTAGCGTAAGTCCCGCTTACCTGGGCGTCGGATACATCATCGGGCTTCGACTCGCCTCCCTCCAGTTCGCCGGTGGCGTACTTGCCTGGGGATTGATGGTACCGCTGCTCATTTATTTTCTTGGGCCGCAGATCAAGCAATACCTCCCGGCAAGTACGCCAGATGACTGGACCATCATGGCGTATGCGGTGTGGAAGTTCGTGGTGCGTCCGATCGCCGTGGGAGGAATGCTGGTGGGAGCGGCTTATACATTGTTCAAAATGGGCAAGAGTCTGACGGCGGGCTTCGGCAAAGCGATCCGCGATTTACGCCAGACCGCGGACCAGCGGGCCCAGCTTTCACGTACTGAACAATATATGAGTTCAAAAGTCGTCTTTGGTTTGATTGCGCTCATGTTCGTGTTCATGTGCGTGCTCTATGTTTATCTCACCGGACTCGTCGGGCCGGCAATCCTAGCGGCGGCGGTGCTGCTCGTGGTCGGCTTTTTCTTCGCCACAATTTCCGGAAACCTCGTCGGCATGATCGGTTCCTCTAATAACCCGATTTCGGGCTTGACTCTTTCCACCCTGCTCATCGCCGCCCTGCTCATGGTTTCACTGGGGGTCTCGGGAACCTCGGGCGTGTTGGCCGTATTGAGCGTGGCCGCGGTGGTTTGCGTTTCCTCAGCCGTCGCCGGTGAGTTGTTGCAGGACTTCAAAGTCGGTTACATTCTCGGCGGCACCCCGCGCAAGATTCAGATGGCCGAGTTGATTGCGGTGGTCGTGGCGAGTCTGGTGATGTACTTTCCGGTGGCGCTGCTGAATAAGTCATTCGGTTTTGGCAGCCGTGAGCTCGCGGCACCGCAGGCCGGACTCATGGCCACACTGGCGGTCGGGGTTGTTGGCGGCGACATGCCGTGGCCACTCGTCGTCGTGGGCGTCTTCATGGGCATTGCCATGATCATGATGCAGGTGCGTAGCCCCATGCTGGTGGCGGTGGGAATGTACCTGCCCTTTGAGACCACGTTCGCGATCTTCGTGGGCGGAGTTTTCCGCGCCTTGGGGGATTGGCTCGCCAAGCGGCGCGGTTTCAATTCCGCGCAACTGGCGCGCGTCGAGAATGCCGGGGTGCTCACCGCTTCCGGGCTAATCGTCGGAGAATCTCTGCTTGGTCTGGTTTGGGCGGGAATCGTGGCGGTGGCAAAAGGCCGCAATTGGCCAATACCGCAGATATTTCAACATCCGTCGTATCTCGCGGGACTCGTAGTAATGGCCGGATTGGCCGGGATCATGATACGGATTCCGCTTACAAGCGCCGGCGATCCCGATGAACCCGCGCCACCAGTAGGCATGATGTGAGAAGACCTTGTGTGGAGACAGGGCGCCCCCGCCCGTCCAAGCCGAGCGCAGTCACCGGCGATGGCGCCAAAGCCAAGACAAATTCTCCGTCGTGATACTTTGTGTCCTGTGTGATTTTCGTCTTATGTCAATTGCGGACAATACTGCCCGAGTGCGGGAGCGTATCGCGGCAGCGGCGCGCGGGGCGGGCCGCGATGCAGATGAAATCACACTCATGGCAGTCAGCAAGACGCTCGGTGTGGAACGCATCCGTGAGGCGCACGCGGTCGGTCTCCGCGTTTTCGGCGAGAACAGGGTGCAGGAATTTGCCGGGAAAGCAGATGCGTTGCGAGATTTGCGTGACGTCGAATGGCACCTGATCGGACATCTTCAGACAAATAAGGCGACGAAAGCTGGGGAACTGTTCGACGCGGTGGATTCAGTTGACTCCGTGCGAACGGCGGAAAAGCTGAATGCGTCCGCGGAAGGCGCGGGCAAGACACTATCCGTCTTGATCGAGATCAATGTCGGTGGCGAGCAAGCCAAGAGCGGAGTCGCACCAGGTTCGGATGAACTGGAACAGATTCTGCTACGCGGGCCGGTATGGGGGAATCTGGAAATTCGCGGCCTGATGACCGTCCCGCCTTACACCGAAGATCCCGAGGGCTCGCGAGCCTACTTTCGCCAACTCCGTCAGATTCGGGACCGCATCGCCGCGCGCAACCTGCCGCAGGTCGGCACTGCTGTTCTCTCCATGGGCATGTCGCACGATTTCGAAGTCGCGATTGACGAGGGGGCAACGTGCGTGCGCGTGGGGACCGGGATCTTCGGAGAGAGAGCAAAACCTTAACCACAGGGGACCCAGGGATACACGGAGGCAATCTAAAATGAGTTGTGGGGTTTCCCCTGTGTATCCCTGTGCCCCTTGTGGTAGAGCCCGTCGATGGCAGCAATAAGAAACTCGCCCGACGGCGCAACCTTCGCAGTCAAAGTCCACCCGCGCGCCAAGAAGAATGCTATGACCGGCGATCTCGGTAATGCGGTGAAACTCGCCCTCACCGCCCCTCCCGTGGGCGGCAAAGCCAACGAAGCTTGCATTGATTTTTTCGCAAAGCTTTTGAACCTGCCGCGTTCCTCCGTTACTATTGCAGCCGGCCGGAGCAGCCGGAATAAAGTGATCCGTGCGGCGGGTTTGTCGGCTGAGGAGGTACGGCGGCGATTGAAAATTTGAAATTGGCGCTGTCTTGCAAGTTGGCGGCATAAGATCACGCTGTCATCCTGAGCGAAGCGAAGGACCTGTGTATTTGCTCGCGGCGGCGAAATGCATAGCTCCTTCGCCTCGCTCAGGATGACAATGCATATTTGCATAGTAGATTTTCAAGACAATACCGACGGGCATCTCAGCATCAGGAGTTACTTTGACCTTCTCCGAACGTTTGCAGGAAATTCGCACCGGCTTCGAACGGCCTTTCTGGGTCGCGAACATCACCGAGATATTCGAACGCCTTTCCTACTACGGAATATACGCAGCGCTCGCACTGTACCTACATGAAGGACTGCATTTCTCTACCGAGCTGACCGGAAGCCTGACCGGAATTTTCGGCTTCGTGTGGATTCTCGCCCCATTCGGCGGTGCGATCGCCGATCGCATGGGATTTCGGCGCGCCTTATCACTGGCCTATCTAGTTCTGTCTGTCTCCTACTTCTTGTTAGGCTCAATCGAAGCGCCTTGGCTTGCCGCCATCCGCAGCCACTTAGCATTGGCTTCGCTTGTGGGCTGCATCCTCCTCCTTCCTGCGTTCGGGATTTCGTTGGTCAAGCCTTGTGTCGTGGGGACAACGTCCCGCGCCGTCAAGAACGAGAATGTCCGCTCCATTGGCTTTTCGATCTACTACACGATGGTAAACATAGGGGGCTTCCTCGGGCCATTTTATGCCTCATGGGCACACCGTCGCCTTGGTGTAGAGAACGTTTTTCGCATTGCGGCGGTCAGCGTTTTCCTGATGTTCTTTGTTGTGCTGCTTTTCTTCCATGAACCACGCAAGGCTGGAGACGCGCCTCCGCCCTCGATCGCAACCGTCGCTCGGAACTTCTGCGTCGTAGTAGGTAATTACCGGCTGGTTTTGCCGGTGTTGTTGATCGCGTTGGTGCTGCGCATCGGTTTGTTGATCTATCCCCGATACGCCGTGCCGTGGTGGATCTGGATCGCACTCCTGGTTCTCGTGCTCGCGGGCATCAGCCGGTTCATGTGGTTCCTTGTACTTTTCAGCGGCTACTGGGTGGTGTTCTGGCAGCAGTACATTAGTTTGCCCGGCTATATTCACGGGTATATCAACTCCAGCGCCGACGTCGAGATCATTCTGGTGACCGACGGGCTAACTGTGATCTGCCTCACGCTCGCGATAAATTACCTGACGCGCGGGATTCCGGCGTTTCAGGCGGTGATTTTGGGTACGGTGATCACTTCGGTGGCGTGGGTGATCCTCGCGTTGCGGCCGACGATCTGGGGCGCGGTGCTCTCACTGTTTGTGCTGGCGCTGGGCGAGATCATCCAGTCTCCGCGCTACTACGAATACATTTCGCGGTTGGCTCCTCCGGGACAGCAAGGTACGTACATGGGCTTCGCGTTTCTGCCCATTGGCATCGGATCGCTGATCGGGGGCTGGTTTGGCGGGACGCTGGTTCACCACTTCGGGGAAGTCACGCACCAGTCGGAGCGCATCTGGTGGAGCGTGACGGCGGTCGGCATAACCACGGCGGGATTGTTGTGGATTTATGACAAGACGGTGGGGACTGGCGGCGCAAGTCCGGCAGCGGAATAAATGAAGATAAAGAAGAGAAGATGCCCCAGCGCAAAATCACAGCCAACCAGGTCGCGAATGAAATCCGCTGCGTGCTGAAAGATGGAGGTTCAACCGAACATGCCGCTGGCGTGCAGTGGTTTTTCAAAGAAGAAATCAAATCGCACGGATGGTACACCGCCGCGCTGAGAAAAGCGGCGGCGCAGGCCCGGCGCGGCATCGCCCGCGAACGGGGAATGGATTTCGTGGTGCAGGTCGCGGACAAACTTTTCTCCGGCCGGGTTCTTGAAGAGAAGGTGTTCGCCGTTTTCCTTCTAGAAAAACAAACTCAGAATTTCCGCGACGCTGAATTTCAGCTCTTCGCTTCCTGGCTCGACCGCGTAACCAGTTGGGCCGACCACGACGCGCTGGTGCATGATGTGCTGGCGCCGATGGTGGCTGCCGACCCAAGCCGGAGCCGCGAAGTTTTTCGGTGGGCAAAATCGCCGAATCGGTGGCAGCGGCGCGCGGCGTGTGTGGCGTTGATCCGGGGAACGCGTGAGCATCGGTTCTTTGCGGAAATCGTGCGGCTTTCGAATCGATTGCTGCATGACCAAGACGACATGGTGCAGAAGGGATTGGGCTGGCTGTTGCGCGAGACGGCCAAGGCCGATCCGAAGCGGACCGTGCCGTACTTGTTGAAGGTACGGAACAACGCCCCGCGACTTGTGCTGCGGACTGCTTGCGAGACACTGCCCCTGGCTATGCGGAAGCATGTGCTGCACGAACGAACAAAGTCTTAACCACAGCGGACAGAGAGGCACACGGGGGAGAATCTGTTAGCTCGCCTTCAGTGTCCTGCATCTTCTAAAAATTTTTCCACTTCGAACGCCGCCATGCAGCCGGAGCCAGCCGCGGTGATGGCTTGCCGGTAGCGGCGGTCCTGAACATCGCCGCACGCGAATACGCCCGGCACTTTCGTGAAGACATTCTTATGGGTGACCAGGTAGTCATCCGTATCGGTTTCGAGCTGGCCCTGGAAAATCTTGGTGTTCGGGATGTGGCCGATTCCAAGAAACATTGCGCTTGCAGGAAACTCCCAGCCTTCGCCGCTCTTCAGATTGCGCAGACGCAGGGCGGTCACTTCTTTCTTGCTGACATCGAGAACGTCATCCACCACGGTGTCGGTTAGAAATGCGACCTTTGGATTAGCGCGGGCACGATCGAGCATGATTTTCGACGCGCGAAACTGCTCGCGACGATGGATCAGCGTCACTTTAGACGCGAAGCGCGTCAGAAAGGTCGCCTCCTCCATAGCAGAGTCGCCGCCACCGATCACCGCGATTTCCTTGCCGGAGAAAAAGAAGCCATCACACGTTGCGCATGAAGAAACGCCGTGACCAATCAACGCATGTTCGTTGGGCAGGCCGAGCCAGCGCGCGGAGGCCCCGCTGGCGATGATGAGCGTGCGGGTGTGAATCGTCTCTTGGCCAAAGCTTAACTCGAAGGGACGTTTACTTAGATCGGCTCTTACCACGTGGCCCATGCGATATTCGGCGCCGAAACGCTCGGCCTGTTTGCGCATGTTTTCGATCAGCTCTGGCCCCTGGATGCCTCCGGGAAACCCAGGGAAATTTTCCACCAGCGTGGTCATCGACAACTGTCCGCCCGGCTCATGGCCTTCGATGACAAGCGGCTTGAGGTTGGCGCGGGAGCTATAGAGGGCGGCGGTGTGGCCGGCGCATCCGGAGCCCATGATCACAACATTGCGTATGTCCATAGTGATGAGAACCGTGCCAGGAAACGGCGCTAATGAAATAGATTCTGAAAAATAGAATTCGCTTCAAACCGCGATACCACAAACTTCGCGGACAATCCAACAGCCCTTAAAGGGGACGCTGATTCTACGGAACTACGGGTATCGCTAAAGCGATGCCCCGATACGAAGCGTTTGGTTCGAAATACTGAGTGTTTTGGTTCGAAATACTCAGCGTTTGCTTCGAACCTGGACTCTCCGCGGGCCGCTATGGATTCTTTTTGCTGTCACCGCCCGTCTTGGTCGTTGTTCTGACCGACGTTTTCACGCCCAGGCGAGCCAGTTCCTGGGGCACCATTTTGCGCACGCCCAGGGCGTCACGATAATGCTCCATAATCGAAGAGGCGGCGTGGAAGATCGGTTCGTAGACGCTCTGATCCGTGGTTGGATTTCCGTCCGCTCCCGCGCACCGCACCAGCACCACCGACGCTTTTCCGAAGTGCTCCAGTTTGACGCGTGAAACCGGCGTACTCGTAGACAACATCGCGGTCGCGGAAACCACCGCGGAAGCACTATCCTCGATCGAAAGCTGCATCAGGTCTTTTGGATCGCGCACGCGCAGCGCAAGCGTCTCCACCATATTCCTGGAATCGACGCTGAACGAGTATTGCACGTTGCTGAACAGAGTAGCGTCAGGGAACTCGCGCCGAACCCGGACCCAGTCAGCCGCGGAGACCGCGCCGGGCGGCAAGGGCTGCATGCCGGGGATGGGAGTGCTCGGATCGAGCGTGGAATGCCCGCGAGACACTTCGTAGTCCGCTGCGAACGCCGGCGTGCCCGGTACCTCGGCCAGCGCCGACGCCAATTCCTTCTGCTCGTCGGCCGAAGGCGCGCACACGTTGAGGACGTTCACTTTCACCGGAGGCTGGGCGCTTACCGTACTCTGCTGAGCAAAAACCGACGGGACCATCACCATGGCCACCGCTGTGATCAGAATCTTGTGAGGGAGCACGGCGAAATTGTATCAGGGTCGCGTGGTGAAACTCCGCTCTCTGGTGGCAGCGCCTGAAGGCGGTATCATAACAAGCATTTTTCGGGCATGCCTGAAGGCATGCCCTGATACGAATCGATCGACCTTGCGGCCACGGGCAGCTTAGTCGGCGGCTCCGGAATCGAGCTCGATGGCGCCATGCCGGCGCAGCAACTGCGGCAGATTCTGTGAAAACGCCGAGCGCGGAAGCACCATATCACAGCCCACTTCGTGGGCTTTCTGCTTCAGGTCCCCCTGCACGTGCGAGAGAAATCCGATGATCGACGTTCCCTTTTTCAGCTTGCTCTTCAGTTTCGGGATCAGGGTTAAAGGCTTGGCGTTGGCGTTGTTCAAGTCGAAGATGATCAGCGAAGGCTTTTCTTCGCCATTGCTCTTCATCCGATCGGTGAGTTCTTTTTCGTTCTTCACGAACTCGACCTTCACGTTCATCTTGCGGCCCGTGTCCTGAATCTTGCTCAGGAAGAACAGGTCTTCGACAAACGCGAAGACGCGCGAAGCCGCATCCTCTCGTGGAGCGGGCAAAGGCTCAGGATCAACCACCGGGTAAGACGCGGAAAAACCGGGCCGTCGCTGACCTCGGCTGCCGTTGCCGTTGCCGGCATCCATGCCCATGTTGGCGCGGTAGCTGTGGTCCATGGGAGCGGTAAAAATGCCCTGGTGCTCCTGACGCTCGCGGCCCATGGGGCCGCCCGCACCTCGTCTTGGCGGACGCCGTCCACGGCGCCGTTTGTGTTTTCCTCCGCCTGGGGAGGAATGTCCGGGTCCTGCATTCATATTCTTTTTCTCTTGTTAATCTTCGAAGTTAATCCCCGAAGCTAATCCCCGGCCTGGATCACAGGCCTATTTGTTTCGTCTTCCCTTGCAGTCGGCACGTTAGTCGGCACTCTGACCGCGTGGCGCAACGCGTGACTGACCGCGCGTCGCTCACTGCAAACCGCTACCGGCTGACCAAACCCCACATCGGCTGGATGCCATTCGAAAACGATGTTTGAGTATCGATGTTCAGACTGTCGTTGTTCAGACTATCGTTGTTCAAACTGTCTTTAGTTCAAGCTGTCTCGGCGCCTGGAGTTTTACTTGGCGCGAACGGCCAGCCTGGAAGCATGGCCATTGGGAACACCTTGATGTTACTCATGAAACCGCCGGAAGCGCAAGGGGGGAGTGTCGTTAGTTTTCCACATCGGGCGTTACGAAGGTTGGCCTATCGACTCGAACAAGTGCCGGTGGTGCAAGAAACCAAGTCGGCGGCGCTCGGCCAGAAGAGTAGCCTCCCGCCCCTGTACCAACTCATGCTGGCCCAGGAATCAGGGGAGTGGTCGCAATCGAGCGAACTGGCCAAACAATTGAAACTCACCGATGAAGAGGTCGCGTCAACCTGGTGGCAAGCGCTGCAGTGGGCCCAGCAAGCCACTGGCGGCCTGTGAGGAATCGGGTCATCGGGCGATCGGGTGATCGAAAGTCAAAGGCGTTTTAATTTAGATGATCCGATCGCTCGATGACCCGATTTTTCTAGGGGGCTTCGATCAACTCCATCTTGCCTTCCCGTGTCCTGTGCAGCACCATCAACGTGCCCTTGGGATCGCGGAACACGAAAACATCGCGGTCTCGGAAGTGTGCCTCTTTGATCGCTTCTTCCAGTGTCATCGGACGAAGCGCAACCGAGTCCCTGGCATACTGCAGATGGACTTCGGTAGTCCGCGCCACCGACGGAAATTTATGAACGAGAACGGAAACAGTGGTGTTCTCCGCCAGTCCGAGCGCCGCCTCAATGTTGCCTTCCAACGACTGGCCGTCAAATTTCTTGACCGCTTTGCGCTTCTTGCTCAGCCATTTCGTTTTATATTTGAGCGCTTGCTTCTGCAGGTGGTCGAGAGCTTCATTAACGGCTGACATCATGTCGGTGGTCTGGGCCAACCCAACAATGGGACCGTTCGGCGGGTTGATGGTGATTTCGGCTTTGTGCTGGCGCTTCTCGACGGCTAGAATCACCTTGCTTTCAAACCGGTCACCTAGAATCTTGCGGACCTTGTTTAGGCCGGTTTCAACTTCCTTGCGGACGGTGGGAGTGATTACATACTTTCTCGCGGTATATTCCACGTTCATCGAACACCCTCCTGAAAACGAGAGATCAGAAGTCGAACTGTATAGTAATGTCAGGACCTCGGACGAGCTTCGAGCAATCCCTCGCCAGGCGGCTCCAAGCTCGTAGCCCGTAGCTATTTCTTAACCCGCCTTTGGTGCGTGCTGGGAATCTTCATATCTTCCCGATATTTGGCAACCGTTCGGCGAGTGACCTGGATGCCCTGCGACTGCAAAATGCGGGTGATCTGTTCGTCGGTCAACGGCCGGCTTGAATCTTCTTCTTCGATCAGCTTCTTGACGCGGCGTTTCAAAATCAGGAGCGAAGTGCCACCACCCTCGGGCCCCTGAACGCTCTCCGAGAAGAAATAGCGCAATTCGAACACGCCCTGCTGCGTGTGGACGTACTTATTGGCTACCGCGCGGCTGACCGTAGAAGGATGCACGCCGATTTCTTCGGCTACTTCCTTGATCATCATCGGCTTCAGAAAATCGATTCCCCGGTCGAGGAAATCCTGCTGGCGCGCCACGATCGAATAGCACACCTTGGTAATGGTCTGCTTGCGTTGTTCAATGTTCTTGATCAACTGGATGGCGGACTTGTAGCGATCTTTGACGTAGTTACGGGTGTCGCGGTCATTGCCGTCGCGGGCCAGCAGCCGCTTGTAGGCGGGATTCAAACGCAACTGCGGCATGTCTTCGTCGTTCATGATGACCAGCCACTCGTCGCCATGCTTGACGAACGCGACATCGGGCTCAATCAGCCGCGCTGGAACCTTGTTGTAGCGCAAGCCCGGCCGGGGATCGAGGGTGCGGACATAGTCGAGCGCTGCCTGCACGGCTTCGACGGGACGCCCGATCGCCCGCCCAATTTCTTTGAACTGCTTCAGCGTCACCGCGCGCAAATGCTGATCGACGAGGGCAATCGCGTCGCGCACCACTTGCTCCGTCATACCATTGCCGTTTGGGTGCAGGTGTAACTGCCCGAGATGGTAGCGCAACTGATAGAGCAGGCATTCGCGCAGGTCGCGACAAGCGATGCCCGGCGGATCGAACTGGCGCACAACTTCCAGTGCTTCGTGCAGATCGGCAATATTGAAGGTTACAGCCAGAATCCGCGCGGGCGCTGTCGCTGCCCCGGTTGCAGCGCTTTCGTGGCTTGCCGCGCCGCGCAGCGAAGCCTCCGCTGTCATGCCCTGGTGAATATCCGGCGTTGCGTCCTGCGCCTTATCCTGCGCAACACCCGTGTGGTGGCGGGGCTCTGCCCCGTCACCGCACAACTCAGCTAGGGCGGCTTCCTTGGTCAGTTGCAAATAGCCGCCGTCCAATGCAGCGAGATCCTCGGAAGCAAGCTGAGAGGCATCAAAATCAGATGCTTCAAGCCCTTGATCGGCGGGCAGAGCTTCGGACGAGGGCTCCGTGACAGCAAGTCCTAGCGCCTCGGCTTCACCAACGATCTTGGCAGCCACTTCCACATCTGCTTCGGGAGTCGCGACCGGGGCGATTCCCAGCAGTTCTACATCGCTGGCAATCAGGTAGCCTTCTTCGTTGAGATTCCCAATGATCAGCTCAGCGGCCTGGTGCACCGGGGGCCGGACAGAAATCGCGCCCAGCTGCCATAGGAGGTGATCGCTCAGGTTTCCCGGTTTCGAAAGGAAGTTTTCGAACGAAGGCTTCTCGATCTCTTCCATCTCTCCCGAACTGCGATAACCGGGATCCAGATAATCCTGGAAGAACGAGCCAAAGTCGATCTCCTCGAAGGGATCCTTCTTCTCGTCCGCGATGGTCGGACCCTCCTCCGGCGTGGCGGTCGCCTGGGAGGCCAGCCGGTCGCGCTCTTCCTCCTGGCGACCGACATCATCGAGCAGCGGGACAGCATCTTCCAGCTCTTCCAACACCGGGTTCTCGACCATCTCGGCATTGATCATGTCCTTGAGCTCGAGCTTGTTGAGCGCGAGCACGGAGACCATTTGCACGAGGCCAGGCGTCAGAATCTGACGCTGGGAAAGCTTGACGTTCAGTCTGTGCTGAAGAAGCACCATTTCTCCTAAGATGTATAATTCCCCACCCGCCCTGCTGCCGCATGATGTCCGATACGGACGACCGGTACATCGGAGTGTGGAAGGATTAGCTTCTCACGCACCGAGGTGGATCGTGCGAGCACGAAAGGTCAATGGGTCCACGCCTTAGTAACCAAAAACAGTTCCCGATTCTCAGTTCTCTGTTCTCAGTCAACCCATTTCTGAGAACTGAGAACGGGGAACTGAGAACTCACACTAGAGAGAAACTTTCCCCCAAATAGACCCGCCTCACTTCCGGATCGCTACCCAACTCTTCCGGCGTACCAGAGCGGAAGATCCGTCCTTCGTTAATGATGTACGCCCGATCCGTCACTGACAATGTCTCGCGGACGTTGTGATCCGTGATCAATATACCGATGCCGCTGGCTCGCATATCAGAAATGATCTTCTGCAAATCCAAAACGGCGATCGGATCGATTCCCGAAAACGGCTCGTCGAGCAGAATAAACCTGGGGCTGATGCAGAGGGATCGCGCGATTTCTACCCGCCGCCGTTCCCCGCCCGACAACGCGTAGCCGCGATTCTGCCGGATATGCTCCAGTCCGAGCTGGTCAATCAGCTTCTCCGCCTTTTCCCGGCGTTCATGCCAGGAGATAGGCTGGGCTTCCAGTACGGCGAGAATGTTCTCTTCGACCGTCAGTTTCCGAAACACCGAAGCTTCTTGCGGGAGATAGCTGATGCCGTACTGGCGGGCCCGTAAGTACATGGGAACGCTAGTGATATCTTCGTCGTCGTACAGCACCCTGCCGGTATCTGGAGGAACCAGACCTACAATTGCATAGAAGGAAGTGGTCTTTCCGGCTCCATTCGGTCCCAGAAGGCCCACTACCTCGCCTTGCAGAACCTGAAGGCTGACTCCGTTGACGACGCGTCGACCGCGGTAGGATTTCCCAATTTCGTCGGTGGCCAGCGTGTGCATTTATCGTGCCACTTGCGTCTTAGTCACGGCCGGGGATGTTTCTTGACCTTCCACGAGCACCCTATCATCGCGTCTAAAGAAAGTCAACGAATCGCCCGTAGTTTTGCCTCGTTCGGCATCAAAAATGCTAGGAGGACCGCCCGTCAGGACGAACCTGTCGTCCGCGGACGTGTATACCAATCGGTCGCCCGTCGCGCGCCGCGTCGGTTGCGTGAGCACAACCGAGTGTTCAGCAATCATCCGGTCCACTTGGCCAGGCGTTACCAGGCTGGTCGCCGCTTGCGACTGGCTGCGCGGCCGCAGAAATACCGTCATTTGCTGTCCCGTCATCGTAGCGTCGGCCTCCTTCGCGGTCACCCCACCATCCAGAAAAATTCTCCGCTCGGCATCGGCGTAGTTCAGACGCGCTGAAGTGATGTGGATTGGAGTGACCTTCCTGTCCTTGTCCACTTGCACCACCACGGTCGAGACCGGCTGAGCCGGAGTTCCCTGCGACGTCCCCCGCGGATTTCCCTGAGCAAAGAGAGATCGATGGTCGCGATCAAATTGCAGGATGGGAGCCTCCACCAGGTTCGCGTCTTGCCACAAGCGGGCATCACCCGTGTACACCGCAATCGCCGAGGAACGATGAGCCGTCATGCTGCGGCTGGTCACGTGGATGGGGTCGGAAGAGGCGAGCATAGCCCCATCTGGTTGCGCCTTTAGATCGGAGTAGGTGCTCTTGACATTGCCCTCGGCAAAGGCGTCGCCGGTCGCCCGGTTCATACGAAGTGTCTGGGCGGTCGTGGTCATGCCGCCGTCCACCGCTCGAGGCGATCCGGTGAGCACCATTAGTTGATCGGCGGTCGTGTACTCTCCGCGCTGCGCCCAAGCCTTCTCGGTGCCATCGACATAGGTAAAGCCACCCGTTTGCGTGATCGACCGCACACCGCCCTCGGGCAGAAAAACGACATCGAGCATCTGACTGGTTGATACTCGATCAGTCTGCGCCGGAGCGCCGGTCTTAGTGGATCCGGCCTTACTCGCGTCGACCTTGTTTGCATCAATGCTGCTGACGATCTTCGCATCCGGTTCTCCATGCAGCGTGGCCAGGCGATTCTTGTCCGTGAATTTCGCCGTAAACTTGGCCGCGGTGACTACCGTTTTCTGATTTGCTCCCGGTTGCGTGATCACGATTTGCGGCGGTCCGCTTGTATCGGCCCGCTCTAGTAGGCGGCCATCCTTCACGATGAAGTCCATCTCCGGGGCGGTCATGTCGATATCTTGTTCGCCTCCTTTCGCCGGCGTCGACGAGGGTGCGGAAGTTGACACCGGCGTCGCCACCGCAACCAGAGTCCCGCTCCTACTGTTCTTCTGTGACAGCCGCACGCCATCTTCGGCATGAACCCTCTCCAGCAGCTGCTGCCCGGCAGAGCTGCCGACAAAGTGCAGCGTCACCCGCCCCGCAGCAGCGTCAGCGGGCTGCGCTCCCAGGGAAGCGAGTTGCACGTTGCCGGTGAGAATGACCAAGGTGAGTAGATTCCGCGTTCCGGTCAGCCGCATTTCGGCGCGGTCGGAGCGCTCGTGAGTCTCCGTGCTCCCATGAATCTTGCTCTTCACGTCGCCCTCGGCAAGAATGCGATCGACCGTGTTGTCTTCGCGCAGGAAGAAAGTTGCCTGGTCGGACCATGCTTCCCGCTGGTCCCGGCTCATGTGTACCGTGTTGAGCACCACCTGACGAGGGTGCTTCGTAATTACGCCATGATCGGCATCCAGATGCACCGGTTGCGGCCGGTTGACGGTCATCACGACCGCCGACAGCAGGTTCATCGTTCCCGTCTTGGCCATGTATTGAAGACCCACAGCCGAACCGGATGCCTGCGGCGTCCGAAATACGACCTTGCCCGTGGAGGAAGCGTCCCCCGTATTCTTATTGAAGACCAGCCCTTCGGTTTCAAGATGAAGTGGGACTCTGGTTTGCTCGGGAGGCGACTGGTCGGAATGTCGAATCCCCTCGGGATTCGCTTCCAGGTCAATCAGCACCGTGCCCTTCGCGTTCACCATGCCCGACGTGGGATCGTACTCGAAATCATCCCCTGCGATCCGGTCGAAGCGGCTGGCATCCTTGCCGTAAACGACGATCTTGACGTTGTGCAAGTCCGCCCGTCCGCCCTCTTTGAACTGCACTGCCTTGGAAGCGCTCACCGTAAACTGAGTGCGGCCTTCTACCGACTTGGAGATGGAAAAGCCTTCGGCGGTCTGCTGAATGTCCAGGCCCATTTTCGCCGGAAGGTCGTGGACGACTTTACCCACACGCCAGCGCGCGTAGAAATACATCCCCGCAACCGTAGCCACCATCAGAATCGCGCCCACGGCGAACCAGCGGCGCAGCTGTGAAACCGGAAGGGCCATTAGAAGCTAGTGTAAACCCGGGAGCTGCGGCCCCGCGTGCGAGCGCGATGCCTTAGTACCGCAAGTATCCAATCCCTACGCGCATGTGGTGCAGCAGGCTGTCGGGCGTGGTGAAAGCAATGGACAGTCCCAGCATGGCGTGGACGATCCCGAGGGCATAGATGCTGCGGTAGCAGCGAAACATTTCGCAGAAGAAAAGAGCGCCGAGCAGCGTCGCGGTAGTGAGGACCGGACTGGGCAGGTGCACGGCGGCAAAGAGCGTGGACGCTATCCAAACCGCCGCCGCGCCGCCATACAGTTCTTCAAAGCGGTTGAAGAAAAACGATTGCAGTATGAATTCCTGAATCAAGGCCCAGAGTACGTATCCCCATATCGACCGCAATCCCGGAAACCACGTCGGATTGGCGGGAATTTGACCGCCCGCCGTGTTCACCAGAACGACAACGAAAGCAACGGTTGCCAAACCAGTCCCCAGCACCACGCCCGCTCCGGACATTTTCGGCAAACCGAGTCCGAGGCGCTTGAGCGACGTCGGGTCAATCAGCGCGTCTGTCAGGATGAGGACGAGAATCGTGATGGCCGCGATGATGGCCCAGCGATTCCGGATCTGCCGGGTCGGGGCCCAAAGCGCAAACTCCAGAAACAGAAACACGATAATGATCTCCGCCCAAACGAAGCACCGCCGAAAGGCGGTCGCGACCACGGGAAAGATTTTCGACTCAACCGCCATTTTGTCCCTCACTAAAACCAGAACGACCAGATGGCGTCCACGCTGGCATGGGTGATCGCCGAGGCCGGCACTCGCCGTTGCTTGCGCCATGCCCGGCCGTAGAAGATCCCCGCAATGCTTGCCAGCAGGACGTAGCGCCAGTTGAAGTGCGTCGATCGTTTGTTGAAATGGGAGAGTCCAAACAACACTGCCGTTATCGCCAGCGCCGCTCGCCGTCCCAACCGTCGTTCTAGCAGGTTCTGTACCCAGGCGCGAAAGAAAAGCTCCTCTGGAACCGCGATGAAAACGAAGATATAAATCCACTTCAGAATCATCGAAAACTGCGGCGCGTGGCCATGCGGATGGAGAAAGCCCAGCGCCATCCCCAGCGCGAGAACTATGGGAGTAAAAAAGACCAGTTCCCGCGACCCGGTCTTCCAGTCGCTCCGGCGGAAATGAAAGTCAAAGCCGGTTCCGCTGAGATGCCGGATCGCGGCGAATCCGTACAACCCAGCATCGACGAGGAGTAATTTTCCCCAGCCCGCAAGCCCGCTTGGCCACGCACGCTCGAGCCAGCGCAAATCAACCGCCAGCCCGAGCGTCAGGAGAATGATCGCGTCTCGCCAATTGCCGTGTTGTTCCGGATCGGCGATGGCGGCCTGCGCCAGGAGCCATGCGATCGCCACCGGCAACACCGCGTACAGGGCGCACCATTTCCAGGAGAACATCTGATACGACAAGGAAATAAGAATGTAAGGGAGCGCACAGAGCGCAGGTATCGTGGTTCGTATGCTTGACGGCCAGCGGGCGCACGCCCGCGCAACCCGTTCGCCGGCAAACCCAAACACGGCGGCCGGCGCCAACTCCAGCACCAGCACCGCAATTGCCGCCGGCGTTGCGTTTTGCATGCGATCATTTTAATTCGGCGAGAGATTCGGGAGCGAGTTCGAAGCCGCAACAGCGGTTTCGAGGCTGGTCCGCAAAAATTCCAATAGCTTAGTTAGGAATTGCCTCAAGCGAGGATTCTGCATCTCCCTTCGCCGTGCCGCCTGGAAAAGGCCAATTCACTTCGCAGTGCCAGGCAGGAACGATTTCAGGACGCCCCGCCAGGTGCCCCGGCATGTGGAGAGCGCAAGTGTTCAAGACGGTATTGGAAATGAGCGTCTTTAAGGCGGTTGACAATCGCATCCGCCATTATGGAGGAAGGCCAGGTTTCGTGATCATTCCCGGAGATCAGGAGCACAGGTCCATGCGTTCGCTCGACTGGGATCTGGGCCTGCAGGGTTATCGAAAAGCCCCGCCGAGGCAAGATATACGTCGGCGGATGCCCTTGCCAAGTCCACGCGTATGGAACCCGCAAACCATTGCCCCCCCCAAACGAACATTGGCCGGAACGTATGCCACCACAGCTCTGATGTTCGGGTACATGGAGCCTAATTGCAGTGCCAACTCACCAACCCGCCAGTTTCCCACCACCGCAATTCGATCGGCTACAATCTCCGGCCGTTGCCTCATCCACGCCAGTGCTCGGCCAAAGTACTCCACGTCCAACCACTAGCACTCCCGATAAGGTCGGTTCCCGCCCGGCACGAAAAACACGCCATGAAAGCTCTCCTTGGACCTTGATCTGGCGCACACCTTCCGCGACTTTCCTCTGCTCGAATTGAGCGCTCGACACTGGCTTGCCGTTGTTCGGGAGCTGAAATTGAATGATCTGCGTTCCAAGATCGTGGGGCGGCGCATTGCATTCTTGCCCTCGGGCTTCATCGACCAGACCAACCCCATCGCTGAAACTTCGTTGTACGAACCCTTCACCGGCGCCTGTCGGGAGACATCCACGACTCCCTTTGCATCGGTCAAGAACTCGGCCTCCGAACTCCAGTGATGTTCTGCTCCATCAAGGAAATGCGGCTCGGATGGTGACGCTTTCGTTGGCCTACAATCCGCTCGCGCGGATTACAACGAGTTCATCGGAGAGCGCTTGGGTGGGAATGATTTCAAGTTTTTTGGTCACGAAGAGCAGAGCATCCGCAGGCAAGAGGACAGGCCGCAAGAAATACTCGGAACTTCGTAGATCGATTACGGGCGTCGCACAAGCGTCCCCGCCAACAGATCGTGCAGGCCCTGTTTGCGTTCCGTAAGGCCGACCATGATGAAGCCGATGCACAGGATTAACCCGGAAAGCCACTTGGCAAAATGCCGTCCCGTCGCGGTTTCGAAGGAGATTCGGTTGCCATGGAGATCGGTAACTTTCATCCCGAAGATCATCTTGCCCAGCGTCGCCTGATACGACGAGCTCTCCATAAAAGCTTCGTACAACCAGGAGCCAAAAATCGACACGATGAGGGTAAGACCGCCGCCGAAAAGAGCAAGCCCACGGTGGGGAACACCACTCATCATACCTGCTAGCCCGAGACCGCCGAAAATCAGGTGAATCGGAGACACCACCACCCGCACAATGATTCCGTCGATAATGGCCGCAACTACCCGAATCCAGAAGCCCCCGTAGCGAACTCCTATCGCCGGCACGACGGGCTGATACGCAGGCGCCGGGGCTGAGTAGGGCGTTGCTAGACTGGACGTCGCTGGGTTGGCGGCCACCGGGCTCGTGTGCGCTCCGCAACGATTACAGAACTGAGCGCCCGCAGTATTCTGCGCGCCGCACTTGTTGCAAAAGAAAGTTCCGTTCATGACCCGGCACTATAAAGATGGATTGGCTTCTTGTCAAAAGCGAAAAGCAAGGTGGCAGAAACAGATCCGAGAAGCGATTCTGCTCACCGGGCGCGCACCACGTCGCGCAAAGTCAGCTCTAGCCCGCCGAATTCAGGATCGTCGTTCATGCCGAGCGAATAGGCTATGTCGAGGCGGTCTCCGGCCAGCAACTGCAACCGATCGCAGGATTCCTTCAGCCCCCAGCCCATCGCTTTGAATGCAATGTTGTCGCGCCACGATGATGAGGATGAGGATCGTGTGGAGGCGGGGCTAAGCCCCGTCACCACACGAGCAGATTCTGCGCGCCGATTTGGAATGGCCGCGGCGTCGGGATGGCAGCGGGGAGTGAAGTCTTGCACTGGCGTCGTGCCGGTGCCATTGACGGCCGGCGCAACGCGCAGTCGCACATGTTTTTCTTTCACCACCTGCGGAGGCGCCATCAGCCGCACCGCTCGCGCGGCGAAAATCGGTTCGCGATTCCCCATCCCAAAAGGTTCCAGCAAAAGCAGCGCCTGGTGAAGTTCGGGCGTGACCTCTCCCAGCGGCAACTCTCGATCGAACTCCAGTTGCGGCTCGAAATCGGCGGGAGTGAGCCGGGCACGCGCATAGCCATCCAGGTGCACGCGCAGTTTCTCCACGTTGGCACTGGGCAGCGCAAAACCAACCGCATGTGCATGTCCGCCGTAGCGCGAAAACAGCTCATGGCACGATTCGATCGCATGCAGCAGATGGAACGCCGGGATCGACCGTCCCGAGCCGTGCGCTTCAGCGCCGTCCCGGGAAATGACCAGGGTCGGGCGCCCGTGGCGTTCCACCACGCGCGACGCGGTAATGCCAATCACGCCGCGATGCCAGCCTTCGCCATCGAGCACCACGCAATACGCTTCGCGCAACGCGGGCTCTTCCTTCAGCCGATGAAAGATGTTGTCCATGATGCGCCGCTCTTCTTCCTGACGCTCGGCGTTCAACTGGTCAAGCCGGCCAGCAATTTTGCGCGCGCGCTCCGTGTCTTTCTCGTTGAACAGATCGACCACGTCACGCGCCACGTCCATGCGTCCGGCAGCGTTCAAGCGAGACGCGACGCGGAAGGCGACTTCGGTCGCGGTCAGCGCCCGCCCGTCGCCGAGTTTCGCAACTTCAAGCAGCGCTTTCAGGCCGACGTTCACCGGACGCCGCAATCCCTGCAATCCCAATTTAGCGAACACGCGATTCTCGCCCAGCAACGGGACCGCGTCAGCGATGGTCGCAATAGCCACAACTTTCATGAATGACATCAGCAGGCGCGACTGATCTTTTATATCCAGCCGGCGCTGCATCAATCCCTGAGCCAGCTTGAAGGCCACGCCCGCGCCGCATAAGTACTTGCAGGGATAATCGCATCCATTTTGGTTTGGGTTAATAACTACCAGCGCCTGCGGAACGCCGTCGACCCCCGGCAGGTGATGATCGGTGACGATCAGGTCGACTCCGGTGCGCCGCGCGGTTTCGGCGGCATCGAAGGCGCGGATGCCGGTGTCGACGCTGATGATCAGGCGCACACCATCGGCAGCGGCGCGCTCGATCACCTCGTCGCGCATGCCATAACCTTCGCGGATTCGGTGCGGCACATGAAAATCCGCCGCCCCGCCGCACAGCTCGATCGCCGTCTTGAGGATAACGATCGCGGTGGTGCCGTCGACGTCGTAGTCGCCGTAGATGAGAATTTTCTCTTTGCGCTCCAAGGCCGTTTCCAGCCGATCCAGCGCGGATTTCATGCCGTTCATTCGCAACGGGTCGTGAAGGTCGCTGAGCGTTGGCGAAAGAAAACGTGCAGCCGCTTCCGGCTCTTCGATCCCACGACCGACGAGCAGATCGGCAAGCACGGGCAGGGCGGCCGGAAAGATTCCCAGTTCGGAATCCTGCAGCGTCGTCGCCAGTACCTTGACCTTAGGAGAATTGAACGGATTGGCGATCCATCGCATGAGAGGTTCGGGAAGGAACCAGATTAGCACCGGGCCCTCATGGCCAGAAGTGGTGTGCCAGCGCCATTCAAGCAGTGTACGCGATTGCCGATGGAATCATTCGGGGAGAACCTGGAGTCTTTTCCCTCGGTTTGCCACAAACTGTGGCATTGGAAAACGAAACGTCAGGAGACGGGAACGCTACGACTCCGGCAACCGCCACATCCAAGGCAGAGCATGCGGAACTGCGGTGGGATCCGGACAGTATTGCGCCCTTCCCGGCAATTGCGCTTTAAGGCGCTGAACCTGATTTCCGGCACGGACACGTCCTTGCTTGAACCGTGCAATCTGATCCGCTCCGATGTCGCATTTTCGGCGGCCGTGCCAAGGATCGCCAATTCTCCTCTGACTGGCTTTCCCAAGAACGTCACCCGCTCAGGCATCGATGCTGCTCGGCTTCCAGAGCCTCAGGAACGTGGTAATCCCGCTTGGTCTCAAGGCCTATCTCCGGGCCCGTTCACACGTTGATGCAGTCGTGCTGGCATCACAGCATAGCCTGCGCGATCGTTGCCGAGCGCAGCGCAAACTGGAGATTCCTGGATAAGGATTCTGCTATACGGGCGGGATTCTGCACGATATCGGCAGGATGGCACTTGGCCACGAGCATGCCGGAGGCATATGCTCGCGTGGTCGAGCGCGGGACCGATCATCCCCAGGACATTCTTCAGAATGAGCGTGAGTTGTGCGGAATCGATCTCTGCCAGGCGGGACATTGGTGACTGCCTGGAATCTTCCCGAAGCGTTCCCGGCGAGCCTGCCATCACGACGACGAAGCCCTCGCGACGGGCGCGGCATCGTTGATTCCGCCGAGCTGCGAGTTGGCGGATTCGCTCGGGTTTGCGGTAATCCGCTGCCGATCCGCTCGCCGCTATGCGGAGGTCCTCACCGCATTCCCCGAGCCGACGCGAAACCGCTTTCCTGCTGAGGCTGAAGAGCTTGGCTGTGAAATCGCAAACGGGATTGCGGCGATTGAGTCGTAGCCGGGAAGCCCCTCTTCGCAGGGCTTCCTACCGCTCCTCGTCCTGGTCCGGCTCATCGATCATGAATCCGCCGCCATCATCCGCCAGTTCGCGCAGATGCTGATAATGTTCGTACCATTCGGTGCCGGCTTCGTAGACGAAGACGCATCCCTGGTAGGCCCATCCGAGCTGTACGAACCCCGTCTTCCCGACATAGGTCCTCAGCCAGCGGCTTTCTTCCATGTCTTCTTCGCTTCCATAATCGCCTTCGGCGAGGCGCTGCGACAAGCGCTCCAACTCTTCGCGCTCAAGCGCCCACGAATGCATGGTCAGGAAGGGCGCGCCGGTGGATTTGGCCAACTCCACGAAATCTTTCCAGCCATCCGGATTCTGCGTTGAATCCCAGAGCACGCTGGGAACCTCTTCACATTCCACATAACCGAAGAAACGGCGCATGCCCAGACCTTCAATGAAGGCGGTCATATCGTCTTTCATGCCGGTAAGATCGTCTGGATGTGGAGACATCGTGGAGTCCTTATTGTACGGCTTACGGCTGTCAGCCGCCAATGTGCTGCGTGCGGCTGACTTGTTTGCCCCTGTGGAGGTTTCCCGGTGAACCCCTGCGTTCCCGGTGGTTCAAAAAGAGTCTTTATCACAGAGGACACAGAGGTACACAGGGGAGAGCTTACCAAGGCCTCACTTTCGCCACTGCCCTCGAGCGTTGTGTTAAACTTTGTCTTCACAAAAAGACGCGTTTATCATGCTCTTTTCCAAGGAATATGTGGGCTATCTGGCCCGCGAAGTTTCCAAAAAACTGGTAGCGAGCGGTCTCGTTGAGACCAAGGCGATGCCTGCTCTTTCCGAGAAGGTGCACGCCGCCCTGCTCGATGAGCTGGCGCTCGAGGATCGCATTAACGATGAGGTGCGCGTCATCCTCGAAGCGTATTCGGACGAAATGCAGAAGAGCGGCGCCAATTACCAGGAAATGTTCCGTAAGGTGAAGACCGAGCTGGTGAAGAAATACAAGGCTATTCTTTAGGATTCGAACTAAGCATTGGAACAACGAGGACGCCCCTGCCGTGCGCTTGAGCCGCGATAAAGTCAACAAACTCGCCCACGTTGTCACCGACGCCGTCGCCGACCTGGACGAGGTCGAGTTCATCGAGGACCGCAACACCATCCGCCTTGAAGTCCGCAAGATTCTCGAAGAACTCCTCATGCAGGAAACCCGCATCGATCAGGCCGCTCGCCAGAAAATCGAGAGCCAGCGCCGCACCATCATCGAGGGCTCCGAGGAATGGTCGATCCTTTACCGCAAGTATTACAACGAGGAAGTGAAGAAGCTGGGCGTGTAGGTGCTCCACGTAGAGACAGCCGCCCTCGGCTGTCTCGGCGAGGCCAAGCCTCGCCGCGCCGTTGACTCCACGAATTAACGAAGGAAACCCCCGGCGAGCTGCGCTCGCCAGGACAGCCGAGAGCGGTTGTCCCTACGTCGTTTCGCTATGGGCTATTCGACACCGTGCTCATCCCCAGAGCATCATCCTGATCGTTATCTGTATCCTTGGCCTTGATCCCAATCGCATCCAGCTGACGCGCTACTGGCTGCACTTCCTGCAGAATTCGCGCCAGCGTTTGGCCTACGGCTTCCTTGTCACTGTTTTCCGCGCCTCGGCGCTTCATCACGCTCTCGAGAAAACTCATGGGGCGCGGATAGACCACGATCTTCACGTCGTCGCCTTCAGGGACTCCGGCTGCTTTCTTCGCGAGTTTGAGCGCCGTATCGTAGCCGCCGAGTTCATCGACCAAGCCCAGGTTCTTCGCATCCTGGCCGGACCAGATCCGTCCCCTGGCAATTTCCAGCACCTTTTCCTTGGGCAACTTGCGGCCATCGGCAACCTTACTGGTGAAATCCACATACACACGGTCGAGCCACTCCTGGAATCGCGCCCATTCGGCGGGGGTGTAATCGTGGGTTCCGGTGAACATGGTGGCATTCTCGCCCTGATGCACTTCATCCCATGAGAGTCCGACTTTGTCCCACAAGCCGCTGGTGAGCATCTTTCCGCCCAGCACTCCGATCGAGGCGGTGATGGTTCCGGGCTCGGCTACGATTTTGTCGGCCGCCATGGCCACAAAGTATCCGCCTGATCCGGCTAGATTTCCCATGGAAACAATCACCGGTTTGCCGGCCTGACGCGCCCGCACCACTTCCCGCCAGATAGTGTCGGAGGCGACGTACGAACCGCCCGGGCTATCAACACGAAATAAGATCGCCTTTACGTCCTTGTCTTCGGCCGCTGCTCGAATCGCGCCCGCTACCGTTTGGGACCCCATAGTCTGGCTACCTTGCACGGGTTCGTAATCACTCTTGCCACGGGTAACGGCGCCGACGCCGAACACCAGCGCAATGTTCTTCCCGTGATCGTGCGGACGTCCGGCTCGGCTCAAGTATCTGTCCAGGTAGAGCAGTTCCGCTCCATCGCCCGCCTGGGTTTTTACTTTGCCGTAGACTTCGTCGCGATACGCAACTGCATCCACCAGTTTCGCGTCAGCTGCTTCCTTGCCCAGATACGGCCCTGCGTCCACCAGCGACTGGAACTTCTCCGGTGCGATCTGCCGCGCCTGGCAGATGCCGTCCTTTATCTGGTTGAACCATGAAGTCATGACTGCGGTCATGGCTTCTTTGTATGGCCCTGTGTACTTGGTGTCGGTATAGAAGTTGAGCGCATTCTTGTACTCGTAGCGGTGATCGCCGTGAAATGTCATGCCCAGCTTGGAGAGTGTTCCCTTGATGAACGGCGATTCCATGATGATGCCCGTCAGGCCGACGTCGCCCGAGGGCTGGAGATAGATATGGTCAAAGGCCGTCGCGAGGTAATAAGCGCCGTTGCCCGGACCGAACTCGCCAAAAGTTTCCGAGTAGGCGACGGCAAATTTCTTGTGCGCGCGAAATCTTTGGACGGCATCGCGCAGTTCTTGGGTTTGCGCCATTCCCATCGGAGCCGCGCCGATTGTGGCGATCATGCCGACGACGCGATCGTCGCTCGCTCCGCGATCAATCGCGTCGACCACGTCGCGCAGGGTTTGTTGCCGTTCGCTCAAGAGCAACTGCGCCGCCGGAGTGTCGGGCACGACCTCCAGGAACGCCTGCTCGAAATTGGCTTCGAGAATTGTCTTGGATGGGACTTTGCCCTTCGAGCCGATCACAGTCACCAACACGATGACCATTCCGATCAACCAGAGAGCGCCCAAGATGGCGAGAAATCGAACTATCAGCCTGGACATGGATTGCTCCTTTTGGTAGAGAGCAGTCTAACCAAGTGCAACCCTCGGGCGCTACGCGGGTATTTTTGAGTTGAAATGACTTGCGGGTAAAGTTTTGCTCTGCAGTCACTACATTTTGCAAGCCCTCAAGTTCGCCACGGATCCTGCGGACCCGACAATCCAGCGCTGATATACCGCTTGCCCTGACAGACTGCATCCACAGCAGCTAATATCTCGCCTGCCGATCGCGCTTTCTCAAGGTAGCCTCGGGCCCCCAAGCTCAGAGCTTCCTGCACCAAATCCGCGGAGTCTTCCATGCTCAGGAATACGATCCTGGACTCTGGGACGAGCTTGCGGATTCGTCGAGCGACCTCGAATCCATCCAGCGTTGGCAGTCCAATATCAAGGAAAATCAAATCCGGTTTCAGTTCTTCCGCTTTCTGAACCCCTTCGAATCCGTCAGCGACCTCGCCGACGATCTGCAATTCCGGTCTTTTTCGCAGAGTCGTACGGACGAATCGCCGGAACGGTTCGTAATCCTCTACGAGGAGAATGCGGATTGACATGGACACCGCACTTTGTGGATTCGAACGGGTCAGTACGATCAAGCTGCGCTCCTCAATGAGGGCATGGGCTATCCAGGATTACCGACCCTGATCTGCCGCTGCGTTCCGCGTCGTCACCCGATGTAATTCCAGACGGTGAGTGCTTCACCACCATGCGACTCTGCGCGATGTTTGCGATCCAGTGTTTCCACCATTTGTCGAACTCTTCGTTTTCCTCTGCCCTCAGCACAAACTTCCATCCATCACTCTGGCTCCGCTCTCTTTAAACCTTGAACTCTGGCAGTCGCTCAATTAACTATCGACCCCAATTCTTTCGAGGACGCTATCTACAACTCAACAGATCCGCGACCCCTTGGCAACTGTCACAATTACTAGCTACTTGCGGAAAAAGCCGCAGCCATAATTCGATGCCAAACGAATTGTAGTGGGTCGTCAATCTGTACATTTCGGAGTACCGGGGCGAACGGGCTTCAGTCGGATTCGCGGTTCACTGCAGTGCGTCTCAAATATTGAGCGCAAAAGCGAGGTGCAACTTGAGAAAGAGTTGGATGACCCTTGTATTGCTGGGTGTCGCGGCAGTTCTGCTGCCTGGTTCACGAGCGCAGTGGAAGACACATTGGACTTACGAAGGGGCAACCGGAGCGGAACATTGGAGTGACCTGGATCCGGAGTACGCTGCCTGCAACGTGGGCAAGGAACAGTCTCCGATCGACATTCAAAATGCGGAGAAAGCTGAACTTCCCGCCATACGATTCGAATACAAAGGCAGCCCGCTCAAATACTTAATCAACAATGGCTACACGATCCGAGTGAACTACCACGACGCCCCGGGAAGCGGAAGCTTTCTCATGGTGGGAGACAAGCGCTACGACCTAACCCAATTCCACTTTCACCGTCCCAGCGAAGAGTACATTGGCGGTAAGCCATACGATATGGAGGTCCACTTGATGCACGAGGCGAGCGACGGGAAGGTTGCGGGAGTCACAGTTCTTCTGCAGGCAGGCGCCGCAAACGCCGCCATTCAGAAGATTTGGGACCATATGCCAAAGACGGCGGGCAAAGAGGAGGAGGTCGCAGGAGTCGAGGTTAATCCCGCCGACCTGCTGCCCCACGACGCTGCGTATTACACGTACATGGGCTCGCTAACGGCTCCGCCCTGCAGTGAGGGCATTACGTGGTTTGTGCTGAAGACTCCGGTGGAGATCTCGGCGGAAGAGATCAACGCGTTCGCCGAGCTGTATCCGCACGATGTCCGGCCGCTTCAGCCGCTCAACGGGCGTGTCGTGAAGAAGAGTCAGTAAGGCGGAAATCCTCGGGCAACGACTCATCCGCATCTCACCTCAGTTTCCTGCGAACGACTCAATTCGTTCTCAAACATGAAGGCCGAAGCGAGTCAGCATTTCGCGTCGTCCGACGCTGGTGATGTCTAATACTCTGCTGTCGAGATCCTGGAGCACCCATTTTCTCTTCAACGCGACTTTCAGGAGGGCTGCCCCTAGGGCTCCACCGACGTGAGGCCGTCGCTCACTCCAATCGAGACATGCGCACGCGAAGCGGCGGCGCAGCGTCCGGGTTGCCTCGATGTCAATTCCAAGAGCCTCGAACGCCTTGGTTCCGTTTGGGGTGAGGTCGTAGGCATTGGCGCTGGAATCGGCCAGCCATCCCAGTGTTTTGAGGCGGTCGTGGAGCAATACACCAACCATGCCCGCGAGGTGATCGTAGCAAGTGCGCGCGGCTCGGAGCCGGCTCGGCGTGCTGGGCACGAACTTGTCGCGAGAGCCGCCGGCGAGGACGCTCAGCCCTTCAAGCGCGCCGGCCACATAGGGTCCTCCCAGACTGTAGAAGCGATGCTTCCCCTGCACCATCACTTTGACCAGGTGTGCTGCCTTCAATCGATTCAGGTGCACGCTCGCGGTTGACGGGCTCACCTCGGCCACCACCGAAAGCTCAGTACTGGTTCGTGCATGGCCGTCGACCAGGCAGTAAAGAATGCGAGCTCGCGCGGGCTCGCCGATGGCCGCCGCAATTCTTGAGACCGCGGCGTCAGCGTGGCGTTCTACATTCATATTTTGATGGTAGACGAAGTATTACTGTTAGGCAACTGGCACATTGCCGAATATGCATCCCATAGAGCCTCTTAACTGATATGCGCCATGACCCTCCGTATTCGCCATTGTGTTGAGTGCCCGAAGTGCCATACCCGGTATCTGGTTGGTTTCAGTCCGTACCGCAACGGATCGCACCTGGTGCCTCTGGTTGAAGGAGGCCGGGAGGGATGGATTCTGTACTGTTCGTGCGGCAGGCCGGCCAGTTCAAGTCGATGGAGCTCGACTGAGTTGAAAATCTATGCGGTCTCCGATCAAGCGCATGGTCGCGGTTACGGGCCTCCCGAGGAGATCGTGCAGGCAGAGTCGCGGTCGGACGGCAGTGCGTAGGGATGGCCTCAGCGCCTGCAGGCGCGTTCATAGCGCGGGCCTATGGCACGCCTGAGGCGTGCCCTGATACAGACCGCGCGTCCAGCGATCAGCGGCGATGCGGGCGGGAAGCAGGTCCTTCGCTCAGGATGACAATATTGGGAGTTCAGCCGATGCCTGTGAAATGTGCTATGAGAGCTTCGGAGTCGTGATCGCACCCTCGGAGGCTGACCTCACCAGCGCGACGTACTTTGCGAAGACGCCGGTTTTGTAGTGGGGCGCCGGAGACTTCCATTCCGCCAGGCGGCGAGCAATTTCGGCGTCGGAAATCTCCAGCTCCAGCCTCCGGATCTTGGTGTCGATGGTGATGCGATCACCTTCGCGGGTTGCGGCTATCGGGCCTCCCAGAGCTGCTTCTGGGGCTACGTGGCCTACCATCAGGCCGCGGGTTGCTCCGCTGAAGCGTCCGTCGGTGACCAGGGCTACGCTTTCGCCCAGGCCTTCGCCCACGATCGCGGCGGTCACGCTTAGCATTTCTCGCATGCCGGGGCCGCCTTTGGGACCTTCGTAGCGGATCACTACGACGTCTCCGGCTTTGATTTGCTTGCTGGTTACCGCCTGCATCGCCGCTTCTTCGGAATCGAAGACGCGAGCTGGGCCGGTTTGCGACGCGCGTTCGTGTCCGCTCATCTTTACTACTCCGCCTCCCGGAGCTAAGTTACCTTTTAAAATCACCAAGCCGCCGGTCGCCTTCAGGGGCTTGCTCAAGGGAGCGATCACCATTTGTCCGACGGTTTCTTTGGCGGCGTTCGCTTCTTCGGCAAATGTCTTTCCGGTCACCGTCATCGCCGTGCCATTTGCATGCTTGCCGTCGAGCAGCCTTTTGGCGATTACTGGAATGCCGCCGGCCGCGTCCATGTCTGCCGCGACATATTTTCCCGCGGGCTTCAGATCCGCCAAGAGTGGCGTGCGCTCGCTGACTCTCTGAAAATCGTCGATCTCCAGCGGCAGACCCATTTCGCGCGAGATCGCCAGCAGATGGAGCACAGCGTTGGTCGAGCCCCCCGTCGTGGCCACGCCCGCTATCGCGTTCTCGAACGCGGCGTGCGTCAGAATGTCGCTGGGACAAATCCCTTGCTTCAGAAGATTCATCACCACTTCGCCGCAGCGCAACGCTACTTCGTCCTTGCGCGGGTCCATCGCCGGAATGCCGTTGAAACCCATGGGCGAAAGGCCGATCAACTCCATCACCGTGGACATAGTATTCGCGGTGTACTGGCCGCCGCATGCGCCCGCTCCGGGACACGCCACGTTTTCCAGCGCCAGCAGATCAGCGTCGCTCATCTTGCCGGCGGCATTCGCGCCTACGGCCTCAAACACATCCTGAATGGTGACGTCTTTGCCTTTGTACTTGCCGGCGGCAATCGTTCCTCCGTAGAGCACGAGGCCGGGAAGGTTCATGCGCGCCAGTGCCATGGCGGCGGCGGGGATGGTTTTGTCGCATCCGACGACGCAGACCGCAGCGTCGAAAAGCTGTCCGCGGCAGACCAGTTCGATCGAGTCGGCAATCACCTCGCGGCTCACCAGCGACGCCTTCATGCCTTCGGTGCCCATGGTCTCGCCGTCGGAAATGGCGATGGTGTTGAACTCCATGGGAGTACCGCCGGCTGCGCGTATACCTTCTTTCACCTTGGCCGAAAGGCGCCGCAGATGGAAGTTGCACGGCATGGTCTCGATCCAGGTGTTGGCTACGGCGATCAGGGGCTTGGCGAGGTCGGCGTCGGTGAATCCGATGGCTTTGTACATGGCGCGAGCTGGAGCCTGGTCGCGCCCGTCGGTGATGCTGCGACTGCGATGTTTGAGGTCCATGATGATGCAGACAGTTTAGCGGAATCGATGAAACGATGGAGAGACGGGCGCCTCGCCCGTTCTGCCGTCGTGTGGCCGGGCGGAGACGCCCGGCAATCCACTACTTACACATTCACCACTTTCGGGGGCACGGGCTTTGCTTCGGCGGCTTTGTTTTTATCCGACGGCAGCCACGACATCATCGCTCGCAGCTGCTCGCCAACTTTTTCCACCGGGTGCTGCTTCGCAGCCTCGCGCAGCTTGGCGAATTTCTTGCCGCCTTTCTTGTTCTCGGCAATCCATTCCTTGGCGAACTTTCCGTTTTGGATTTGTTTCAGCACTTTCATCATCGCTTTGCGCGTCGCGTCTCCGACAACCATTTCGCCGCGGGTTAGGTCGCCATACTCGGCTGTGTTTGAAATCGAATAGCGCATGCGGCTCATCCCGCCTTCGTAGATCAGGTCGACGATCAGCTTCATCTCGTGCACACACTCGAAGTAGGCGATCTCAGGAGCGTAGCCGGCGGCCACCAGGGTTTCGAAGCCTTTCTGCATCAGCGAAGTCAGGCCGCCGCAGAGGACCGCTTGCTCGCCGAAGAGGTCGCTTTCGGTTTCTTCTCTAAAGGTCGTCTGCAGCACGCCGGCTCGCGTCGAACCGATGCCGTGGGCGTAGCTGAGCGCGAATTCATGGGCGCGTCCGCTGGCATCCTGGTGGATGGCCAGCAACGAGGGGACGCCGCCGCCCTGCGAATACACACGCCGCAGCAAATGTCCCGGACTCTTGGGCGCGATCATGACCACGTCCACATCTTTCGGCGGCTTGATGGTCTTGAAGTGAATCGAGAAACCGTGCGAGAAGCCGAGAATTTTTCCTTTGCGCAGATGCGGCCGGATGGCCGATTCGTAGAAATCGGCCTGGGTCTCGTCGGGCGTGAGAATCTGTATCCAGTCGGCGCGCTTGGCGGCCTCGGCGGGAGCGACTACGGTCATGCCATCGGCACGTGCCTGCTGGGCCGAGCCGCGCTCGGGATCTAGTCCGATGATTACCTCGTATCCGCTGTCGCGCAGATTCTGCGCCTGCGCGTGTCCCTGCGAACCGTAACCGAAAACGGCGATGGTTTTGCCCTTCAGGGCGGAAGGATTGGCATCGTTTTGATAAAAGACTGTGGCCACGGGAAAACTCCTTATGGATGTAGGCTGAAATGCTCGATTATTTGGCAAGCAAAAACCGACCAATCGGTCGGTCTAAAGATGCTATCCAGCTGAACCTACTCGTGTCAACCGCGGATTGCTTAGGCGTCCATTCCAGACCGTCGTCTGTCGGTGTGCGGATTCAAAACTCGAAGTAAGCTCCAGCGCGCGTGGGATGCGCGACGCCGACGGTCCCGGTCGCTGGGAGCAAGCCCTCTTCAATTCCATGCAGGCTTTCCCAGGCGGCTTCGGTCAGGGCCGGGTCTGCGCCCACAACATCACGGATCATTTGCCAGGCGGCGAGGTTGAGCGCGCCCTCCGGTGCGGGGCCCATGGCCAGCGAGACTGAGCACTGCGGACAGAAACAGATGCGCTGTGCCGATGATTTCTGTCGCGGCCTTACTCCCACCGTCTGCGCGAACAGGTAGACCGCAACCGATTTTTGTCCGGCTTCGAGTTCCCGATTGCAGCGAAGACAATACAAGTTATCCAAAGAACTCCGTCCCCGGTGGCTTCAATATCTCTGTTCATGCTACTGTCTCCAAGGCGCTACCGACGGCACAAGTGTGTAGAAGGATTCCCGCCAGACCGTGCCCGCGAACCAAGCTTGCTCTAGCCAGAGGCGGATCGCATCGCGCACTCTAAGTACCATGGGCGTTGGTCCATCCGTAAAGGTCTTACAAACGTCACGGCTCTCGGGAGGAAGGCAGCAGGTCGCCGCGGTCTGTTACCGCATCCGTAAATGCGGCATCGAATTCCTGCTGGTTCAGACGCGCGGCGGCCGTTGGATTTTCCCCAAAGGCGGGGTTGAGCCCGGCCTCACACACGCCCAGTCCGCCGCCCTCGAGGCTTTGGAAGAGGCTGGGGTTCACGGCCGGATGGAAGAGATCCCCTTCGCCCGTTTCTTCCGTCGCAAACCTGACGCTGCAACTACGACGAAAAACGCGCGGCCTGCTTCTGCCCTGTCTTCCCAGCAGGAGCTTGCCGTCGCCGTTCACCTTTGCGAAGTGTCCCGTCTGGAACCGCCGCAGGAATCGAGGCGAAATCCGAGCTGGTTTTCCGCTGAAAAGACGAAGCGACGCCTGCTAGATGATCGCGCGGCGGAATTCGGCGCCGAACTCGCTCGCGTCGTTGACCGTGCCTCGGCACGTATCCGGCGTTTGCACGGAAATTCCGTGCCCCCATCAGTTCGCGCGAGGAAAGATGAGGCATTGCAAGAGGTTCGATTCGAGGCGTTCGAACTCGCCCGAGTCCATGACCTGGCGTGGTCAGCCTCGTATGCTCGCTACATTCGTCGTGAACATCCTGACTCGCCGTCTCTAGCTGGCCGATCATCCGCTGGCCTTCCGCTCGGCCCCAACCGGCCCACACTACGATTAGGGAACGGAACCGCCTCCTCACCCGACACGCTGCAAAAGGTGCAATTCATCGACGGGGTTCGCTCGAGCGGCCGAACCAGCGCCCCGGGAAAATCTGCCAAGAACCGCCGATAATAGTGTCCCTCGCTACCTCCCAAGCCTGCGGCGAGATTCGCCTGTAGAGCTCGGAGCCCAATCCGCGATACCATCTGTGGTGATGCTTCGCGAAGCTACCATCGAACCTCGTCGCGGACCCGGCCAGGAACCCCGGCCGGAACCTCGCCAGGAAATCCTGCGCGCCGCTGCACGCCTGTTCCAGCAGCGCGGATACGATGCCACTTCCATGAACGATGTCGCTGCCGCGCACAAGCTCTCCAAGGGCGGCCTCTATCATCACTTCCAGTCGAAGGACGAAATCCTTTACAACATCATGTCGCACGCCATGGAGATCACCGAGGAACGGGTCATCAATGTGGTGCGTCGCATCGACGGAGCCAGCGTTGCCGGAGCCGAAGATCGGTTGCGCACGCTGATCCGGCTGCACATTCAGGTTGTGCTCAGTCCTGAAGACCGTGAAATTACGGTCATGCTGCACGAGAACCATCCGCTGCCGCCGGCGCTCCGGCGCAAGATCAACGGACGTAAGAAGGATTACGTGCACTTCGTCGAAAACCTCATTGCCGACGTCCAGCGCAAGCGTAATTCGCCGTCGCCGGTCACGCCGCGCGCGGCGGCCTTTGCCCTGGTCGGCATGATTAACTGGATCTATCAGTGGTACAAGCCCGGGGGTCCGCTGACCGGAGACGCGCTGGTGCAACAGTACACGGATATTTTCTTTCGTGGCGCGGTGGGATAGTTCTCAGTTTTCGGTTCTCATTGCTGCCCGGCCCGTAAAGGGGCGTCTGATGTCTGCCATTTAGGGCATCGCTAAAGCGATGCCCTGATACGAAGGTTTAGCTCCTCGGCTCTCGGTTTCGACACAGCCCAGCGGACGAGAATCGTGACTCACTTCTTCCACATCGACGATCTTTCCCGCCAGCGCGCGGGAAAAAGCAAGCTCTACCTGGAATTTCTGCGCGTGCCGGCAATGAGCGCCGGCGTCTACGTTTTGGCGAAAGGCAGCACTGATCCCCAGACGCCGCACCGCGAAGACGAGATGTACTACGTTGTCCGCGGACGCGCTCGCATGCAAATCGGCTCCGACCATGCAGAGGTGCGTCCCGGTTCAGTTATTTTTGTCGAGGCGGAACTGGAGCATCGGTTCGACGACATCCAGGAAGAACTCGAAGTCCTCGTTTTCTTCGCACCGGCTGAACTAGAATAGGATCCAGGGGTAGAGACGCGGCTTGCCGCGTCTCCTGCCGCGTCCGAGGAAGACGGGGCAAGCCCGGTCTCTACCAATCACTTCGTTGGCACCCAATACACTTCTTCTTTTAAGTTTTCTTTCTTGAAGCCTACCCGCTTCAGAATGCCCTTCCCGTGCTCAACCATCTCGGGATGGCCGCAGAGGTAGGCGACGCTGTTCGCCGCCGTGCATCCCCACTGGTCGGCGTACTTGCGAATCAATTCGTCCACGCGGCCGACCTCGCCCTTCCAACTCTCATCCTCCCACGGACGGCTCACCGTGAAAACACAGCGAAACCACGGCGCCTGTTTCGCGAGGTTTTCCAGCTCTTCGCGGTAACCGAACTCCCACGACCGGCTGGCGCCGTTCAGCAGAAACAATTTGTGGTGGCCGGCAAACCGGCCTTCTTTCCAGTCTTTGAACAAGGTTCGGACATAGCTGACAAAAGGCGCGATTCCGGTCACGGTGCTCACCATCAAGTGGTTCGTACGCTCCGATTGTGCGCTGTCGAATGTGAAAAGCCCCTTGGCAACTTTGCGCAGTAGTACTTCATCGCCCAACTGAAGGTCGTACAGCGGTGGCGTGGTGTCGCCGTGGGGGACCAGTTCAAAAAAGAACTCCAGTTCCTTCTCGTGGGGAGAAGAAGCAATTGAGTAGGGACGCTCCAGCCGGCGCGTGCCTCGTTCAATCCCGAGCGTCGCGTATTGGCCGGGAACAAACTTAAACTCCGCCACTGGGTCGATACGGATCATCCACAGATCGGGCGCAAAATCCACGCGTTTGGTAATGCGGGCGCGATAGTGCTTGTCGTCCATAGAGAAGGTCTCAGGTCCTAGTTAGGTGTCAGGTCTCAGGGAATCACTGGTGGTGCTTGTCATCCATAGCGAACAGCTTCCCCGCTTGGACCGAATACCGACCGGTCGGTTGCGGGGTGTTTTAGACTACCGCATTTTGCATTTTTTGGGGATGTTTTCCGCTGGCGCTGAGGCTGAAAAGAGAACAGCCCGCAAGCTTTTCAGCCTGCGGGCTGCCCGGTGGACTGTTTGGGATTGACTGAGGTGGTCACTCGCGTGGCCCCTCGCTCGTTCCGGTGCCTGACACAGCTTGTGTCCGGCGGATCAGCCCAATATTCACGGATTGTGTGCGAGAGATTGTTCCCGATTCCCCCGACCAAAGGTTCCTCGAGAACTCCGCTTAGAGCAACCGCCCTAAGACTCAGCCACCTCACCTGGTCTGCTACTTCTACTGTGACTTTCAGAACTTGTCATCCGACCACCTCCTTTCCGGTGTACGCGCAGAGTACAAAAAAGCCGGGACGGAGTCAACGGCACAGAGGTGGAGTGCCGGAAGAAGCAATAGTTCTCAGCTCTTAGTACTCAGCTCTCAGTTCCCAGTTCTCAGGCGGCCGTCCAATTACATGCAGCCGTTTCCAGAGTGCAGCCATATATACATCACCTGAGAAAATAGACCAAACCCGAGCCTCGAAATTAGGACTGTTGGCATCCAGAACAAAATAACCCGAAGTGCCTTGCTGCCCAGACGACTGGCAGCGAAGAACAAGGCAAAGAAGCATACGGCAAGAATCCAGAACCGAGGCGTGAAGAGAATTGCCGAGAGCCCACCGCGGATGACGGCCAACCCCGTTGCCTTCTCCCGGCTCACGCCCCTCAAAGCGAACACTAAACCCGGTCCGATGTAGGCAACAAATGCCGCAGACAATCCACTAAGCGTCAACTTTCACAAAGGCCACGGCCACCCCCGCCGCTTGCGACGCTCAGATTTTACTCGTTCTCTCGGGGTGGAAGTTGACGGAAAATCGCTGCCACCACCTGAGCAGCAGGTATGAGACGAGTTCTGCTTACTGAGAACGGGGACCTAAGAACTGATTTTCGCGGGTACACTTATTTCGCCGAATGAAAACAACTGCCGTGGGGTTCCATTCAAGATGCCGGCCGTGAGCGTGGCTTGCACCGTTCTCAACGAGCGCGATGACATCGACTCGTTGATTGAGAGTTTGATGCGGCAGACGCTCGCTCCCGCCGAAGTCATCGTCGTCGATGGCGGCTCCACGGACGGGACCTGGGAGCGTCTCGAAGCCGCCCGCCTAAAATACCCGACGCTGGTTCCGATCCGCGATGAAAGTTGCAGCCTGAAAAGTTGTCCGGGACCGATCGCACGCGGCCGCAATGTCGGTATCGCCGCAGCTACCTCCGATGTGGTCGTCTGCGTCGATGCCGGCTGCGCTTACCATCCCGACTGGCTCGCCAACCTAACGGCTCCGATTTTCGCGGGCGACGCCGAGTACTCCGTTGGCGGATCGTACATCGATTCCACAGACTCCACTATCTGGGACGTTGCCTCGGCACCCTTCTTCGGCGTCAAGTTAAATCCCGACGCGGCCACAAAATCCTGCACCGCCCGCTCGATGGCTTTTCGCAAAGAGCTCTGGCGACGCGTTGGCGGATTCCCCGAAAACGTCTTCCTCGGAGAAGACACCGTATTCGATTCCGCGGTGCGCAAGCTGGTGACCCCCGCTTTCGCGGAACGGGCCAAGGCGGCTTACCAGCCGCGCCACCGTTTCCGCTCGGCTCTGCTGCAAATGGTGAGCTATTCCGTGACCGACGGCGTTTTGGGCGGACGCTCAGCCCGCCTGTGGCGAAATGTCGCTCGCTGTCTCGCCGAGATACTTGCCGTTCTTGCTCTCTTCTACTCGCCCATTCCGCTGTTATGCGTGCTTGCGCTCGAAATCTACTTTGCCTTTAGGCTGGACTGGAGCGATCTCCGAAAAGCTGGCTGGCGAACTTCCCTGCGAATTCTGCCCGCGCGCCTGGCATTTTCTTTGATCGTTCCCTGGGTGGTCGGGTGGTATCAGACCCTGGGCAGCGTCACCAAGAAAAACCGTCCCAACCGGCAGAATTTTGCGTAGCCGCCTCAAGGCCTAGAGACTGGATTTTATTGGGCTGAATGGCGCGGCCGAATCGGCGGCGGAAACGGTCGGCGAGAGCGCTCGAAGCGGACCTCAGACGCTAAAGTGCGGACACATCTCCGACGACTTACGGCACGACTGCGGTTGTGCCCTTCCCGTTCTTGGTCGAGCGTGGTTCATGGGTGGCGCGAGACGGGGCAAGCCCCGTCTCTAGATGATATTTTCAGTGGACTGATACGCCGACCTCCGCCTTCATTGCGCGGCTTGAAGTCTTTGCAGCTCGCTTCTGGCTAGCGCGTTTTCTGGATGAGACGACAGTTCCGCCTTGTATTCTGCGATTGCCCGCTCGCGATTACCGCTGGCCTCAAGGATCTTAGCCAGAACGAAATGGAATCCAGGCGAGTTTGGCCTCCTTTGCAGCGCACGCTCGGCATTCTGGGCTGCCTGCGTCAACTCTCCCTGTTCCATTTGGGCGCGGGCGAGATAAATGAATTGGTCCGGATCCGAATCATCGATCTGGGTCGCGCGCTTCAGATAGTCCTCGGCTTCGGAAAACCTTCCTAATCGGTAATAGGCGTAACCCAGGTTGTAGTTGGAGAGCCAGAGGCGCGGGTTGCTCGGGAGCGCGCTCAGGTACAGAGGGATGGCACGGTCATAACGGCCCAGGTTGGCGAGTTCATTGGCCAGGTTGACCTTTACGATCGGGTTTTGAGGTGCGTACACCATTGCGTTCTGGTAGAGCAAAATGTTGCTGGCCCACGGCACCTGATGAATAAGGGTGCCGACGAACGCGGCAACACAGAGAATCGCCACCGTCGCCCACTGCAGCGTTCCTGAGGTTGTGACTTGTTCGAGCGAGAGCGCCATCAGAATCACAATCCCCACGGAAGGAAGGTAGAGAAAACGATCGTGAACAAAATTGTCAGGCGCAATTGCTCGCAAATATAAAGTCGGCAGGATGGTCAGATTCGCCCACCCCAATGCAAAAACCCCCAGGCGGGGATCGGGGAGTTTAGAGATCCAGTACCCCGCCACGACCAAAACGGCTAACAGAAAAAGGATGGGAAGGAGAAAGTTCTCAAAACCAGGCGCGGTTACATAGGCCAGCGAATAGAATTCGCTGGAAGAGATGGGAAACAGCAGATGCTTCAGATCAAACCATAAGATCGACGGCCAGGTAAGAACCATCGTGGTCCAGCTAAGAGGCGCGATGGGTTGCGCCAGGCCATGAAGCATCATTCTCCGGGCAGCCAGATAGGCCACCAGAACCGTGAAATACGGAATGGAAACGAGACCGTCTTTCAGGACCGAGTCTTTCAAGGTTGACCAGTCTTTCGAGGCCGACCGAGCCGGGTTTGAATTTTCGGTGGCCCGCCGGGGCACAAAGACCACTGCAAAAGCAAGAATCAGAAGCGGGAATGCGGCTGCGGTTTCCTTTGAGAGCAACGCTAAGCCGAACCAAAGCACAGATGTTGCCATCCATACCATCTTTTTTCCGCCATCGCGAAAGTCAAGGTACGCAAGGAAGCTTGCAAGCAGTAGCACGGTCATGAGCAAGTCGTTAACGGAGGAGAGCCAAGCGATGTTTTCGACGTGCACCGGATGCAGACCAAAAAGAATGGCAGCCAGGGCGGCAGTTCTGCGACTGCCGCACAACTTTCCTGCTGCCACAAAGACGAGGTATGTCGCCAGAACGTGGAGCGCCAGCATCGCGAAGTGCCATCCCGCCGGATGCAGACCAAAAATGGCGTCGTTAACACGCAGCCATAGGAGCACGACTGGCCGATAAAAGGTCCCGCTTGAAGGCGGAGCAATGTCGGCCGAAATCTGAGGAATAAAGTAATGCGCCAAAAAGCGCCAGGAATGGATCACGACATTGTCCACGATCGCGGGCTTGTCGTCATAAACGAAGCCGAACGAAAGCGTGCCTAGATAGGCGAGAGCGGTAACCGCGCAGACCAGGACCTCCACCGCGCCGCGCTTGTCAAAGAAACCGTCAAGGAAATCGTCGAGAGGCCGGGTAAGTGAGGATGGGCTTTCTAATTTCCGGCCGACTGGTTGCACGCGGTCGAGTATAGCGGAACGGAAACACTCGCAGTACATGCCCGCCAGATACCTACCTTGGTTACTGCCTCTTCCCTAGACTGAAAGAGCCCCTGCAAAGCAGGAAAGACTTCCCCCGAAGTCACAGATCTTTAGCATCGCTCCATCTGTAGAGACGGGGCTTGCCTCGCCGTCTGCGCTGCCGAGACGCGGCAAGCCGCGTCTCTACGGAAGCACTAACCCTTCCAGCGGTAGGCATCCGGTTGGGCCAGTCCCAAATAGGTCAGCACGCGGTTCGCGAATTCCTGTGCCATGGCATCGGCGCTCGGGGGGTGGTTATAAAACGTTGGGATCAGCGGGAAGATAGTCGCTCCTGCATCCGCCGCCAGCGACATGTTGCGGATGTGGATTTTGTTGAGCGGCGTCTCGCGCAGGCAAAGTACGAGCGGGCGACGCTCCTTAAGAGTGACGTCAGCGGCGCGCTCGATGAGGTGCGAGGCGGTGCCGTTGGCAATGCGGCCAAGGGTACCGACGCTGCACGGGATGACGACCATCGCGTCGGAAGGATAGGACCCGCTGGCCACGTTCGCACCGATATCGGTATTTGACTGCTGCTGAATCTTTGCCGAAGGCGCGCCGATGATTTGACGTAAGAGATCAGAACGGCCTTCGATCGCGAGTTCTTCGGCCATGACGCGCAGGCTGCTGTCGGAAGCGATAAAGTTCACCGTCTTGACCCGCGGGTCGCGTTCCACGGTGAGCAGGAAGTGCTTTAGAAACAACGACCCACTGGCGCCGGTCGTGGCAACCGTGATGTTTTCCGGCGGCGAGGACAAAGGTACGGCTCCACGAGGCATCTTATGCGCGGCCTAGAGAACTGAGGATAGGGACGAGCGGAAGGCAAGTCAAGGATAGCCGGCGGCGAAAGGCTTCGTTGTACGTCGCGCGCGCCCCTAAAGGGGCATCTGGCACCAGGACTTTGCGACATCGCTGAATCGATGCCCTGATACGAAACGTCTAGTACGCAAGAGCGGGCCAGGGCGAATGGGGAACGACCACCGACCATCGACTGAAGACTGACGACGCATTTATGGCAACCACCAGCATCTTACGATCGCGGCGCAGTGCCGCCCAACTCCACGCTATAGCCAGCGTCGAGCGTGAGATTCGCGCCATTGATCCGGCCGCTGGGCGCAAATATCTTCGCGATTTTCGCGAGGCCTACCGAAGCTACCAGAAAGTTCTCGGCGCGAGCGATGTGCGGCACGAAATCGCCAAAGCTGGAACCGTCTTGGTCGGCGATTACCATGCCTTACCCAGCTCGCAGCGCTATTTGGCCGAGCTCCTCCGCGATCCCGAATTTCAGCAGCGGCCTATAGTGCTGGGAGTCGAAACTATTTTTTCCCGCGATCAGCACATTCTCGACGAATGGTTCCGCGGCGAGATAGACGAAAATGAGCTGCGCCAGCGCATCCGCTTCGAACTCGACTGGGGATACGACTGGGCTCCATTTTACGAACTGCTCGCGGCCGCACGAGACCAGGGCGCGTCCATCTACGGGCTCGATTGCATGCCGCGCGAGGATCTGCGCAAGATCGGAGCGCGTGACCGGCACGCCGCCGACAAGATTGCGGAACTCCGCCACCGCCATTCCGATGCTCTCATCATGATCCTGTTCGGCGAGTCGCATCTCGCGCCCCAGCATCTGCCGGCCCTGTTGCAGCAGCGGCTGCCCGCGGAACCGATGCTCACCGTGCTGCAAAACGTTGACGCCCTTTACTGGCGCGCCGCCGGAGAAGCCAGCGACCGTGTCGAGGCCGTCGTAGTACGCGAGCATGTTCTCTGCGTCTTCAACGCCACGCCCTTGGAGAAATACGAGCATTACCGCCTCTGCCTCGACCGCTGGGGACGCAGTGATAATGACCACGGCGCACCCGACCTCGGCCCCACGCTTTACAACCTGATCGACGGCATGGTGCGATTTCTCGGAATCAACCAGTATTCTCCGCACAACACTACGCAGCCGAGGCTCCTGGTCGACCTCATGCCCGAAGTTTATTCGCGCAGCTCTGACGCGCTGCTGCACCGGCTGTTATCGCGCAACGGATTCACGGCTGAAGATCGCCGATCTCTGCTCCGTCAGGTTCGCGAGCGCGGCAGCGTCTACCTCACACCCATCAATGCCGTGTACGTGCGGCAGTTTCGCATGACGTCCTCGGCCGAGGACGCCACCCGCTTCCTGCATCAGGCCTGTCGCGGACTGCCGAATCTTTGTTCCTGTTCTGGCAAGGCCTTAGCACAACACGCCGCAGTGCACACCGCACCGGTCGCGCAGACGCTAGACAGAGATGATGCGTTTTACATGACTGTCTTCGAAAACACGCTCGCCTGTTTTGGATCGCGCATATTGCATCCGGCGCGTCCTGCTCTCCGCGATACCGATATTTCGGAATTGTTCGACGTGACGCGTGAAGACCTCGAACACCAGACCTCGCTTCCCTTTGCCGACGCGATCGAGGCTCTCGACTTTCTGATGCGGCACCGTGAGGAGGATTTTTGTGCTGCGTCAGCTCCGGCCTTCACCGGCCGCAAGTACGAATACGTCGTTGAGCAACTCGGATATCTCGCCGGCAACGATCTCTACGACGCCTACCTCGAAGGCCGCTTCACCACCGCCAAGTTGCGCAAGCTCTTCCTCGCCCACATCGAACAGCCCGGCGTCGCGCGCAAAGACTACGTCCAGTTAAAAACGCGCCTGCGCTCCGGCCAGCGGGCGTGAAATCGCGCGCCCTGGTTGCGCGGCGTGCCCTGTACACGTCAACACCTTGAGCCACAGGGGACACAGAGAATGTCTCGGCTGCTCGAAGTTTTTGATTTTAGGGCGGCTGCGGTATCCTCACCTGTCAATGCCCGACGACTTCCCACTTCAGTTGCAGACGGCCGATGCGCTCATGCTCTTCGGCTTCTGGTATCGTGCGCTCCCGGCCAATCAAGCCCATCGCGGGCAGCTCGCCAAGACGATGCTGCTCGAACAGCCGCTCGTCATTGGACGCGACCCGCAAGGCCAAGCCTTCGCCCTGCGCGACGCGTGCCCGCATCGCGGCATGCCGCTTTCCTGCGGACAATTCGACGGCCAACAGATCGAATGCTCTTACCACGGCTGGAAATTCGACGCGCACTCCGGCCAGTGCAAGTTGATTCCGTCGCTCGTCGCCGAGCAGACTCTGAAAATCGACCGCATTTACGCCGGCAGCTATGCCTGCGAAGAGCGCGACGATTTTATCTGGGTCTTCGTTCCCGATCCCGGCCCAGCGGGCGCGGGTTTCTCGAAGCCCGCGTCCGCTCCGGTTCCTGCGCCGGAGATTCCGAAATTCAGCGATCGCTACAAACTCGCCTATCTCACCGCCGACCTGCCCTGTTCGGTCGACCACGGCATTATCGGACTTATGGATCCGGCGCACGGCCCCTTCGTTCACCAGGCGTGGTGGTGGCGCTCGCAAAAATCGATTCACGAAAAACAGAAAAACTTCGAACCGATTTCCTATGGATTTCGCATGAGCGCCCACACGCCCAGTTCGAACAGCGCTCCCTATAAGCTTTTGCGCCTCTATGCCGACGCCGATTCGATCACTACGACTATCGATTTCGTCCTGCCGAATTTGCGTTCGGAAATCATTCGCGCCGGCAAGTACTGGTTCGCGAGCCTGACCACCGTCACTCCCATCACGCGCAGCCAATGCCGCATCGACGTGGTGGCCGCGTGGAATTTATTTCGTTGGATTCCCTTTGGCCCCAATCTGCTGAAATTCGTCTTCGCAAAATTCGTGGAGCAGGATCGCCGCACTATGGAACTTCAGTCCGAGGGACTCAAACACAATCCGCATTTAATGCTGATCGACGACGCCGACCGTCCCGCCAAGTGGTATTTCGGTTTGAAGAACGCCATGTTGGAGATGAAGAAGAATGGCGGCGAATTCCGGCATCCGATGAATGGGCCGGTGACGTTGAGGTGGAGAAGCTAGAGGGATCTAGTCCTCCTTTTGCGCAATCACTTCGATCGCATCGCTGCTGATCGCTCCGGCTTTCGCTGCGCCATCTCTAAGGCTTGCGTTCCTGGCCCAGCGGATAACCTGCATCCAGTGAGTGCAGATATGTTTCCATCGCATGCCAACTCACCAGATTATTCTTCGCGAAGGCGGAGGAAGTGAAGGGGTAAGCCGTATCGACGTGATCGTATTCCAGCATCAAGGGAATGTGCGGCGGAAGCTTGGGCACGATGTCGAGCGTATTCACGATGCGCCACGAAGCGATGGGCAGTAGATCGAAGGCCCTCGCAAACTCCAGGTTACCCACGCGTGGCGAAGCAAACGTACACGAGGTTTTAATGTCGAACTTACGCTTCGAGTCATTCTCCATGACGAACAGAGTGGTCAGGGCCGCGCCCAAGCTATGGCCGGCGACTACCATGGGCCGCGGCCGGCGCGCTTCGCCCGCAGACCGTCTGACGCCGCGCGCCGTTTCCCGAGCAATCGCCAGCTGGTCGAGCTGCTCGGCGAAGGAACCGGCGAACGTATCAGGCGGCGGGGGCGTCACCGGCGCAGCGGCCGCCGGTTTCCGATCCTCTTTACGATCCTCGGCCAGCTGGCGCTTCACCACTTTCAACGAACTGTAGATTCTGTCGAACCCGCTGGCCACCCGTCCAGTGGAAGGCACCTGACGGAACGGAGTCGGAAGTGCCGCCGCGTCGTCGATCCACTCGATCGCGCCCTCCGTTCCACGAATGGCGACGATGCGCGAGTCCGGGTTGGCGATCTCGTGGCAGTCGATCCCATAAAACTCCGGATCCTTGAGGTTGAGGATGAAATCCGACATGTGGATCCAAGCCCCAAGTTCCCAGCCATCAGGGATGTCGCCTGCCTGGGGTTCCGGTGTAAGGTTGGAGGGATCGCGCCTGAACATCGTGTAGGCGGCCTGTACGAACTGGCCGTAGAATAACGCTTTTTTCGGATCAAGTGACTGGCCCATGAGACGCCTCCTTGACAATTCATTGCCGACCCATGCGGCTGAAAGCGGATAGCACAACGGCGGGGCCCGGAAATAACAGCCCGGGAAGAAAAAACCAACTGACAAACCGTAAGGGTTACAAATGACAGCCAGCAACCGCTTTATGTCAGCAAAGATTCCACGACACTGTAAGCCTCACTCAGCGCAGCGTCAAGAGCAGCCGCATCCTTGCCGCCCGCTTCGGCCAGGTCGGGACGCCCGCCGCCTTTGCCGCCGACTTTTTGCGCCACCGGTCCGATGACTTTCCCGGCCTGAATGCGGCTGGTGAGGTCTTTGGTGACACCGACGATCAGCGAGACGTTGCCGTTCGAAGCCGAGCCCAGCACGACTACGGCGGAACCGAGCTTGTCGCGAAGCTGATCGACCAGCGTGCGCATTTGCGCGCGATCCAGGTTGTCCACGCGGTGGGTGAGGACTTTGACGCCATTAACGTCTTTGACTTTTTCGCTGATGTTGGCCGTGCTCGAGGATGCGGACTTCATCCGCGCCTGATCGAGTTCGCGCGCTAGACGTTTAATCTCGGCGTCTTTCTTTTCGAGTTCCAGTTTCAAGGCTCCGGCCGGAGAAGCCGGCATCTCCTCGGTAGGGGGTGCCCCATCTTTTCGCGGTTTTTGCGAAAGGGTGGGGCCGACGAGGCTCGCGACCACGCTTTCCAGTTCGTGATCTTTGCGAAACTGGCGCAACGAACCCTCGCCGGTCACGGCCTCGATACGCCGCACTCCTGACGAAACGCCACCTTCTTTCAAAATCTTGATAAGGCCGATCTCGCCGGTTTGCGCCGTGTGCGTGCCGCCGCATAGTTCGGTGGAAAAATCTCCGATCTTGATCACGCGCACTTTGTCGCCGTATTTCTCACCGAACAGCGCCATCGCGTGATACTCGTTGATTGCGACGTCAATCGGAACGTTCTCGATGACCTCGACCCGCTCGTTGCGCAGAACTTCTCTGTTGATGATGTCTTCGATGTCTTGCAGTTCTTCTTCGGCGACTCCGGTAAAGTGCGAAAAATCGAAGCGCAGATGATTGGGAGCGACCAGCGATCCGGCCTGCTTCACATGCTTGCCCAAAACTTCGCGCAGTCCGGCCTGAAGAAGATGCGTGGCTGTGTGATTGCGCATGGTTGATTCGCGAATCGCGGTGTCGACGACGGCGTCGACTTTTTGGCTGACGCGAATCGGCTGCTTGGCGACAACCTGATGGGCACGCACACCCTGTACTGGGTAGTAGCATCCGGTCACTTCGGCTACGACGGTGTTGTGATCGTGGGAGTAGAACCATCCCCGGTCGCCGACTTGGCCGCCGGATTCGGCGTAAAACGGTGTGTGGTCGAGGATGATTTCGCCGGAGTCTCCGGGTTTGAGCTCCTGCGCGCCCTGGCCACCCTTGATGATGGCTAGAACCTCGCAACCGTCAGAGCGTGTCTGGCGATAGCCTTCGAAATTTGATTTCGGAAGTTGCTGATAGGCCGGATTGGCGGTCTGCTTGGCCGCACCTTTCCAGGAGGCGCGAGCGCGTTCGCGCTGCTCGGCCATGGCGCGGTCAAAGCCTTCCTGGTCGAAATGGATACCCTGATCTCGCGCTGCATCTTGCATGAAGTCGAGCGGCATTCCAAAGGTGTCGTAGAGGATAAATGCATTCGCACCTGAGTAAACGGGGGGCCCGGGTCGCGGAGGGATCACCTGGCCTTCCCAAATAACCCCGGGTTGTTCCGCCCAATATTTCTCTGCTTCCAGAAGCGCGAGATCCTCATCTAGCTTCTTCAACCCAACGGCCATCGTGTGGGCAAACCGCGTTTCCTCTGTCTGGATCGCCTTTGACACGCGATCCGCGGAATCCTTCAATTCCGGATATGCATCCTGCATCAGATCGCGCACAGCGAAAACCATCTCGTGAAGAAACGGTTTCTCTTGCCCAAGTAAGCGCCCATGGGTGATGGCTCGGCGAATGATCTTGCGCAGAACGTAGCCGCGGCCTTCGTTCGAAGGAATTACTCCGTCAGATATTAAGAACGTCGCGGCACGCGAATGGTCAGCAATTACGCGCAGGGAAGCAGCTGACTTCGTGTGCGCTTCCTTGTCGAGTTCCTTCTTGAGCGAGGCTCCCGTCAACTCCGCCGCTCGCTTGATCAGTGGCGTGAACAAATCCGTGTCGTAATTCGAAATCACGCCCTGCAGTACCGCAGCCAAGCGCTCCAAGCCCATCCCTGTATCGATCGACGGTTTAGGCAGCAACTTGGTTACACCAACCTGGCGATCGTATTGCATGAAAACCAGATTCCAGATTTCAACATAGCGACCACATTCACATCCAAACTTGCAGTCTTTGTGTCCTTGGTCGCTGGCCGCTACACCCATGTCGTAGTGGATTTCGCTACAGGGACCACATGGGCCTGTGTCGCCCATCTGCCAGAAGTTTTCCTTCATTCCTAACGCTTTGATTCGATCTCTAGGAACGCCAACATCAAGCCAGATGCGCTCGGCCTCGTCGTCGCGAGGAACATCAAAGCCGGCCTCCAACGGGCCAGCACCTTCGAAAATCGTGACGTAAAGCTTTCCTTTCTCGATCCCAAACCACTCCGACGAGGCAATCAGTTCCCATGCGTAGGGAATGGCTTTTTCCTTGAAGTAGTCGCCGAAGCTGAAATTACCCAGCATCTCGAAAAACGTGTGATGACGATTTGTGAAGCCCACGTTTTCGAGATCATTATGCTTGCCGCCCGCGCGCACGCATTTCTGCGAGGTTGTCGCTCGCGCGTGGTCGCGCTTTTCGAGGCCGAGGAAAACGTCTTTGAACTGGTTCATTCCGGCGTTGGTGAAGAGCAACGTCGGATCGTTCTCCGGGACGAGCGACGAGGAGTGCACCTCGCGGTGTCCCTTCTGAATGAAGAAGTCGAGGAATCTGCGGCGAATTTCGGAGCCTGTGAGCATCTCGGTTGAACGGTACAGTAAATTCTAAACGATAACCACGGGGGACATAGAGGAACACAGGAGGGCGATTCAATTATGCTCGGCTACAGAACTGACGACGTCGAAGACCGGGTGCGCAAACGCAAACAGTTCGCAGCCGGCACTTCGACGCCGTCCGGAGAAAGCGGGCTTACTTCAGGGATTTGCTTCACACATTTACTTCACTACGTCTTCGGTTTTCTCGGCAGCCTTCTTCACGCCTTTGCCCGAATCCTTGGCAGCGGTCTTGGTGGCCTTGCCGGTGTCCTTAGCAACTGTTTCCGTCGCTTTGCCGGTTGCTTTGGCGCCTTTTTCCACGCCTTTCCCCGTATCCTTGGCAACGGTTTTGGTGGCGGAGCCGGTTTTGTCGGCGGCCTTTTCCGTGGCCTTACCGGTATCCTTGGCGGCGGTTTTGGTGGCTTCGCCGGTCTTCACGACTGCGGTCTTGGTGGCTTTCCCAGTATCGTCGGCTGCGGTTTTCACGTCGGTTCCGGCCTGTCCGTAGGAGAACGCAGTCAGAGCCAGCAGTGTAGCAGCGATCATTGGTGAGAACTTCAGTAGTGAGAACTTCGATTTCATCGTTCCTCCAGAGAAATTGCAGAGATGTTGAATCGGCAAAGTTGTATCAGACAACAAGGCGTGGCGCAACCGCTGCAAGAAAGTAGGATGGGCTTCAGGGAAACCAGCGAAAGCTGCGTCGTAGCTACGCGTCGGAGGTCTCGTTTTCGAGTTCCGTTAGAGTCTCTTCGTCAACGTCCCATTTTTTGAGGATCGTGAAGATGGTTTTCGGTCCGAAGCCGGCGCGCATCAACTGGCGGAAGATGCGGGCTGCCTGCTTCCGGCCTTTGTCGTCCTTGGGCTTCTGCAGGCGTTTGCGGCGGAGATATGTGCGCGCAAGATTTTCATCTTTCACGTCGTCATAGACGGAAGAAACCGCCTTTTCGATGACGTCGCCGTGCACTCCCTTGGCCTTCAGGTCGTTGACGACGCGCCTGCGCCCGAATTTCTCGTTGTCAAGCCGATACGACGAAAAGGCCGCCGCGTACTTGGCGTCGTTTAGATAGCCCTGGTCTTTCAGTCGAATGACAATCAGTTCCACCAGCGTCTTGCCGATTTCTGTATCGGCTTCCACACGGTTCCGGAGCAGGCGCTTCAGTTCCGCTACCGACCGCATACGGCGAGCCAGCGCACCTACAGCGTAGTCGTACAGTTCCGCTTCGGTGAAGAGTTTTCTGGGACGGCCAAACGCCATGTTTACACGATAGCGCGAGTCGGGGCCTGGGGCCAGCGCGCGATGGTTTCGCTCAGCTGAATTCCAGCGCCTAAACGGCTAAAAAACTATCTTCTGCTTCGGACAGCCTGACCGCAGCGGCTAAAGCCGTCGGAATCGGACTAAGATCGCAGCGGTGAGCCGCTGCGCCACCCAAAGGTAAGTACATCCCCGGTGAACCGGCGCGCCACCGAGATTCACGTGCAGCACCCGCTCACTTTGCCGGCCTGGAATTGGGAAACGCCGGCGCGGGCGGTATGGGCGACACGAGCGGCATGCTCGCAGGCACGCTCGATGCGATGGGCGCGACCAGCGCCGCTTTTGCCGAGGCTGGCAGCTTGTCGGCATTGGCCAGCAGGATTGCTATTTGCCATATTTGATTTTCAGTAAGCGATTTGCTGAAGCCGGGCATGCCGCTCAGGCGAATGCCGTTGAAGATCTTCCAGTAGGTTTCGCCCGGCTCATCGTCGGTCACGCCTTTGCCCTCGAACAGCTGCGGTGGCCGCGGATACATTCCCGCCGCAATCGACGACTTCGGCGACAGCGGTACGCCGTGGCAGACGGCGCAATGCCGCTTGTAAAGGTCGGCGCCGTCCAGGTAGTTGCCTTCGGTCGGCTGAACCGGGACCGTCTTTGGCATGTCTTTCGCAATACGCGCATCCAATGCCTTGTGTGTCAGGAAATTTTCGAACGGCATGTCGGAATCGGTGGTGGCAACCGGGGCACTGCCGCCGGTGAAATACAGATAGGCCCCCAAGGGCACGATGACGAAACCGAGTAGAATTCCGATGATGAATGTCTTCACTGGTTGATCCTTCCGCTACAAAGCTTTTACAATCTAACATTATCATCCACATCTAGTTCCTATAATCGGCATACAATTTTCGAATACCCCCGGCAGCGAGATTGGCCCCGGTTCTCCGAAAGGAAAAACATGCGAATTGTCGGCACCGCGAGCGCGTTCCCCAAGCATTACTACTCCCAGGAGGTGTTGCTGGAGGAGCTGCAGGAATACTGGGGCGATCAGATCGAAAACCCGAACGTGCTGCGGCGTTTGCATCGTCACGTCGGCGTCGACGGACGCTTCCTGTCTCTTCCCAAAGAGGAGTATCTGAAAATGAAAACCTGGGGAGAGGCCAACCATCACTGGATTCGCACCGCCAAGGAGCTGGGTGAGAAGGCGGTTGCAGGCGCGCTTGCGGACGCTGGTTTGCACGGCCGAAATCTGGGCGCGTTCTTTTTTGTTTCGGTCACCGGTATTAGCAGTCCATCGATTGACGCGTTGCTGATTAACAAGATGGGATTATGCCGAAACATACGCCGCGTTCCGGTTTTCGGGTTGGGCTGTGTGGCCGGAGCAGCGGGCATTTCCCGAGCCGCCGACTATGTGCGCGCTTATCCCGATCAGGCCGCGGTGGTGGTGTCGGTGGAACTCTGCTCGCTGACGATTCAACGTGGGGATGTTTCGATGGCCAACCTGATTTCTGCCGCGTTGTTCGGCGACGGCGCAGCCGCGGTGATCGTGGCTGGTGCGGATTGCGGACTTTCCGGCCCCAGAATTCTCGCGACCCGCTCCGTGTTCTATCCCGACACGGAGGAAATGATGGGTTGGGACGTATCGGAAAAAGGCTTTCGGATTGTTCTTTCTCGCGAAATTCCGGACCTGGTTCGAAAAAATCTGGCGCACGATCTTGACGACTTTCTAGCCGAACGCGGATTGACTCGCGCCGACATCGGAAGCTGGGCGCTGCATACCGGCGGACCAAAGATTCTGGAAGCGACCGCCGAGGCGCTCGGCTTGAAGAATGGCGAGCTCGACGTCTCCTGGCAATGCTTGCGGCGGACGGGCAATTTGTCGTCGGCTTCGGTGTTGGTGGTGCTCGAGGAAGTCATGAAGAATCGCCGGCCCGCGCCCGGCACGATTGGCTTGCTTGCCGCCATGGGTCCTGGGTTCTGCTCCGAATTCGTGTTGCTGGAATGGTAGGAAGAGCAGTTTAAAGTTTCCATGTTTCCAGATTTCACGGAAACCTTCTCGATAAATGAACTTGTGAACAGTTTTCCGAATCCCGTGGATGTATTCGTAGTCGGCGGCGGACCTGCGGGTCTGGCGACGGCGATCGCGGCGCGCCGTCGCGGCTTGAGCGTAGCAGTGGCGGATGGCGCGGTTCCGCCGATCGACAAGTCCTGCGGCGAGGGACTGATGCCGGACGGAGTCGAGGCTCTGCGTGAGCTTGGCATCACGATTCCCGAGGACGAGGCGTATCCGTTCCGCGGCATTCGTTTCGTGAGTAACGGCGCGAGAGCCGAGGCTCGGTTTCCTCGCGGAACCGCGCTCGGAATCCGGCGTACGCGTTTGCATAGTGTCCTGGTGGATCATGCAGAGGCTTGCGGCGTTCATATGCTGTGGCAGGCGACGGTGACCGGGCTTCATCCGGAAGGCGCGCTGGTGGCGGGAGAATCGGTGCGCGCGCGCTGGGTGGTGGGCGCCGATGGGACCAGTTCGCGCGTCCGCGGCTGGGCGAAGCTCGATCCACGCGCGGCGGATGCAACCCAGTTGGATGCGCCCAGGCTGGATGCACCCAGGCAAAAGAGTCAGCGTTTCGCATTCCGGCGCCACTACCGCGTCGCGCCCTGGACTGATTTCATGGAATTGCACTGGGGCGGTCGCTGCCAGGTTTACGTGACGCCTGTCGGCCGCGAAGAAGTTTGTGTTGCGTTGATCTCGTCCAACCCTAAAGCGCGGCTGCGACACGAAGACGCGCTTGCGGAATTTCCGGAACTTTGCGCGCGCCTCGGAAATGCGGAACACGCTTCTAGTCAGCGGGGCGCGATCACCGTCACCCGAAGGTTGCCTCGCGTATATCGCGGGCAAACGGTATTGGTAGGCGACGCCTCGGGCGGAGTGGACGCCATCACCGGAGAAGGTATTTGCCTCGGCTTTCGAGAGGCTGCTCTGCTGGGCGATTGCCTGGCGAGCGGAGACCTTGCTCGTTATCAACGGGGTCATCGCACGCTGCTCCGCCGTCCCGCCCGCATGGCTCGCTTGATGCTGTTCATGGCCAAACACGGCCGTCTGCGCCAACGCACCTTGCAGGTATTCCAGTCGGGTCCCCGCTCCTTTGCTGGAATGTTGGCCATGCACGTCGGCGAAGGCTCCTCGCGGGATTACATCTCGAACGGAATTGCCTTGGGGTGGGAGCTGCTGAAGGTCTGAAGCTTGTGCGGACTCTTTGGAATCCGTTTCCGTGCCGACAAGCATCTCCATGACAAAAACTTTTCGTTCGATAGTTCTTGGTCAGATCGGCCTGCTGGTCGCCGCTGCGCTTGCCGCACAACCGCTGGCGCCCGCTACCCATGAACTCCTGCTGCAACTCGACACTGCGCGAAGCGGTGCCGATATTACTCTGGTCGGCAACCTGCACACGGTGAAGGGCACGTTCCGGTTGAAACGCGGCGGCATTCACTTCGATCCCGCCACTGGCAAAGCAAGCGGAGAAATCGTGTTCGACGCCACCAGCGGCAAGACCGGCAACGACTCCCGTGACAACAAAATGAACAAGGATGTAATTGAGAGCTGGCGTTATCCGGAGATCGTCTTCCGCCCCACTCGTGCCGAAGGCACATTCGCCAGGGCGGGCGTTTCTACGCTCCACGTGTACGGCGTCTTTGCTATGCATGGTGCTGAGCACGATGTTTCTGTTCCCGTCGAAGTAACTTTCGGCGAAGGCGCCTGGACCGCGAAGGCTTCGTTTCAAGTTCCCTACGTGCAGTGGGGAATGAAAAACCCTAGCGTGTTTTTCTTCAAAGTTGGCGACACGGTGCAGGTGGAATTTCATGCCGCTGGAGACCTGGCTCAGTAGAGCCCGCACTGGACGGGCGGTTCCAGCTATCCGCCCAAACCGGCAACTGGGCGGTGTGGAATCTGTTCAGCAAGGGCGTCACGACAAACAGTGCGGTCTTGGCCCTCGAGCTAGGCTCTGCTGTTGGCCGATCACGCTCCGTCGAGCGAGTTTAAAGGGTTGGCGCGGTACACGCCTGTCGGCGGAAGCCCGGGTAACGGTCCGCAGGGATTTATCGGCTATCGAACGCCGCTGGCCACACCGGAACCGGGCAGCCTGATGCTGCTCTCGACCGGCCTGATCGGGATTGCAGGGGTATTACGGCGCAGGATGCGCGGCTAATTCGAGCTTGGTTATCCCGTTTTCGCAAGTCAAGTTTTCCTCGTGCTCCTTGTGATTGCCGCGATCAGCGCAAATCTGATTGCGGCTTTTTTCTTTGATCCCATCGAGCCCTGACCGTGTCACCCCGGACACACCCGCGTTTCCGCAAACACGTCTCCCAGCCTTAACCCTGACACATATCCCATTCCTTTCAATTGGTTAGCTCTGGCTCCCAGTTTGCATTTCCTTCCGACGAAGGTATGGAGCTAATCATGGAAACGATCCTGCAAAGTCTGGCAATCATCGGCGGTCTGACGTTCTCGCTGGCCGCGTCTCTGCTGATCGAGGAACTCATCTTCGGACAAATCGTCCGCGTCGCGTTCGCGCGCCGCCCGGAAATTCCTAAACAGTTTTCTGAACACGCGCCAAAGAATTGAAAGGGGCGTCACCATGCTGTTGCTGAAGTATTTGCTGTTGAGCGCGGGGATCGCGATGTTCGTGATCGCCGCCGGAATTCTCTTCTACGATGCTTACCTGCTGCTCGCCTGGCAGCGCAGACGTTTGAACTTCCGACCTGAGGCAGGCACGACTGCTCCCGGACTTGCCCCAAATGTCCGCTGCCGCACGTCGGTTGCGCTGGTGATGCTGGCGTGGGCTCCGCTGCTGATCTCGGCTGGCATCGTGATCGTCCCCAGCGGAATGGCCGGCGTGCGCGTGAGCCAGACAAAAGGCACGCTTGCCGGAACGCTTTATCCGGGCGTGCACTTCGTCATGCCGCTGGTCGAGCGGGTCGAATTATTCAACACGCGCGACCAGTTGTTCACCACCGGCATCAGCGAAGATTCGCTGGACAAAGGCGCGGCGAAGGGTGAAGCGCTGCACGTCCAAGCCAAAGAAGGACTCACGCTGGGCCTTGCCATCACCGTCCGTTATCAAATTGATCCCAAGCGCCTCGACTACATCGCGGCCAATCTGCCGCAACCTCTGGAGAAGGAAATCGTTCCGCCCGTGGTGGCCACAGCGTGGCGTGAACTGGTGCCGGGCTATACAGTGCGCGAAGTTTTCTCCGCCAAGCGCGAAGAAGTTCGCCAGCGCTCCGCCGAAATCATTCGTAAACGGCTTTCTGCCGACGGGATCGTGGTGAAAGAAGTCATGCTGCGTGATATCGAACTTCCACCGGAGTATGCCAAGGGCCTCGAGTCTCTGCTGCTGAAGGAACAAGAAAACGACCGCATGGGTGTCGAGACCGAGATCCACCAGAAGCAAGTGAAGATCGCGGAAGCCGACGCCGAAGCAACCAAGGTCCAGGAAGTGAAACAGGCTGAGGGACGGGCTGCGGTGCGGGTGCTGCAAGCCAAAGGCGAGTCAGATGCAATGCAGTACACGCTCCCGCTCAAGCAGAAACAGATCGAGCAATCGAAGCTCGAAGCCGAAGCGCGCAAGGAAGCGACCGTGAAGAACGCCGAGGCCGCCGGCGAAGCCAAGCTCATCGACAGCAAAGCGGAGGGCGAGCGCCGCAAACTGCTCGCGCAAGCTGAGGCCGAACGCATCCGCTTGACCGCTTCCGCCGACGCCGAACGCATGGCGAGCGAGGCCGTGATCCTGAAGCAGAATCCGCTGCTGATCAACAAAATTGTCGCCGAGCGTCTCTCTGACAAATTGCAGATCATGATGGTCCCGGCGGACGGCAAGTTTTTCTTCACCAACGACGTGCTGCGCGGCATGGGCGCTTCGGATCACGTCAGCCACGCAGATGACGCGGAAGGTTCCGAGAGCAAGCCTCAGCAATAGTCGAAGGGCAGGTAGCGTTGCGTAGGGACGGACCGATTCGTCCGTCCGGCCGCGCTGGGCGCGGCAGCTACGGCAATCGAAACACCTTCTGCCAAGCTGCGCTGCGCTCGGCGGACGAATGCGTCCGCCCCTACGTGAAATTGACGATGCAGACCATTGGCAACTGGGTTTCAACATGAACGAGCCACCATCAACCACGCGCTATAATCAGCCCATTCCACACATGGGAGCGCGAACCTCCAGCGGTCTGCGGATTGGTTGGCTGACTTCGTTCTTGCTCGCAATCATTCTTCTTCCATCGTCCTTATGCGCTTCGAGCCTGGGAGACACGGCCCGCCAACTGGCGCACAAAATCGTTGCCGACGCCGGGCCCGGTGCCTTCGCACTGCAGGTCACCAACCGCTCGTCGCTCGACGACAAGTCCGTGCGCGAAGTGCGTGGCGAGCTTGAAGCGCAGTTGTACGTCGAGGGTGTACGCATCGCTAAAGCCGAGCAGTCGATGGGAACGGTCGATGTCGTTCTCTCCGAGAGCCTGCGCGAATATGTTTGGACGGCCGTGATATTGATCGGCTCCGACGAGAAGAAGATCGCTATGGTGTCGCTGCCGCGACCGCCAACCGGAACGCCGTTCACCGCTGCGATGCCGATCGTTCTGAAAACGACTCTTGTGTTCGCGCAAAAACGACCGATGCTCGACCTCGCTCTGGTCGAAATGCCCGGAGGATCTCGTCTGCTCGTGCTCGATGACGGCGTGGTCGCGATCTATCGTCATCAGGGATCGGATCCGGCCGGGCCGAATCCAGCAAAGGCGTGGGAACTGGAAGCTTCGTTGCCCATCGCTCACTCGCGCACTTTTCCTCGCGATTTGCGCGGACGCCTGCTGCTGGGCCGCGATCACTTGTTCGATGTTTATCTGCCGGGAACGTTCTGCCGATCGAGCACAGTCGCGCCGCTTACGCTCAACTGCAACGACACTGACGATCTAACTTATAACCATCCCTGGCCTCTGACGCCGGAAAACGGCAGCGTGCGGGCCTTCTTTGCGGCATCGCGCAATTTCTTCACTGGCGCCCTTTCGCCCGGTATTGGAAAAATATCCAACGTTGCCTCGTTCTATTCGGCGGCGGCGCTCCCGCGATCAAGCTACACGCTATGGGCTTTCACTGCGGTGGATGGATCGCTTCATCTGGTCGATGGGATGACGGACCAGGAAATCCGCGGCGCCAGATGGGGAAGCGATCTGGCCGCGATTCACTCCATTTGCGGCACGGGCGCACAGTTGCTTGTCTCGGAAAGCGGTGATACCGAACGCGACGACCTGCGCGCGTTCGAGATTCCAGATCGCGATCCGGTCGCCGTCAGTTCAGCGGTAGAGTTTGACGGACGAATCGTCGCGCTCTGGCCGGACAGCAGCGGCAATAGCGCAGCGGCAATCGTAAAGCGAAAAGACACTGGATGGTATGAGGCGTATCGCGTATCGATTTCTTGCGGCAATTAGCTCGGCTCGTGTGGGGACGGGCGCCCTCGCCCGTCCAAGCCGATCACAGCTCGGCTGCCGCGCGTGGCCACGGCAACTCCTAATCCGCCGTGGTCTGCGGGGCCGGGCCCTGGTCGCGTCCACGATCGCATTGATGATCGCGGCAGCAACAGCGGCCACGCGTCCGCACTATGGTGGAACCCTGCGCGTCATGCTGCAATCGGCTCCGGATGCTCTCGAGCTCCCCGCAAACGCCACGCCCGTCGACTACTGGGATATGGCGCGCACGCTCTCGCTGGTCGGCGACACTCTTGTGAAATTGGATGCGCGCGGCGACCCGCGACCGGCGCTGGCCGTCGCATGGCAGAGCGATAATAACGCCCGGCACTGGCTGTTTACGCTGCGGCCCGGTGTCAAGTTCCACGACTTTAGCGCGGCGTCGCCCGCGGCCATTGCGCAGATTCTGGGCACGCTCCATTCCAACTGGAGTGTGCAAGCATCGGCTGGTTCCGTGTCAATCGAGAGCGAGACGCCCATGCCTTCGCTCCTCGCTGAGCTTGCGCTGCCCCGCAATCTCTTGCTGAAGCAAGATGCGAATCATGTTCCCATCGGCACCGGCCTGTTCCTGGTCGCCCAGTGGCAGCCGGCGAAACTGCTCAAGCTCGCCGCCAATGAAGACAGTTGGGCCGGGCGTCCTTTTGTAGACGCGATCGAGATCGAATTCGCCAAATCGTTCCGCGACCAAGCTATCGCGCTCGAACTGGACAAGACCGATGTGATTGAGGTGTCGCCACAAGCGGCCGGCGGATCATCGCCGCACGGCACATCGTCATCATCGTTGTCGTTGCCCGTGGAGCTATTGGCGCTCGTTTTCTCCGCCAACTCAAAAGCTCAGGACCCGCGCCTGCGAGAAGCGCTGGCACTCACGGTTGATCGCAAGCCCATCCAGTCCGTGCTGCTGAAAGGCGCGGGAGAAACGGCGGCGAGCGTTCTTCCCAACTGGATGACGGGCTATAGCGCAGTGTTTTCCGCGCCAGCGAATCCGCAACGCGCCCATGCTGTGCTCGCCGAAGCGCGGCAACCCGCGCCCCATCTGAGCTACGGCCTGGCTTACGACCCGCGAGATCCGCAGGCCCAACTCGTCGCCGAGCGCATTGCGCTCAACGCGCGTGAGGTTGGCATAACCGTGCAAGTATCGTTGTCGGGAGCGGAAGACATCCGCCTGGTGCGCGTCGTGCTGCCGAGTCCCGATCCAGCCACGTCGCTCGATGAAGCCGCGCGGCAACTGGGATTGCCGCAGCCGGTATTCTCGACGCCGGGCGGCGGCACCTCTCTTGACGATCTGTATCAAGCCGAGCACAGTCTGCTCGCTGGACACGCTGTCATCCCGCTTTTCCATTTGCCAGTGGCGAGTGCGGCGAGCGCCCGCGTGCGCGACTGGGTGCCGAGTCGACTGGGTGCATGGAACGAGGCAGGGCCTTCCCTGGCCGATGTTTGGCTGGCAGATCGGCCGGAGGTCCTGCGGCAGGATTCTCGCGCATACTCATTCCCCCCGGTGGGCTCGCGATGAGCTTCCGCAAAAAACTTCTGCTGTTGTTTGCTGCGACCGTGCTGCTCTGCGTCGCGGTCATTTCGGCGTCGGTGTACAGCACCATCCGGCGCTCGTTCGAGCAAGCGAATCAGGACCGTGCGAATGCGATCGCCGCTCAGTTTCGATCCGAGTTCCAGCGGCGAGGACTGGGAGTCACGCGCAAGGTCGAGTCGATCGCCGCCAGCGAAACGGTGCAGCGCGTCGCTCTCGATATGAACCGCGGCACCACCGACCCCGGCGAGTACGTAGGTGAAGCCCGCACCCTGGCGAGTCAGCAGCAGCTCGATTTTTTGGAACTCGTCGACTATCGAGGCACAATCCTGTCGTCCGCGCAGTGGCAGGCGAAATTTGGATATCCCGAAGCGACGATTCCACGGGCAACGATTGCCCAAGCAACGACGGCCGCGGACACGCTGCCGGCGGGAGCATTTTTGAAACGCGAAGAGCTCCCGGACGGAGCCACCCTGGGGCTGTTTGCCGTGCGCGTGGCCCGCGTCGGAGAGCAACCTTTATACGTAATTGGCGGCGAACGCCTTGACCAGGGCTTCCTCTCGACACTCGACATTCCCGTTGGGACGCGCGTACTGCTTTATCAGAACCTGGACGTAAAATGGGATCCGAAATCGCTGTTCGATCTCAACGGGTCGGCGGCGGGAGCCGATAGAATCGCTCCGCTGGTCGCAAAGGTGCGCGATACACTGCAGGAATCTCAGGGCGTGATCCATTGGACTTCGGATCCCGGTGACACCGAAGTGTTTCACGCTATCCCACTGACCGGACCCATCGTCAACGCGACAAATCCAGGGGCGACAGATCAGGGCGCGGCGAATCAGAACGGGGCGAATCAGCAGCTGATGGGCGTTCTGCTGGTTGGGAGTTCGCGGCGTCCGCTGATCGAATTGGAGAGGCAGATCGTCTCCACCGCCATGCTGGTAGGCAGCGTAGGAATTCTCGTGGCGGTGCTGGCCAGCCTATGGTTTGCCGCCCGCGTCACACGTCCAGTGGTGTCGCTGGCTGAGGCTGCGCGCCGGGTGGCCGCAGGTGATCTCGGCGCCAAGGTCGAGGTTGAATCGAGCGATGAACTGGGCGAACTGGCGGCTGCCTTTAACCGCATGACGGAAGATCTTGTGCAGCAAAAGGATCGCACTCTGCAGGCCGAGCGCGTGGCCGCCTGGCGCGAGCTGGCGCGGCGATTAGCGCACGAATTGAAGAATCCACTTTTCCCTTTGCAAGTCACGGTGGAGAATCTGATCAGAGCGAAACAGAAGTCTCCCGAGATGTTCGAGGAAGTTTTTCACGAGGGGACGGCGACCCTGCTGGCGGAAATCAACAATCTGAAAACGATCATCGGCCGCTTCAGCGAATTCTCAAGGATGCCGCAGCCGCAGCGCCAGCCGACCCAGGTGAACGATGTGGTGCGCGCGGTGCTGCGCGTCTTCGATGCGCAATTGCAGCAGGCTCAATTGCAGGACAAAGACAAGAAGCAGATCTCCGTGCGCACCGAGTTGGATCAAGCGTTGCCCGAAATTTCAGCCGATCCAGATCTGCTGCATCGCGCCCTGCAAAATCTGGTGCTCAACGCCATCGACGCCATGCCGCAAGGTGGAGAGCTGGCGATTCGTACTGAAAGCCTGGGCGATCGGATTGAAGTTTCCGTCTCCGATACCGGCTCCGGTCTGACGCAGGAAGAATGTGGGCGCTTGTTCACTCCTTATTACACGACCAAGAAGCATGGCACGGGACTTGGCCTCGCGATTGTGCAATCGGTCGTGAGCGATCACGGCGGTAAGATTTCCGTCGAGAGCACGAAAGAAAAAGGAACGACGTTTCGGATCGAACTGCCGTGCAATCCCCTTACCGGATGGAGTTGAGAGGCGCAGCTGAACAGGAGAAAACCGTGGCGCAAAAAGCGCACTTGCTGATCGTGGATGACGAGGCCAACACGCTGGCTTCTCTGTCGCGGGCGTTTCGTCTGGAAGGGCATGACGCCGTCGTCTGCGACAACGCAAACAAGGCTCTGGAGTTGGCCAAATCGCAGTCGTTCGATTTGATCCTCTCCGACGTGGTGATGCCCGGCAATGACGGCTTGGTGCTGCTTGAAGATCTCAAAGCGCAAGGCGTGGCAGCTCCGGTGGTCATGATGTCGGGCCAAGCGCACATTGAGATGGCGGTGAAAGCTACACGGCTCGGCGCGCTCGACTTCCTAGAAAAACCGATCTCGACGGAAAAATTGCTGCTCACGGTGGAGAACGCTCTAAAGCTCGGGCGCCTCGAGCGCGAGAATCGCGACCTGGAGCGCCGCCTCGGCAAACACGAAATCGTCTGGAAAGGCGAGACTATGCACCGCGTGATGGCACAAGTGGAGCGCGTGGCCGCCAGCGAAACACGCGTCTGCATTCTTGGCGAGACGGGCACGGGAAAAGAGCTGGTGGCGCGCACGCTGCATGAGCGCAGCCCGCGGGCAGGTGCTCCGTTCATCACGCTGAACTGCGCGGCTGTTCCGGCGGAGCTGATTGAATCCGAATTGTTCGGCCACGAAAAAGGGTCGTTCACCGGCGCGGCCAGCCGCCATCTCGGCAAGTTTGAGCAAGCGCAGCACGGCACCATTTTTCTCGACGAAATCGGCGACATGCCGCTCGCCATGCAAGCCAAGCTGCTGCGCGTGCTGGAAGAAGGCGAGGTGGAGCGCATCGGCGGCGAGTGCGCCATCACCGTTGATGTGCGAGTTGTCGTCGCTACGCATCGCGACCTCGAAGCGCAAGTGCGCGACGGCAGATTCCGGCAGGATTTATTTCACCGCGTATTCGTCTTCCCGCTGCGACTGCCCCCGTTGCGCGAACGCCGCGAAGATATCGCGGCGCTGATCGAGCACTTTGCTGCTCAGGTAACCGCCACCAACGGATGGAAACCTATGCGCTTCACCGAAAGCGCGATGACTGCGCTGCAGGAACATCAATGGCCGGGCAACGTCCGCGAACTCAGAAACGCCGTCGAGCGCCTGATGCTGCTGGCAACCTCCGACGAAGTCACCGCCGATACCGTGGCGCTGGCGTTACCCACATCCGCCGCCCCGCCGGGTTCTGCAACGGCCGGCACCGGCCCGTTAGCCGACCGCGTGCGAGTTTTCGAGAAGCACACCATTTTGGCGGAGTTGAAACGCAATCACCATCAGATCTCGAACACGGCGCGGGCGCTGGGCCTCGAGCGATCGCACCTTTATAAGAAGGCCGAGCAGGTGGGGATTGATTTAAAAGCGGTAAAGAACGAGGGCGACCACTGACAATGTTTGTCATCCCGGGCGAAGCGACGGATGACAAACCGAGTTTAAGTCGTAAGTTTGGAGGACGGCAATAAGTCCGTTTGCAATTTCTATCCTTAACAGACGACAATCGCATGGTGCCCAGCACTAGCTTTTATCAGGAACCGCAAGCTGTTAGCCCCTTCCGTCAGGGCGCGCTCGTGATCGCGACGTTGACCAACCCACGCGAAAAATTCTGGGGCGCGATCCTCCATCTTTCCGGCGAGGGCCTCAGCCTGCGCGGCGTCGATGTCGCGTCCTTCGACGATCTCGCTTCTCAGATCAAGAGCGGCGAGCCCTTCACCTCCGGCGTCGTCTTCTTTCCCATGCATCGCCTGGAGCGAATGGAATTGGATCTTCCCGAGGGAAACATCCTGTCGCTCGCCCAGCGTTTCGCGGAGAAAACAGGACAGGATCCCGTTCCGCTCTTGGTGAGCGAGTTTCTCGCGCATTCTGGGAGAGATGCCGGAGGACATGCGTTGGGAGAAAAGCCGCGGTGAACTACCGCCAGATACTGACCGCGCCCAACCAGCTCACGCTGCTGCGAATGATTTTTCTGCCCTTCATCGTCATCAATCTGGTCAAGCACGATTTCAAATGGGCGCTGGCGCTGTTCGTGCTCGCCGGGATGAGCGACGGCCTCGATGGCCTTCTGGCCCGCGCCCTGCATCAGCAAACCGTGCTCGGCCAATATCTCGACCCGATTGCCGACAAGCTACTGATGAGCACCATGTTTCTCGTGCTCTCGATCGAAAAGATGATTCCCTGGAAATACACGGTGGTGGTTTTTAGCCGCGATATTTCCATTCTGCTGATCAGCGGAGTGCTATTCATGATTGCCGGCCTGCGCGATTTTCGCCCCAGCATTTTCGGCAAGGCCAACACATTCGCGCAGGTGGCTGCGATTTTCTTCGTGTTGCTGCTGCTTATCGAGCCCGTGCGCTGGGTGGAGATTGCGTGCACGACCTTTCTGCGCGCGACGTTCTTCTTCACCATCATCTCGGCCGTACACTATGCATTCTTGGTGCAGCACCGGCTGCATGCGCATGGCCCATCCGCCGCGCACCAGTCCTAGCCTTGAAGGCACGGCATCGCAGCCCATTTGACCCCTTTTCTTCCGCGCCCCTAGAATAAAAGATTCGTACTGCAATCGCGAACTCATCCATCATCCATGCCACTGCGCCTCTATAACACTCTTTCCCGGAAGATCGAAGACTTCCATCCGCTCGACGGCAATCGCGTCCGCATGTATGCCTGCGGACCGACCGTCTATGACTACGGCCATATCGGCAATTTCCGCACATTTATCGCGGTCGATCTTCTTTACCGCTTTCTGCGCCAGAGCGGATACGACGTCCGGTATGTCATGAACATCACCGATGTCGACGACAAGATCATTCGCAACTCCGCGCACGATGGCGTCACCGTGCAGCAGTACACTGCGAAGTTTGTCCAGGCCTTTCTGGAAGATTCGGCCACGTTGAACATCGAGAAACCGGTTCTGGTGCGCGCTACCGAACACATCAACGAGATGGCCAACTTTATTGCCGAGTTGGAGAAGAAGGGTTTCGCTTACCGCACCGATGATGGGTCTTACTATTTCCGAATTGCGAAATTCCCTGGGTACGGCCAGCTCTCGAAAAAAGATTTTGCCGGCATGACCGACGGCGCCCGCGTAGACCTCGACGAATATGACAAGGACAGCGCTCGCGACTTCGCCCTGTGGAAGGCTCCGAAGCCGGGCGAGGCTTCGTGGGACACGGTGATCGGGCCGGGGCGTCCGGGGTGGCACATCGAATGCTCGGTGATGTCGATGGAGGAACTCGGACCGAGTTTTGACTTGCACGCCGGCGGAGAAGACTTGATTTTTCCGCATCACGAAAACGAAATCGCGCAGTCGGAGGCCAACACCGGAAAGCAGTTCGTGCGCTATTGGTTCCATGCGCGTTTTCTGCTGGTCGAAGCCCAGAAGATGTCGAAGAGTCTCGGGAATTTTTTCACCGTCCGGGATCTGGTGCTGCGCGGGCACAAGCCGTCGTCGATCCGCTGGCTGCTGACGCAAGTGCCCTATCGCAATCAGCTGAACTTTACTTTCGATGGCTTGGCGGCGGCGGCAAGTTCGGTGGAGAAGTTGCGCAACTTCCGTTTCCGCCTGACGAGCACGCAGTTCCCCGCCGGCGCGACCCCAGCGATGGCGCAACTGGCGGACGAAACCAGCGCGCGCATGAAGAGCGCGCTCGACGACGACTTGAACACCGCCGAAGCGCAAGCTGCGATATTCGACATGCTGCGCAAGGCCAACACCGCGCTCGACGCCGCAGAAGCTGGCCCGAACCAATCTGGCCAGAACAAAGTTCGGCAGGACGACGTGAAACCGCTACTTTGCGCGCTCGAAAAGTTCGACGAGATATTCGGCGTGCTGAAAGATGACGACCAGCTCAAGATGAAAGCCATCCTGGATTGGGCTCGCGCCGAGGGTCGCGAAAAAGAAATCAGCCCCGCATTGCAGGAAATCGTGGGTTCAGCCCACCTTGCCGACGAAGAGGTGAACCAAAATCTGGCATTGATGCAGGCGGCCCGCAATGCTCGGAAGTTCGGTGAGTCTGACGCCATCCGCGCCGCGCTCACCGCAGCGGGCATCATCGTCGAAAACACGAAAGATGGAGTGCGGTGGCGAAGAAAATGATGAAGGAATTGGTAATCTAAATCACTTTGAAGTGGTAGTTTCAAGTGTCATCCTTCGCGAAGCGAAGGATGACAGACTTTACCAAGTTACAGCTTTTCGAAGCTGCAAAATCCCATGCTGTCCTTAGACGAATATCTTCGCGAAGCCGAAGTCGCCCACGGCCATCTCTGCGCCGGCCAGGTGCTGGGCGTGCGTCTGGCCATGCTGGGTCTGGAGAATCTGGGCATTGCAGACCCTCGCGGCAACAAAGAAGATCGCAAGCGTTTGGTCACGTTCGTCGAAATCGACCGTTGCGCTACCGACGCCATCTCCCTGGTTACCGGATGCCGCCTGGGCAAGCGCGCCCTGAAATTTCACGACTGGGGAAAGATGGCCGCGACCTTCGTCGATCTGGGCATCAAGGACGTGCGCACCGGCAAAGCTATCCGGATCGCCGCAAAAGAATCGTCAAAGGCGCTGGCGCGCTCCATGCATCCTGAAATCGAAAGCAAGAATCAGCAGCAGATGCTGGCCTATCGTGAGATGGCGGAGGACGACTTATTCACCAAGCAGTGGGTGAAGGTCGAAATCGCGGCGGAAGAGTTCCCCGGGTACAAGGGAGAGCGCATCGTCTGTGCTGAATGCGGCGAGGGCATCAATTTCCGGCGCGAAGTTGTGCGCGATGGGCGGGTGCTGTGCCGTGCGTGCTCGGGGGAGCGATATTACGAAATTCCCTAGACGGACTCGCGTCGCTCGCTAGTCGGACCCATGCGTCCGACCCTACGCGGACTTTCTTGACCGCTCGTAGGCGTATGCTACCCGGAGCAGCGTGGATTCGTCAAAGTGCCGAGCAAATAACTGCAGACCGATCGGCAGCTTCTCGTGATTCTCTCCGCAGGGAACCGAAATTCCGGGAATCCCCGCCAGGTTCGCAGTTACGGTGTAGATATCGGCCAGATACATGGCCAGCGGATCATTTATCTTCTCGCCTAACCGGAACGCAGGCGTCGGACACGTCGGCGCGGCGATCACATCCACTTTCTTGAAGGCCTCGTCGAAGTCGTGCGTAAGCAGCGTGCGCACCTTCTGCGCCTTCAGGTAGTAACGGTCATAGTAACCCGCGCTCAGCGCGTAGGTACCTAGCATGATGCGGCGCTTGACTTCCATTCCAAATCCGCCGTCGCGGGTCAACCGGTACATCTGAGAAAGATTGATTGCTTTTGCCCGGAAGCCGAAGCGCACCCCGTCATAGCGCGCCAGATTCGCCGACGCCTCCGCCGTGGCCACGATGTAGTACGTGGGAATCGCATACTCGGTGTGCGGCAAACTCACTGGCACAACCTCGCATCCGAGTTCGGCCAGCTTCTGAATCGCAGTCTCAACCGCGGCACGAACTTCGGGATCGAGTCCCGCTCCGAAGTATTCTTTGGCCACTCCGACTTTCAAGTTTTTTATCGGCTTGTCGAGTTCCGCCGCATAATCAGGGACGGGAACCTCAGCGGAAGTCGAATCCATAGGATCGCGTCCCGCAATGGTGCGCAGCATCAGCGCAACCTCCTTCACTGTTTTCGCAAACGGACCGATGTGATCGAGCGACGAGGCAAACGCAATCAGTCCGTAGCGCGACACGCGTCCATAAGTCGGCTTCAATCCGACAACGCCACAGAACGACGCCGGTTGACGAATCGATCCGCCAGTATCGGAGCCGAGCGTCGCCACCGCCATCTCGGCGGCTACAGCCGCCGCCGATCCGCCCGACGACCCGCCCGGCACACGGCTCTTGTCGCGCGGATTGTGCACAGCGCAATACGCCGAATTTTCAGTGGACGAGCCCATGGCAAACTCATCGCAGTTGAGCTTGCCCAGAATCACCGCGCCCGACGCTTCCAGGCGAGCCACGGCTGTGCAATCATAGGGCGGAACAAAATTATCGAGAATTTTCGAGCCGGCGGTGGTGCGCACACCGCTCGTCACCATAACGTCTTTGATCGCAACTGGAACTCCCGCCAGCGGCGGCAAGGGCTTGCCCTCCGCTGCCAGCGCGTCGATGCGCGCGGCCTGGGCCAGCGCGCGCTCCTCGCAGAGAGTCAGGAATGCGCCGATCCCGGGATCTTCCTGCCGGATGCGGGTGTAGAAATCTTGAGCCAGAGCGGTCGCGGTCGTCCGCCCGCCCGCAATTGCGCTCCCAACCTCGTCGATCGTCAATGCAGGTACCATTTGTGCTCTCTCAACGCAATCACTTCTCGGCAGAGGTCCGGTCTCCGGCGTCAAGCGCCTGAAGGCGCTTGATAATGCGGTTGGGCGACATCGCTAAAGCGATGCCCTGACACGAACCGCGCTTGCACCGGGAAACTATCTCTCAATCACCTTCGGAACTTCGAAAAATGTTCCGTCGGTGTCCGGTGCATTTTTCACCGCGGTGTCGTGCGGCAGCGATTTTCGCAGGCCGTCCTTCACATCCTCGCGGACGGCATACGCGAAGCGGTCGCTTCCCTGGCGGGACTGGTCATTGTCGTTGTCCACGCCGTCGCGGTCGGAGACCTGGGCCATGGGTGCAACCTTGTCTGTGTCCAGTTCGCTGAGGCGGTCGACGTATTCGAGTATTGAGTTCAAGTCGCGCAGCATGCGAGCGCGCTCTTCGTCGGTCAATTCGAGGTTGGCCAGATCGGCGACGTAGGCGACGTCTTTTTCGGTAACTTTCATCGATGCGCAGCCCCTAAAGGGGCTTTTGGTTTCGAAGAATTATGGCATCGCTAAAGCGATGCCCGGATACGAATCCCGATTCCGCGACAGTCTGCGGTGTCTTCACGTTCATGCTTTGACCACGAATTCAATCCGCTTCACCGCGGTCGCGGAATACTTGTTGATCAAGGCCACATAACGCGGCGCCAGGTTGGCGAGTTCCCGCCGCCATCCCGCGTCGGCAACTTCCACTCGCAGAATGCCATCGGAAAAACTCACCGCCCGCGTCCGATCGGCGACCGCGCTGCCACACGCAATCGGCCACGCCAGCAACGCGCTTTCATTCCCCGGCGCGCGATGCAGCGCTTTGGCGACGATGGTTTCCAGTCCGGCGGAAGCACGGTTCAAAACAAGACTCCAGAGGTACGAATGCGAGCGGAACTGCTTTTGGAACGAAACGATTGTAGCATCGGAAAATGTTGCGCTTCTTGCTAGGCGGCAGAGGCCGCAGCGGCAGCCACCTTGGCGCGCTTTTTGGCGAGTTTGCGCAGGTGCGCCCTCGAATACAGGCTTCCTCGGCAGCGTTTCGCCCCGCAGAAACAGGGCGCGTCTTCCTCGCCATCGTAAAGGTTGTAGTCGTAGGTCAACTCTTCTCCCGCCGCGATGTCGCGCACGGCGATGATCCACATCTTGCCCCGGATCTGATCGGTCTCACAGTTTGGCTGGCAGGAATGATTGACGAAGGCGGCCACGCCGAAGCCGTCAATGATGCGTTTGCCGCCGTCCAGCCCGAACAAGTACGTGTTCGGAAAGTCGTCATAAAGATCGTCGGCCTGTTCGCTGGTGAGGTGCTCGCCTACGTATTCGACGATCAGCGTCCCCTTGCGAATCGGTCGCGTGGTGCAGCAGCCGTAGGAGTGAATCCGCGACTGGCGAATGATGAGCGTCATAGCGGCAAAGGTCCGATTTTATCGCAATCGCTTATTTCATCAGCTTGTTGAAATCTGGCCAGGGCTGCGAATTCCTGCGTGAACTCTTTTGGCCGCTGTGTTACCGGACCGTCAACGGGCAGAATCAACCACAGGGGGCACAGGTGGAACCGCAAGGCGACGGGCTCCTGCTATCATTCTGGCGACGGACATCCGAAGTCCCATCGGAGGGGGCGATCATGGCCCATCAGCATCCACAACGCTTCCTGAAGATTGTCGCCGACGCCAAGCAGCGCGTTCGCGAAACTAACGTTGACGAAGTCAAAGCCCGGCTCGATCGCGGCGAGAAAGTCGTTCTTGTCGATGTCCGCGAAGACCGCGAATTCGACGCCGACCACCTACCCGGAGCGGTCCACCTGGGCAAGGGCGTGATCGAGCGCGACATTGAAGGCAAGTATCCCGATCTCGGAACGGAACTCGTACTTTACTGTGGCGGAGGCTTCCGCTCCGCGTTGGCAGCCGATAATCTGCAAAAAATGGGATACACCAACGTCATTTCCATGGACGGCGGAATCCGCGATTGGCGTGAACGTGGATACTCGCTCGAGAAGTAACGATAAACAGCGCCTGGCAAGCGATTGAAGGCACTTCTGAGTGCCAGTGGATTGCATGGCATCCGCTTCTCTGAAAAAATACTGTAAAGATACAGTGGGGTTCCTGCGATGTCTTATATCGGAAGCTTTGCGCTCATGTTGGCGCTCGGGCTGAGTGCGTATTCATTCCTGGCAGGTTTTTTGGCATTATTCGGCAAAGATGCCGCTTCGGCCCGTCTCGGTGAGACCGCCCGCCGTGCCGGAATCGCCACGTTCGCTGCCGTTCTGCTGGCGGGCATTGTGCTCGTATTGGCCGCGTTCCACGACGATTTCTCCATCGCCTACATCCGGCAGCACAGCAACCGCGATCTGCCGATGGCATACAAATTCGCAGTGCTCTGGTCTGGACAGGAAGGTTCGCTGCTTTTCTGGTCGCTCCTGCTCGCCGGCTACGGATTCGTCCTCCGCCTGCGCTACAAGACCGATCAGAGGCTGTTCGCTTATGCTTCGGTGATCATCGCGTCGGTGCAGGTTTTCTTTCTGCTGATTCTGAATTTTGCGGCGCTCCCCTTCTCGATCACGCGCGGCGCGCTCCCCGCGGATGGCAACGGACTGAACCCGCTTCTGCAATATCCCGAGATGGTCATCCATCCGCCCATGCTTTACCTGGGATACGTCGGCTTCACCGTTCCGTTTGCTTTTGCGCTGGGTGCGCTCATCATGAAGTATCCCGGCGAGAAATGGATCCACATTACCCGGCGCTGGACCATGGTGACGTGGTGCTTCCTCACCATCGGCGTTTTCCTCGGCGCGCACTGGGCTTACGCGGTGCTGGGTTGGGGCGGTTACTGGGGATGGGACCCGGTGGAAAACGCCTCGCTCATGCCCTGGCTCACCGGCACAGCGTTTCTGCATTCGGTCATGATGCAGGAAAAACGCGGCATGCTGAAGATATGGAACATGTCGCTCATCTTCGCGACTTTCCTGCTCTCGATGCTCGGGACATTCCTCACGCGGTCGGGAGTGATCAGTTCGGTGCACGCTTTCGCGCAGTCCTCGATCGGCACGTGGTTCCTGGTCTTCATCGTGTTGACCCTGGCGGTCTGTAGCTTTTTTCTGGTGGCGAACCGGTCGCACCTTAAGTCGGAGCACAAACTGGAGTCGCTGGTTTCCCGCGAATCCAGTTTCCTGTTCAACAATCTTCTTTTGCTGACCGTGTGCTTCACCATACTGTGGGGCACGTTTTTTCCGATTCTGTCGGAATTCGTTCAGGGGCACAAAGTCACGGTCGGGCCGCCGTTTTTCAATCGCGTTGCCATTCCGGTTGCCTTGCTGCTCCTGCTGCTCACCGCCGTCGGACCGTTGCTGGCGTGGCGCAAGACTTCGATTGAAAGCCTTAAGCGCAATTTTCTCTTCCCCGCGATCGGCTCGATTGCGGTTGGCGGCATGATGATTTTGTTCGACGTCCGTCCCTGGGAAGATCCTTCCTATTTCTATGCCACCATGGCCGCAGTTCTTTC
>DATDGS010000058.1:0-19197 GCA_036521955.1 Terriglobales bacterium
CTGAGCGATCCGATCTCTTCGCTCACTGGCGACTCGGCATGACCGGTACGTTCGTCTGATGGGAGCCGAGTGAGGTGAGAATCTCACGCTCGGTTCTGCGAGAGGCCGGTGGTGAAACTCCGCCGGCCTACTCTCCCGTCAGATCGGCATAGGGGCGGCGGCGGTTGCCCGCCGACCCCTGCCACACCACCGTGCGTACGGGTCCGTACACGGCGGTTCGAGTCAGTCACGCTAGCACCCATCGATCAGCGTCGGAAGCCCGAGCGATTTGAAGTAAGCATTGGAAAGCCCCACAGAAAGGGCCTTAGCCTTTGCGAGGTACCAAGGGCCACGGCCGCTGCTGGCCGTATGACTGGCCAGTCGCGGCCGAACTCCCAGTGCCAACAGAGCGGCCCGGCGGCGGCGCGGTGTTTTCCACGGTCGCCACAAAGCGGCTCGTAGTCGCAGCCGGACCCAGCGGGTCAGGTACTCCAGCACCACAGGCGTTTCCCAGAAGCCGAAATAGCCGCGCCAACCCCGCATATACGAGGTCAGCTCCAACGTCGGGACTTCAGGAGAACAGCCGTAACGTGGGATTTTCGCGAAATGGCGGCCCGCCTACCAACTTGGATGTGGTGGACGACGCGGGCGGGGATGACATTGCAACTACGAAAGTATTTACAGATGTCGCGCCCGCGACCGACGGAACCATTCATGTGGACTTCGCCACGCCTGAGGCATTCGTAAATGCGATTGAAATTCTACAAGGCGCTCCGCATCGCGTGCTTCCGGTCAGGATCGTCGTCGGACGTTTTCCGTATGTTGATTCTGACCGCAATGTTTGGATGCCGGACAGGTACTTCTTCGGCGGCCGCCTTAGTAGTTTTGGAGGTGATCTATCCAAAGGCACCGACGGTCGCCTTTACGAATGGCATCGGTTTGGGCACTTCCGTTACGTAGTGCCTGTGGCGACGGGTGCGAAGTACACTTTGAAGCTGCACTTTAGGGAGCATTGGTTTGGCCTTCAGAATGGCAGCATTGGGGGTGTGGGCAGCCGGGTGTTTGATGTCTCTTGTAACGGATCGATGCTCTTGAAGGGGTTTGATATTTTCCGGGAAGCCGGCTCCGAGCCGTTGGTCAAATCATTCCAGCATATTGAACCCACGCCCCAGGGCAAAATCGAGATCTACTTTACTCCTGCTGTCAACTATCCATCTGTAAGCGCGATTGAAGTCATCCCTGAATAGAGGAATCCCTGGCATTCTGCGGATCCAGCGCAGCACAACGGGTTCTTCAATTTGACAGCCGCCTATCGGCCTGCCCTCATGTCGCTAGCTGGATTTCGCCTTCCATTTAATGCGCAGCCGATTCGACGATTCCAGTCGCATCGTGGCCGGCCATGATCGAAAACGCCTCGGAGCAGACTTATGGTGCCGAGCGAGATCTCGATCCAAGGCGTTTTCGCTGAGACCTCATGCGTCTCTGACGCACCACCGACCATGGAAAATACGGTGCCGCGGGCTGCCCGATGAAAGATGGGTCAGTCCCCGCGACGCAAGCCTTCATGGTTGGAGATTGTTTGAAGGTTGGCCGTCTATCTGAGAATATCGGTTCGCCAGCTCTATCAGAGATATTAACGACGTGTATGCTGGTGGTCAGATCGTCGCGCCGCTCCTGCATCGAGTTTCGCCGATGTGAAGGGACAAGGTAGGGTCGGAGTTATGCTGATCCATCCAGATCGTCTGTTTCCGGCCGAGCCCGGCACACGAAGGATGGCCTGGACGCTTTACGAGCATGTGCGAACCTTGCCCATCGTCAGCCCTCACGGGCATACCCATGCGGCGTGGTTTGCGAAGAATGAGCCGTTCCCCGATCCGGCGAGACTCTTCGTGCAGCCAGACCATTACATCTATCGAATGCTCTACAGCCAGGGAGTCTCCTTGGAGTATCTGGAGATTGGGCGGCCGGAGTTGAAGGACGCACGGAAAGTCTGGCGCATCTTCGCCAGTTATTATTATCTGTTCCGGGGAACGCCGACGCGCATGTGGCTCGACTTTGCCTTCCAGGAGCTTTTCGGACTTGAGCAGCGACTGTCGGAAGAGACCGCCGATCTGTACTTCGACACGATCTCAGAAAAGCTTCTGGCGCCTGAGTTCCTGCCGCGCGCTCTGTACAAGCGTTTCAATTTGGAGGTGCTGGCGACCACCGATTCTCCGCTCGATTCGCTGGCCGAGCACAGGGCCATCCGCGAATCGAACTGGAAGGCTAGAATTTTGCCAACCTTCCGGCCCGATCCGGTTGTCGATCCCGAATTTACCGGATTCGTGGACAATGTCGCAAATCTCGGCCAGAACACCGGAGAAGACACCTCGAGGTGGGCGGGCTACCTCAACGCGCTGCGAGTTATGCGCATCCGCTTCCGCGAACTCGGCTGCACGGCGACCGATCACGGACATCCGACCGTACGAACCGCGAATCTTCCGACAGCAGAGGCTGCGGAACTCTTTCGCCGTGTGATTGCCGGCGATGCCGATGTCCAGCAGCAGGAGCTCTTCCGCGCCCAGATGCTGACAGAAATGGCGCGGATGAGCCTCGAAGATGGGCTGGTCATGCAGATTCACCCTGGCAGCGCGCGCAACCACAATCGCAAACTCTTTGAGCGATACGGCCGCGATATCGGTGCGGATATCCCGATGCCGACAAATTATGTGGACGCGCTTCGCCCGCTGCTCGATCAGTTCGGCAATGAGCGCGATCTGACGATCATTCTTTTCACGCTGGATGAGTCGACCTACAGCCGGGAACTGGCTCCGCTGGCGGGGCACTACCCATGCCTGCGGCTGGGGCCACCGTGGTGGTTTCACGACAGCCCGGAAGGAATGATGCGTTTCCGTGAGATGGTGACGGAGACGGCGGGCTTCTACAATACTGTGGGGTTCAACGACGATACCCGAGCCTTTTTCTCGATTCCGGCACGGCACGATCTGGCGCGACGCACAGATTGCGCCTTCCTGGCGAATTTGGTCGCCGAGCATCGGCTGGAGGAAGAGGAAGCTCTGGAAGTAGCGTGCGACCTCGCATACAGTTTAGTCAAGAAGGCATATCGGCTGTAGGAACGTGGCATGGCGGATAGAACGATTTTCGACAACCACGCGGAAAGCGGCTCATCATCTCCCGAGTCGTCTGCCAGTACGGGCTTGGGGCGAGTGCGCTGGACCGTCTGTGCCATGTTGTTCGCCGCCACATCGATCAATTACATGGACCGCCAGGTAATCGCGATCCTCAAGCCCACGCTCGAGCACAGCATCGGCATGTCGGAGGTAAGTTACGGTTATATTGTGGACGCATTTCAGATCGCCTACGCGATCGGCCTGCTGGTGGCCGGCCGGCTGATCGACAAGCTGGGCACGCGCATCGGCTATATGTTGGTGATGGCGGTCTGGAGCCTCTCCGCCATGGGCCATGCACTGGCCAGCACGGTGGTGGAGTTCGGCTTTGCGCGATTCTTTCTCGGACTTGGCGAATCCGGCAACTTCCCGGCCGCGATCAAGACCGTGGCCGAGTGGTTTCCGCAGAGCGAACGCTCACTCGCCACCGGGATCCTCAACTCCGGAGCAAACGTGGGAGCCGTCCTGGCTCCGGCCATCGTGCCGTGGGTGACGCTGCGCCTTGGCTGGCACGCGGCCTTTCTAACGACTGGCCTTTTCAGCTTGCTCTGGATTCTGTGGTGGTACCGCAATTATCGCAAGCGCACCGACCACCCCAAGCTTGCCAGCACTGAACTGCGACACATCTGCCACGAGGCGGCTGTGGACGTGGGTACCTCCGTGACTTGGCGCCGATTGCTGGGCTGCCGCCAGACCTGGGCGTTCTCGATCGCGAAGTTCCTCACTGATCCGATCTGGTATTTCTATCTGTTCTGGCTGCCGTCTTACTTTAGCGCGAAATTCAATTTGAACCTTTCGCATCTCGGGCTGCCTCTTATCATCGTCTATAACGTGTCGGCCATCGGCAGCATCGGTGGAGGTTGGTTGCCGGCTCCCTTCCGTCGCCTTGGACTACCGCCCAACTACGCGCGGCTTACTGCTATGCTCTTCTGTGCTGTTCTAGTCGTTCCCATCAACACAGCCAGTAGTGCCAAGTCGGAGTGGACCGCCATCGCGCTGATCAGCGTGGCTGCGGGCGCACACCAGGGCTGGTCGGCGAATCTGTTCACGACATCATCAGACATGTTTCCGCGCAGCGCGGTGGGCTCGGTGGTCGGTATCGGTGGCATGGCGGGATCCGTCGGCAGCGCGCTTTTTGCCTTCTTCGCAGGCCACATTCTGCAGCTGACGCACAGTTATGCGAGCCTGTTCAGCATCGCCGCCGGCGCTTACCTGTTGGCTCTGGTTATTATGTGCCTGCTCGCTCCCGGACTAAAGAAGGCGGAACTCGCCGCATGAGCCTCTACTGCACCACCGGGAGTATTGAAACCGATCTATCTCAATCTCTGCAGCAGTTGCACGATCTGCTTGTGGAGAGTCTTGCGAAACTTGGAAAACGGGACCGGGTTCTCGTCGTGCCACCGGATCAAAGCCGCCTGCATTCCCGCGCCGGTGACCTGACGCGCTATGCGTGGGAGTATTTCGGCGACCGGCTCCAGGCGGTTTTGCCCGCCCTCGGCACACATGCTGCCATGCAGCCCGAGCAGATCGCGCGAATGTTTGGCGCCATGCCGATAGAACTTTTCCGCGTGCATAACTGGCGAACCGACATCGCGACCCTCGGCGAGGTTCCAGCCGAATTCATCCGCGAGCAATCGGAGGGCAAGCTGAACTATGCGTGGCCGGCACAGGTGAACCGGCTCATTGCACATGGTAGCTTTGATCTCATTCTCTCGATCGGCCAGGTCGTGCCCCATGAAGTTATAGGCATGGCCAATTACAACAAGAATATTCTTGTGGGCACGGGAGGCCGAGAGAGCATAAGCCGCAGCCATTATCTGGGCGCGGTTTATGGGATGGAGCGTATCATGGGCTGCGCAGAGAACCCTGTGCGCAACGTTCTCAATTACGCGTCCGATCATTTCCTGCAACATCTGCCCATTGTCTACGTGCTCACCGTTGTCGGACGCACGAATGATGACCGGTTGGCGGTGCGCGGCCTTTTCATTGGCGACGACATCGAGTGCTTTCACCGCGCCGCCGCGTTGAGCCTGAAAGTAAACTTCGAGACGATGGACGCGCCAATACAGAAGGCTGTCGTTTATCTCGATCCCCGTGAGTTTCACAGCACCTGGCTGGGCAACAAGGCGGTCTACCGCACGCGCATGGCACTGGCCGACGGTGCGGAACTGATCATCCTCGCGCCCGGCGTGAAGGAATTTGGCGAAGACCGGGGCATCGATGCGCTGATCCGCAAATACGGCTATCGCGGAACGCCTGCCACGCTTGAAGCCGTGAGTGCCAATGCGGATCTCGCCGGTGACCTGAGCGCCGCGGCTCACCTCATCCACGGCTCCTCCGAAGGTCGCTTCACAATCCGGTTGTGCCCCGGTCATCTCACCAAGAAAGAGGTTGAAGGCGTGGGCTTTGAGTTTGGCGATTTGCAAGCCATGCTCACGCAGTACGACCCGAAGATGCTTCGCCATGGCTACAACCCTGTTGACGGCGAGGAGGTCTTCTTCGTTCCAAATCCCGGGCTGGGACTGTGGGCGTACCGCGATAAATTGCAGGGGCGCAATGCATGATCGTAGTCTTGATGGCCGTGAGCGGTGTCGGCAAGACGACCATCGGCAAGTTGCTCGCCGCTCGCACCGGATGGAAGTTCGAAGACGCCGACGACTATCACTCCGAGGAAAATCAGCGGAAAATGGCTGCCCGAATCCCTCTGACCGACGCCGACCGAGGACCGTGGCTGAACGCCTTGCACGAGCGGATGCTGCAGTATCGCCAAAACGGCGAGCGCGCCATTTTGGCCTGCTCGGCGCTGAAGCGGCACTATCGCAAGTTGCTGGCCGGCGGCTTCGCAAAGAGCGAAATGTGCTTTGTCTATCTGCAAGGGCCGACCTCTCTGATCAAAGAGCGCATGAAATCGCGACACCATCCATACATGAATCCCGACTTGCTCGATAGCCAGCTGGAGACGCTGGAGGTGCCCTCCGATGCTTGGCCCATCACTGTTGCCGGAAGTCCGGAAGAAGCCGTCGAAGAGATCCTTACCCGGCTGCGCGAAGCAGGCCTGCTCACCACCGCAGCGGAGAAATCCGGAGCGCAGATATAATGACGACCAATATCCTCAGCCTTGAAGGCAAAACCGTCGTGGTGATCGGAGGTACCTCCGGGATCGGACGGACCCTGAGCCTCGGCCTCGTAGATGCTGGAGCTGATGTCATCGCCTCGGCGCGCCGCCAGGAACAAGTCGACGAAACCGCGGCCGAGATCGAACGCCATGGACGCCAAACCCTGCGCATCTGCTCGGATGTATGCAACCGGGCTTCGCTCGAAGAAGTACTCGCTGCCGCACTCCGACGATTCGGCAGTGTGGACATCCTCATCAACTGCGCGGGAAGAATCAAGCGCATGCCCACGCTCACCATGCCGGAAGAGGATTGGGCCGATATCGTGGACACGAACCTAACTGGAACCCTGCGCGCTTGCCAGATTTTCGGGAGGCACATGCTGGAGCGTGGCTACGGCCGCATCGTCAACCTCGCCTCTCTCAACAGCTTCGTTGCGCTCAACGAAGTCGCCGCATATGCGGCCAGCAAGGCAGGCGTTGTCTCACTCACGCGCTCGCTTGCCGTGGAGTGGTCAAAGAAGGGCGTTACCGTGAACGCCATCGCGCCCGGCGTCTTCCGCACTGTTCTGAATGCAGACCTGATCGACAACACGCCGCGCGGCCAGGAACTGCTCCTACGGACTCCGATGGGACGCTTTGGCACCACCGAAGAACTCGTCGGAGCCGCGGTCTACCTATGCTCCGATGCTGCATCCTTCGTTACCGGGCAGACTCTGGTTGTCGACGGAGGTTTTCTGGCCAGCGGCGTCAACCAATAGGCGGGTGAAACAGGCGAGGGCCTAGAATGATGGAACGTCACAGCGGAGAATCGTCTGGTCGCAGGAGGTAGAGTGCATGGAGTACACACGACGCGCGGCGCTCTCGCGCTTGGGACTGGCAGGACTCGAGGCGGCAATGTCGCCTCTGGTCAAGAAAGCCGCCGCATCATCACTAATGAATGCCTTGGCGGCGGGTCCCAGCACCTGCCCGTTCCGTCTGGCCGTGATCAACGACGAGATCACGCAGGACTTTGAGAAGGCATGTCAGATCGTGTCCGGTGATTTCGGACTGCGGTGGATCGAGCTGCGCTCGATGTGGAATAAGAACGTGACCGAACTCGACACGAAACAAGTTGAGGATGCGCGGAGGATCCTCGAGGAGCACAAGCTGCGAGTCGCGGATATCGCAAGCCCACTGTTCAAGACAGACTGGCCTGGAGCTCCGCGGTCATTGCGGAGCGAAGCGCGCGATCAGTTCCATGCGGCCTTCGATGCCAGCGCACAGGACAAGCTGCTCGAGCGGTGTATCTCGCTAGCCAAATCTTTCAATACCGACAGGATTCGCTGTTTCGACTATTGGCGGCTGGATGATCAGGAGCCCTACCGCGCGGCAATCAACACCAAATTGCAGCAGGCTGCGGACCGCTGCGCCAAAGACAACCTGGCACTTCTGCTCGAAAACGAGATGTCCTGCAACACAGCCACGGGCGAAGAGTTGGCTGCGGTGCTGAAGGCGATTCCAAACAAGAACTTCATGCTGAACTGGGATCCCGGCAATGCCGCCGCGCTAGGCAGCACACCCTATCCAACCGGCTACGAAGTGCTGCCCAAAGAGCGCATTGGGCACTGTCACTGCAAAGACGTAGTGCGCAGGCCGGACCACAAATACGATTGGGCCCCGGTAGGAGGCGGCATCGTGGATTGGGTTGGGCAACTGCAGGCTTTGCAGCGTGATGGCTTCCACTATGGGCTGAGCCTCGAAACTCATTGGCGCGGTGCAGGCTCGCCCGAAGCGTCCACACGTGTCAGCATGGATGGACTTCGCAAGACACTGACGAAGGCTGGAATTTCCTGCTGATCAGAAGCAAGGAGACGGTGATGATTACTCGACGTGAGTTTCTCGATGCACTTGCCGCAGGCACAGCGGGGCTAGCGATTGGAAGTACGGCAAAGAGTTATGACCAGATCCTTGGTTCTAATGACCGCCTCAACTTTGCCATTATTGGTCTTAATGGGCGCGCCTATGCTCATCTCGCGGCGCTCAAGGCAAACAAAGGCGCGGCGCGAATCTCGCATATCTGCGATGTGGACAGCAATATTCTCCAGAAGTTCGCCGACCGTACGCGGCGGGAGACGGGCGAGGCTCCCGCAAGTGGCAAAGACTTTCGTAAGATTCTTGAACTGAGGGAGGTGGACGCGATCACGATTGCCACTCCCGAACATTGGCATGCACCGATGGCCATCGCCGCGTTACAGGCGGGCAAGCACGTCTATGTGGAGAAGCCATGCAGCCACAATCCTGCTGAGGGCGAAATGCTGGTGCAGGCGCAGCAGAAGTATCAGAAGCTCGTGCAGATCGGCACGCAGCAGCGCTCTTCACCACACACCATCGAGATCATCGAAAGGATTCACGAGGGCGTTATAGGGAGGCCATATTTCGCGAAAGCCTGGTATGTCAATGTGAGAAAGTCGATCGGCACAGGCAAGGAGGTGCCGGTACCACCTCAGCTTGATTGGGACCTGTGGCAGGGCCCTGCTCCACGTCGCCCTTATAAGGACAATGTGCATCCCTATAACTGGCACTGGTTTAGAATCTACGGCACTGGCGAAACGCTCAATAATGGTACGCACGAAGTCGATGTATGTCGCTGGGCGCTGGGCGTCGACTATCCGGATCGAGTTACTTCGTCAGGCGGCAGATACCATTTCAAAGACGACTGGGAGTTTTATGACACGTTGGTGACAAGCTTCGAGTACGAAGACAAGATGATTTCGTGGGAGGGCAAGAGCTGCCAGGGAATGAAGGATTACGGCCGCGATCGTGGTTCGACAATCATGGGAACGACTGGCACGGTGCTGGTCGATCGCGGTGGCTACGAGATCTATGACCTTAAAGGCAACAAGACAAGCGAATTCAAAGCTGGCAATGCGACTTCATCCGCTGACCTGATCGGCCGCGATTCCATGACAGACGCTCACTTCGCGAACTTCATCGCCGGAATCCGCAAAGGCGAGCAACTCAACGCCCCTATCTCGGTCGGCAACGTCGCGGTTACGATGCTCCAGCTTTCAAACATCGCCTGGGAAGTCAACCGGGAGCTGCATCTCGACACGAAAGACGGACGAATCCAGGGCCACCCGGATGCCATGAAGATGTGGGGGCGCGAGTACGAGAAAGGCTGGGCACCGCATGTCTAGGACGAGCAACGTGTCCCGTCGCGATTTCCTTCGCTCCAGCGCACTGGTTGCAGCAGCATTCGCTGCTCCGATCGGCGTCCTGGCGTCAACTCAGGCCCGCTCATCCGCTGAGGAAGCATCGCCGATTCGGTTAGGCCTGGCCAGCTACACGTTTCGTAACTTCAGCCGCGCCCAGATGATCGGCTTCATGCAGCAGCTCAATGTATTCGCCTTAAATGCGAAGGACGTCAAAGATCATCTTCCGATGGAAGCCCAGCAGGAGGCCGCCGCGCTGGCTGACTATGCCGCAGCAGGCATCAGGCTTCACGCTGCCGGAGCCATCTATTTCGCAAAAGATGAAGATTCGGACATACGGACTAAGTTCGAATACTGCAAGCGAGCGGGTATTGGCGTTATTGTCGCCGGAGACCCTACACTGGAAACTTTGCCGCGAATTGAGAAGTTTGTAGAGGAGTATGACATCCGCATCGCGATTCACAATCACGGGCCGGAAGATAAGTTGTGGCCCTCGCCACTGGGTGTATTGAAAACGGTGAAGAGCATGGATCCGCGCATCGGCTGCTGCATCGATGTCGGGCATACGGTTCGCGCCGGCACGGATGTGGTTCAGGCGATCCACCAAGCAGGCCCGAGGCTGCTCAACGTCCACATGAAGGACCTCACGAACTTCGAGAGCAAAGAGAGCCAGGTCGCAGTGGGAAACGGCATCATGCCAGTGTGGAAGATGTTTGAAGCGCTCATCGCAACGAAGTACCAGGGCTTCGTCGATCTGGAGTATGAGATTCATCCCGACGATCCGATGCCGGGCGTGATCGCCAGCTTCGCTTATATGCGAGGCGTCCTTGCAGGCATGGGATTCGCGAGCAAGGGCTGAAGAAAGCACCTCGTATTAACCGTAGATTCTGATCGACATTAGCGACTCGCTGCGATCTCTCGTTGGCTTGCCCTTGCTAACAATTGGAAAATTCGAGACAGACATCTCATTCGGGGATTAACAAGTCCTAAGCCGACAGATACGGCTTCCAGAGTGCCGGGATCGATGCAATTCTGGCCGCCACCGACGTGACCAAAGGAGCGCTCTACTACCATTTCGAGAGCAAGGAAGCGCTTGGATATGCCATTGTCGAGGAGGTCGTCGCAAAACTGCCCCGTGACAGGTGGTTGCTTCCTCTGCAACGGAGCAAGGACAAGGACCCTATCGATGCTTTGATCGGCATTGTACAGGCGCAAACCCAGAGGAGAGTGCCAACCCCGAGTGGTCGGCAAACCTGAAGTTGGGAACTCCCGCCCGCACACCTGTACACCCACCAGCCCTCGGTGGAACTTTCGATCACTGTCCCTTCGCCGACACCATCCTCGCGACAATCCTCCCGATGATGTGCGGCTCATGCTCGCCGGCCGAGCCTTCCAGCGTATAAGACCGTTCGAATGCGTTCGGTCCCGTGATCCTCATCTCCCACTGGTCGTTCGCCTGTGAGCCGATAATCAAAACCCGCCAATCCCCTGGCCGATCCGCAAGCGCATGCTCGATGATGGCCGCAATCTCCGACCGCACCCCAGGCACGCAGCCCGTGTGATGCATTTCTACCGTCACCGCCATGGGAGCAGTATAGAAGGAGTACAGTTTCTCAAAGAAGAGCGGCCTGAGAGGGGGTCGGCGGGGGCGCCACATTCCGGGGGGTTTGTCGGGATTGTGCCCGAGTGATGGGCAACCAAGGCAAGGGTTGCCGCGCAAAGCTCAGACAGTCGATATGCGGCATGTCAGCTTTACTAGATACCAGCGAAGATCGTTGCTTATAATTTGTACACGTCTCGAACAAAGTGAGGGATGAGTATACCGGGAAGGGAGCTACGAAGTGCAAGTCACTGGCCGTCGGATACGTTTCGCGTGCGGAAGCAGCCTTCTTGTCTTGTGCTTGGCATGTCTCAGCGTCGGGCAACAAGCCGACATCCAGAATCTGGTCACGAGCGGGAACCTGGAAGGCATGCGCTGGCCGAACTTCAGCGACTATCGCACCTGGCTCCAGAAGTTCTACGAGCCGGCAGGATTCGCGCCGGCCTGGATCCAGGGGTCCCAACCAGTACCGCAAGCCCTGTCGGTGATCGGGATTTTCAGAGATGCCGAGAAGAAAGGGCTCGACCCGGAGGATTATGACGCTTCGCGGTGGGAGGAGAGAATCCGCGCGCTGCAAGGCTCGTCGAGTGGCCCGGCGGTGGCGCGTTTTGACGTGGCACTCACGGTCTGCACCATGCGCTATGTGTCCGATTTGCGCATTGGACGGATCAATCCAGAGCATTTTAGGTTCGGACTCAGCGTGGAACAGAAGAAGTACGATCTGGCCCAGTTTCTACGCGACCGGATCATCACCAGTTCGAACCTGCAAGTAGTGTTTGACGAGGTGGAACCTCCATTCGCAGGCTATCGTCGGACCGAGCAGGCGCTCGCGCGCTACATCGAACTGGCACGCATTGACGACGGAGACAAGCTTCCGGATGTTACCAAGCCCATCGATCCAGGCCAATCATACGCGGGTGTGCCTCGCCTGACCCGTTTCTTGCGACGCGTGGGCGACCTGCCGGCGGATGCTACTTTTTCCACCGAAACTCAAACGTACAGCGGGCCGCTGGTGGATGCGGTCAAGCGCTTCCAGCGCCGCCACGGCCTCGATGCCGATGGCCGCCTCGGCGCCGCCACCGTCAAACAACTCAATGTTCCACTCCAGAACCGGGTCCTCCAACTCCAGCTCACGTTGGAGCGCTGGCGCTGGTTACCGGCTGAGTTTTCCGCGCCGCCGATCATCGTGAATATTCCCGATTTCCAGCTGCGGGCTCTCGACGAAAATAACAACGTCGTCATGACCATGCGCGTCGTGGTTGGGAAAGCGATGCGCACGCAAACGCCGGTCTTCTCGCGCGACATGACTTACATTGTCCTGCGGCCGTACTGGAATGTTCCTCCTAGTATTCTCCGCAGCGAGATTGTTCCTGCCATCCAGCGTGATCGCGGCTACCTCGCACGCAAAAGATATGAGGTCGCCACCTACGGCGGTAAGGTGGTCACCGCAGGAGATGTTTCCGACGAAGTGTTAGCGCAGCTCCGTGCGGGAAAGCTCATGGTGCGACAGAAGCCCGGCCCGACCAACGCGTTGGGGCTGGTCAAGCTGATGTTCCCGAACGAATACAACGTCTATCTTCACAGCACGCCTTCGCAGGAGTTGTTCTCGCGTTCCCGCCGCGATTTCAGCCACGGCTGCATTCGCGTCGAGAAGCCCGCCGAACTCGCCGCTTGGGCGCTGCGCAATAATCCCGGCTGGACGCTGGATCGAGTGCGGCAAGGAATGCAGAGCGGAAAGGACGACGTCACCGTGGGCCTCGGGAAGAAGATTCCGGTCTTCATCGTGTACGGCACGGCGCTCGCCTACGAAAACGGCGAAGTTCACTTCAGCGAGGACATTTACGGACACGATGCCGAACTGGCGGCGGCGCTAGCTCAAGGTTATCCCTACCCGTAAATCAGGTGCACAACTACCAGCGCCGGACGCGCCCCACGTCGACGTGCACGAAATCCGAAGCTGCGTAGTAGCCGACACCACCACGATGCAGCGCCAGGGCAGCGTCCCTCAGTTGTGCAGTAGGAATCCCGGGCACCCGGATGTCGATGGCCATCGCTTGCATGTGGAGACTGTGACGGGCCACGCCGTGTCCATGCGTGCGGAGGAACTCGTTGCTCCAGGGTGTACGGTAGCCGCAGACGACATCAATCTCAAGATCGGGATTCCCGAGTGCAGTCGTCAAGTCGTGGAGCAGGTCGAATACCCGGGGATCGTACTCATGAATTTCGCCGGTGCGGTGGTCGCGCAGATACCGGCTCAGGTGCGCCAGAGATTCCTGATCGTAGCCTTCGCCATCGCGATAGACGATGTTCAGGCGCTCTCCAGTATGCGTGTGAAAAAAATGCAGGCGGTATGGACTGTCCGAAACGGTCTCCAATTTTGGCTCAGCGGCGCGGGAGACCAGCCCGCCGGCGAAGATCAGCGTCAACAGAATAAAACTGCAAAGATTCCTTGGCGACAAGGGCAAGCCAAAACGCTCCGGAAATAGACTAGCCACCCAAGGTGGCTTGGCTCCATTGTATCAAGTGCAAGCTCCCTCAAACTGACTAATTCCCTGTCAGCCGCGAAACGAGGAATTGCGTGATGGGACCCTCAACCGGTCGACTGTCACGGTCCGACATCGATCACGAGTCACTCCACCGTGACACGTGATAAGTCTCGTGTTGTCGGCAAGGCTAAGCCGCTGGCGCGGCGGACGCCACCGCGAGTACAAGTCTCATACCTCAGTGGAGTCTTGAACGACTCACCGTGGCGCGCTACGATGCTGTAAACAGGGACAGCGACGTCAGCCGTATATCGATGAGCGTCAATAACAGGATCCTCGCGCAACTCCTATCGATAGAATAACTTCCAACAAAGTCGATTCAAATCCCATAGCTCCACGCGTCCGCCGCAAACGCCAGCGGCTTCCTCCTAACCTCCTCGATCGAAAACGCCTCGGATCGAGATCCCCTCCGCGCAAAAGTCTGCTCCGAGGCGTTTCCGATCAAAGCTAGCGGCAACCCGGAAGTAATCCAGATCGGAAACATGCTGATCAACTTTCGCGTCCGGGACCTCGACGCGATGACGGCACAGTTTAGGGGCAGCGAATATTGCGATCGAAGTAGACCCGCAGCATTACCCGAACGGCCGCTTTGCCCGCCTGCACGACCCTGAGGGCAATCCGATTGAGTTGTGGCAGCCAGCCGGGCGAGACGCTCCGCATTAGGCTGCCGCCCCAGAGTTGTTCCGGCGAATCGGCGCCCTCTTCTCCTGGCGTTTCGTTGGCGTTCATGAAATCGCTGCGGATACGGCGATCGGTCCGGTTGGTCGTCAAACCTTACCTTAAGATTAGCCTTCGAGCGCCGTCAACTGCACTTGGCCGGCGAACTCGCACCGCTCACCCATCCCAAGTTCTTCGCGGCCTGGCTGCGTCCCCTCTTCCGCAAAGACTGGATCGTCTACTCCAAACCACCCTTCGGCGGGCCCGAGTACGTGCTGCAATATCTCGGCCGCTATACTCACCGTGTCGCTGTCTCCAACCATCGCCTGGTCGCATTAGCCAAAGGCCAGGTTAGCTTTCGCTGGCGTGACTCTGCCGACCACAACCAGCAGAAAGTGATGACCGTTTCGCGCGATGAGTTTCTCCGTCGCTTCCTGCTTCACCTGCTCCCCAAGGGCTTCGTCCGCATCCGCCACTTCGGCTTCCTCGCCCACCGAAGGCGCGCTACTCTCTTGCCGCTGTGCTTCGCTGCTCTCCACGCAGTTCCACCGCAAGCCGAATCGGAACCCTCGACCGCACCAACCACCCAGCCCCTGTGGCGCTGTCCCAAGTGCGGTGGACCCATGGCCGTCGTCGAACGATTCACCGCCGCGCAACTCCAACTCCGTTCTCCACCGCTCCTGGCCACCGCTGCATGAACTCACGCGCTCCCACACCGCACTCGCTACGCTTCAGAGCGTCTCGCCGAAGTGTGTCTCCCTTCCATCCAGACATCTTCTTTCTATCCCTGCCTAGGTTCACTCCCGCCATCGACTCGTCTTTGCACAGTCCGCCGATTCCTTCTGCACCCACCTTGGCGACTCCCGCGAACTTCTACACCCCTCACTCGCCCCATGCAATTTGCATAAGTCCCGCGTCCGCCGCGCCAGCGGCTTCCTTCTGACGGCTTTTTCGAACGCGACGCCTCACACCTTCTCTTACCCTTGACGATCATCCCGGCGTCGCGTCCGAAAAAGCACTAGCGTGATCCGCTCCGAGTCGGTGGCAGGTGCTCATGTCCACGTTGCGTCTAGGAGTAGGCTATTCCACAAGGAACTTGCCGCTACCGATCCGGAATTCTGTGAGGGGTTTGAGATTCTTCGTGTAACCGCGGGTAACTGCGTATTCCTTCCCACCTTTAACCCGGAGACCATACTTTCCCGTCGGGTACGGCTTGATCTCTACTACAAACGAGGTATTCACGAGCGCAGATCGATGGATCCGAATGAATCCGTATGGCTTCAGCTTTTCTGCCACCAGCGAGATTGACTCGCGCAGCAGATAGGAGTCCGATTCCCGCTGCAGTGACACATAATTGCCCTCAGCTTGAACTACGACCACATCGCCAGGATTGATGAGGAGAATCCTTCCTTTAGCTTTGATTGCGATCCTCGGACACTGCGGACGAGACAGCTTCTGCAACTGCGGCAAAGCTTCGATCAATTTCGCGACTCGTTCGGCCTTTGCTCTCCGAGAGGCCCGGACCAAGGCTTCGCTGATGCTTTCGTTCGAGAAAGGCTTTAGCACGTAGTCTACGGTGTGCTTCTCGAAGGCGGCGATCGCGTGTTCAACGTGTGCCGTTACAAACACGATGGACGGCAACGGAAAGTGTCGTTTTCTAAGCTGATCTACCAGTTCAGTGCCCGACAGGTCCAGCATATTGATGTCGAGAAGCAAAACATCGTAAGAGTCCGTCGCCAGTTTCTCGAGCGCTTCGACCGCGTCGTTGGCAGAATCGAAATGCTCCACGTCCCTCCTTGCCGACAGGACATTTGCCAAAGCTGTTTGGGCCAGGGGCTCATCATCCACGAGCAGCACGCGCATGGTTCCCTCATCCATCTCTGTTCCGGCCGGTGTACACGGCTTGGCTGACCGTTCGGGACCCGAGCCTAAAAGATTTTGACGATCTTCTTCGCATGGTCATGACTGAATGCGCGTTGTGATCGGACGTCGGTGAACATTCGTGTGTGCCGCCGGTTCGTCCGACCACTTGGACGCTGAAATTAACAAACTCGGTAATTGGCTGCGGAGAGTACTGATGTACGTCCACAGGCGAAGCAGGAAAATCTGCGCCCCAATTCATATGGTCTTTCTGGGGAAACCAAAACATCAGATGAGGATCGGCGTTCCCGTATTTAGGTCCGAAGTTCTGCTGTTTCGACAGCATGTAGCACATCGATCCAGGCTCGGGAACCGGCAGTTCGCTCTTGTCGAACGCAGTCTTGGTCCTGTCGAACATCTGGGTTTTGGACATCCCGGAAAAAGCCAACTCTGTCTGGTTAAAGGTAAGGGGCAGATGAGACCGTGCGGCCGGCGGATTGAGACACAGCGGCAGTCGCACCTTGGGGTCCCAGAACTCCGGGTCGTCGTAGGGCAGCATCCAGGAGCGTTCCACGACAGATACGAAGCCGTTTTTTCCTTTGACCGCGGTTTCGTAGCCATGCCTTCCAAGGACGAGGACACCGGCATCGCGCGAGATTGCCTCCGGCGCCGGGCTACGAGCCATGGCAATCTCGGCGTCTCGATCCACCATTAGGTATTGATCAAGCGGAGCCATGCTCGCATACGGTGTTTTTGGGTCCTGTGCTTGCGCTTGCCCCCACTCGCCCAGCACGATAGCCAGCGCAAAAACTCCCAATGCGATCATTTTGCCTACCTGACCCTGACTGGGTCCGCTGTTCCATCCGACCACCAGCCCGCGGGTACCATGAATACGTCGATTGGTTCCGGAGCGCCACTGAACTGTGGATTCAGCATGACGGGAGAGTTGGACAGATCTGCACCCCAAACGACACCGTCCATGAGTGGAGTGTAAAACATCAGGTGAGCCATCCAGTTGTGATGGTCGTTATCGGTAAGGTACTGTTCTTTCGACATCATGTAGGACATGGCTCCAGGCTCCAGGGGCGGCAGCCCTTGTTTTATGAATGTCTTGATGACGTCGATGATCTGAGCTTTGGATTGACCGGCCAATACCATTTCCGTTCTTTTGTACGTCAAAGGCAGGATGGAGCGGGCAGCCGGCGGATTGAAGCAGATCGGACCTCGAATTTTAGGGTTCCAAAAATTAACAGCACCATCACCATCGAATGGGGACATCCACCCTCGCTCCACGACGCATACGAAACCATTCTTGCCTCTGACCGCGGTTTCATAGCCATGCCGTCCCAGCACCAAGACTTCGGCATCGCGCGAGATGGCCTCCGGCGCCGCGCTCCGCGCAAGGGCTATCTCGGCGTTGCGATCCGTCATCAGGTACTGGTCAAGCGGGGCCATGCTGGGATACTGCGCGTTGGCGTCCTGTGCCTGCGTCTGCCACGCCGTGCTCAGCACGACAACCAGCACCAAGCTTCCTAGTGTGATCGTCCCGACTATCCTTCGGTTCATTGATTTTCCCCTTCGATACGGACTTAAATACGCCTTCAAACCTATGATGAGGCGATCACAGCTGATTGTTGTACTCTCATAATACATACCGGTATGTATGCTAGGGGAGGGGGCAGCACAACATGGACACGAGACCCCAAACCATCTGTTGCTCGCACACAGCCGGCGTGATTGCACTATGGTATTTGCGAAGCATGTTACAACCCTCACGAAAGCGGCGCGCTGGTCTCTGTCGCGCCCGGCCTCATGCCGTGCGTAGCGAGTTGATGTGGCCGCTCACCCTTCTCTGGCCGGATTGCATCGTCCGGGGATCCTGCGAATTCTTCCCTAAAACGACGTACCCCTCCCACGCCGCCATCAGGAACGTAGCCGTTTCATTCGCATTGATATCACTCCGCACTACCCTGCGTTTCTGTCCCTCGCGCAGTGCCCCCGCCATGGCGTCGTGCCAGTCCTTATAAAGTTTTGCCGTCCTTCTGCGGAATCCCTCATCAAGACCTGACATCTCTTGAGACAAGTTAAGCAAGGGGCAGCCACGCTGAACGTCTTCTCTTTTCAGCGATTCGGACTGAACAATGCGGATAAGAACGTCGATGGGGTTCTTGGCGTTCCGTAAAGGCTGCACCCACTTCTGGTAAAGGTTACTTGCGATGACCTCGTCCACTACCGCATACCCGAGAGCTTCTTTGTTGTCGAAGTGGTAGTACAACGCGCCCTTGGTCACGCCTGCTCGGGCCAGAATGGCATCCAGGTCAGCGTTCCGAAATCCTGAGCGGTGCATCTCTTGGAAGGCAGCCCGCAACAAGCGCCCTCGCGTGCGCTCTGGATCACGCGGTGTGGCCCCGCTGCGTCTCGGTTTGCTTCTACCTGCTAACATACCAACTAGTATGCATGTTACGACTGCAATTGTCGAGGCAAATGTTCCGGCTTCCCGAATCTCATAGCATCGCCGGCGATCTCTACTGATATCCGTATGAATTGATCAGTGAGCTTGTTTTATTTTGTTTCTAGAATTGGTCAATTCGTCACTCTCTAGCCTGGAAACACGCACCTGAGCATTGGAACCTCACGTATTTTCCTCCAAAGACGGCCCTCGGCTTGCTTTGGTCCAAATCAGCATTACGCGAACGCACCCGCAACGCTTGTCAGCCGGTGACAGACGGTCGATGGAGGGGCGAGCGCATGCCGCCAGTTTCCCTCGAAGGAGCTCACCGACACATGCCATGGCTTCCCGTGTTCGCCATTGCGTTGAGTGCCCAAAATGCTTGACTCGATATTTGCCGGGCTTCAGCCCGTACCGTAACGGGTCGTACTTGATGCCGCTGGCTGAAGGATTCGCAGATGAATGGACGCTGTACTGTGCCTGCGGGAGGCCACCCATTTCCAGTCGATGGAGTTGGAGCGACCTGAAGCTATATGCGGTCTCGAATCAGGCACACGATCGCGGTTATGGTCCACCCGAGGAGATTGTGCCTGTAGACAAGAAGTTGCGTTTTTCGGGTTAAGATTGGCCGGGACT